>DUZX01000015.1 GCA_013349325.1 Desulfuromonadales bacterium
CCGCTGCATGGCGTTCAGATCCCGGTCAGCCAAAAGTTCGCCCTCGCGGCGCACTACGACAGCCACGAGCTGCGGTAAACTTTCCCCCAGGGCAGCAATGATGCTGAGTGGTTCAAGTGACGTGAATGAAATGCCCTGTAACAGCCGTGTCAACTGTCCGATCTGACCGAGCACAAGTGGTTTTTGAATGTAGGTGGTACCGTTTATGGTGTAGGTGTACATGTGGCTCCTTTTTGATTTTACTTTTTTTACGAAAATACGATCACGAGCTCATCGTCACCGGTGCCCATTGCCAATTGAAAGCTGGTGTCGGCAACTTCATTGCCTTCGCGTTCGCCTTCACTGACTTTTGTTGTCACGACGGTGGGGGCGGTTATTTTCACTTTGTTGTACTGGCTGGCTCCGATAGCACCTAGCGAAAGCGCAGCAGATGTGCCCGATTTCCACAGCCCGTACCAGTCATGTCCATTTACCAACTCCATTTCAGGGTCAAACGTTCCGGATGGGTCACGATCCGTCAGCATGAATGATTTATAGCCGCTTACGGCGTTGATATCTTCACGCGGGGCCAGCTTGTTGCCCATATCAAAGCTGATGCTTTTGATGGTGGGAGCAAACGCACCGATTGTGAACTGTGCATTGGTCAGCTGGGGCGGGGTGTGAGTTGGCAAAGTCGGTATAATCAACGGTGTATCAAAAACCGCATTGTAGGACCCCATAAAATCAAACTCGGCAAACAGCTGTTCGCCAACCGTACCACTGAATTTAACGGTACCGCGAGCTCCGCTGATCAGTTTTCTGACACCGTCAACATAAACGCCCAGGGTAAGCGACGGTATACCGGTCGAGGCCGGTTTGTAGGTTACGGTTTCGGCACCCGGCGTTACTACCAGTGTGGCAGCAAAGCCGGCGGCCCGCAGGTAGGGATCAACAAACGGCAGATTTACGGTGGAGAATGCTGCCGTACGTCCCATCAATTCTGTTTTAAAGGCGACATGAGCCAGTGCCAGACCAGGGATCTGCTTGATCTTGGAGAGCGTCGGCAATGCAGCATTTCTCTGGATCATTTTTATATCCGGAGTCCACTTTACATCCAGGGCGATAATGCCCCCTTCGGTAGCGGTCAGTATTTCTGCGGTGCCTTCAGTCGCTTCTATTTTTCCGGCCAGCGCCCGGCGGCGAGTCTTAATCATGGCAGCTTCTCCTTTTTATTTTTTGATACTTCAGCAGGGACGACCGGCTGGTCGCCCCTGCCTGTTACCTCGATTTCCTGACCATCTACAAGCTCCACAATCCGCAGTACTGATGCATCGTTAATTGTTATTTCCGGCATGGCATTCCTCCTTTTTGGTTCGACTCCGCTCACCAACCTTTGGTACCTGAGCGGAGTCGAAGGGTTAAATGGCGATTCTCTCTGTAACACTCAGGCTGATTAGCGCGTGATGGCACAACACACTGCCGAACATGCGATCATCAATCAGCTCTATCTGGGCGGGGGTTTTGTCCGGGTCATCGCCGTTGCGATACATCCAGCTGGAGCCGGACAGCGGCTCGGCGGTACGAAAGGCATCACAGATCGTGTCGCACAGATCCTGAAACAGTACGCCGCTGGCTGCAGCATCCTGCAACCCCATGTAACCGTGCAGCATCATCGCATGGTGGCGGAATACGATGCCCTGCTGATGCTCCATAACGGATTTGCGGGTAATCTCCCAGCCCAGGATGCGACCGCTGCCGTCTTTGAACAGTCCGATAAACTTAGCCAGATCAACCGCCTGGCGCTCGTATATGTGAATTATCCCGCTGCCCGGTACCGCCTCCAGTCTGGTTTTGATATCAGCGGCTATGTTGCTGTAACGGATGGTCATTCGCTAAGCTCCCTGGCGATGGTCAGGCCGCATGCCTGGGCCATGGCCTCAAGCCTGCCGATATTCTCATTGGCCGCTTTTTCAAACATATGGCGGCCTTCGAATCCTTCGGCTTTAATCTTGCGGCCAATCAGATATGCAACACGTTCTGCATCCTTGCCAGATAGGCCCAGTTTTTTGTTAACCCAGGGGATCAGCGGAGATACATATTTATCCCCTGGCACAGCTGAAGCGAGGCCTTTCCCCGGTCTGCGACCCTTTTCAATTACCTCGGCATATTTCTGGGCGCTCATAACGACACCTTTGACGATCGGAGTCCCTTTATTATAGACCTGATCCTGTATGGATCCGAGCAGACCGCCCTGGGCACCAAAGACCCCCTGCGGCGTCCGTTTTTGTACTTCGGTAAGCAGAAACAGAGTGGCCTGAGTTACAAAGCGATCAAGCCCGGCCTGAATAACCTTGGGCGCTGTTCCGTCAAGCAGTGCGCCCTGTGTGCTGACACTGATCTGGAGCTTCATCGCCTGCGACCATGTATCAAGCGGGGACGGGATGTGTCCGCTGCAGTTGCAATTACTGAAGCTGCGATGGTGGTATCTGTGTCTTTAATCCCGAGATGATGTTTGTACAGCCCCTCGAATGACTCTGCGAGGCGGCGGAATTCATCAGATTTGGAGCGATAATTGACAGAATCAGCCTGAATCAGGCTGTCACTTGTCTGACCGAAGGCAGCTGCCAGCTGCCGCAGACAGAGCGAGACGGCCAGATTGGCAACCGCTTCCAGATCCGCAGCCGGGAGTGTCAACTCGGAGTGCAGAAGGGAATACAGTAATCTGACATTTTGACTTACTGCAGGTTTGATGGTGGAAAAACGGATAAATATTTCGGTCGGAGTCTGGTAGAAACGCCAGTCTCGCGGATCAATCAATGTCTCCGGGACTGCTCCGACGGGATACTCAATAGATTCAACAGCCGAAAAACCAGGACTCCAGCCAGGCGGCAGCGGGATGTCATAACTATTCTGACCCGGAACATCCGCACAGGTAAGACGTGGCCGGTGTTTGCTGTAGCGTTTGATAGCTTCAGCGGCAGCTGATAAGAGATCATCCGGATCTGTCAACCGGCCGGAATCATCTTTTACTTTGGCGCGTATGGAATCAATGAGTGGCATGCAGCGAGATTACAGGAGGGGCGGGGGGAAAGTATTTTTACCGGGTGAAAACAATTCGACTCCGCTCATGTACCAGGACGGTAACTAAAGCGGAGTCGAAGTTTCGGGTTTTTACTCCGTTTACAGCATGATGTCAACTCACAAACGCTTGCACACCAACATTACGGTTAACCGGCAACGACAGCTTTATAGGCGCCACGATAATCCATGATTTCAAACTCGTACTCATCACGGATCTTGTACTGCAGCTTATCAGCAACGAAGAACTGTCCAACGGTCGGCTGATCGGCTACGAACATTTCCGGTTCCTGCTGACCGTTCAGGTAGGCCACTTCCAGAATTTCCACATCTTTCGGATCGGCGAACATCATCCAGTCGGTGGCGTCAGTCATGAAGGGGCATTCGATTATCCCTTCGTTATTTGCGCCGAAGTAGTTGAACATGGAGTTACCCTGATTGGCCGAGCCAGGCACGCCCCGGGTCTGGTTGAGCTGAACGGCGGCGTCCCACAGATCGGACGGGATAGCCAATGTGACCGGGCGCAGTGCCAGACGTTCGCCGGAGCCCGGTTCGGTCTGCTTGGCAATTGCGGTGCGGCCTGCTACGGCAGATGCCAGGGCATACGCGGTTGTGCTGAGATTGTTGTGGCTGGCGTGGAAAGTTGCAAGCGAATCGCCTTTATAGATGTCGTTGTTGATAAATTTGTTCCAGGCACGCTTGGCCTTGGTTCGGCGGGCGGCACGGGGGAGACGACTGACGATGCGGTTAATGGCGGTCATATCGTCGTTGATGATCATCTTACGGGTAATGGTGATGATGCCTCCCTTCTGGTTGAGGGCATATTCCATTTTTTCATCCGTCAACGTGCCCAGGTCGGCGTAGTCGATATTTTCCGGATTAACGTCAGGCAGGTCGCCGAAATAGGCTATACGGATCGCCTGGAGTGGACGGAAGTCACGGGCATTGCGAACGTTGGAAATCAGTCGGGACAATCCGAAGTCAGTGGTTTCGCGGTAATCGGCCACCATGCGGCGATAGAGTGCGTTGCCGAGCAGGTAGGAGAAGGTCGAGGTGTCGAATGCAGCCTGCATGCGGCTGGCATTGTCCTGATAGCCGCGTACGTCGCTGTCGCCGGTAATTTCGGTATATGCGGCACGAATACTGTTGAAAACCGGAACATCCCGCATGGCATCGGCCACCGGCACCTGGAACAGGCCATCAACGGCGGCCTGAAGTTTGTCGCCGGTTTCACGCCCCACGCGAACATCTCCCACGCCGCGCACCTGACCGGAAGCGGTTAGCTTGTCCAGGGTTTCTTTTTCCAGCTTGATAGCTGCCTGCAGCGCATCTTCAGTAATCACCGTACCGCCGAAGCTGGCACGTAGCTTTTCCTGCACCGGTTCGGGAAGCTTGCTGGCGGACAGCTGTTTGTCCAGGAGCATGCTGCTGGCCAGCAGGCGGGTTTCCTGAAGCAGTGCCGAGGCAGCCTGAATCTGATCCGCTCCGGCGGCGTTAGTGCCCTTGTCCATGGCCGCCATCATCTGCTCGATGGCCTGTGATTCGGTCATGGTTTTACCATCCAATGCGGCCTGAATCCGGTCGGCATCAGCCTGGTGTCGCAGCCGGAAGGCTGCCATTAACGTCTTGATCATGGGTGTTTCCTCCTCTAGGTCGGTCTGTCTGGCAGCCGCCATCTTTAAAAATTCCCCTTTGGCAACGGGGTCATACACTACATCCACAGTTACGGAATTGATTGAGGTCATCATGGGAAGTTTTCTGCCCGCTTCCAGCTTTAAACCCATTTTTCCGGAGACATCCACCGACAACCCGAGAACATTTTCCAGCCCCATTTCGGCACAGCCAACCAGATTATCACGCAACCAGGTGGAGGTCGGCAGCAGAATCAGGGTGGCATAGATGCCATCTTGCTTTGCAATGGCTCCCTGCAGCACTCCTACCATTTCTCCGGTCGGCTTGCCGAAACGATGCGGTTTGTTCTGATGCTGGGCTTCAGTCAGCATGAACACCTTGGCGCCCTCGAACTTGCCGACGGCAGCGGACATGACTTCCTTATCCCAATAATTCCCGTTCAAGTCCTGGCCGAAAGCGGCAACACGCACGTCCCACTTGAAGCCGGTGGCATCGCCTTCCTTGGCCGCCATGATCTGATAGCTGCGTACCATGGATTACTCCTTGGCCTTTTCGGCTTTTTTGGCGACGGTGTATTTCTTGCCGTCGGCGGTGACCAGGGTGACTGTGTCGCCATTATCAACCCAGTCCAATACGTCATTCTGTTCAAGAGGCCGTGAAAACGGTTTTGACCGTGCCACTTCGCGCCCGGAATCCTCATCCGTTACGGTTTCAACCGTTGCCCCCTTGAAAACCAGCCCTTCCAGAAACTTCCTGTCGATTGCTTTTGATGCCATACATCATCCCTCCTTTTGTTTTATTTAACCCCCCTCAATCCCCCCTTAACAGGGGGGAGGTTAGCCCCTCCCCTGTTAAGGGGAGACGGGGGAGGGGGCACATGCCTCTAAATCGATTTATAACACGTATTACAGCCCCGAACCGGGACCGGTGGCATGGTCTGTAGCGGTTGAATTGCCGTCCGGGCTTTCAGGGGCATTTTTACCCGTTTGGTAATCTTCTGTTCCCGGCTCGTTTTCCTGCAGGTTGTCGGTGTCGATTTCAAAGCCTATCAACGCGATTACCAATGCAAACAGCTTGGCGGCGTTGCCGGCGTCCAACCACCCCTGGGAGGCGGCAGCGACCATGGAGGTGATGATGTCCCGTACGGCGGTGCTGATCTTGGTCAGATCCTTGTTGGTGGTTTCCGGAAGTTGTACGGCGAAATTGAACGCTTCATCTTCCGGCATTACCAGATACCCGGCATCGAGCGCTTTCCGGATGCAATAGGTGAAGATCGTCTCAATGATAAATTTGATTTTGTTCTTGCGGCTGTCCACCAGCGCCATGATCGGGTCGTTGCTCTCGGATGCGGTATTGCGGTTTACATCGCCGCCACCGCCGTACCAATGTTCCGGAATGCTTTTGTTGCCCAGGATGTGGTTGCGGAATACTCCGGCGCTCTCTTTGATTTCCATGGCCTGAAGGTTTGGAGCGACTGTAGCCCACTTCACTTTTTCGTTATGAACCCGGATGGCACCATCTTCCTGCCGGGAATATGCCTGCGCTATTTTTTCGCAGGTGGCTTCATCACCGCCGTTTACCTCCACATCCCAGATGTAGGCGTTCTGTTTGCGGGCCTTATCGGCGTAGTTGTAGATGAACTCCTCATACTCATCGAGCCAGTCGGCAATGACGAACAGGTCTGAGGTGCCGTAGGGATCGTTGCTGACGCGGTTGATACTGAAGAGGAAACATTCTCCGTCGGTGAAACCGTCCCGCATGATGCGGGCATCGTTCGACATGACGGTCTCTGCTTCACCGGCCAGAATGATTTTCATCTGGCGGGTTTCTGCACTGTGCATGGTCTGAATTTTAACGCCGATCTGCAACTTGGCGTTTTGCGGGTCGGTATAAATTTCCACGATCAGGGCCGGGTCAATCATGCCCAATCGCACCTTGCCGGTCTGTTCGGCTACGAATACCGGCCAGCACTGGACGCCGTACAGAAAAAGCTCGCGGGTCATTTCTTCCAGGTTGATGTCCATGCGATTGATCGGGTCAAACCAGAAACTGTCGAGGATCTCTTTGACGGCATCAATTTTGACGGTATAGGTGAAACCTTTGCCGGTAACAAACGTGGTGAGAGTTTCGATAATCCAGTTGCCAAGCGGATTGGTTTTCCAGAGCCAGTAGCAAACTTCCACCTGACGCTGCCAGGCGGCCACCGGAAGCTCACGATTGGAGTTTCCGGAAAGACGCCGCCACGGGGTGGCATCTCCGGCACCGGATGAAGCGGCGGGGAGGCGCTGGAGAACTGCCTGCTCGATAGCAGCGCCGAACAGCTTTTCTGTCAAATATGCTTTGATACCCATTACACCCGCCTCCGCCCTGATAGTCGTTCTCTGCCGCCTCTGCCGCTGCCCATGAATGATTCACGCCTCTCGCGGCGGGTTGCCTCTTTGTGCTGATTCGGATCCGCGCCGGCACAGACGGCGGTGATCAGCGCGCCTTCGCATAAATCAAGCAGCATCTCCAGCGCATCAGGACCGTCATCGTGACCGCCGCGCCCTTTGGGTCGGTAGTAAAGCAGCTGGCGCTTCAACTCGGTATGCTCTCTCCGGAACCTGATCCAGCCGTTCTTGATCCAGGGTTGCAGCCGGATAATACGCAAGTCCTTATCAGCGTTCGGGGTCTTGTCATCGATATTGAGCGTGATACCTTCATCCTTGGAACGCTGCTCAAGGGTGCGGGCAAAGAACTCCTGAAACTGCACCGTCTCCATGCGGAACTTCAGGAACGGATCCCGTTGGTGGTAAAGCAGAATGTCATCCATAATCCGGTCGGGGCGACGTTGCTCGATATCGGCAATGTGCAGATAGAGCAGGCGGTTGATCATGCGACCGGTCAGGATCGCCGATGGATCGTTACGCTTGTTGCGCTTGCCCAGGGACGGATCGCAGGCACCGGCGTGGGGAATGCAGGTCAGATCGACGTCGCCATCTTCCCAGTCCTGGAACCACTCTTCAAAGAACACCTGATCTTCGGGGTTGAGCGGTTCATTCTGTTTTTCGCTCTCGAAGTAGGCGGGGCCGTCGGATACCCGCATCTTCATCAGGTAGTAGTACGGCTCCATCTCCGGCCAGAGTACTTCAGTGCCGGCCAGCATTTCCGCTTCATGGGCGGCGAAGTAATTGTCGGCGGCGGCCTCGGCCATATCCTTGCCGATGGAAATATCAGCGTAGATCCGTTCCCACTCTTCCCAGCGCTTGACCGCCGGGCTCCACTTCATGACCGCTTTGAACTTCTGCCCCTTCCAGCCCGGCTTGACCAGCAGGCGTGACAACAGCGAATCATAATGCAGGATGGTGCCAACCACGATGAACACGGTATCCGGTTGACCGATCTTCATCAGCGCCTTGAAGAACCAGTTCTCAAGTTTTTTGCGCTGATCTGGCGATTCAACAGATTCGTCGTTTTCCAGATCATCGACTATGACCAGGTCGGGGCGGCAATTGCCGTGGCGTAGACCGCGCAGTTTCTGACCGGCTCCGGCAGCCTGAATCTTGACGCCGTTGCGGGTAATGATCTGATCGGCACGCCACACCGGCCCTTCGCCGCAAAGCTCCGGGAAGTCCTGCTGCAAGCGTTCGTTGGTCTCCAACTCCAACTTGATGAATGAGAGAAAAGATTCCGCCTGACTGCGAGTCTCGGAAACGATCAGCGGATACTTGCGCTTGCGGAAGGCGGCGACCCAGAGCGGGAGACCAAAGGTGCCCCAGGTAGATTTGGCATTGCCACGGGGTGCGGCGTTGGCCTCTTTATCCCCCTGGCCGGTCTGAAACGCCGTCTGGATCATGTCCAGGTAGCGCTGGGAGAAATACTTATGCAGCCGGCTGGAGGGTTTGGCGAAATAGTGCGGGAAATAGGTGCGGCAAAAGAAATCAAGGCTTTCCGAAGCCTGCGCCTTGCGGGCT
Organism: Desulfuromonadales bacterium; assembly: GCA_013349325.1. Classification (GTDB taxonomy): domain Bacteria; phylum Desulfobacterota; class Desulfuromonadia; order Geobacterales; family Pseudopelobacteraceae; genus JACRCG01. The sequence goes on from DUZX01000015.1 coordinate 8,643, forward strand.
TTCTGGGCGGATTTGTCATCGGGGAAAGGCTTGGCGGCCGCCTGGATCATCTGGCGGAGCGCTTCCACCTCCTTGTCGAAGATTTTCTTTTTCGCCTGGCTAAGCAGCATACTTCTCCCGGCCCCACTGGATCAGATCATCAAAGTTGTCCTGAATCGCGGCGGTAATCGCCTCATCATGTTTTCCGCCGTACTCGATCAGATCCTTGATGAACTGGAGGAACATCTCACCACGCTGTTTGGCGATGGTATCCTGCGCGTCACGGGCGGCTTTGCGGTTGCGGTCGAGCAGAGCATCAACCTTGGACAGGGAATCGAACATGGCCGGAGAAACTTGTTTGATGGAAACCAGCGCCGATTCCTCAATCTCGTTCATGATGTTTTCGCGGATTGCCTCCAGGCGCTGTTCGAAGCCGCGTTTCATCTCACGAGCCTTGTCCCATTCGTCGCGATCATCATTCGGTGCTTTGGTGCGGGCTTTCCAATCAGTGAGGGTGTTACGCGATACCTGTAGCGCCTCGGCAATCGCCGTGAGGCTCTGCCCTTCGATGTACATCTGCCGGGCGACTGGCTCCAGTTGTGCGCGGGCTCCCTTCTCGGCCATTATTTCAACTCCCTCTCAAGGCGGGCGATATCGCCGTCGATCTTGGCCACTTCGGCCCAGGTCATCACCAGTTCATCCGTCTGCTGGGCAACCTGGGGAATCTCCATTTCCGAGAAGGGCGTCAGGGCGGTATTGAGCCCCTGGCGGATGGCGGTACAGAGTCCTTCACCCTTGAGGGTCAGCTTTGCTCTTTGGTCCTGTGCCTCGGCCAGCCTTCCTCTCATTGCGGCACGTTCCATGTTCATGATTTCCCCACTTGCTGGCGCACCTGCGGACAGAAGGTATTGTTCTTGATCGCTTCAGCCAGATGCGAACTGGCTTGAGCGTTGAGGGAAACAACTGACATCATTTCTTCAGACAGTTTCTCCATGCGGAGCATGGCACGGTCATAGTCTCCAACCAGGTGCACATTGTTTTTGTAAAGACTGGCGATGTTGTTGACATCATCCTTGTACTGGCTAAGAATTTTATTGGTTGCGTCCCGGTCGGCACGATGTTCCCGATCATATGATTCACGCAGCTTCTGCTGCTCTTTCTCATACAGATTACGGTACTGCTGCTGTTGTTCCCGATAGACGGCCTGCTGCTTATCCAGGCGCTTGTTGTCAAAATGCCAGATAATGAAGATCAGGCCGGGCAGGCCGAGTAACTGGATGATCAGTTGAGTGAAAGGTAGTGGCAGTGAGTCCATTTTTAACAGCCCTGCAACGCACTTTGCACAACAGTACCGCCGGTTACGTCGTGATCCTTGGCTAATAAGCCAACTAAGAGCAACGTAATGCCGGAGCCTGCTGCAGCCCAGTCGTTGTTGACGATACCGGTGATAATTTGCGGTAATCCGCCCAGTGCCCCCGCTAATGATGTTTTCCAGTTTTTCATGATGTTCCTCCGTTTATTATTTATGCCCGTGCCAGCCAGCCGTGCAGGAATTTGCTTTTTTTCGGGTTGTGCAGGGCGATGTGGGTGTAATAGGCTTTGGCGGCGGCACGGCAGCCGGCCAGCAGCTCCACCGGATTTGCAGCGTTGATGGCGGCTTTGGTTTGTGGGCCGATAATGCCGTCTTCATCAACGTGCAGCGCCCGCTGCATGAGTTTGTAGGCCGGGCGGATACCCATGTTGATGCCTTTGTCGAACAGCCAGTTAACCAGGTTCTGGTCGTTGATTTCGTCCATAACTGGCGTCCAGAAATTGCGTTTGTAGAAATCCTTGATGCGCCCCTGAAGATCGGCGTTCCGATCGAGGCATACCGGGAAATCTTTCTGCTGTTTCAGGTGATCAACATCAGGCCAGCCATTCCACCCCGGCCAGTTGACGCGGCTGATACCGCGATAGGTTTCGCCGCCGCTGTCATCGGGATCGTTGTTGTAGCCACCTTCAAATTTCATGGCTGCGGCAAAGGCAGGTTCGAATAAGGCCATTGTGTTCTCCGATCTGACTGGCCTGGCTTGTTCGACCGGTCGGAAGGCTTTTAAAGTGTAAAAAGCGGGGCGGGATCACCGCCCCAATTGCAAGGAGGTACTGTTGACGGGACTATACGAAAGAAACGGAGGGGGGTCTTTTTACCGGGTAAAAAAGAAAAGCCCCAATCCGGGTGGAAAGGGGCTTTGAAGTATTTTGTGCCTTATATCGTGAGAGGGGGGAATTTGTCAACGGCATAACTCACGCAGCAGCGGACAAGCCGCTGTGCGTGGCGTTATGCCAGCTTCCATATAAGGTCACTGATTTCTTCAATGTCGTTATACAAACTCAATGGGATATCGTCGCTGTCTCTGATCGCGTCCTGCGCCTGATCCTCCAGAGTCACAATCCCATCATCCTCGAATTCAACTGTGACCTCTTTAACGATCGTCACCATAGCGGTTGCTTTATATTTCATATACTCTCCTTAATTTGAATTGCCGTGCGGCTTATACCAACGTCCTCTCGGTATTTCATTCATAAGTACCAGCACGTTACCGGCTGAAGCTACTATCATCGAATGTGTCTGACCAATATTGATCGTCCTTGGGCCGCACGGCAAACCGTTAACTACTTATCCGGAACGGTTATGTGATTATAACATGCCATAGTCACACTACCGCTGCCGAGGTGGCCGATCCCAAACGGCATGGCGTGGATTATACCCTGAACTGCGCCAGTTATGACAATGCCATCGGTACAGCCCTCTTTTTTCTTAGTACAGTCAGCACAAGGTGTGTTTACTGAATACGACATACGATTTCTCCTTTTTTTTGTGTCCCCTCCACTGGAAGTGAAACACGATATGGACCGGTACCAAGGCCGACCGGTTATCGGCAAACCGTTTAAATAAGTTCTTCCTGTTTCCAGGCATGCTTTTCATTGTGATCATCCTTGATGATCTTATATACGGTTTTCAGGGTCAGGCCGGTATCGAGCGCCAGGCGGCGCTGGTTGGCGCCGGAGAAATATGCCAGGATGTATGCCCGCTTGGCGGGGTAAAGCAGATGATGCACCTGCTTGAAGTAGAGCGGTACACCGGGGAACGCCTCAGCCAGTTTTACCGTGGCATCGATCCCGATCACAGAGATCACAACCTGGTAATGCTCCGGCAGCTCATCGACCTGCAGGTAGTTCAGATATTTTGCATGATCACTCATCCCAGGCTCTCCAATATTGCGTTCAACGCTTCGGCTGACCGGGCATGCGCCGCTTCATCAACCGCCTCAACATTCACCGTACCAGCCTGCGGCTTGACAATGCGCCGTGGTAGTCGTTTCAGCAGTTCTGCCGGTTGCGGCCAGCGCCGGCATTCACGGAAGAGCAGTTTGAATCCGGCAATGATCCGTTCACGATCCAGCTCCTCGGTCATACCTTCACCGATGATCTCCACCCAATCCTCGGCAACCACTTCAATCAGATCGGCGGCCGGGGCATCCTGCATGCGGCGCGGAAACATCCGTTGAAAAGCGGCGTAGATCAGGAGGCGCAGCCAGTAATCCGGTGCAGATTCATGTTCATTGCGCCAGACGATCATTTTCTGGATGCCTTGCACTGTTTTCGGTATGTGCAAACCACCTGGGCCTGAACGGGCAGGGTAGCCCTGTACGGTAAGCTGTACGCCGGTAGCTGAGATTATATTCGTATTCTGTGTCATCGGAGTGAGCTCACATATGCATCAATCCATGCCTGGCGATCGTTGATCAGCTTTTCCTCCAGCGCAGCGTGCAGAAACTCCTGCACGCTGCGTCCGGAAAGTGCTTTTTCAACGGAGGCTTTTGTTTCGTCGCTGATACGGCAGCTGATGATGTTGTAACGAGGATGTTGTTTCATGCGTCCCATATCAGGCTGCCTCTCCGGCTGACTGCTGTTTTGCGACATGGTCAACCGCAAATTCAACATCGGGATTACCGGCGGCAGCCGATATCATCAGCCGTTCAAACTGGGCCAGCCGTGCCAGCTGCCGTTTGATATCGTCATAATCACGGGTAAAGAGTACGGTCAGGCCATGATCATTGAGGGTTCGTTGTAATTCGTCACGTTTTTGAAGAGTCATGAGGATATCCTTTCGGCTGCTCAAATAACTGACCATTTTCCCGGCGTCAGGAAAATGGTCAGTTTCACTGTTACTTCGCTGCCTTGAAGGTCAGCACTGTTTTTGCCGGTACCTGGATCGCTTCACCGGTTTTCGGGTTGCGTGCGGTCCGCGCTTTGCGGGTGACGGTTTTGAAGGTGCCGAATCCCTTGATGATGACTGGCTCCGGACTGGCCTTGATCGCCGCGAATACTGCCTTTACCTGGTGTTCATCCGTGTTTGCCGCTTTTGACACGTCTTTGATTCCTGCCATGGTTGTTACCTCCTGTGGTTTATTTGACTCTGATATTCCAGAGCTTTCCTGCTATTTCGATAAATGGGCATGGCGTGATCGGTTCCATCACGCCGCCTCCCTGATCCGCTCGACGTTCAGTGTGTACCCGAATACATTTTCCATTTTTCGGGCAGCTCCCACCTCGGCCAGGGTTTCATCCGGCAGATTTTTCATGGCTTCTTTGTCGCACTCTTCTTTGATGCGGATGCAGTTGATCAATGCGAGGTCTTTGAGCGACTGGAGCGTTTCGGCTACGCGTTTGATCAATATTTTGGTGGTGAGGCGGAAGCCGACTTCACCAAAGGTGAGCTGTTTGGTTTTAACCTTGATGAACTCAGGTTTATTGGCTTCGCAGTATTCTTTGATAGCCAGCTCCAGGGCGTTTTTCTTGCACTGCAGCGGCGTGGCCAGTTCTTTGGTCTGGGTTTTAACCTGGTCTATTTTTTCATTCTGGCTGGATTCCAATAAGCCGAGTTCGCGATCGATGCCGCCGATTTCCATGAGTGCGCAGTCAACGTCGTTCCAACTGCTGAACAGTGTTCCTTCAATTCGTTTTCTTGCCATGTTCGTCTCTCCCATATATTTTTTTATTCATTGAAGCCTAGTGATCATATTGAGTCTGGTAGTAGGCCCGTTCGGTTTCGTTGCGCTCGACCAGACTGCGGATGTATCGGTCGTCAATGCTGGCGGCACGCATACCCCAGCCAATTACAGCACCCATCAAAATCAGAGTGAGACAGATTGTCAGCCAAATAAAATTATTCATCGCGCCAGCCTCGCAGTTTGCCGGTGCAATATCCGGCGGGTCTTGAATTGGGTTATTTCCTGTTTGATTACGTCACAGAAGCCTTTGATTATTCGCCTGATCATGGTGTACCTCCTGTTGATTTTTGTTGAGCGCCCATTCCTTCGAGCGCTTTGATAACTCTGCCGACATCATTCATCGGTAGCATCCGCAGCCCTGCCACCCCAAAACGGTTGCGAACAAATGTGTCAAGTGCCTTGTCTCGTGGTTCTCCGGCTTCTGCCCTGGCAACCTGACCCCACATGGCATCAATTTTCCGGCACTGCGCTCCGGTGGCGAATCCGGGCCGGCCTTCCATATCGGTGTATTTCTTCCCATAGGGTGCATGGTCTTTTTTGCTGTATGGTTTGTAGGGTGAATGCAATTTCTGTTTCCACACCCCGCCTGCAACCGCCTTACGTTCCCAATCATCAATAAGCGAACCGGCCTGGTCGAACGTCAGAGTCAGAGACGATTCTTTACCGGTTTGCACCTGAAGATTGTTCCGGTACTGCTCTTTGTCCCAGCCCATGGCATTGGCCAGGGCATGGAGCTTCTTTATCTGCCCCCCACTGATCGGCGAGGCCTTACTGTTGTAAACTCGTTTGGTACTCATCAGTTCCCCCTCATTCCCAGTAGTCTGGCGGCCTCTGTTTCTATCTCCGCCGTGTCGTTTACCGCCCGCAGGCATTCCAGCAGATACTGGCTCATACGGGCAAAACGGTTCAGCGTGTCGGTTCTCGGGCCATACAGGGCCGCAAATCCAACCAGGTCAATAATCACTTCCTCCAAGTCAACGCACGCAGCGGGCGGCACAAATAACGCCTCGATATGTGTACCGTTTTCGGTCAACCAGGTATCAATCTGCGGGTTTTGCTCCACAAAGCGCCGCACTCCGGCGCGAAAACGCTCAGCATCAACCGGAATCCGCCCCTGATTCAGAAACAGATTCACGGCGGTGCGGCTCCAGCCAATGCCCTCTGCAACGGATTTCTGGCTGATTTTTAGTTCGGTAATGCACTGTTTCAATAGCATGGCCGCCCCCCTACAGTTCGGCTCCGCTCACTGACCTATGGTCACTGAGCGAAGTTACCGTATTGGTTGCAGCGCGTTTTGCCAGCACACTTTTCAGGGCATCTCCGCTGCTGACCGGCTGTGACTGTGGTTTTGCCTTTCCGGAGCGGGGAAGGGGGGCCGATTCTCGGCAGGCCACCTCACGCACATCCTGCTCCGATACCACTTCACGCCCGGCGGTGAGAGCGTGATAAAGCAGCGCCACCAGCAGTTCCTGCAGCTCCAGAAAGTTTTTCGCCTGAGGCAGGTCGGACAATGCTTCCAGGGAGGCATCATCAAAATATCTGCCGACGGTGGAACGCACATATCCAGCCGCCTCAGCATCGGTCAAACCCTGCATATGTACGCAATCACTACGCAGTCTCACTTCTGAAACACCAGCGCGGTTCATGGGGTCGCTCTGCGCGACCAGCAGGATGGTGAACAATTCATCCTCACTCAGCCATTCTATTTCGCGCATACTTTTCAGGCTGCGCAGAGTGGCGGAATGGAGCCGTTGTGCTTCTTCGATAACGACAACAATCTTCTGTTTCCGTGATGCTTCTCCGACAATACGGCGTAGCTGCATACTGCTGACAACGCCGCCGCGTTTGACATTTTCATTGGACAGTTCCAGAATCAGTGCGGTTTTGATATCAGCAATGGTCAGCTTTTCCTGATCTTCCCGCTTGGCGTGTATCGTTGTAACCCCCAGCTTTTTCAGGGCAGCCTTGACCGCTTCGGTCTTACCGCAGCCGCGCTCGCCGACAATGCTCACCATGGCGCGTGATTCAACTGCCATGGTCAGAATACGGAGCACCCGCAGGCTATCCCCGGTGGTAAATGAGGCTTTATGGAAGGGATCGACCTTGAGCCCCAAACTGCTGAATACCTCGAGCTTGTTCATCATGCGTACCTCCTCTCTAATAGTTCGGCCCCGATATCGAGACCCAGTTCTACGACATACTTCCGCGACAGGCCGTTTTGGGCGATCAACTCCGCCACAACCTCCCGTTCCTCAAGCGACAGAATAGAGCCGCTCACGGTTTGCAACTCCCGCAGGGCCGCTTCCATGGACGGCATGCGGTCCAAATCAAGCGGGTTTTCCAGCGGGCGAGTTTCTTTGATGCGGGTCGGGAACTGCGTCACATTGGCAGCCCTGACCGGGTGTTCGGTGTACAGCGTATTAGTCAGGCCATCCAGCTCCCGTGCGGCTTTTACCGCTTGCTGATGCGGTGTTTCGGTGTGCGCGGTATATTCGCCGTATTTGTTGGGTGCAAAGTTTTCCACCTCGTATTTACGGCCATCCCGCTCATCGACAACCATCATCATGTCGGCAAAAATCCCCTGATAAACCCAGACGGTGGCGCTGTGCAGTCCCTTGACCTCGTACAAAACATTGTCGATGGGGAACACTCCGGCAGCATCAACCGTGCGTTTCCAGCGCTTCACGACGGTGCGCAGGGCATTTTCCGGCAGAGCGGTGGCGCCGCCGTACAGGCTGATTTTCTGCCATGCCTGGCGGCGCGTGATGGTGCGTTCAAAGCGGTGTTTGCGGCTGTTGTACTCTTCCTGGTAGATCATGAAGCGGCGGTTCAGTTCGGACAGGGTAATTTCAAAGTGTTTCCAGTCTGATTCAACGAAGAATGGGAGCTCAAAGGATTGCCACATGGTGCGCCAGGGGCGCTCGATCTTGCCGTGGCTTTCCTTGTTAAGAGCAATGGAACCGTCTATCTCAATCCCCAAGCGGCCAAACCAATCAGGGGCGCCGTCGCTTTTCATCATCGGCCCTTGATCGCCTTTGATGTTTTCCGGCAGGCCGAAGAAAAAAGAATCATCATTTTTACTCCATGCCCAGGAGAGGAAATCCATGTTATCCCCGGCGCTTTCCCCCAGGGCGGCGATGTAGCGAGCGCAGTGGACGCCGCTGTAATCATCGGTGAGGCCGTAAATCCAGGGACGCAGGCGGATCGGCACCGGCTTATTTTTGTATCCGGCAATCCCGGCATGTAGTTTCAGCACAAAATCACCGTTTTTAAGCGCTTTACTGACCCAGAAGTTTTTCGAGCTGGAGGCGTCCACATGGTGCAGCTGATTGGGTCGTTCCGCCTGATATCGCTGAATACGGCGCTGACGGCGGTTAAGCCCCATTTCACGCATGGTGCGGTCAAATGTACTGATGCTGACATCGGCATAACTCTCGGCAATCGCGCCGTTTTCCAGGGCGATCTTGACGGCGGCTGCTGTAGTAATTTCACCTTTATGCTCCGGCGGGCGGCGCTTGATGGCGGCAATGGTAGCGGCGGCAGCGACGATGCCCTCTATTTTGACATCGCCTTTGCGGCGGATGCGGTCGGTCGGCATGGAGCGATAGAGTGTTTCAGGCGATATTCCCAGCCGCTCGGCCCAGTCATTAACAACTTGCCGCTTGGTTCCAAATGGCGCTGTTTTCCATTCGTCAACAACCAGCGCCAAAATATAGGGTTCGAGTGCCTTGGACATGGGGTTAGTCCTCTTCGGTGAAGTATGCCTGACGCATGCGGGCGTCCAGATCTTCAAGCTGGTGGATGGCGGCATTGAGCGGAGCCCAGATCTGCGCCTGCAAGGGGCGGTCGCCAACCACGCGCGGGTCAATGACGAATTTCTGTATGGCAATTTCCAGCCCCAGGGCCGCTTCGAGAACGCGGTCCATGGTGGCAACACTCCAGGTGCGGTCATGGCATTCCGGAGCATACTGTTCGAGATGCTTTACCTTTTCGATGAGCGCCTCTTTTTCTATGCGCAGCCCTTTGGTTTCTTCCTTGACGCAGGCATTCATATCTTGGATCAACTTCTTGGCAGTGGCGTTGATGTCGTTTTTGGCTTTGATGATCTGTTCGATAGCTGTCTGAAGTTCTTCGACGTGATCCTGATCAATGGGGATAGTTTCCCCTTCGATAATCAGGGACTCACCTTCGATGGCTACGGTACCGTCATGGGTGAGTTGGCGGAGCTGACGAAGTTCTTTATAGCCAAGGCTTAAATTGCCGACGGTCGTCAAAAACTGCTCACCGAAAACATTCATATTCATCAAATCTTCATCAACCTTTGACCGTGATAACCCTATGTAATTACAAAAACTATCCCATGTTCCGATATCAGAAATGCCTTTATATATTTTTGACTCTTTAACTTGCTTCAACCAGACCAATTTGCCGATATCGGTAAATTCACCGATTGCTTTGAAGCCTTGAATCCGACCGATCATCTGGTGACACTGGGCAATCATCAACTCTCGCTGTTCCCGCTCTGCCTTTTCCTGCTGCAGCCGGTTGGCTTCTGCTTCCAGCGGTGCCACGGCCATGACGCTGTCCCGCTCTACCCGCTCCAAGGCTCCCTGTGTCGCGGTCATTTCTTCTGCTGTTGGTAATGATTTCCGGGCCACGCTACACCTCCACTGTCGTTAATTCGCTCTGCAGGCCGTTGATGCGGCTCTTTAAACCATGCACATACCCGGCATGCATGGCGGCAATGGCTGGGCCTGGCTCAAAGCCATCACCCGTCTGGCGTATCCAGCGGCAATCAATCGCCCAGGCGATTTTGGTCATGACCGTGCCGCTGGGGATCTCCAGCGCCACGGCGATTTCATTGGCCGTGACCGGTTTGATCTGCTGATGGAGAAATTCAATGATTTCGGTAAACTTGCGGTCTGATTCACAGCGTTTGTACGTTGATTTTGCCATTGTCCTACCTCCGTAATTTGCATTCATTTTCCAGCAACGCTATTTCCTGATCCAGCTGCTGCCGCTGTTGTATTTTTTTGGCCAATATCATGAACGGCTTTTCGTTGGCCGTCAGAATGCCCGCCCCCAGCTCCTCAAGGCCTATTTCCATGGGATCAAAACGCCCGGCCAGTTTGCAGGAGGCAATGACCTGGATCATGGTTGGCTGATACTGATCATCGCTGGAAAGGATTTTGTCGAACACTGATCCTCTGACTTCAATGCCGGTGGCCTCGCTGATCATGGCGGCCACCAAGGCCCGGTTGCGCGGGTGGAGCATTCTGGACAGGCTCTGTTTGATATTGAGGCTCAGGTGTTTCAGGCAACCCGGCATCAATTCGCTATCCAACAGGCTCATTTGTCCGGACATACTTTTATCTATTTTGCTGTGTTGATTGGACATGACGCCCCTCGAAAAACTGTTATTATCAAATCAAGTTTGATATATTCCCAATTAAGGAGTGTGGAACATGTTGCCGTTACTTTTTAAGGCTGATCCGGTCTTTGATATCCGCAACGATATCGAGCAAATTCGGATGACTATCCCATCAGATGACCCGGAATTTGTGCAGGCTATCAAACTGCCTAGAAAATCCAACATTGCCCGTATGCCCGTTTTCAGAGCGTATATACTGACAAAGCAATTGCAGCCGCTGGCCATATTCGACAGACTTGGATATGAAGACTTGGAAGCTTTTATAAAGATTGGTATGTGTATGCGCCCGAAACACATTGACAACCCCAAACGCTACCGTGATGTAGAGGTCATGAACCAAGGCAAAAAGCTCTTTTTCTCCAAAGCATTTAAAAAGCCTTATAAGATTGCGCTGTTTATGGCTGATAAAATCCAGTTTCATGCGTCAATTCCTGTCGATTTGATGATATATCTTTGCGCTCGCTTCCACGATCTGGACATTGTCGAGAGGGGCATCTGGAGTGTCATCACTGGAGAGGCTGAACCGGACTGAAAGTATTCCAAGGTCTGCAGCGATCTCCAGGGCCTCGGCGGTGGGCAAATTCTTTTTCTTCATGCTGCCTCCAGGTATTTAGTTGGTGTGTCGGGCCAAAAATATTGAACCGGAAGTCCGCACGCTTGTGCTGTCACCTGACGGATCCGGTAGCCTTTTTCCTGGTTACTGAGTACCCGGTATAGTCGCTGCCGCGATACGCCGGCGGTTTTGGCCAGGGCGGCATTGGTAATGCGGCGCTTGACCAATTCTCCACGCACGAAAGAGTAGAACTCTTCTGATGACATTGCGGTTACCTCCTCTTTTTTTTGCGTCATGGGGTTGACCTTTTGAAAGTTGTTTTGTGTAACGTGATGGATAACAAATAAACTCATTTAAGGACAAAATCAACAAAAAAATGAACTCAATTGGTGACAGACTAAAAATAGTTATGGGTAGCATGTCTGGTCGCAAATTTGCTTCTGCGCTAGATTTAAGCTCTACCACTGTGAATCAGTATTTAAATGGCAGAACCCCGCCAGCTGATTTTATTGTCCTCGTTTGCGAACGTTTCCCGAATGTTGACCCATGGTGGTTAATGACCGGGCAAGGAAAAGCGCCCGAATCAAAGCCAATGGATCCTCAAATTATGGAGGTCGTATCGATCATGGAACGCCTGGACGACAAGGGAAAGGCTGATTTGGTGCGAGTTGCCGAGAAGGAAGAGCTGCTGGCGGATATAAAGAAATCGCGGGGACTGAAGCCGATTGGTGAGGCGGGAGTTATCGGGGTGAATCTGTTGATCCAACTTCTGCTGCCAACAGAGTTGATCCTAGTTGCTGTCGGTTACGGTTGGATTAATGGGGATACGGCATGGGAGCTCTTGTCCTGGAACAAATACTATTGGGCTTTGGCACTGCCGGCAGTATTTATATTTCCTGTTCAGGCCATACGCTGGCTGAAGCGTAGAGAATCATCTGTGGTTATCTTCAAATCGCGACGTTTTGGGCGCTGGTGATGTGATGTGGTGAGGCTGTGGATACAATTAATATAGGGGGTGATTCAAAATATGGCTTACCGAGTAATGTGGGAAACTGAAGTGCGGCATGAAGGCTTAGGAAAGTATCGCCATATACGTGGATCAGAACAATATGTAGTTGAACAAAAAGCTGCGGCCCAGAAACTTCAATGGGAAGAACAATGGCAACGGAAACAGGAAATAGATCGCCGCGGCAAAGAAAGGGAACGGGCTGCTAATCAAAAAATTTCGGAACGAGAACAGAATGCTTTAGAGAAAGCACGCCAGAAAGAAGAATCTCAGCGCTATAAGGACGAAAGAAAGCAAGAAGCTTTAAACCGTGATAAGGAAGCCAAAGACGCAATTGATACGTTAAAAAATATACTCAATCATACACTCAACGTAAACGATGCTATCGACTGGGAAAAGCTCAAGGATACGTCAAAATTCATCGAACCTCTTCCGAAATTAGATCTTCCGCCATGTCCGGCAAACCAGCCAATTCCAATTGCTCCGGTACCAAAGATTGTCCCCATGAAGCCAAGTTCTTCGGCCAGAGATAAATCTCCAACAAAAAGTTTTGCCAAATATCAGCCGGTTTTTGGTTTTTTTGACAAGATCATACCTTCATTTAAAGCAAAAAAGATTGCAGCAGCTGAAGCTTTGTTCTCTCAAGATTATACTGCCTGGGAGACAGAATGCTTCAAACTTGATGAGTCTGATTCTGCAGAGTTGAAACGGTGGGAGGAAAGTAAAAACAGTATTGATATACGAAATGCTGCACTTTTGGCTGAATGGGAGCGAAATGTTGAGAGAACAAAAATTGAGAATACAAACAGAAAGTCATGGTGGGAAAAGAGCTGTGAACAGGCCCGGTTAAAGCACGCTGAAGAGGTAAAGCAATGGGAGTTACGTAAGGAAAAGTTTATCGAAAAACAGGCTGCTATTAATTCTGTAATTGATAAAAACCGAGAAAACTATTTGTCAAATGAACAGGGTGCAATTTCTGATTATTGTGATTCTGTTCTGTCAAACTCTATCTATCCAGACTATTTTCCCAATGAGTGGGATCTGGATTACAACGCCGACACAAAAAACCTGATTGTTGAATATGCGTTACCAGCTCCTGAATCACTCCCGACTTTGAAGGATATCCAGTACGTGCAAACAAAGGATGACTTCAAGGAAAGTTATCTGTCTGAAAAAGAATCAGAATCCATTTATGACAGCCTGCTATACCAGATTGCACTGCGCACCATTCATGAATTATTTGAAGCTGATACCGCTAATGCAGTAGATACCATTGCATTTAACGGTATAGTTACTGCCCTGGATAAAACTACAGGAAATAAAGTCACTGCCTGTGTCCTTTCTCTGATGACCCGCAAAGAACAATTTTTACAAATTAATCTCGCAAATATTGAACCTAAGGCATGCTTCAAGAGCCTGAAAGGTGTCGCTGCCACAAAACTTATTGGGATTACTCCTGTATCGCCTGTTATGGCAATTGACAGAAATGACCGCCGTTTTGTTGAAGGTTATGGAGTTGCTGATTCTTTAAATGAAGGTACTAATCTGGCGACTATGGATTGGGAAGATTTTGAGCACCTGATAAGAGAGGTGTTTGAACAGGAATTTGCAACGAGCGGTGGCGAAGTGAAAGTAACTCAGGCAAGCCGGGACGGCGGGGTTGATGCGATTGCATTTGATCCTGATCCAATCAGAGGCGGCAAAATCGTTATACAGGCAAAACGTTATACAAATGTGGTAGGAGTTTCGGCCGTCAGGGATCTATACGGTACTGTTATTAACGAGGGAGCTACCAAAGGTATTTTAGTTACTACTGCTAATTATGGGCCTGATGCATACGAATTCGCAAAAGGAAAACCGCTATCTCTGCTGACGGGTGCGAACCTTTTACATTTGCTCGAAAAACATGGGCACCAAGCCCGTATTAATATAAATGAAGCTAAGCAATCCTTTCAAAATAAATAGTTGACTGGAAATATATATGAGCAAAATAAAAATACTTGCTGGCGATCTTGAAGCAGGCACCTACGACCTTCCAAATGATCTTTTTGGACGTGAATTGATCATCAGGAAACAATTCTCAACACAAAAACTGACCTGGTCAAAGAACTGGATCGCGTTGAACTGCATACAGAAGAAAGTGTTAAAAGGCTGGCCGGTACATCTGGCTGGGGCGTGGCTGGACTTGCTCTTTTTGGACCACTCGGAGCAATCGGCGGAATGCTGATCGGCGGTAAAGGTAAAGTTGTTTGTTTTGCAGCGTACCTTAAAGATGGCAGGAAGTTTTTAGCTACCACCGATGGTAAAATGTATCAGAAATTAGCTGCGGTAACGTTTTAGTATTTCATTTTGATGTAATATCACGGGGGAGTTGATGGCAAACGCAGTTACTAAAATACCAGTATTAAGTGAGGAAGAGGCTTGGTCCCTGCTTGAAAAAGCTGTATCAAACGGTTTGCCAAAAGGGACGATTCAGCTTAATATCGGAGATTGGTATAACCGACATATCAAGTTTGAGGGTGAACGTTACAACTCCACAATCACCCCAGATTTAATGCAGGTTTTTATAGATTTGCAAAAAACGATTTATCGTACCTATTCAAAATTGACTTATAATGAGACAAATCACCGATTATCAGACGACGAAAAGAAATCTCTTGAAATATTTGTAAAAGTGGAGCCTGGGAGTAGTGATTTCACTGCAATGTTAAACAAAGCCGTAGAGACACTAACAAAGGGGGCGGTTAACGAAATGCAAGCACATCATTATGTCATCATAATAGTGGCAAGTATCCTTTGCTTGACCGGGACTGTGATGTGGCGGGCCTTCTTAAAGCATCGCTCTGAGATAAAACAAGCAGACCTTGATTTAGCACTTTCTCAAGAGGAGTCTCATCGACTTGAAATTTTGGGAAATGCAATAAAACGTGAGCCTTATGTGGGTATTGTGCAGAAAGATAGTGAGGAGTTTCACAATGCTGTCATAAAATGTGGCAAAACTACAGATAGATTTATTGTCGCTGACCAGTATGTAAACGGTGAACAAGCTGGGATAATGGCAAGAAATTCACGGTCGCAATCTGAAGAAGTAACTCTCAATGGTGAGTATCGAATTACGAAGGTAGACAGCAAAGACCCCGATGTTTTTAAGGTATATTTGGTAGGGAATGGATTGAAAGAGTTTAGCGCAACTTTGGATCGTCAAACTATTATCAGTGGAAAAAATTTGGCTATTATTCAGGCTGCTGAATGGGGACAAAAACCAATTCGATTGATGATAGATGGGAAAACAGTCAGGGGAGAAGTTACTTCTGCGAGGATCGTCGATGTTCCAGATCGGTTTGCAAGCGGTACATAGCTTTACTATTTAAATGGGGTGCTGAAAGGCCCCTTTTTCTTCTTCCTTTTTATGATTTTCAATGCATCAAACCAACTTTGAAAACGATGCCGCCGACACCCTTCTTTCAGGCTCATTCCAAGCATCGCTCACCTCATTATGTCAATTTCTGCACACTTATTATATTGCCCCCCTTTAATGTCGGAGAGAGATTTTGATCATTTTGCGCTGTTTTTAATAACCTTTCTGACTTCGGCAGAGAAAGGATCCATCTCTTTCAGCTCACCCGCTTTCAGCTTGCGATACCCTTCCAGCTTGTTGGCGGTGAAATATGCTTTTGCCTCCGGCGTCGCAGCAAAGGCCCATAAGGCGGCATCTATTTTTTTCTGCAGTGCAGCATTGCGGTTATTGAGCACATAGACCCGACCGGCCATCGGCTTACTTTCGGCAAGAACACGCAACTGTCCGCGTATCGCCGGTGTCAGTTTCTGATAATTTGCCAGCGATGTAAACCCGGCAACAGCATCGCCCCCAATGATTAACTGAGCGACACTATCCGAAGCACTGACAAATTTGACTGTTGATGTGTCAAGTTTATTGTTCTTCATCCAGTGCAGACCCCACAGCGTAACCAGCGAAGCCGGACTCAGGCCGAGCACCGGTTTTCCCTTCAGGTCAGCTGGTTTGTGTATCGGACCGGCGTCAGCGACCAGCACTACCGCTTTAAAATCCGCCTTGTAGGTCAAGAGCGGAATATATTTGGCGTCTGTTTCAAAGAGGCGGGCCTGATGACCGGTGGTGACGGCAAGATCGTACTCCTTGGCCAAACCGCGACGGGCAAAGGTATCGAAATCGGGAGCTGTTACGATTTCAACCGGTTTTCCCAACACCTTTTCCAGGTACTGGCGTAGCGGTTGATACATTTCAAGAATCACCCGGGCGCTGGTGTGCGGGGCAACACCAATCGAAAACGACTCCCCGGCACGAGCCGTACCGGCGACCAGAAATGCTACCACAACAAAACATACAAACCGTACTGTTTTCATTTTTCCCTCCTCAGGTCATTTTTTCTGCATCACTCATATGGACATGCTCTTCAAACTCATCTTTCAAGGTTTCCCGGATTGCAACAAAGCTGTTGATATGGGTGCGGAAGAGGTCATACAGATCAGGATCGAAAAACTCCCCGCGCCCTTCATCCATGATAGCGAGCGTTTTTTCAAGCGGGAAGGCTTTCTTATACGGACGTTCGGAACTCAGGGCGTCAAATACATCAACAATCATGACAATCCGGGCATAGATATGAATATCATTCCCTTTCATTCCGGACGGATAGCCGCTACCATCCCACTTTTCGTGGTGCTGCAGGGCGATAAAGGCGCCGGCGTTCAGCAGCGGGTAGTTGACAGCATCGGCCAGAATTGATCCTCCGATGGTCGTATGCTGCTTCATGATTTCGAATTCGTCAATATCCAGTTTGCCCGGCTTGAGCAGAATCTTGTCGGGAATTCCTATTTTACCGACGTCGTGCAACGGAGAAGACTTGCGCAGAATTTCGCACTGCTCAGCGCTCAGCCTGGCCAACAGCCCCAGCTCTTTGGACAGCTCGCTGATGCGGCGCGTATGCATGCCGGTTTCCTGATCCCGGAATTCGGAAGCCTTACCGAGACGGATCGATATTTCGTATTCTGCATCCTGGGAAAATTTGAGTGCTTTTTGGAGATCGGCTGTTTTCTTAACGACCTCCTCCTCCAGAATACTGTTCATATTTTTGGTCATATCGGACAGCTTTTTACTGCGAACGTGATTCATGACCCGCAAGCGCAACTCTTCCGGATTGTACGGTTTAGGGATAAAATCATTTGCTCCCAGGGCCAGCATACGTGTCACTTCGCTGGTTCCGGCGGTTACCACGATGACGGGAATATCGCGCCAGTCAAAACTCTGCTTGATGTGCTTGATCGTTTCGTAACCATCCATGACCGGCATTTCCAGATCCAGAAGGACAACATCGACACCCGGTTCCTGCTCCATCACCAGCAGCGCCTCCCGACCATTTCCGGCCTTGAGGATTCTGCCGCCCAACTCGGAAAGCATCAGCTCGAGCATTTCAAGATTCATGCTGTCATCGTCAACGGTAAGTATCGTCACGTTATCAAACATATCTTCCTCCAGAGGTGGTTACCTGTATGCGGCTTGGCCGGAGATTTCCCGCTGAAACGCCGCGTGATCCTCGTTAAGCTGCGACAACAGTGCTACCGCTTCATCAAGCTGCCCTTCACGCGCACGTGTCTCCAGAGTGGCGGCGGTCGCCCGCATGCGACTGGCAGAAATGTTGGCGGCAGCCCCCTTGATGGTATGAGCCTGGATACGAACCTGCTCCCCGTCGTTCTGCGCAATCGCCGCTGCGAGAAGCTCCAGGTATCCGGCGACGTTTTTGAGGAACATTCCGACAAAGCGCGCAACCATCTCTTCACGCCCACCGAGACGCTCAAGAAGATCGCTACGGTTGAAAACCGGCGCGAGCTCTACCTGTTCTGTCAGACCAGTCTGACAGGTCTGAGGAGTCAGACTGGTCTGACTTCCGCCACATTCTCCCAGCAGTTTTTCAAGCAACGCCAGAATTTCGACCGGGCGCGCCGGTTTGGAAAGATAGGCATCCATACCTGCTGAAAGGCATTTTTCGCGGTCACCCTGCAAGGCATAGGCGGTCATGGCAACAATCGGGGTTCGAGCGGCGTCGTGCGCCGCTTCAATGGCCCGTATCGCGCTGACCGCTCCATACCCATCAAGAACCGGCATCTGCATATCCATAAAGATAACGTCAAATTCGCCCTGGGAAAACCGGTCAACCGCTTCGCGCCCATTCTCGGCCATCGTTATGCGGTGACCATGTTTTTCAAGCGTGGCCCGCAGAAGTTCACGGTTGATCTCGACATCATCAACCACCAGGATCGAACAGCGCTGCTGCTCCTCCCGTACGGTATGCCGGGTTACCAGGTTTACATTCAGCTGTTTTCCGCTGAGAATGGCTTCCAGCGAATCGTGCAACTCAGCCATGACAACCGGCTTGGTCAGGTACCCCTCTATGCGGAGATCCTGGCAGCGACGGGCGTCACCTCGCATGCCGGCGCTCGGCAATATCAGGATCTGCAGCGAATCGTACTCTGCCATCTGACGCACCCTGGAACACAGTTCCCAACCGTCGGTACCCGGCATCTGGACGTCGGTAAGCATGATTCGCGGCAGATTCCCGACACTGCGCATGCGATCCAGCGTTGCGAGCGCCTCATCGGCATTCGCTGCCAGCGTAACCGGCATCCGCCAGCGGAACAGAAAGCCGCTCAGCATCTGGCGGTTGATGTCGTTATCGTCAACAATCAGAGCCGAAATACCTTCCAGACTCCCGACCGTCGGTACTTCAGCTGCGACCTCCTGCTGCACGCCGCACCGAAGCGTAAAACTGAAACAGCTCCCTTCACCCGGTGTGCTGGTTACTGATAGTTCACCATCCAGTATACTGACCAGGCGCTTTGAAATAGCAAGTCCGAGACCGGTGCCGCCATACTTTTTGGTCGTTGTGGCATCCCCCTGCTCGAATGCGTTAAAAATACGCTGCTGCTGTTCTTCGGAAATACCGATGCCGTTATCGCGCACATCAAACTTCAGCAGCACCCCGGACGGCGTTTCCTCTACCAGACTGACGATGACGCCGATTTCCCCCCGCTCGGTAAATTTCACGGCATTACCAGTCAGATTGATCAGTATCTGTCGCAGGCGCCCGGGATCACCGATCAACGCATCCGGCACATCCTGTTCGACGTTAAAAACAATTTCCAGCCCCTTTTGGCTGGCCCGTGGAGCCAGGGTACGCAGGGTCTGACCGATCATACTGCGCAAAAGAAAGTGGGAAGAATCGATCTCGACGTGTCCGGCTTCGATCTTCGAGTAATCCAGCACATCGTTAATAATCGACAGCAGATTGTCAGCCGACGTTTTGATAGAGCGCAGGTAGTCGATCTGCTCACGCCCCAGATCGGTTTCCAACACCAGTTCCGTCATGCCGATAATTCCGTTCATGGGGGTACGGATCTCATGGCTCATATTGGCCAGAAATTCACTCTTGGCGCGGTTGGCCGCTTCAGCCGTGTCTTTGGCGGCCTGCAAAAGGACATTCTGCTCGGCGATGGCCTTCTCTCTAATACGGGTCTCTTCCAGACGGCTATTCAGCGCTGCTGTTCGAATGCTGTTTCTGGTAATTGCCACAGCACCGAACAGAATCAGCAGACCGATACCGCCTGTTACCACCAGAAGACGGCGAGGTGAATCCTCATTTACCTCGACCGCCGGTATGTAGAGAGCTATGGCGAACGGCGTTGCATCGATGGAAACCCTGAAGGCTGTCATTTCCAGCGATTCCTTACCAGGAATCGGCACAAGAAAATGGATCGGCTCACGCTCTCTCAGGTTATGGGCAAGCGGCAGCTGTTCATAGGTGAAGAGCAGCGAATCATCTATGGACGTGTAGAGATATGATTTTTCATACATCATCGAAAAGAGGCTCGTACGACTGGATTTATCGGCAAGGAAATGATGGTAAATTTCTGATGGAGAGAGCCAGGCCAGAATATGCCCCTGCAGGCTCCCTTTGAAAAAGAATGGCACCGAGATACCGATAGATGCAGCTTCATCCTCGCCTGACGCAAAATATACCGGCTTTTTCTGCTGGTTACGAGCATACGTCTTCCATGCCGCTTCATCTCCCTTATGAAGTTTGCTGCCGGCTGCTCTGATATCAAGCAGTTTATGTCCGCCTGAATCAAGAAAAACTATCCGTTTGTAGATCGGAATATCGTCGATCTTCTTCTTTTTCTGGAAGGCGGTGAAAACGGTGCGCATCTCATCCAGGCTGGTAGCCAACCCATATTCCATCGACATGCCGAGCGCCACGTTTTCAAAATAGGCCGACAGATCCCGATGCGCAGCCAGATCCGACAGATCGGTCAACTGTTCCGAAAAAAAATAGCTGAGTGCCTGAGCCCGTTTGTCCGCGTCCTGGAGCAGATGAAGACGTCCGGAGCGCTGTAGTTCACTGCGCGAGCGGTAAAGATCGGTCAACAGAAACCCCAGATACGCGACCAGGGCAAGAGCGATCAGAAACGGCGCAATGCGCTGTATGGAGGTAAGGATTCTGGTCATGAATGAGTGTAGATGCCGGGAGAACAGCTGTGTGTCTCCCGGCGTCAGGCTATTTCATGCCTTTGAAGAATTCGGGGAAATAACGGGTGGCAGTCGGGTAATACTTTTTGATCAGCGCCAGATAGGTGCCGTCATGCTGCGTTTTTTTTACGAAGGCGTTGTAGGCAGCCAGCAGCTGCGGTGAAGTTTTCGGGAAGGCGGCCGCCATCTGCTGTTTGTCGGAAACCGGGCCGATTATTTTGAGTTTGCCCTTCCATTTGTCGAGGGCTACCAGGGCATCCGGAACGTCCAGAATCGTCAGGTCGGCCTCTTTGTTGAGGACCGCCGGTGCCATCTCATTCAAGTTGCCGGTGCGGCAGACAACTTTGGCGCCGGTGGCATCCAGGCTGTACAGCCCCGGATCCAGACAGGTTTTTTCCATCGCCAGGACAGTTTTTCCCTTCATCTGTGCTTTGGTAAGCACAATATCCTTGGCAACATTTTTGGTCGGCTTGATCGGTTTGACCGGTGAGTCGGCACGCGCAATCAACCAGATCTGGTTGGGGAAGGTCGGGGTGGCAAAGTCAACGACCTGCTGCCGCCAGGGGAGCACGGTAAAGCCATTGGCAATGATATCGCCCCTGACCGGCGCTTCCTCAAGCAGCTCCGCTTTTCCGGCAGCAACCTTGACCTTCCTGCCTATCAGTTCTTGTACGACCACTCCCCAGCCGCCGCTTTCAACAAATTCGTATGTGACCCCCAGCGACTTGGCAAACATTTTTGTCAGCTCAACTTCCATACCGTCGCCAGCTCCGGAAATGAAGTTGGCGTACGGAATACCAACATGCCGCAGCACACCGCGCGCCTTGATATCGTCCAGGTCTCCTGCAACCGCTGCGGTTGCACCAGCTACCGTGAAAAGCATCACTGCCGCCATAATCAGTCGCTTCATAGATTTCAACCTCCTCTGCTTTGATGGGAGTCTCAAATGACACCTTTGGTATTAAGAAAATCGCCAAACTTTTTGTCGATGATATGGATATGATCCATCAGCCAGTCGCGCAGAAACATCAGTACATTTATCATCATGATCGGCGCCCCGGAATCGTATTTCCGCAGCAGTCCACGCACCTGGTTGATTAATTTCTCATGCTGCTCCATATGGGCGACCGCGTCAGGATAATCATGGGTCTTCATCAGACTTTCCTCGGCAGCAAAATGGTACTCGGTGTAGTCCATCAATCCCTTCAGCGTCTTACCGAGGGCCTCTGCGCCGTTACCGTCAATCACGGCATCGTGCAATCCGTTGATCAAGGCCAGTAACTGCTGGTGCTGGTCATTAATTATCGCATTCTTGACATCCAGCGAATCATTCCATTCCATCAGTGCCATAAGAGCGTTCCTTTTATGCGCGAACAATTTTTAAAATACCGCATCACAACACCATAATAACCTGTTTTTGTTACATTTGTTGTATCCAAGCTACAAGTGAATGTCAAGGTGGAAATCAGTTTTTCCGTCAGGAACCAATCACCGGCTGCACAGATTTCATCTGACTGCCCAGGTCAGATATTGTGCTCCGTAGGGAACTTTGCGCAGAAGAGGCTCACAGGCACGCAACGGCCCTGACCATGTTGGGAAAAATGCATAGAACTCCTGGCATTTCACATTGAAACCCGATGACATCAGCACACACTGCATTTCAGCAGCGGAGAGAGCTACCACACCTTCGTCAAACGGGTTATCGCGCATGGCTTTCAGCATAAGCGGGTTGCGAGGATTGTTCTCGAAAACAAAGAGATTACCACTCGGCTTTAGCGAGGTTTTCACTGCGGAAACGACTCCGGGAAGCGTGGAAAGAGCTATATGATGAAAGGTGCCGTTGCTGTAAATCGTGTCAAATACGGACGTACCGAGATCTCTGTTATCAGCTGAAATGCAGTGAAACTCGGCATTACTGATACCCAACTCTTTCGCAGCTGCAATTGAATCATGAGAAGTATCGACCCCTACTATGTGAGCTACAGGAAAGAACCTCCGCATAATGAGCGCGGTTGCGCCAATCCCGCAGCCAAAGTCAAGTATACTGCTCGGCGTCTTTATTGACGCTGTCAACAGCTTTTTTCGCATCAGATTCAGGCGCATCTCGACAAAATATTCATAACTGCCGCCGCTCAAGCGTGCAACCCGATTGATAATATCGCGATAACTATCGGTGTAGTGGTTGAAGTCAGTACTCATCGACGTGTTGATCTGGCGGATTGGTTTTGAGAAACAGTAATGACAGAATGAACCCGTTAAACGCGCTTTGAATGGAGACGGTAATGGCTGTAAATGACAGTACCATGATATTTTGAATTGTCACGGCCTCAGGTGACCCCAATGAGGGCGCGACAGCGATGCCTGCGATGCCGCAGAAAAACAAGATGATTGAGCCGATCAGCAGCTTTTCGAGCGTTACTCGCTTGATAAGCGTCTGAAAAGAGTTGTCAGCAGGCAAAATACCGTTGAGATGGCTGTACAGCTTTGCAAAAATCCCCGAAAAAATGATCTGAGTGCCCAGTACAACCAGACAGTACAACAGCAACTGAATGAAAAAAATGAAATTCGATTTCATGAGCGTGCCGCCCCACATCAGCAGGAACAGATCACCCAGGACACCGCCACCCAGCAGACATAATCCGGGCACTATGAAAAGCCAGAACGGTGAATGGAGCAGCATGAAGCGCAGGTGACGCCAACCATCGCGCCAACGCCTGAGATGCGGAGGACGGTTGCGACCATCCTTGAACAGGGTAATCGGTTCTTCGGTGATTCGCAGACCGGAGAGCTTTGACTTGATGACCATTTCTGTCGCCCATTCCATGCCGGTTGTTACCAGTCCCAGGGCCATGACTTTTTCACGGTCAAAGGCGCGCATACCGCAATGGAAATCACTGATGGCGGAGTTGAACAGCCATTTTCCTATCCCTGTCAGCACGGGATTACCCACGTAGCGGTTCAGAACCGGCATGGCGCCCGGCATAATCGTCCCCTTGAGACGAGTGCCCATACAGACGTCAAAGCCCTCCCGTACACGCTCAATCAGCGGAAATGCTTCGTCGAAGTGATAACTGTCATCACTGTCTCCCATCACGATATACCTACCGCGAGCCTGGCTGATTCCAAACTGTAATGCTGCGCCATACCCGCGCTGCGGACATTCAACGACCCGCGCCCCCAGACTGAAGGCAAGCTCCTGGCTGCCATCAGTTGAACCGTTGTCAGAGATGAGTATTTCACCGTCGATGTGCCGCGTTTTCAGCAACTGACGCGCTCTGGAGATACAGACCGCCAGGGTTTCAAACTCGTTAAGGCAGGGCATGAGGATGGTCAATTCGAGCAAAAAAGAAACTCCTTGAGCTGTTCAAATCATCGACTATATTCGTAAATCACACAGCCACCGACATCATAGGAGAGAACGGCCACCGGCTTCAGTCCGTAGTCGGATCGCAATTCTTTTCCGTACAGTGGATTGAGAAGCTCCTGTAGTTCCTGACGACGAGAAAATACTGACATGGTGTCAATTATCAGGAAGCGGACACCATGCTTTCGGCCATAACCAACGACATCCTTTATCTCCCCTTTCGGCAGAGTTACCACGGGACGGTCAGCAAAGTAACCGATCAGCCCCCAACGCGTCATGATGAGATCCGCAGGACGGGAGTGCTTCTTGATCAACTCTCCTGCTCCTCTGAAAACCTGACCTGACAATTGGGCCTGTTCAATGAGTTGTGGTGAGCGGTAATTGGCTTCTGCATCACTGTAACCAGCGATAGAAAAATACAGTACCGGTGCAGCAATAACCAGAGCAGAAGCCAATCTGATCAGGGGGCCCCGGCTTACGGGAATAATCGAGAGCAGGCTTCTCCGTAACGCCTCACAGCCGATTGCGGCGCACAGAAAAGCCAAGGTGAAAACGGGGTAATTGTATGAATTGCTCTTACTGATGTTAACGATATAGTTGGGAACCGTTACCGCCAGCAGCGTCATAAAACAGACAATCTCTGTAAAGCGCCGTTCTTTTAAAAGCACCAGCAGACCGAGAAGCGAGAGCAGATGCAGCCAGCGTGGCAGTACCTGAATATACGCTTCTGCAAACTGGGAAGCATTGGACAGACTGGAGTGGAGAAAAACTGACAACGAGCCATAATACTCTTTCCAGAGTGCCAGACCTTCCGGCGATACGGGCAATTCGCCTTGTGCATTAAGTACCAGAATCCCATCCTGCGTTTTGACAGCAGCGGCCGATTTGTTGGTCAGAGCCCACTGTCCGGTCTGATGGCGGTAAGCAGCCATAAAGGGGCCCACCAGCAGCATGACTCCGACCCCCAGAAGCAGAAGCTCTTTCAGCAGGGGTTTGAATTGTTTTTTCTGAACCAGTCTGACGGCAACGACGACGCACGCGAGATATAAACAGGCTACGATTCCTTCGGGACGTGACAGGTAGGCCGCACCGATACTCATACCTCCCAGAAACAGCGGCATCAGCGTCTTCTCGCCGGTGAGTGAACGGTGTATCAACACAATCGCTGTTAACAGATAAAACAGAAACGTTGATTGCGAGAGCGGCGATGTTGAAAACGCAAGAGCGAAACCGAAAAAAGCCCATAACAGGGGCGCTGCAGCCGACGCAGTACGAGATGAAGTTACACTGCGTACCATGAAAAACAAAGGGATTGTAACCAGTGCATCCATGAAAATCGATGCCAGACGTGCGGCATATTCAAGGTCGACCGGCAGGAGGGCGAAGAGTGCTATGCTGAGCGGATATCCCGGCGGACGACCTGTCACCGGCAACGGATGCCACTGCAAAATTTCTCTGGCCACATCCATATAACCGACGGCGTCCTGCTCATGGATCATCATCGGGTAGTTATAGGTTGCCAAAAAATGGTACCGCACAAGAAAAGCCGTCAAAAACAGTACCAGTGGGATCAGATACGTCTTCCACTGAGTGTTCATTCCAGCGCCTGTTCGATCCGATCGCAGAGGGTTTTCAGCACCTTGATGCGGGCGTAGTATTTGTCGTTGGCCTCGACCAGCGTCCAGGAGGCGATCTCGGTGCTGGTGCGATCGATCATGTCGCAGACCGCCACTTCGTACTCGTTCCATTTGTCGCGGTTGCGCCAATCCTCATCGGTTATCTTGAAACGCTTGAAACCGATCTTCTCGCGCTCCTTGAAGCGCCGCAGCTGCTCCTCCTGAGAGATGGAAAGCCAGAATTTCAGTACGACGGTTTTATTGCGTACCATCTGCTCTTCAAAATCATTTATTTCGCCATAAGCACGCATCCAGTCTTTATGCTGGCAGTACCCTTCCACGCGTTCCACCAGCACGCGTCCGTACCAGGATCGGTCAAAGATGGCGAAACGGCTCTTGCGGGGTATGTTGCGCCAGAAGCGCCACAGATACGGCTGGGCGCGCTCTTCCTCGGTCGGGGCTGCCACCGGGATAACCCGGTACTGGCGCGCATCCAGCGCCTGAATGATGCGGCGGATACTGCCCCCCTTGCCGGCGGCGTCATTGCCTTCAAAGGCGATCACCACCGACAGTTTTTTGAAATCGGCATGCCGGGTCAGCAGGTTGAGCTTGCCCTGGTATTTCTCCAGTTCGCTCTCGTAGAGACTCTTTTTCAGTTTTTTCGACATATCCAGCGTCTGCAGGAGCAGAAGATTGTCGATGGTAGGCATGATCGGTGGAATCGGTTCTGCATGGCGGGGCGCTTCCGGCAGATCCAGACGCTGGCGCACGGCATTCAGAATGGCTTTGCCGATCGTCAGGTAGCGGTAACACGGATCGGTTCCCTCAACGATGGTCCAGGGAGCTTCAGCAGTACTGGTGGTGCGCAGCATCCGTTCGGATACTTTGCGGAACTTATCGTATTTTTTGTAGTGATCCCAGTCGGTATCGGTAACCCGCCAGCGGGTTGAGGGGTCTTTTTCGAGGAGTTTAAGCCGCTTTTTCTGTTCACCTTTGGAAAGGTGCAGCCAGAACTTGAGCACCAGAGCACCTTCATCGCAGAGCATCTTTTCAAAATGCAGAATCCGCTCCAGACGCTGATCCAACTCGGCGTTCTTGATGTTGCCGTAGACATTTTCAACCAGCGGTGCCGAATACCAGGTACCGATAAATACACCGATCTTTCCCTGCGGCGGCAGCACGCGCCAGTAGCGCCACATCTGAGGGCGCTCCAGCTCCTCGTCGGTCAGGTCCCGCAGGGCGTGTGTCTCGATATGGCGCGGATCCATCCATTCGTTCAGCAGGTTGACGGTTTCACCCTTCCCTGCGCAATCAACGCCGGCCACCAGGATAATCACCGGAAACTTTTTGGACTGGAGCAGGTCGAGCTGAACATCCAGCAGCCCTTCCCGAAGTGCGGGAATTTCCTTTTTCCAGATCGTTTTGCTGATCGTGTGACCAAGTTCCGCTGATTCAAACATGACGCCTCCCGGTGCAGCGCTATTTTCCAGCCAGCTCCTTCGATCTGTTGCAGGCGACTTCGACGGCATTCATGACTACGCCGCGGAAACAACCCTGTTCGAGGGCATGCAGCCCGGCAATCGTTGTCCCGCCGGGGGACGTTACCTTTTCACGCAGTAACGCCGGATGTTCTCCGGTCTCCAGAACCATGCGGGCAGCTCCGGCTACCGTTTGTGCTGCCAGACGGGCGGCAACATCCCGTGTCAGGCCGTTTTTGACACCGGCATCGGCCAGCGCCTCAATAAAGGTAAAGACATATCCGGGGCCGCTTCCGGAGAGCCCGGTAACCGCGTCCATCTGTTTTTCCTCGACGACGACGGCACTGCCGGTCAGGGAAAAAAGAGCGACGGCCAGATCAAGGTCGTCCTGCGACGCCTTGCGACCGGCACAGACGGCGGTGGCTCCCGCTCCGATAAGAGCCGGAGTATTTGGCATGGCGCGCACAACCCGGCAACCGGCAGCCAGATTGGCTTCGATCATGCTGCTGGGTATGCCGGCCATAATCGATATGACCAGCTTATCTTCTGTTACGGCCGTTTCGAGTTGATCCAGTACGCCAGCCGCCTGCTGCGGCTTGACCGCCAGAATGATGACTTCGCCCCAACCGGCCGCTTCAGCAGGATCTGACATCACCTGTACGCCGGGGAATTTAGCCGTCAGTTCGTCGCGGCGCTTCGGGTTTATCTCAGCCACACAGATGCCGATGTCCGGCTCCCCTTTCAGCACTCCCTGTATGATAGCGTCCGCCATGTTGCCGCCACCGATCAACGTAATTTTTTGTACGTTCAGCATAGTGCCCCTCCGAAATTTGTAGGAGCGCCTTGCAGGCGCGATTGCTGCAATATCCGACAAAATAGCCTATCGCATCAATCGCGGCAACATGCCGCTCCTACGAAAATATGTAGATTTGAAATTACCCCACGCTACTCTTTGTGACCAGCGCCACGCCAACGCAGATCAGACAGATACCGGCCCAACGGGTCGGGCTGACCTGTTCCCCCAGAAACCACTGCGCCAGAAAAGCGACCACCAGATAGCTGAGCGCCTGTAGCGGCAGTGCCACCGACAAATCCTCCCATGACAGCACCGCCAGCCAGAGTCCGAAATAGACCGCCTGCATGGCTGTTCCCAGGATCAGCCGCCAGTTGGTCAGCGCGTTGACAACGGTGTTGAATATCTGGCGCAGATTCATGGCCGAGATATCTCCGGTACTTTTCATCCCCTGCGTCAAAAATATATCACCGATCGCCCCGGCGGTTATTGCTACCAGCATGACCAGTATCGTCTTCAGCATTTGATCTCTCCACGGTAATTTTGAAGCTGTATGTGTAATTCTTTCAAGCGGCGCTTGACCTGCTGGCTGGTAAGAGCTTCCAACTCTTCGGGGTGGCGATAATCCGGCATACGGCGGGTGATTTCAGCATCCGGCAGGAGACCGGGATGAAAGTAGATCTCCGTTACGCCATCCTGCAAGCCATCAAGAATATTCAAAATGTACTCTTCCGTCATGCGACCCGAATTGAGCACCCCCTTGACCTCTACAGCATAACGGATTCCCATACGGTCGAGCTGCGAACGGGCATGCTCGGACAAGCGCCCGAAGATAAAGCGCTCGACCGCTTTTCCCATGATCCGGCTCCGGTCAAACCGGAGGTTATGCCGCAAGCGCTCACATGAGAGGCGAAAACTGGTTATGCCGTAGCGCGGCATCAGACCGGTCAGAATTGAGAAAACCACCGGATGCAGGTGGATATTAAGGTGCCCGTCAACATGCGTCGGAACGATACCCGCTTCACGAATGCGGATGAACTGGGCCTCGATCTCGCGTTCGAGCTGCCCGCGCAGACTCTTGCCGAAATAGTAGCGCATGCCGCTCGCCACCGGATTGTCGCTAAAGTTACCGTCCACATCGACCAGTCCGGGTATTTCCGTATGCGGCAGAACGCTGGTGCCATGCACCAGTGTCAGGTGCAACCCCACCTGCAAGCCCGGATTACGCCGTGCAATGACAACCGCTTCATCAAACGCCGCTGCCCCCGGCATCAGTGAGGCACAGGTCAAAAGGCCGTCCTGCCAGGCCTGTTCGACCGCTCGGTTGACACCGGAGCAGAGCCCGAAGTCATCGGACGTGATAATCAGCTGCTTCATGTACAATCTGAACAGGAATCTTTCCGTTTGCGCATATACTGCAGGTACTGTTTGCCTTCCTTGAGCAGTTTGCTGCGCTCGTCGGAGTCGACGATCATGCGCCCGATACTGCGGGCGATGTATTTGGGGCGGAAGTAGAACTTGTTGTAGAATTCTTCGACCGAGTTGAAGATCTCGGCATTGCTGTAATTCGGGTAGTTGATGATGCATTTCTGATGGCCGCTGTCGTCCAGAAAATCGTCCGAAGAGATCCAGCCCTCTTTTTTGCAGAGGTTGTAAAATTCCGTACCGGGATAGGGTGACGCCAGCGAGGCCTGAATCGAATTAAGATCCATCGCCTTGGCAAACTCTATCGTTTCGCGAACCGTCTCCTTGCTCTCGCCCGGCAGACCCATGATAAAGGCGCCATGAATGGAGAGTCCCAGCTTTTTGCAATCTTTGGAGAACTGCAGCGCCTGAGCCTTGGTGACCCCTTTTTTGATGTTTTTCAGGATCTGGTCGTTACCGCTTTCAAAACCGACCACCACGTGACGCAAACCACCTTCGCGCAGCGCCTTCAACGTCTCAAAATCGGTGTTGGCACGGGCATTGATCGTCCAGGAGATGCCGAGCGGCTTGATCAGGGCGGCAATGGCGCGCGCATGTTTGCGGTCGGCCGTGAAGGTATCGTCGTCAAAGGAGAGTTCGCGCATTTCGGGGATGTTGTCCACGATCCATTTGATCTCTTCGTAAACGTTCTCCGGCGAGCGTACCCGCATGGTCCGACCGGAAAAGGTCTGCGGCCAGAGGCAGTAGATACAGTGCGACGGGCAACCACGGCTGGAGTAGATTGAGACGTAGGGGTTCTTGAAATGCGGAATAACATATTCCTTGATCGGCAGATCGCGCTTGTAAATGGGTGCCACAAAGGGGAGCGCATCCAGGTCCTGAATCGGCGGACGATCAGGAGTATGAACGACCTGTCCCTCCTTCAGAAAACTGATGCCATCCACACGCGCCCACTCGCGACCTTCACACAGTTCCTTGGTGGTATAGTCAAACTCGCCGCGACAGACGATATCGATGATCCCGTTACCGGCACGCAGCGATTCTTCCGGCAGGATGGAGACGTGCGGGCCGGTCAGCACCGTCACGATACCCGGCTTGACCTCCTTGATGCGGCGGGCGGTCTCGATATCGATCCGTAGCGTGGGTGTCGAGGTATACATAACCACCATATCGAAATCTTTGGCGATGGTCAGGCAATCTTCCAGAGTAAATTTCTGTACCGGGGCATCGACGACACGGCTCCCCTCGATCATGCCAGCCGGGAAACAGAGCCAGGTCGGGTACCAGAATGAGGTCACTTCACGTGATGCCTGATAGCGGGCACCGGCGCCGCCGTCAAAGTCTTCAAAGGTAGGGGGATTCAAAAAAAGCGGCTTCATTACAACTCCTTGTCTGCAGATAAAAGGAAACGAAAATAGCAGACATCTTGTAGAAAAGTCAAGGATTTAGCGGTTTCATGGATTATTTTCTCTGCACATGATCAGCCGCCTGTGCTGCCTTTTTCTCCACCCCGTCCTTCAGCCACTGATACCACTCCTGCATCCCGGCACCGCTTTTTGCCGATATTTCGAATATGATGATGCCAGGGCTGACGCGCCGTGCGTACTCCTTGCATGTCTCAACATCAAAATCGAGGTGTGGCAACAGGTCGGTTTTATTGAGCAGCATGACGGTCGAGTTGTGAAACATCTGCGGGTATTTGATCGGTTTATCCTCCCCTTCTGTTACGGAGAGGACAGTAACCTTGTGGTGTTCGCCCAGATCAAAGGCGGCCGGGCAGACCAGATTGCCGACATTTTCGATCAGCAGACAGTCGAGACTGTCGAGATCAAATTTTTCCGTGCCATGCATAACCTGGTGGGCATCCAGATGGCAACCGGATCCGGTGTTGATCTGCTGCACCGGAACTCCGGTGGCGGCGATGCGCTGCGCGTCGTTGTCGGTCTGCTGATCACCCTCGATGACGGCGAAACGCATGCTGGTCGACAGATCGTTCAGGGTGCGCTCCAGCAGGGTCGTCTTGCCGGAACCGGGAGAACTGACCAGGTTGAGGACAAAGATGCCCTTGTCTTTGAACAGGGCGCGGTTGAAACCGGCCAGGCGGTTGTTTTTCCCCAGGATATCTTCTTCAATGGAGATTTTCGACCGTTTGACCGGCTCTGCGTCATGGTGATGTGCATGTTTGCCGTCGTGGTGATGCGTGTGACCATGCGTTTCGTCGTGATGATGGTCATGGGAATGGTGATGGTCGTGATCATGGTGGTGATCATGATCACCCGGGGAACAGCCGCAGGTTGTGCACATGAGAGACTCCTGAAACGTTGTAGTAAGCTGAATTGCAGCTCAATTCAGCCATAGCAAATAAAGCTCAAAAACCAAAGATATTTCATCCTTCGGCAAATTGCAATTTATGCAGCCGCGCATATATCCCGCCGGCGCGCATCAGTTCGTCATGAGTGCCTTCTTCACTTTTTACACCGTGGTGAATGGTGATGATCCGGTCGGCATCCTGAATCGTGGAAAGACGGTGGGCAATGATCAGCGACGTGCGTCCCTGCATCATGCCGTGAAGTCCCTCCTGAATCATCTGTTCCGATGCCGAATCGATGCTGGCGGTAGCCTCATCCAGCACCAGTATCTCAGGATCGAAAGCCACCGCCCGGGCAAAGGAGATCAGCTGTTTTTCACCAACCGAAAAATTACTGCCCCGCTCATGAACCTCTTCCTGAAAACCATTCGTTAAACGCTCGATGAAACGATCGGCGCCAACCGCAGCTGCCGCCTGCTGAACCCGCGTTCGGGCCAGTTCGTCCCCCAGGCAGATGTTGAATTCGATGCTGCCGGCGAACAGACAGGGATCCTGCAACACAACACCGATGCGCCCGCGCAGCTCCTCCAGCGATAGGTCACGAATATCGTTCCCGTCGATCCGGATACTGCCACGTTCAATGTCATACATGCGGGTCAGAAGGCGTGTGATGGTAGTCTTGCCGCCGCCACTCTCCCCCACCAGCGCAATGCGCTGACCACGCTGAACGGTCAGCGAAAATCCTGACAAAATGTCGTTTCCCTCCTGATACGAAAAGGAGACATCGCGGAATTCGATCAGAGGGGCGAGGAGTGAAGTGTGAGGAGTGAGGGGTGACGGGTGACGGGTGACAGGTGAAATTTCGGCCCTTTCCTGACTCCTGTTTCCTGTCTCCTGACTCCTCTCCGCTGAATCTTGCCCCCTGCCCCCTGCCCCTTGCCCCTGCCCCGTATCCAGCAACGCAAAGATCCGCTCCAGCGAGGCCATGGCACCCTGCATGACCGAATATTTGGCGGAGAGATCGCGGATCGGACCGAAGAATTTTTCGATATACTGGATAAAAGCGACCAATACTCCGAAGGTAAGGATGCCCCGTGCGATTTCGCCGCCGCCGTACCAGATGATCAGCGCCACGGCGATTGACGAGAGCGCCTCGACAATGGCGTACAGCGAGGCATCCCAGAAGATGACCGGCATGTTGGCATCACGGTACAGTGCGTTCAGCTGGCTGAAACGACGCAGTTCGTCGCGCTCGCGGTTGAAGATCTGGATGATGCTGATGCCGGAGAGACACTCATTCAGAAAGGCATTCAGCCCCCCCAGGCGGGCGCGCACTTCGCGGAAGGATTGGCGCATGCGACGACGGAAGGTGTAGGCGACGTACAGCAAAAGCGGCAGGACTGAAAAGGTGACCAGCGACAATTTGAGATTCATCCAGAGCATGACCGAGATGATGCCTATCAGCAGCACTATATCGCCGACGATAGTGATGATGCCGGAGGCAAACATCTCTCCCAGCACCTCAACGTCACTGGTCAGACGCGTAACGGCGCTGCCGACCGGCACCCGGTCAAACCAGGAGACCGGCAGGTGCATGACATGGCGGTAGAGTTCTGAACGAATATCAGCCATGACACGCTGCCCGACCGACTGCAGCAGGTAGACCTCCAGAAACGAGAGCAGAGATTCAATCAGCAATACCCCCAGAAAAGCCAGGGCGATTGATTCCAGTCCGGCCAATCTACCGGTAACGATATGACCGTCAATGGCCAGCTTGATAATCCAGGGCTGCGCCAGACGACAGGCGGCAACCAGCGGCAGAATCAGCAGCACCACAATAATCGCGAGTCGATAAGGTGACACATAGCGCGCAAAGCGCTTCAGCAACGCGCCGTCATAGGCTTTGCCGGCTATTTCTTCCGCATAG
The DNA here is from genome assembly GCA_013349325.1 of Desulfuromonadales bacterium. Classification (GTDB taxonomy): domain Bacteria; phylum Desulfobacterota; class Desulfuromonadia; order Geobacterales; family Pseudopelobacteraceae; genus JACRCG01. The sequence continues at coordinate 42,134 of DUZX01000015.1, forward strand.
ATTCCACCGTGGTGCATAGATCTTCCTCTCCGCGATTTACATCATATCAACCGGATCGATATCGAGCGTTATCCGCACCGCTGAGCTGACCGGCTTTTGCTGGCGCCAGACCTGAATCAGCCGGTGGAGATCGTTTCGTGTGGGGGCCTTGAGCAGAATCTGGCGGCGAAAACGACCTCGCAGCCGGTAGATCGGAGCGGGCGCGGGACCAAGTATTTCGACGCGCAGCTTCTGCTCTCGTTTTGCGCTCATCAGAAACTGCGCCGTCTGTTCGGCCCGTTCCGATACTCCTGACTCAGCCGTACCGGAGAAACTGAAAGCCGCCAGAAACGCGAACGGGGGATAGCCCGCTTCCTGGCGGAACTCCAGCTCCTGCCGGTAAAATCCGGCGGCATCGTGTTCGGCAGCCGTGCGGATGGCATGCTGTTCCGGATCGGCAGCCTGAATGATTACGCGACCCGGCAGTTCACCACGGCCGGCCCGGCCAATAACCTGCGACAAAAGTTGAAAGGTCCGTTCAGCCGCCCGAAAGTCCGGCAGACCGAGACTGGCCTCGGCGTTGATGACCCCGACCAGGGTCACTTCAGGAAAATCGTGCCCTTTGGCGATCATCTGCGTGCCGACCAGAATATCGACCGAGCCGTCGCTCATACGCTCCAGTAACCGCTGGTGACTGCCGCGACCGGAGGTGGTGTCACTGTCCATGCGCATGATGCGGGCCTCGGGGAACAGCTCTTTCAGGTCATGCTCGATCCGTTCCGTACCGGCTCCCATCTCAGAGAGCGTGGTACCGCCGCAGGAGGGACAGGTTCCGGGCGCCGGGACAGTGTAGTCGCAGTAATGACAGATACTCTGGCGGCGCTGACGATGATAGGTAAGTGTGACCGAGCAATTCGGACAGGCCAGCGTTTGACCGCACTCCGCGCAGAGCAGAAAACTGGCATACCCGCGACGATTCAGGAAAACAATCGCCTGTTGACCGCTTGCCATGGTGTCTGCCAACGCTGCGACCAGCTTCGGAGACAGTGATTCTTTGACACCTTTCATGGCGACCCGCTCCACATGCGGCATGGGGCGCCCCTCAACGCGCTCCGGCAGCTGCAGTATCGTCAATCGCCGCCGACTGGCGGCCTGCATACTGACGACCAGCGGGGTGGCCGATCCGAGTACGACAGCCGCCTGCTCCAGCTGTCCCCGCACCAGCGCCAGATCGCGGGCATTGTAGCGCAGGCCGTCCGACTGCTTGAAGGAGGCTTCCTGCTCTTCATCCACGATGATGATACCGATATTTTCAAGCGGCGCAAAGACCGCCGAGCGGGCACCGATAACGATGCGGGCCTGTCCGCGCCGGATACGACGCCACTCATCATAGCGCTCACCGCCTGAAAGCCCGCTGTGCAAAATGGCGATGCCGCCTCCGAAGCGGGCCTGGAAACGCCCGGTCAGCTGCGGTGTCAGTGCAATCTCCGGTACCAGCACCAAGGCATTTTTACCCGCGTGCAGAACGTGGGAGATGCTCTGAAGATAGACCTCGGTCTTGCCGCTTCCGGTGACGCCATACAGCAGAAACGGTGCAAACTGCTGCCGGTCAAGACCGGCGTTGATGGCATCCAGAGCATCTTTCTGACCACTGTGCAGCCGGCGCGGTTCGTCACGCGTAATCGTGCTGTTTTTAAACGGATCCCGATACACTTCGCGCTCGATGACGGTAACCAGACTCAACTCGTTCAAGCGGGTGAGCTGTGCGGAACAGCTGCCGAAGCGCTTACGCAGATCGGCTGCCGAAATCTCGCCCGCTTCACGCACAACCGCCAGAATCTCCAGCGCCTTGGTACTCGGCTGACGGGGTGGTTCCGACCCCGCATCCGGCTGGTAAAACTTTTCGATTCTAACCGATCGGCCGCCATGGAGCTGTTCAGTATCACCCGGAAGACCGGGACGGATCTGGACGTTGATGCCGGCCGGGAGTGCCGTCCTGAGGACTTCTCCCAGAGGATGCAGATAATAGGAGGCGGTCCAACGGAAAAATTCCAGTTCACGCTCCGTCCAGAGCGGCTGGCTGTCCAACACCTCGATGATTTCCTTCAGCTTGTCGGATGCTGTATCGGTGACGTCACGCAGGATATAGCCGGTCAGACGGCGATTCCCGAAAGGCACCAGGGCACGGTACCCTTTCAGAGGATGAGTCAGCAGTCGTGCAGGCACCAGATAGTGAAACAGTTTGTCCAGCTGCAGCGGAATGGCAACTTCAATGATGCGGGGAGGTGCGTACGTTGTTGAAGATGTCACGTGGGTATCCGTAATTTTTATCGGCAGGATAGCATAATCAAAAAAATCGTGTATAATAATGAACCTTTTCATGAGTACGAATCGAGCCAGGAAGTTAGTGATGAATCTCTATCAACTGCTTAACATAAAAACTCAAAATGACCCGGACAGCTTACTCCGTTTGCTGACCATTGTGGCGCTTATTTCGATTATCACCGTTGTCACTCTGGGGAGCTACGGTTTTTATCAGGTTTTTTCAGGGTTTGTCATCAAAAGCGCTGAAGTTGACTCTGTGCAACTCTGTCGGGTGCTGATCAACGAACAGAAAGATCTGATGTTTGTGACCCCGCCAGGGAAAAAAGTTGAAATTGGCCTGCATGGCACCGAGATACTGCCGTTTGACAACCGGCTCAGAGCTTTTTTGGCCCCGTTCAACATCATCAAGGTAAAGATTTATAACCCCGCCAAACAGATCGTCTATAGCACCGATCCGACATTGATCGGCAAGGTGGATAGCAACAATCGCCGACTGGCGCATGCACTGTCCGGTGCTGTCGATGCAAAGCTGGTAACCAAGGACAAGGCCAGCGATCTGGCTGATGAGACGCTGCGGGATGTCGATGTTGTTGAAACGTATGTACCGATCGTGAGTAGCGACAGCAGGATCGTGGGCAGTTTTGAAATCTATATGAACGTTACCCAGTATCGTGCCCAGATCAGCCACGGAGTGCGGCTGGCAACCTCGCTGCTCGGACTTGTGATGGTTGTAGTGTTCGGCTTTTCGTACGTTCTGATTCGCGGCGGCACCGATCGGCTGAAAGCTGCTCAGTCGCAGCTGAATATTATAGCAATCACCGACTCGCTCACCGGCATTCCCAACCGTGGTCAGCTGATGTTACGCGGCGAAGAAGAGTTCGAGCGGATACAAAGGGCTCATAACGGGCAGAGGATGCCGTTAGGCTGCATCATGCTTGATATTGATCATTTCAAACAGGTCAACGACACCAAAGGACATCTGGCAGGGGATCAGATACTGCACGGAGTTGCACAGCGGTTGAAAAGCTGTCTGCGCCCGTACGACCTGATTGGACGCTATGGCGGTGAAGAATTTGTCATACTGCTGCCCGACACGGCATTGGAGCACAGCCTGCTTGTCGCAAACCGGCTTCTGGAGAGAATGAGGCGGGAACCGTTCGAGGCGGTTGGCCTTCAGCTTTCAATAACGGCCAGCCTGGGAGTAACCATATCCAGCGAGACCGACAGCAGTCTGGCCGATATAATCAAGCGGGCTGACGAAGCGATGTATAAAGCCAAGAAGTCCGGGCGTGATCGCGTGGCCTGGATGTACGATCCCTTTGATGCCGAGATACACTCGTAAATACGGATATCGGCCGGAAGCGGCTCAGCTACCAGTATTTTTGGGGTGGATCAGTCTTGCCGGTGCAGACAATCGCGGAATCAACTATCGCAAACATGTCGCCGATTTCGTTGATCCAGTTATCACCTTCTTCGAGCGGAATCGGCACTTCACGCTTACCCAGAAAAACCTCTTCATCGCCGATATAGGCAAACCACTCCAGACTTCCATTCATCCAGATAATATTTTTCAGTTCCATACATTCCCCTACGAGAGCCGCCCTTTAAAATCCTGATACCCGAAACTGCGCGTAACCTTCAACTCGCCGGTTTCCGGCTCCCAGGTACAGATATGCGGATGCTGAATGCCGTTGAAGGTCGTGGTTTTGACCATGGTGTAATGTGACATATCCTCAAACGCCAGACGCGTACCCGTTTGCAACGGTTTTTCGAACGACCAGTCACCGATGACATCTCCCGCCAGACAGGATGCCCCCGCCAGCCGATAGTTGAACGGTTTCTCTCCCGGCGCGAAGCCCCGGTAGATCTCAGGGCGGTACGGCATCTCAAGAATATCGGGCATATGGCAGGTGGCCGAGACATCCAGAATGGCGATATCCATACCGTTGTGGACGACATCCAGTACTTCTCCCACCAGAATGCCGGTGCCGATGGCAACCGCCTCACCCGGCTCCAGGTAGACCTCGACATCGTATTTTCTCTTGAAGTATTTTACCAGATCAATCAGGCCGTCAATATCATACCCCGCGCGGGTTATGTGGTGACCGCCACCAAAGTTAAGCCACTTCATCTGTGATAAAAATTGGCCGAATTTTTCCTCAAAAACCCTGGCAGTCCGCTCCAGAGGTTCAAAGAGCTGTTCGCAGAGCGTGTGAAAATGCAGCCCTTCGACTCCGCTCAGGAACCGCTCTCCGTTCCCAGAGCGGAGTCGAAGGGAAAATTCCCCGTACGGTATGCCGAGGCGGGAGTTGGCTGCACAGGGGTCGTAGATCTCCGTCTGCCCCTCGGAGTGCTCCGGGTTCACGCGAAGCCCGACAGAGACTCTGCCGGCCTCTTTTTCCCACTGCGGACGGAAGCGCTCCAGCTGATCGAAGGAATTGAACACCAGATGATTGGAGAGCTGGAGCAGTTCAGCGACATCACTCTCTTTGAAGGCGGCGGCAAAACTGTGCACCTCGCGATTGAACTCCTCGCGCCCCAGCCGCGCCTCCCAGGGTGAACTGGCGCAAACACCCTGCAGCGTTTCCCGGATCAGCGGAAAGACGCTCCACATCGAAAATGCCTTCATCGCCAACAGGATTTTAGCACCGCTGCGCCGTTGCACGTCATCCAGAATGGCCAGGTTGTGGCGCAAGCGACAGAGATCAACCACGTAAGCCGGCGAAGGGGATTGCTGCAGGATTTTATCGATGTCGATGCCGGTCAACGGACTACAGCTCCGGCCAGTCACCACCGTCCACAACGACGGTCGGCAGCCCCATTGGACCGAGTACTTCCAGGAACTGTTCAGGGTCGAACTGCTCCATATTCCAGACACCGGGCGCATGCCATTTTTTTGTCAGCATCATGATGGCACCGACTACAGCCGGAACGCCGGTGGTGTAACTGATGGCCTGCGACTGAACCTCTTTGTAGCAGGCTTCATGATCGCAGATGTTGTAGATGTAGACTTGCCTGCGCTGACCATCTTTGATGCCACGAGCGATGACGCCGATGCAGGTTTTGCCCCTGGTCAGCGGACCGAGACTACCCGGATCCGGCAGCAGTGCTTTTAAAAACTGGATCGGGACGATCTTCTGCCCGTTGTATTCGACTTCATCGATACGGGTCATGCCGACGTTCTGCAGCACTTCCAGATGCTTGAGGTAGTTTTCCGAGAAGGTCATCCAGAACTGGGCTTTTTTGATGGTCGGGATATGTTTGACGATCGATTCCATCTCCTCATGATAGAGGCGGTAGATGTTCATCGGCCCGATCCCTTCCGGAAAATCGAAGGAGTGTTTGGTGGAGAGCGGCGGCGACTCGACAAACTGGCCGTTTTCCCAATGCCGGCAGATGGCGGTCACTTCGCGGATGTTGATCTCCGGGTTGAAGTTGGTTGCAAAGGGCTGGCCGTGACTACCGGCGTTGGCGTCGATAATGTCGAGCTCTTCGACCACATCCAGATATTTTTTGGCGGCCAGGGCGGTATAGACATTGGTAACACCCGGATCGAAACCGGAACCGAGCAGCGCCATGAGACCTTTTTCCTTAAAGCGTTCCTGGTAGGCCCACTGCCAGGAATACTCGAAGTGGGCGGTATCGAGCGGCTCGTAGTTGGCGGTGTCGAGATAATCGACACCGGTTTCGAGGCAGGCGTCCATGATATGCAGATCCTGATAGGGGAGCGCCACGTTGATGACCAGCAGCGGCTGCAGCTTCCTGATCAGCGCTACCAGTTCCGGTACGTTGTCGGCATCGACCTGGGCGGTAGTAATACTATTGCCGAGTTGGGCCGCAATGGCGTCACATTTCGATCTGGTGCGCGAGGCCAGTGTGATTTCGCTGAAGATGTCGCGCCGCTGGGCGCATTTGTGGGTGACGACCTGACCGACGCCGCCGGCGCCGATGATGAGGACTTTGCTCATAGTATTATTCCCCCAGATAGGTATAGCCAAGTAATGTTCTGTCCAGCAGTTCGATAAAGTGGCTGCTCTCTTCGATGGAAATATTCTTCAGCATGACGCTTTTTTCGAGATTGTCCCTGACTCGCTTCAAAATCTCCGGTCCTTTGTACTGGACGTATTTGAGCGTTTCCCAGGTGGCGTCTCCGTTTATAACCGTGTCAATCATGTAGCCTGATTTTTTGTTAAATGTTATATGCACGGCATTGGTATCGCCGAACAGGTTGTGCAGGTCACCCAGAATTTCCTGATAGGCTCCGATCAGAAAAAAACCGATATAATAATCTTCGTCCTTACGAATCTTATGCAGCGGCAGATACTTTGAACGTCCGTTTTCACCGACGAAGCTGGTGATTTCGCCGTCCGAATCGCAGGTAATATCGGCAATCGAGGCCATGACGTCCGGCTTGTGATTGAGCCGCTGCAGCGGGACAATCGGAAAGAGCTGGTCAATGGCCCAGGAATCGGGGATCGACTGGAACAGCGAAAAATTGGCGAAATAGGTCTGGCGCATCGAGAGCTGGAAGTTCTGCAACTCCTCCGGAATCGGCTTGATCTTCTCGACGATGCTGTTGATCTTCTTGATTATCTTCGAATAGAGCCATTCGGCAATCGCACGGTCATTGAGCGTCAGATACCCGAGATTGAACAGACTGACCGCCTCGTTGATCAGCTGCAACGTGTCGTGGTAATCCTCACGCAGCGAGTAGCGATCGATGCTCTTGTAGATATCGGTCAATTTTTTTACCGTGGGGGCCACTTTCTCGGAGGTCGCCAGAATATCCTCAAAATCCGGCATCAGATGCTGCGTGTTGGTGTTGAGGACGTTGGTGACCAGAACCGAGTAGTGCGCAACGGTGGCACGTCCCGACTCCGAGATGATATTGGGGCAGGCCACACCGGCTTCATCACAGATGTTCTTGATCTGGTAGATGACGTCATTGGCGTACTCTTCCAGCGTATAATTGACGCTGGAAAAATAGCTCGATTTTGAGCCGTCGTAATCGACGCCCAAACCACCGCCAATATCGAGATACTCGATACCGACCCCCAGTTTTTTCATCTCGGTATAGACACGGGCGACTTCGATCAGGGCGGTCTTGATCTTATCGATCTTGGTGATCTGGCTGCCGATATGCGAATGCAGCAACTTTACCGCATCCAGCATGTTCTGCTCTTCCAGCATGCGAATGGCGGCGATGATCTCGGACATACGCAGACCGAACTTGGCATCCTCGCCACCCGAGGTGGCCCATTTTCCGGTCCCTTTTGAGGAGAGCTTGACCCGAACCCCCAGTTTGGGCGTAATGCCGGTCTTCTTGGAAAGAACGATGATCTTTTCCAGTTCAAACAGTTTCTCGACTACCAGTGTAATGTCGAAACCGATTTTTGTGGCATACAGCACCGTCTCGATGTATTCGGCATCCTTGTAGCCATTGCAGATGATCGGCAGATTATTACCGCTGGAAATGGAAATTCCGGCTACCAATTCCGGCTTTGAGCCGACTTCCAGACCGATATTATAGCGTTTCCCGTAGCTGGCGATCGCCTCGACTACCTGGCGCTGCTGATTGACCTTGATCGGATAGAAGGTCTGATATTTGGCCGGGTAATCATTTTCCTGAATCGCGCTTTTGAAGACGCGGTTGATGGAAGCGATACGCCCCTGCAGAACATCCATAAAGCGCAACAGAATCGGTGGCTTGATCTTGCGCTTGATCAGATCATCAACCAGATCGCGCAGATCGATGGACTGCTTGGAGTTTGACGAGGGGTGTACGCAGATGTTCCCCTTTTTGTTAATCGAAAACAGGTCGGCGCCCCAGTTATCAATGTTGTAAATCTTGGCCGAGTCACTGACGGTCCATTTTTCCATGTCTACGTCCCCAACTTCCTGTTTTTCAAAATCCTGAATAAACGTCCTTATCTATGGCATACTTCTGTCAAAGTCAATTTTTTATTGAACTCCGCCAGAATAACCGGCGGAGTAATGAGTGCCTTGACTTTAGCGATTTGAATGATTACCTTCGGCACTGTTTATAAATTCGGACATATTTTTCCCGTTGGCAGGTGGTCTCATGTCAAAGTTTTCAGGCCGGAAAGTGTTTCAGCATGAAATGTTTAACCGACACGTCGGTGAGATACGCAGCATGTTGCACGCCCTTGAGTTGCGGGACTCCTTCGAACCGGGCGGTAACCGCCCGCCGATGGATATGTATGAGACGGCCGGAGAGGTTATTGTCGAGTTTGATCTTCCGGGAGTTACCCTGGATGCGATCAATCTCAGAATGTCCGGTGTGACTCTGATTCTTGAAGCGGACAAACCACGTGACCTGCATGATGGTACCTATGTCCGTGTTGAACGACACCACGGAACGTTTCAGCATTCGGTTCAACTACCCGGCAATATTGACCCTGGGGCGGTACGGGCCGAATACCGGATGGGTGTCGTACGTGTAATTTGTCCAAAAAGCGGTGAACGGCTGGTGCCGATTAAGGAGATTTAAATTGATCGAAATAGAGACTGAAAACGATACCGAACAGAGTTCGGAAGAACTTAAAATACCGGATCTGTTGCCACTGCTGCCAATCCGCGATGTGGTTGTATACCCTTTCATGATCATCCCGCTCTTTGTCGGGCGTGAAATGTCGGTCAAGGCTGTTGACAGTGCCCTGGCCGGCGACCGGATGATCCTTCTGGCAACGCAGCATGATGTCGGTGATGAAGATCCGCCAGCTGATAAAATCTATGAAGTCGGCACCGTCGCCATGATCATGCGAATGTTGAAACTGCCTGACGGTCGCATAAAAATTCTGGTGCAGGGGCTGGCCAAAGCCCGCATCACTGAATTTGTGTCCGACAAACCGTTTTATACCGTTCGCGTGGAACGCCAGCACGATCTCCAATTAAAGGACATCTCGCTGGAGGTTGAAGCGCTGGTGCGCACCGTCCGCGAGCAGCTGAACAAGGTGATTGAGCTGGGCAAACAGATATCGCCCGAAGTCATCGTCATACTTGAAAACATTCAGGATCCCGGCAGCATGGCCGATCTGATCGCCACAAATCTGGGACTTAAAGTTGCCGAAGCGCAGCAGTTGCTTGAAATTAACGATCCGGTCGCACGGCTGACCAAGGTCAACGAGTTCCTGAATCGTGAGGTTGAGCTCCTGAGCGTGCAGGCCAAGATCCAGAACGCCGCCCGCGAAGAGATGGGCAAGAACCACAAGGAATATTATCTGCGCGAGCAGATGAAGGCGATTCAGAGTGAGCTGGGTGATAACGAGGGCAAAGAGGAGCTGGCTGATATCCGCAAGGCTATCGAAACGGCCAAAATGCCGGCGGCGGTTCAGAAAGAGGCTCTCAAACAACTGGGACGCCTGGACAATATGCACCCCGATGCCGCCGAAGCCGGTATCATCCGCACCTATCTGGACTGGATGGTGGAACTCCCCTGGAGCACATCGACCCGTGACAACCTGGACATCATTCGCGCCAAGAAGATCCTCGACGACGACCACTTCTACCTGGACAAGATCAAGGAACGCATCCTGGAGTTTCTGGCGGTGCGCAAGTTGAAAAAGAAAATGAAAGGGCCGATCCTCTGCTTCGTCGGGCCGCCGGGCGTCGGAAAAACGTCGCTGGGCAAATCGATCGCCCGGGCTATGAATCGTAAATTCGTGCGCATATCGCTGGGGGGCGTGCGCGATGAAGCCGAAATTCGCGGACACCGCCGGACCTACATCGGGGCCCTGCCGGGGCGCATTCTGCAGGGGATCAAGCAGGCCGGCGCCAATAATCCGGTCTTTATGCTGGACGAGCTCGACAAACTGGGCTACGACTACAAAGGTGACCCCTCTTCGGCTCTTCTTGAGGTGCTTGACCCGGAACAGAATCACTCCTTTTCCGATCATTACATCAACCAGCCTTTCGACCTCTCCAACGTTATGTTCGTGGCGACCGCCAACCAGATGGACCCGATCCCTTCAGCACTGCGTGACCGCATGGAGGTCATCAATCTGTCGGGCTACACCGAGGAGGAAAAGCTACAGATAGCCAAGCGCTATCTGGTGCCGCGCCAGATCAAGGAGAACGGCCTTAAAGCCAAGCTGATCAGCTTTGATGATGCCTCGATCAACGAGATTATTGCCAAGTACACGCGGGAAGCGGGGCTGCGCAGCCTGGAGCGCGAAATCGGAAAAGTGTGCCGTAAAGTTGCCCGCAAGGTTGCCGAGGGCAACAAAAATGCTGTCAAGATCACCGCCAAGGAACTGCACACCTATCTGGGGATTCCCAAGTACATCCGCGAAGAGGATCTGGACAAGAATGAGATCGGTGTCGTCAATGGACTGGCCTGGACACCGGTCGGGGGCGAAATCCTGCATATCGAAGCGACCCTGATGCAGGGCAAAGCCGGTATGACACTGACCGGCCAGCTGGGTGACGTCATGAAGGAATCGGTGCAGGCGGCCCATTCTTACATCCGTGCCCACACTGACGCGCTCGGCCTGAAACCGGAACTGTTTCAAAAGCACGAAATCCATGTGCATGTTCCGGCTGGCGCCATCCCCAAAGACGGTCCCTCGGCCGGCGTAGCAATGACGGTGGCACTGGTCTCGATTCTCTGCAAGATTCCGGTCAGAAGTGACGTCGCCATGACCGGTGAAATCACCCTGCGCGGCAAAGTACTACCGATCGGCGGCCTCAAGGAAAAAATTCTGGCTGCCGTCCGTTCGCGCATGCGGCTGGTGATTATTCCGGAGCAGAACAAAAAAGATCTTGAGGATATTCCGCCTGAAATTCTTAAGAAGGTCAAGATCGCGGCAGTATCGGAAGTCGGCGAAGCTCTCAGGCTGGCGCTGGAAAACTTCTCTCCGACCGGTTCAACGGCACTCACAGAAAAAAATGTCAAATCCAAAACGAAAGCATCCACCGTTACAGCTCCGGCACGCCGCCGCAAGGTACTATCACCAGAGGTCCGGGGTTGAAAACGGGGGATTCCGGTGAATTCGGCCTGATTTCCCGCATAGCAGCGCAGGTACACTCTCATCAGGGCGTCATCACCGGTATCGGTGATGACGCAGCCGTCACCGTTCTCACTCCCGACATGCAGCTTTTAACCTCCACCGACATGCTGATGGAGGATATCCACTTCCGCCGCCGCTGGCACGACCCGTACCGCCTGGGACGCAAGTCACTGGCGGTCAGCATCTCCGATCTGGCCGCCATGGGCGCTATCCCGCGCTGGGCGCTGCTATCGCTGGCCATTCCCGCCGATCTTCCACCAAATTTTATCACTGAATGTACGCACGGCTTTCTGGCTATGGCAGAGGAATATTCCGTAACCCTGATCGGCGGAGACACCTGCGCCTCACGATCAGGTCTGGTGATCTCTGTGACCATCATGGGTGAGCAGCGTCCTGAATTGATCCTCCGCCGCAGCGGCGCCCGGCCCGGCGATGATATCTGGGTCAGCGGCACACTGGGTGATGCCGCGCTGGGACTGAAACTGCTTGACTTCGGTTTCGACTCCGCTCAACCACGGGACTCCGCTGGGCATACTGGGCGGTCCCTGAGCGGAGCTGAAGGGGCGGTCTCCCGCCTGCTCGATCCGACACCGCGCGTAACGGCCGGCCTGGCACTGGCCGCTTCCGGCCTGGTTACCTCCATGATCGATATCAGTGACGGCATCCTGGCCGACTTTGGACATATCGCCGAACTGTCCGGTGTTGGCGGTTGCCTGCATCTGGACGACCTGCCGGTGTCCGATTGCTTCCGCTCGATCGCGTCAGCTTTCAACGATTTCCCCCATGATCTGCCACTTTCAGGTGGCGAGGACTACGAACTCTGCTTCACCGCCTCACCGGGAGATCGTGAAAAAATCATCGGACTCATGAAAAAATGTGGCAATCAGGCAACAGCTGTTGGTATAGTGTCGCGCCAACCGGAAGTCACCGTTGTGCGCGCCGACGGCAGCAGCTACACCCCGCTTTCAAAAGGTTTTAACCATCTTATCTAATCCATGTGCAGCTTGAAAGGATCAGTAATGTCGCAGATCACCATTCCCGCCGATAAGGCCCGCCAGTGTGCCGATGCCATCCGTTTTCTCTCCGCCGATGCAGTTGAAAAGGCCAATTCCGGCCATCCCGGCCTGCCGATGGGCGCGGCTGACTGCGCCTTTGCACTGTGGAGCAATTTCCTGTCGTTCAATCCGGATGCTCCAACCTGGGAAAATCGGGACCGCTTCATTCTCTCGGCCGGCCATGGCTCAATGCTGCTCTATTCGCTGCTGCATCTGTTCGGCTACGATCTGTCGCTTGATGAGCTGAAAAACTTCCGTCAGTGGGGCAGCAAAACGCCCGGTCACCCCGAATTCGGGCATACGGTCGGCGTTGAAGTCACCACCGGTCCGCTGGGTCAAGGCTTTGCTAACGGTGTCGGCATGGGAATCGCTGCCAAAATGGCTGCCGAGCGCTTTAATACGCCTGAGTTCAGTCCGATCAACCACACGATTTATGCCCTGATGGGAGATGGCTGCCTGCAAGAAGGGATCAGCTACGAAGCGGCTGCTCTGGCCGGTCACCTGAAGCTGGGCAACCTGGTCTACCTGTACGACAGCAACAGCATCACCATTGAAGGGAAGACCGACCTGGCCTGGTCGGAGGATATCGAAGGGCGTTTTACGGCCTGCGGCTGGCAGGTACTGAAAATCGACGGCCATGACTACGGCCAGATCGTCGCAGCCATAGCCGCCGCAAAAGCAGAAACCGGCCGACCGTCGCTCATCATCGCGACCACACATATCGCCTTCGGCTCACCCAAAAAGCAGGGTTCCTCCGGTGCCCACGGTTCGCCACTTGGTGCCGATGAACTTGCCGCAACCCGCGCCAATCTGGGGTGGCAATTCGGCCCCTTCGAGGTCCCTGAAGAGGTCCGCGCCACCTGTCAAAAGCAGATTGAAGCCAAGAAACAGGAGTACGCCGCATGGCAGAGCGGTTTCAAAACCTGGCAGGCCGCCAATCCTGAAAAAGCGCAGCTCTGGCTGCAGATGTGGCAGAAGCAGACTCCTGCTGATCTGGCTGAACAGCTGATTGCGGCTGAATCCGGCAAGGATGGCGCTACCCGGGCTCTTTCCGGAACGGTCCTGCAGCGTGCGGCTGCTCTGATTCCATCACTGGTGGGCGGTTCGGCAGATTTGACCCCCTCCAACAACAGCGACATCAAAGGCTCTGCGTCGGTACAGGCCGGAACATTCGCTGGCCGCAACCTGCATTTCGGTGTTCGTGAGCATGCCATGGGTGCCGTCGTCAACGGCATGGCCCTGTATGGCTGTTTTATCCCCTACAGCGCCACGTTCCTGGTCTTTTCTGATTACTGTCGTCCGGCCATACGCCTCTCGGCTCTGATGAAGATCCAGTCGATCTACATCTTTACCCACGACTCCTTCTTTGTCGGTGAGGATGGCCCCACCCACCAACCGATCGAGCATGTCGCATCGCTGCGCATGATTCCGGGGCTGCAGGTCATTCGCCCTGCCGATGGACGCGAAACCGCCCTGGCCTGGCAGGCGGCGCTGGAGAAAAAAGACGGCCCGACCGCGCTGATCCTGACGCGCCAGAAACTGCCGGTTATCGATCGCGGCACTGCAACCGACGAAGACATCTGCACGGGAGGCTACCTGGTCTCTACCCCGACCGGAACGCCAGATGCCGTAATCATGGCCAGCGGCTCCGAAGTACACGTGGCGGTCGAAGCGTCGGCCCAACTGGCTGCCGGTGGTATCAACTGCCGAATCGTCTCGGTCCCCTGCCTGGAAAACTTCCTGGCTCAGTCGCAAGAATACCGCGCGCAGCTCCTGCCTGCCGGAGTACCGCGTGTGGCTTTTGAAGCCGGCCGCGGTGAATCGTGGGGCCGCCTGATCGGCTGCGATGGTCTCTTTATCGGTATCGAGCATTTCGGAGCCTCGGCTCCCGACAAAGTACTGGCAGAAAAGTTCGGCTTTACCGCTCCACTGGTAGCGGCACGAATAAAATCGTTCCTGAAGAAATAGTCGATGGAACTCATCGAACAACTCAAAAAGCCGCTGCTCTTCTCCGGGTTGAACGATGCCGACCTGAGGGAGTTAGCGACCATCACGGTCAGACGCTCGTTTCGTAAAGGCGAATCCCTGTTTTGCGAGGGGGAGTCCGCGACCGGATTTTATCTGCTCCTTTCCGGCAGTATTAAACTCTGCCGGATTTCTCCCGATGGACGCGAAAAGGTGCTGCACTTTGTCAAACCGCGTGAAACCTTTGCCGAAGCAGCTTTTTTCGGCAACGGCACGTATCCGGCGGAAGCGCGCGCCATGGAGTCGGGAGAGGTGCTCTATCTCCCGCGCGAGGGTTTTATGGCGTTAATGGCCAGAAACCCCGGCTTTGCGCTCAACCTGGTTGTTTCACTGTCTCTGATGCTGCGCCAGTTTGTCCGCCAGATTGAAGAGCTTTCCTTCAATGATGTCACGTCACGGCTGGCATCGTTTCTGCTTCGCCGCATAGATGAAAAATCAACCAGCTACGGAGGCATCATCTACCTCGATCTCGGCATCAAAAAAGGGGAGTTGGCTTCCCGGCTCGGCACCGCCAGTGAAACGATTTCACGCACGTTTAAAAAGCTGAAAGATGAAGGTATTATTGACGTGCAGGGCAACCGGGTGGTAATTCATCAGCTGGAAAAACTGCAGAAACTGTGCGAACGGCACGAGTAATAGACGACAACAAGGGCGCTGCATTTTAGATGCAGCGCCCTTGTTGTATTAATAACCTGCTGTTGGTTCTGGTATCAGACTTCTGTTTTGTAAGTGCGACGCTTTCCGTACACTGCCAGACCGGCCATACCAAGCCCTAACAGCATCAGAGTTCCCGGTTCCGGAACGGCAAACGTGAAGTCGTCCATGACAAACTGGGTGCCGTTTCCGGTAGTACCGGCATCAGTACCGCCATATGAATTGAACGTAACTGAATCAATCCCCCGATAGTTGAAATTGAAATACGTAGCCTTATCATCATCGACATTTACAACAGTGTCATAAATACGTACACCATCTTTCCACCCCTTGACATCAATTGCGAGGCCATGGTTCCAGGCAGCGGTAAGATATACACCGAAGAAGTCAAAATAACCGTCTGCCAGAGACGCTTTTGCTTCATATCCACAATAGTTAAATGCTACGTAATCACCGCTGACATGACCTTTTTCAAAGCCGCTAGCGAAAGCCACCGTGTTCTTATCAATGGCATACATTTTTTCCCACGTCAGACCGCCGTAACCATTTGCTATTTTTTGAGAGCTTGGTAGTCCCTCAAAGGTCAAAACGGTTGAATGACCCGTGCCGACACTGCATACAATCAGCACTACTGCTAAAAGAAACTTTCTCATTTTCCACCTCTGGTAGTCCGGGTTGCAGGGCGTTCGCTGCCATCACCATAAGCAAATTTCACACCAATTCGATAAGCATATATAATAATTAGTATTTAAGACAGTGTTTCTCTGCGCATCCCGTAACATGTAAAGTTTTTCGACAACATCTTTTGTCGGCGTACCCGCTACCAAGCCAAAAGGCTCTCGTTGTAAACACATAACTATCCATAATCGCCGTTATTTATTTTTTTAGCCACGCAGTGCCATCAATTTGCATGAAAATCATCGTGATGCTGATCCGACTTTAACGACTATTAGTGTAAAGTTTTTCGACAACTTTTCCCAAGCGCTTAAAATGAACCTATACAAAATGCGGGTTGCAACGTATACTGCGTCCGCTTTTGAATTCATGCTGCTAATGTGAAGGAGATGTAACATGCTGATTGTTATGAACCATAATGCTACCCAGGCTGATGTTGATGCCATTTCCAGAATTGTTGCCGAAATGGGCTTCCGGGCAGAACCGATCCCGGGTAGCGAGCGGACCGCAATTGGTGTACTGGGTAATCATGGCTATGTTGATGATACCAAAATTCTCGAACTGCCGGGTGTGCAGCGGGTGCTGCACGTATCCAAACCCTACAAACTGGTCTCGCGCGATTTCCATCCTGAAGATACGATCGTCGATGTCGCCGGCGTCAAGGTTGGTCGCGGCTGCCGTCCGGTGGTCGTGGCCGGCCCCTGTGCCGTAGAAAGCGAAGACCAGATCATCACGACTGCACTGTTTGTCAAGAGCTGTGGTGCCGTCATGCTACGCGGTGGAGCCTTTAAGCCGCGCACCGGACCGCACACCTTCCAGGGTCTGCGCGAAGAAGGTCTGAAGCTGTTGTCAAAGGCCGGCAAAGAGAGCGGGCTTCCGATCGTGACCGAAGTCATGAGCCCTGACCATGTTGCCCTACTGGCTGAATATGCCGATCTGCTGCAGATCGGTGCGCGTAACATGCAGAACTTCGATCTGCTGCGCGAGGTGGGACGTGTCCGCAAACCGGTTCTGCTGAAACGCGGTATGAGCGCCACAGTGGAAGAGTTTCTGGCAGCTGCCGAGTATATTCTGGCCGAAGGAAACGACCAGGTCATTCTCTGCGAACGGGGCATCCGCACTTTTGAGACCGCCACACGCAACACGCTGGATCTCTCAATCGTTCCGCTGAGCAAAGAGTTGTCACATCTCCCGATCATGGTTGATCCATCACATGCAACCGGCAAACGCTCGCTGGTCGCGCCAATGGCCAAAGCCGCACTGGTATCCGGAGCAGACGGCGTGTTGATCGAGGTGCACCCTAATCCGGAAAAGGCGCTCTCTGATGGACCGCAGTCGCTGACCTTCCCGGGGTTCAAACAGTTGATGAGTGAAATTGACAGCTTAACTCACTTTTTGGGGGAGTAATACGTACCGGATAATAACACTTGAAAAGTCTGAGTCCAAAGTGTAATAATCGAACATCTTTTTGTTCTCTCTACCCTGCCCGTTAGTTGTAACGCCCGGGCGGAATGCTACATGGAACGGGGTTCGTTCCCTGCTGTGGTGTGCTGCCTTCAATACGCGGGTCTGCCTGAAACAGTATACTGATTCCCACAATTAAGGAACTCGCCGGAGGCCCTTAAATCTGACGGCAGGGTGGAGAGAATAATTGAAGGGGTTACCGAAAGGTAGCCCCTTTTTTTGTACGTGAAACATGGAGCGGCACAGCAGACGGTAATTAGCGGGCGAAACAGAAGGCAACCCTTTTTTCGGCTATCGGTTTCCCTCCGACGGTTCCGTCGGCATAAATCTTTACATCGGCAGCGCATTTGCCGATTGCGTAACTGACGATTGACATCGAACGAGGACCATCATTATAGATCAGGACCCTGTCCGAGGCCCAGGTTCGAGCTATGGCGCTGAGTATTGCCCGTTCCAGATCGGCATTTACGTAGAATTCCTCTACCGGATCAGACATGGCGGCAATCATTCCGTCTAAAATGCGATAGCGGGTCACGGTCCGTTCAGGGAACGGCTCTTTACTTTCGGTTTTACTGACCACATCAACTACCTGAACGGGCTTCTCTTTGGAATGATCATTGATAATGAAGAAAATAGTCTGCTCTTCAACGTTTTTGGTCACCCCGGTCCGCGCTACATCAAGTACGGCATCTTCAACCGGACTCACCGGGCCGCGCGGTGTGATATATTGATGCCAACCGGAAATCGTAGATGGGGAGCCGACCGCCACCAACTGATAGCCACCGAAGCAGCCGCCAAGTGACAGCAGACAGAGAGCGACCCCTACGGTTCGGGCGGTAACCTGCCACAGCATAGGAAGTTTACCGTACATACATTTTGTACCTCGTTCGTTTTTTTAGTGCTCACACGATGAGCTGAATACCATTTCCAGCGCATCTAACAAGCGCTGATTATCTTGCCTGTTTTTTACCGCAACCCGGAAAAATCTTTCTGAAAGCCCGTCAAAACTGGAGCAGTCCCGAATCAGAAGACGCTGCTGCAGCAAGTGTTCCTGGAGCTCTTTGGCAGTTGTAGCGCGTGTGATTTCAACCAGCAGATAATTGACGCTAGAGGTGTACACCCGCAAACAGGGGAACCGTTCCAGGCTCCGCGAAAGTATATGCCGCTCCAGAGAGGTATCTGCAATCGTGCGCTGTATGTAGTCTTCATCCTGCAGAGCTGCGGTGCCTGCCACCAGAGCCAGTGTATTAACCCGCCAGGGGCCGCCTATGGCATTCAGGCGCTCCGCCAGAGTACTGTTACTGATCGCATATCCGAGCCGCAGGCCCGGTATGCCGAAAAACTTGGTCATCGAACGCAGTACAATTGCATTGCCCTGCCGGGCGATAAACAGCTTGGCCGATGATTCTTCACAGAAATCCATGAAGGCTTCATCCAGCACAAAAAACGTTCCGTTCGTGTGGCAGAAAGTCGCAATCCGCTCAATCACCTGCTGCGGATAGAGCGTACCACTGGGATTGGCAGGATTGCAGAGACAGAGCAGATCAATACCACCGGACAAAGCCGTTTCGAGCTGCTGTAGATCGATCGAAAAGTTGCTCTCCGGCGTCAAAACAATCTGCTCCACCTGCCAGCCGTGCTGATGCAACGCCTGACTATATTCGCTGAAACAGGGCGCAATCAAAAGCGCCTTTGTGCCTGAGATGAGAGCCGGCAGGTTATAGATCAGCTCGGTCGAACCGTTGGCAATGGTAAAACTTTCGGCCGGCAGGCCGTGATGCTGCGCCAGAGCGGCACGCAGCTCCGCATGACCGCTGTCAGGATAGTGGACCAGAGCGTCCAGCGCCGAAATAATGGCCGCTCGGACGAGCGGTGACACGCCGAGCGGATTGATGCTGGCAGAAAAATCGGTGAGCGTGTCAATCGGAACACCCAGCGAACGGGCGACCGCAGCGATGTTGCCGCCATGATTAGAGGAGTGGGACACAGAATCCTCGCAGAAAAAAGGCCACTGCTACGCATGCAGCGGCCATCAGGAATGTTGAAATATACATCAGCTGTATCATGCCGTGGTAGGCCCGTTCGTCCAGAACCTGTTCAGGATCACCCAAAAGCTGCTTGTGGGAAACAAAGCCGCCATAGCTGGCAGCCCCGCCCAGCTGTACCCGCAACGCTCCGGCAGCAGCAGCTTCAGGGTGCGCGCTGTTGGGAGAAGGGTGCTTGTGACGGTCACGCAGGAAAATCCGCAGCGAATTGGCCGCTGAATACCCGCTGACCGCCGCCGCAACGACAATCAGAAGCGCCGTCAATCGGGCCGGGATGAAGTTGAGCAGGTCATCCATGCGCGCCGACGCCCAACCGAGCTGCTGATAGCGCTCGTTGCGGTAGCCGACCATCGAATCAAGCGTACTGACCGCCTTGAAGGCCATGGCTGCCACCGGTCCCCCGACTGTCAACCAGAAGATCGGTGCGATAATCCCGTCGGCACTGTTCTCGGCCACTGTTTCCACTACGGCCCGCCAGATTTCAGCCTCTTCCAGCTGATCCGTGTCACGCCCGACGATCCAGGACAGATATTTCCGGGCGGCCGGCAGATCTCCGGCCGCCAGCGCCGTTGCGACACGGGCCGATTCAACGTGCAGCGAGCGGGCCGCCAGACAGGTGGCTGCGATTATGACAGACCCGATAAATCCGAGCAGAGGAAGGAGCTGATGCATCCCTTTCAGCAGCAGCCAGGTTGCACCGGCCGCGCTGCCGACGACGATCAGCAGCAGCAGGACTCCAGCCAGGCGCGGATTAAGCCAGGGACGGCGCAATTGCTGATCCAGCACCGTGATCAACCGCCCGATCATGATCACCGGATGCGGCAGCCAGCGCGGATCACCCAGCACGAGGTCCAGTAGCAGTGCCAGCAGAATGATCAGCGCATCAGGGGGTGTCACTGTTTAGTCCGCAGAGCGTCACCAGACGCTGCAGATCCAGATGCTGCTCCATACGTTCCGCCAGCGCGTCAAACGGGTCGTTAAGCGCCACCGACTGGACTCCGCGCCGCAGCGGCAACCCTTTTTCGAGGCGGACCCGGTTCAGATAGATTTCACGGAAGCGGCTGTTTTCAAAGAGACCATGCAGATAGGTGCCGAAGATGCGATTGTCCGGCGATACAGCACCATCCACAACCGACACAGAATTCTCACCGCGCCGGAAGATCCTCGCAAACGGCCTGATCCCTTTGGCCAGCGTCGTGGTACCCATGTGGATCTCATAGCCGGACATAACCCCGTTGCAGTCCGGCGCAATCCCCTGCCCGGCTTCATCCAGATAGGCCCGCGCCTGATGGGTTTCCTTATTCAGCAAAATCTCTGTCTCAGACGGCAGCAGATCAAGCCCCTGCGCTTCTTTGATTGAGGACTCAACGCCATGTGGATCAAGTACCCGCGTGCCGAGCATCTGAAAACCGCCGCAGATGCCGACGATGTGCCCTTTGAACTCCTTGATTTCTTCAAAAAGATCGCGCTCCATCAGAAAGTAGAGATCAGCGGCAGTTGATTTACTGCCGGGCAGAATCAGTATGTCAAGTCCCTGCAGATGCTCGCGGACCTCAACATAGCGCAGATTTACATCCGGCTCGCTCAGCAGCGGATCGAAGTCGGTAAAATTGGAAATGCGCGGCAGCTTGACGACGCCGACCTGGAGCCGTTTATGGCTGGACATGATACTGACAACCTTGGAAAGCTGTCCAAGCGCAACGCTGTCTTCCGCCGGCAGACTAATATCGGAGAACCAGGGCAGTACGCCCAGCACCGGAATTCCGGTGCGTTGTTCGATAAAGTCGATACCGGGTGTCAAAATATCGGCATCGCCGCGAAACTTATTGATGATGATCCCGCAGATGGATGCTCGTTCCTGCGGTTCCAGCAGCTCGATCGTGCCGACGATCTGGGCAAAGACGCCGCCCCGGTCGATGTCTGCCACCAGAACCACCGGACAACGGGCCATGGCAGCAACTTTGAGATTGGCAATATCGTTGTGTTTGAGGTTGATTTCGGCGATGCTGCCGGCACCTTCAATAACGATAAATTCGTAGGCCTGCTGCAGCCGATGAAAGCTCTCTTGCACCTTGACAAATGCGGTTGGCTTGTAGGCGTCATATTCGTGCACCGACATGTTCTCGACCGCTTTGCCCTGCACGATGACCTGACTACCGGTGTCGGAGTTCGGCTTGAGCAGCACCGGATTCATATCGGTATGCGGGTTGATGCTGCAGGCCTGGGCCTGAACCGCCTGGGCCCGCCCAATCTCCCCCCCTTCGGGGGTGACAAACGAATTGAGTGACATGTTCTGCGATTTGAAAGGGGCCACCGCAATGCCTCGCTTGAGCAGATAACGGCAAAAGCCGGCCGTGATGACAGATTTGCCGACATCAGAGGCGGTGCCGCAGAACATGATCGCGCCTGGACGCGGCAACGGAATCTGTTCCGCTGCGACCGTGCCGTCGCTTGCGCCGGTACCGTATTTTCCGGAATAACCGCGCGGTGTTACAATGCGCCCCTGCTGGTCGATAAAACTGCTGGCGTTGCCGATAATGACGATGCTGGTCATATCAATCTCGTGCTCAAGCAGCTCCCCGAGCGTGGTCACGACCACACTCTGATTGTCACGGCACGCGTTACGAACGATGCCGGCCGGCGTATCAGCCGGACGACTCCGCAGAATGATGGCCTGCGCCTCCTCAATTTGAGTACGGCGGCTCTTGCTGCGCGGATTGTAAAGCGCTATAACAAAATCTGCCCCGGCAGCAGCCGCCACTCTGGCTTTAATCAGCTCCCAAGGGGTCATCAGATCGGAAAGTGAAATCACGGCAAAGTCATGCATCAACGGTGCGCCAAGCTGGGACGCAGCCGCCTGAACCGCAGAAATGCCGGGGATGACCAGCACCTCCGGCTGAAGAGCAGCAGGATTTTCGGCAGTATCCTTTTCAATCAGTTCCAGCACCAGGCCGGCCATGCCGTAGATCCCGGCATCACCACCCGATACCAGCGCAACAGATTCACCGTCACGGGAGCGGCGGATAGCTTCACGACAGCGGGCAACCTCCTGCATCATTCCGGTGGAAATGATCTGTTTTCCGTCCAGCAATGGGCGAATCAGTTCAATATAATTGTCGTAGCCGATGATGATATCTGCTGCCGCAATCGCCTGAGCAGCGGCAGTCGTAATATGGGCGACCGAACCGGGACCGGTGCCGACGATAGAGAGTGAAGCCATGTAAGTGCCTCGCAGGAGATCGGTGGGTAAAAGCGGTGGATTATTGCATGGTGCGCTGTACCGATGCAAGTATGAATCGGTATTTTTTGTTGTTACTCCATGAAATTTTTTTATGTATATGCTACAGTGTCGCGCCGAATCTTGGCGCATGATTATATCAGGAGGAAGAGGATGATGTTCAAAAAAATTACCGCCGGATTTGGTGGAGCAGTGGCACTTGTTCTTGTGATGCAGGCGGTGCCGTACGGTCGGGCACACACCAATCCGCCGGTAGTACGTGAACCGGCCTGGAACAGCCCCGAAACGCGAACGCTTGCCAAGCGGGCCTGCTTTGATTGTCACAGCCACGAGACGGTCTGGCTTTGGTATTCCCGCATTGCACCGATATCCTGGCTGGTGCAGTACGACGTTGATAAAGGACGCTCGGAACTTAATTTCTCGGCTTGGAATGGCGGCAAAAAAGAGGAACAGCCGACCAAGATGGCCAATGAGATTCGCAAAGGGGAGATGCCGCCGCTGCAGTATACGATTATCCACCCTGAAGCGCGCCTGTCGGAGACAGAAAAGGAGACGCTTATTCAGGGGCTGACGGCAACGGCCGGTCGCTAGTGTACGTAAATTACTGAGTGTAAGAGGTAATTATGCACTGTAGGTTGCGAGTGATTGTTTGACGCGGACGAGGTAATCGCGTGTTTCACGCGGCAACTGATCCGGGCGGCGGTCCACGTTGCCCGGCCCCCAGTTGTAAGCCGCCAGAGCTGAATCGAGATTGCCATCGTAGCGTTTCAGCAGATCGCGCAAAAATCGGGTGCCTGCCATAACGTTCTGCTCCGGATTAAACGAATCGCTGACCCCCAGCCCACGGGCCGTGGCCGGCATAAGCTGCATCAGACCACGCGCCCCGACCGGCGATACCGCCTGCGGATTGAAATTGCTTTCAGTCTTGATCACCGCCCTGATCAGGTCTGCATCAACACCATACTGCCCGGAAGCCTTGGCGATAATCGCTTCTAGGCGGTCGCGACCGCTGTGCCGGGCAAGCGGAGCAGCAACGGCAGCCGCCTCTGCAGAGGGGATGAGTGTCGACTGCTTGTGTACGTCGGTTGGCAATGGCGAGGGGGAAGATTGCCCACCGCCGGCCAGGTTGGCCTGATAGGCCTGCAGCAGAGACGTTACGGAAGCAAGCGGTTGAGAGGCTGAGCGGGCCGAAGAGCTGTCAGTCGCTAATTCACCACCCAACGCCAGTGTGGCCTGCAGCATCTGCAGTGAGAGTGATTCAGCCAGTTCACGGGCGTTTGCGGGGATTGATTGTGTGGATGTCTCGACACCGATCGCCTGATCAAGCTGCGCAGAAAATCCACCCTCAGTAGCAGCGGCAGTATTGTCATTTTTTTGACGAGGCGTCATTGGCGACGCGATACGGTGTGCAATATGAGGGGCAGAAATCGACATGGCGGTTATTCCTCGCCGTAGGCCAGATTTTTCTTCTTCAGTTTTTCTATCAGAGTTGTCCGCTTCAGATTCAAAAGCAGCGCCGCTTCCTTCTTGTTACCACCTGACCTGGCCAGAGCCTGTAGAATCAGCCGGTTCTCAAACTCCTCTACCGCCGAATTCAGACAGATGCCCCCCTCCGGCAGCTCATTCACCACAGGCACTGCATGTGCGCTACTCTGCACCTTAGCCGGAACCTGTACAGGAATCTGCACCGGCAGACGACCGGAGAGATATTTTTCAGGCAGATCGTCCGGCGTAATGAACCCGCTCCTCTTCAGTATGACCAGTCGCTCCACCAGATTCTCCAACTCGCGCACATTGCCGGGCCACTCATAATTACAGAGTATTTCAAGCGTATCGCGAGAAAAGCCCTTCACAGAATTGCGTTTGTCGCTGTTAAAGCGTGTCAGAAAGGCCTGAATCAACAACGGTATATCATCACGTCGCTCACGCAGCGGCGGAATCGTGACCGGTATGACCGAAAGGCGATAGTAGAGGTCTTCGCGAAAATCGCGGCTAACCACGAGCTCTTCAAGATTTTTATTAGTAGCAGCCACGATACGCACGTCCACCTTTTGCGACTTGGAGGCGCCAACCGGTTCAAACTCGCGATTCTGGAGCACCCGCAACAGCTTGACCTGCAGATTGGCTTTCATGTCGCCGATTTCATCAAGGAAGAGCGTGCCTTTGTCAGCCATCTCGAAACGCCCGGCGCGATTGGAATAGGCCCCGGTAAATGAACCTTTCACGTGGCCGAACAATTCGCTTTCCAGGAGGTCATCCGGGATGGCGGCGCAGTTAACCGGGACAAAGTTCTTTTTGACGCGGTCGCTCAACTGATGTATCGCCCGTGCTGCAAGCTCCTTGCCAGTTCCTGATTCGCCCTGAATCAGGACGGTGGCATTCGACCCAGCCACTTTGGTAATCATATCGAAAAGCCCGCGCATGGCCTGACTGGCGCCAACCATGGTCGCCGAGAGCAGCTGGTGCTGATTGCTCAGCCCCTCGGATTTATCGCAGGCATGCATGGCCTGATATTCGCGGGCACGCATGACGAGGCTTTCGAGTTCATCCAGGTTGAGCGGTTTGGGGAGGGTAAAGATGTTGTCGTGAGGTACCGCAACAGGAACGTCTGACGGCATACCGGCATAGCCGATCACCACCAGCAGCGGGTTGATGAACACAGAGCGTTCAAGAAAACCGGGGGAAACAGCCTGCAGATGGTCAAGATCTGCAATCAGAATATCGACATTATTCTTTTTGATCGTGTCAACAATTTCGCCGTTGCTCGACGATTTGACTAGATTATACCCCTGGTATGTCAAAAAAGCTGAGACCAGAGCATAGGTTTTGGCGTCATTATCAACGATGAATACGCTTCCGTTTACACGCATAGCAGCCCATTTCCCGCCTAAGTTTTTATTTTTGCAGGATAGTACACCTGTTTTGACAAAAGTCAATTAAATGACTTATTACCATGATCATTTTTTTGACAATTCCACACATTCCGGTTTGTCGTAATTATTTTTTAAACGTATGACGCTATTTGGGGGAGGTGGCCTGATAGAGTGCTGTCAGATTCGAAATTGAATCAGTCAATTCCATCGATTAGCGTGAAAATTATTAGAATTGTATGTGGTTTTAGGTGCGTGTGGTAGGGTGACGGCTTTTGAAAGATGACCCGTAGGGGAAATTGTCATGGCAAGAACCGTAATAGTCGATGTCGAAACGAGCGGCTTATCTGCTCAGCGCGGCGGAAGGGTGATTGAGGTCGGGGCGGTTGCCATTGTGGATGGTACTGCCGTAGCAGAGTTTGACACGCTGATCGACACCGGCGCGTCGATACAGTATGGCGCCTATCGAGTACACGGCATTTCCGAAGAGATGCTGTGTGGCAAACCGTTGCCGGAAGATGTCTGGGGCAGCTTTTCCGAATTTGTCGGTGATGCCCGGTTGGTCGCCCACAATGCACCGTTTGACAGCTCGTTTATCCGCAATGAACTGGCCCGCCTCAATCTCGGGCTGCCAAACCCGTGGCACTGCACCGTCCGACTGGCACGCCAAAAGCTGCCACAGTTGCACAACCACAAACTCGATACGGTTTATCGGTATTTGTTTGGCGCAATACCGGCGACAGCGCAACGACACCGGGCGCTTGATGATGCCAGGATGGCGGCGAGGATATGGGTGGAATTGACGGGAGATCATTAGGATTGTTTTTTGATGATGCACGTGTGCTCGCGTGGCAACGTGTGTCGTAGGGGCACTGCTTGCCGTGCCCGTCTTTGACGCGACAGGAGACAACAGAATGTACAATCCGGATATTCATCATCGCCGGTCGATACGGTTACGGAATTTCGATTATTCCACCGCCGGGGCGTATTTTGTAACCTTATGCACTCAGGGGCACATGTGCCTGTTCGGAGATATTTGCAACGGTGAGATAAAATTGAACCATGCCGGGCATATAGTCACCGAATTGTGGTCAAGATTACCGGAGAGATTTCCGGGAATTTTCCTGAGTGAATTTACGGTTATGCCGAATCATTTTCACGCAATAATTTTCATCACCGATCCCAACATACATGAATTCAACAACGGAGACATCGTTGGGGCGCCGCTTGCTGCGCCAGTCTTTGACGTACAAAAATGTAGCAAGGGCGCGGCAAGCGCGAAAAACCAGGGCGCGGCAAGCGCGGAAAACCAGGGCGCGGCAAGCGCGGTAAACCAGGGCGCGGCAAGCAGCGCCCCTACGTTGGGCAAAATCATGCGGGCGTTTAAATCGATCTCTGCTATTGAGGTGAATCGGGAATTGGATCGTCAAGGCAAGCCATTATGGCAGCGCAATTATTTCGAACGAATTATCCGGGATGAAAATGAGATGGCGAATGTTTCGGAATACATAATCCAGAACCCGATGCGATGGATCGACGACAAGTACAACCCGGATTTGAACGGTATGTGAACGTAGGGGCGCTTGCTTGCTGCGCCCGATGTTGATTTGTATTTGATGATGATTGTAGGGGCGAATCTTGTATTCGCACTGGTTTTGGAGGTTTGTGATGGGTTTTTGGCGATATTGGGGGAAGGCGGAGAGGGATGGGACGAGATGGCATTTGCTGCCGTATCACTGTCTGGATGTGGCAGCGGTAGGACATGCGCTCTTGTCGGGTGATTCCGCGTTGCGGCATAAATTTGCCGATGCAACCGGCCTTGATGAGTCAGCCTGTTGTAACTGGCTTGTTGTGATGCTTGCACTTCACGACATCGGGAAGTTTTCGGAAAGCTTCCAGAACCTGCGTCCCGACTTGCTGGAACTATTACAATCGATTATCAGCAGAAAGCAGTACACAACCCGACATGACAGTCTCGGGAATTTGTTTTTGAAAACATCTCTGGAGAACGAAGATTTCTTATTACCTCCTGGTGTCTCATATGAGAATTGGCAGGATGCTGTCCTGGCCATGGTACGGCCATTTACGGGGCATCATGGGGTGCCGCCACGAATGCAGGGCGATAATGGTATCCCGCTACGAACAGCACAACACTTCTCAGACAACGACGCAATGGCGGCAAAGCAGTTTGTTGAAGCGGTCTGTTCTATGTTGTGCGCCGATGAGTTAGGGCCGATTCTTCCCTCGCCTGAAGAGCTTGAGATTCTGATGAAAAGGGCATCCTGGCTAATGGCCGGATTTGTCGTGTTGTGTGACTGGATCGGCTCAAACAGCAGGTGGTTCCCGCTCCGCTCAGAGGTGATGTCGCTTGATGAATACTGGCGGAAGGATGCAGTTCCTCAGGCGGAGAAGGCTCTTCATGAAGCTGGCGTTAACGCCGGAATTCCATCAACTGAACTGTCCGGTTTTTCCGGACTGTTCCCGCACATCACCACACCGACCCCTTTGCAAACCTTTGTTGATAACTGTTCCATATCTGAAACCCAACGGTTATTCATTCTCGAAGACGTCACCGGTTCCGGCAAGACAGAAGCAGCGTTATTGCTGGCAAATCGCATGATGGCCGCTGGCTGTGGCAATGGAGTCTTTATAGCGTTGCCGACGATGGCAACTTCGAATGCCATGTATGACCGTTTGACAAGAGTCTATCGGCGACTTTTCTCAGAGGAATGCGAGCCTGCATTGGTCCTGGCCCACGGTGCGCGGCACCTTTCGGAAGGTTTCATGGCATCTATTGCCGCACAGAACACCAGCACGACCAGCGACGGAACAGCTTCCGCCCAGTGCTCAGCCTGGCTGGCTGATAACCGGAAAAAGGCTCTGCTGGCTGATGTAGGCGTGGGAACGCTTGATCAGGTTTTACTGGCGGTTCTTCCGGCGCGGTTCCAATCGCTCCGGCTCTTTGGGCTTTCGCGTCATATCCTCATCGTTGACGAAGTTCACGCCTATGACCCCTACATGAACAAACTGCTGCAAAATCTGTTGGCCTTTCATGCTGCGCTTGGCGGTAGCGCTGTTCTTCTGTCCGCTACCTTACCTACTCACGTTCGCCGCGACTTTATTGCCGCGTTCGCTTCTGGTTGCGGAGACAGCCACAAACCGGCAGTGCAAAGCAAAAGCTATCCTCTTGCCACGGCCTACAGTGCGGCATCCGGTGTGTGTGAAACAGCCGTGGAGGCAACCGTACAGCGGCAGTGCAGCGTTGCGGTGCAGTTGGTGGCAGATGTTGATGAAGTAGTAAAGCTAATCGAATCTGCTGCAAGCCAAGGAAAGTGCGTCTGCTGGATCAGGAACACAGTGCATGACGCGCTGGCAGCGTTCGACCGGTTGAGTGATGCGGTACCGGTGGATGATCTGCTCCTGTTTCATGCCCGTTTTGGCATGGGGGATCGTCTTGCTATTGAAGAACGAGTAACAACAACATTCGGGCGAAAAAGCACGGCTCAGGAGCGACGCGGTAAGGTGCTGGTAGCGACGCAGGTTGTGGAGCAGTCTCTTGATCTGGATTTTGATCTGCTGATAACCGACCTTGCCCCCATGGATTTGCTCATTCAGAGGGCCGGTCGTCTTCATCGACATTTGCGTGATGAGCAGGGTAATCCGCTGCCAGAGGGGGCTGACAGGCGGGAACCTCCGATTATGATCGTTCATGGTTCAATGCCGGAAGACGCATCTGACGGTAGCTGGTACAAGGCCGCGTTTCCTAAGGCATCGTTCGTCTATCCGAGTCACGGCTGTCTCTGGTTGACAGCCAAACTGCTGGCGGATAGAAAACA
This sequence comes from Desulfuromonadales bacterium, assembly GCA_013349325.1. Taxonomy (GTDB): domain Bacteria; phylum Desulfobacterota; class Desulfuromonadia; order Geobacterales; family Pseudopelobacteraceae; genus JACRCG01. Next base: position 71,329 of record DUZX01000015.1, read on the forward strand.
GTTGAAAATGCCCGATGACGCACGGGAGTTGATTGAAGCGGCATTTTCCGAACAAGCCGACGCAATACCAGAGCCTCTCCAGCAACGGGATCAGCAAGCTCATTCCCAGTGGCAGGCTGACAAATCCCTTGCCCATATAAATATGCTGAAACTTGATGAGGGGTATGAGGCCACGGTTAATCAATGGCGCGAAGACATGAAAACGCCCACCCGTCTGGGATCTATGGACACGACGGTACGCCTTGCCACCTGGGACGGCACGGAGCTGAAACCATGGTGTCAGCACGAGAAATTTCCGTGGGATATGAGTCAGGTAGGCATTCGTTGTGGTTTGGTGGACAAGGAGGCAATTCATTCAGGCGCGTTGGGGGAAGAGATAGCGCGACTGAAGGAGCTGTTACCGGATAAAGGGAAATGGTCAGTGCTGGTGCCGCTCATTCAGGGCGATGATGGCCGGTGGTGCGGCGAGGCGCTGAACAAAAAGGGTGATTCGGTTGTGGTGACATATGATCGTCAAAGAGGCGTTACAGTTACGGGAAAGGAGGCCTAGATGGAGTTCAACCTGATAGAAAAGCAGTGGATTCCGGTATTACTCAGAGATGGCACAAAGACAAAGATTGCTCCGTATGAAGTAACAAAAGCGTTTTCCGAAAATCCGGTGGTGTCGCTTAATGCCCCGCGTCCGGACTTTAACGGAGCGTTGATTCAGTTTCTGATCGGTCTGGTGCAGACGGTTGCCGCGCCGCAGAGTGGGTCAGAATGGAAGAAAAAACTTATTGAACCTCCATCGCCATCGGAACTTGAAGCGAAATTACTACCGATTCGGAGTGCCTTCGAACTCGTGAGCGGCAAGAAACGGTTCATGCTGTCACTTGAAGAGTTGAAAGGTTCAAAACAATTACCCATTGAGCAACTTCTGATAGATGGGCCTAAACAAAACACGTTGGATCTTAACAAAGATCATTTTGTGAAACGTGGCACAGTGAACGGCATATGTCCATCTTGTTGCGCAATGACAGTTTACGCAGCACAAACCAATTCCCCTGCTGGAGGACCTGGATTCAGAACGTCTCTTAGAGGCGGCGGACCCTTGACAACTCTGGTCGCTGGTGATGGTGAATTTTCAACGCTTTGGCACCTTATATGGCTGAATATACTAAACCGTCAAAAGTTCGACAATTTATGTAATTCAAGCAAGAACAGACCTTCTCAGAAGTTTCCTTGGCGGGCAAAGTTAAAGCTAGAAGCGACAGAAAGAGATATTCATCCAACACAGTATTTTTGGTCAATGCCGAGGCGAATTACATTGGAACAATTCGAATTGTCTGGGAGTTGTGACTTGTGCGGTTATGAAAATGAACCGCTTGTCACTCATTACCGGGAGCTGAACAAAGGTACGGAATATAAAGCCCCTATGAAACATCACCTTTCTCCGTACGATGCCGGTAAAGGAAAAGCAATTTTGACTCAACCTGGAGGTGTTGCATATCGGCATTGGCTTGGGTTCGTTTTCAAGGAGCGAGGATCAGATAAGGAGCCTGCGAGAATAGTGCATGAGCATATTGAAACTCGGCACAGGCCTGAATGGCAGTTCAGATTGTGGTCTTTTGGCTATGATATGGCCAATGCAAAAGCTTGCTGTTGGTATGAAACAACATTTCCTCTCTATATGGTTGACGGGCAGAATCTCCAGAAATACGAAGATTTGATTTTCTCTGTTGTAAAAGCAGCCTACGAGGTATGCGGCAATATGAAAATAGCTATTAAGCGAGTACTGCAAGGTGTGCCGGAATTTGATCCAATTACTAGAAAAACAAAATGGAAATACAAAGACATTAAAAAACTTTCTGGCGATGAAGAAAAAGAGCGGGAACGAATACTTTATTCCATGAAGGAAAAAACATTATTCGATTCGGCAGAGGCCTATTTCTGGCAATTAACAGAGTCTGACTATTACCAACTACTGAACAGACTAACAATTGCATTAGGCTCCAGCAGTGATTACTCAGACAATTTGGTGGAGTGGCAAAAAGTACTAAGCCAGACGTCATTGAATCTATTCGATAGCCAGATGTTAGAAGGTCCATTTGAGGCATTGAAAGTAAAAAACATTTCACTCGCTCGCGAAGAGCTTAAACAAATCAATTTTGGCTATAAGGTAAGAAATATCCTTGGATTAGCTTAGATAAACTGAAAGGAGGCTGCATGAGTACCGAATATTTGAAATTTGAGCATGATTCACAGGAAACCCAGGCGCTTATTGCCTGGTGGCAGTCGTTGAACGACAACCGGGGCGATCGGGCGGAACTGCGTCGCTGCTCGACATTGACTGAAGTCGCGTTTAATCCCGCATATCACAAGTTGCGCCTTTCCCTTGCCAAGTTCGGCCAGGTAAACGCCGATGGGCTAGCGCTGGTTGCGGGACTGGCGGCACGGGTGAAGAGTAATGTCCTTGGAAATACCTTTGCCGAACAGATGGCAACCGGCAAGGCGGACGGATCGGCGCGGGTAAGTGGCCTCCGTTTTCGGCGGTTGCTTAAACTCAAGGACCGGGAAGAGCTGTTTACGGCCATGGGGCGGGTAGTCGCATTGCTGGGAGGTTCAGTGAACCTGCACAGTTTCGCCAACAGTCTTTACTACTGGAACGACAGAACCCGCAAACAGTGGGCGTTCGACTACTACACAAAATCACCGTCAGAACAATAATTCACAATAAAAAGGAGAAACCGAACATGAGCACATTTATTCAACTGCATTTGCTGACGTCCTACCCGCCTTCCAACCTGAATCGTGATGATCTTGGCCGTCCCAAAACGGCTGTAATGGGTGGAAAAACCAGGCTTCGAGTGTCTTCCCAGAGTCTGAAACGTGCATGGAGAGAGTCTGATCTATTTAAGGGAGTTGTGCTGGAAGACAGCAGCAATATTGGCGATTATCTTGGTAAGCGTACGAAAAGAGTAGGGTTTGACGCTGCCAAAAGATTTGAATCAGCAAGAATTCCCCAGACTAATGCGATCACTTGGGGGAAGCTCATAGCAGAGGCTTTTGCCGAAACAGAGGCCAAGGATAAAAATGATGCATTCAAGGAGACAATTCTCAAACAGCCAATTCATCTATCCCAAGTTGAATACAAAAAATGGGATGCTCTTGTTGCGACGATTTGTCGTGAGAATAGAGCACCAACAGACAATGAACTGGAATTTCTTTGTAAAGAGCACAATGCGGTAGATATTGCCATGTTCGGAAGAATGCTTGCTGTGAAGGGTAAGATGGACCTCGGGTTGGAAGGCGCCGTTCAAGTTTCTCATGCAATTACGGTTCATGAGGTCGCAGTGGAAGATGATTATTTTACTGCTGTGGATGATTTGAACGACGGCCCGGACGCTGCTCATATAGGCGAAGCCGAATTTGCAGCAGGAGTATTTTATCTCTATGTCTGTATCAACCGTGACTTGTTGAAGGAGAACCTTGAAAAGAAAGACGCTGAGAAAGCCGAGGAGCTTGCCAGTAAGGCGCTGGAAGCCTTGGTCGAAGCAGCAGCTAAAGTTTCTCCGACAGGAAAACAAAATAGTTATGCTTCTCGTGCCTATGCTTCTTATGTACTTGCTGAAAAAGGTGAACTCCAGCCGCGTAGTTTGTCGTCAGCCTTTCTTGAGTCGGTAAAAGGAAGCAGCCAGCTTCAGGATGCTATTCAACGTCTTGAGCAAACAAGGAATAACCTTGATGGGGTGTATTACGGATGGGAACCAGTTGAAAATGATAATGCCGGTAAAGAGAAGCCCAAAGTTGCCAAGAGCTTGCCGAGTAAAAAGCTTAATGCTTTGACCGGCGAAGGTAGTCTCGAAGCAATTAAAACATTCATAACGGAGTAACGGCCATGGCTGACTATCTCGTGTTTCAACTGTACGGCCCAATGGCCGCGTGGGGTGACATTGCTGTCGGTGAATACCGGCCGAGCTTTGCCCACCCCTCCAAGTCGGCAATAATCGGGCTGCTTGCCGCAGCACTCGGCATCAGGCGCGATGAAGAGGAACGGCAAAATACCCTTGTCGCTGCCTGCTATTTTGCCGTTCGTGTGGATTCGATGGGGGCACTGCTCCGCGATTATCACACCATCCAGGTCCCTTCGTCCGGCACAGCTACAAAACCAAAAAAATTCCATACCCGAAAGGCCGAACTGGCCGACTCGAACCTGAACACCATCCTTTCCAGCCGCGATTACCGCTGTGATGCCGTGTACACGGTGGCTGTCACTCTGCGGGACAACGCATTTTTCAGCGTCGAGAAGATTGCTGGTGCCCTCCGTAAGCCGGTTTTCACCCTCTACCTGGGGCGAAAATCCTGCCCATTAGCGTTTCCACTTGCTCCGCAAGTTGTATCTGCTGAGACGGTGAAAGACGCCATGTGTACCGCACTTGTTCCTGATGAACTGAAAAGTCTGATTCTGGAGAAATCATATCTTGCCTATTGGGAGGGAGAACATGGCGGATACGCGCGGGAGCAAGTCATAACCCGCCGGGATGAGCCATTGAGCCGTAAGCGTTGGCAATTTAGCGACCGTAAGGAGAATTTCGCGACGGTCAGCAGAGAGGAGGGGAAGCCATGTATTTCAGCTTGATCCGATTGCGTCGGAGCCTGTCACCGCGTGACATTGCTGTTTTGGGGCGAAGCGACAGCTACGGCCAGCATAAAATGGTGTGGGATCTCTTTAGCGATGATCCCGATCGGAAGCGTGATTTTCTCTATCGCTTTGAATCGGTAAACGGATTGCCGACTTACTATACTGTTTCTGGACGTGAACCAGTGGACGTAAAAGGATTTTGGGATATTAGCTCAAAACCCTACGAGCCCAAGCTTGCTCAGGGGGATCGCCTCGCCTTCAAGCTCAGGGCAAATCCGATCCAATCGTCAAAACAGGAGCGGAGTACTGACGAGTTAGAAGCATGGCAGAAGAGCCGGACAGAACGGGGGCTTGTGCCGAGCAAGTCGATGGAGCGGGGTTGGACACAGAAAGTCATCCGCCACGACGTGGTGATGGAGGCAAAAACCAAGATTGACTTCAAGAACCAGCCTCCTGAAAAGCGCCCTCATATCGCCACACTCATTCAGGATGCCGGTGTTGAATGGATTAAGGAAAAAGGAAAGGAATACGGTTTTTCAGTTGTTGGCTCTGGCACAAGAGCTGACGGCTATTTGCAACATAGGTTTTTCAAGAAAAAGAGTTCAAAACCTGTCACGCATAGTACGCTGGAGTTCGATGGACTATTGACGGTAACTGATCCGGAAATCTTTATCGAGAAATGCCTTTTCAACGGCATCGGCCCGGCCAAGGGTTTCGGCTGCGGTTTGATGTTAGTGCGGCGGCTCTGAACCAAAACCGGGCGAACACGTTGGTATCGCCCCTACGGAATCGGTAAATCGAAAACAGGCGGGTGCGGCAAGCAGCACCCCTACGAATGCAGTTGTCCCCACTTGATTCCAACTGTCCGGTAATACCGGACAGTTGGAATCAAGTGGGTGATATTTTATTACGAACAGCTCGTTGCCCAAAAGGTATTGTGTCAAAAGTCATGTGTCATCGCAGGAGGTGAGCCGTGGTAGATAGAAAGAAACCTTCCCAAAAGCAGTCAGCATCGGCCACCGGCTACGATGTCATGCTATCCGGCGTGGTCGAACTGTTGGAGCAGGCCCGCCGCACGTCAGCTCGTGCGGTAAACACGATCATGACCGTCACCTATTGGGAAATCGGGCGGCGGATTGTGGAATACGAACAAGGAGGTGAAACCAGGGCGGAGTATGGTTCCACCCTAATCAAGCGAGTGTCGTCGGATCTGACAGCGCGGTTTGGGCGAGGTTTCAGCCCGGTCAATGTCAGTCAGATGAGGAAGTTGTATCAATACTGGCCACCGGAACAAATTTTTCAGACGCCGTCTGAAAAATCTGATGACAGCATCGCAGCAAAATTTCCACTTCCTTGGTCATGCTACGTTCAACTCATGTCGGTAGAAAATCCAGAAGCACGAGCCTTCTATGAAGCCGAAGCGTTGCGTGGTGGCTGGAAAGTTCGGCAACTCGACCGTCAAATTTCAACACTTTTTTACGAGCGCACCGCCCTTTCCCGCAATAAGGCCGCGATGCTGAAAAAAGGTGAAAAAGCTTTGCCGGGGGATATTGTTACCCCCGAGGAGGAACTGAAAGATCCACTAGTGCTGGAATTCCTCGGACTGAAGGATGAGTATTCGGAAAACGATCTGGAGGAAGCTTTGATCCTGCATCTGGAAAGTTTTCTGCTGGAGCTTGGCGGTGATTTCACCTTTGTGGGGCGGCAGAGGCGTTTGCGGATCGGCGATTCCTGGTATCGGGTCGATCTGCTTTTCTTCCACCGGAGGCTACGCTGCCTGGTGGTGATTGATCTGAAGCTGGGCAAATTCACCCATGCTGATGCCGGACAGATGCACATGTACCTGAACTATGCCCGCGAACACTGGACGCACCCTGAAGAGAACCCGCCGGTTGGCCTCATCCTCTGCGCCCTGAAGGATCACGCATTGGCCCATTACGCTCTGGAGAACCTGACCAATAAAGTTTTGGCGGCAGAGTACAAAATGGCCTTGCCCGATGAAAAAGCCCTGGTGGCTGAGATTGACAAGACCCGCGCTATTTTGGAAAAACAGCACAGGGGGAAATCATGACCATCCCCATTCTCCCGCCATTAAAACCGCTCCCGATCAAGGACCGCATTTCCGTGATCTATATCGAAAAGGGCAACCTTGATGTCATTGATGGCTCGTTTGTTGTTGTCGATAAAACCGGCGTTCGCACCCATATTCCTATCGGCTCGGTGGCTTGTCTGATGCTGGAACCGGGGACGCGGGTTTCTCACTCAGCTGTGGTTCTGGCTGCGCGGGTCGGCTGTTTGCTGGTCTGGATCGGCGAGGCCGGGGTACGTCTGTATGCAGCCGGACAGCCGGGCGGCGCTCGTTCCGATCGTCTGCTTTATCAGGCAAAATTGGCGCTTGATGATTCGGCCAGGCTGAAGGTGGTGCGCAAAATGTATGCGCTGCGCTTCAAGGAGGAACCGCCCGAACGGCGCAGCGTTGAGCAGTTGCGCGGCATAGAAGGAGTGCGGGTGCGTAAGACGTATCAGCTGCTGGCACAGCAATATGGCGTGGATTGGAAAAACCGCAACTATGACCACACCGAATGGGAGAGCGGCGATGTCCCCAATCGCTGTTTGTCATCGGCCACCGCCTGTATTTATGGTATCTGCGAGGCGGCTATTCTGGCGGCGGGGTACGCTCCGGCGGTCGGATTTATTCATACCGGCAAACCGCAATCGTTTGTCTATGACATTGCCGACATCTTCAAGTTTGATACGGTCGTACCGGTGGCGTTCCGCATTGCGGGCAAAAACCCTCATAATCCTGAGCGTGAGGTGCGTCTGGCCTGTCGAGATGCTTTTAGACAGAGCAAATTGCTGGACAGGATTATTCCGACGATTGAGGAGGTGCTGGCGGCGGGAGAACTGGAGCGGCCCAAAGCACATGAAGAAGCAGTTGAGATAGCCATTCCGAATAAGGAAAGTTTATAGAGTTCGTAGAGTTGGGGGCGTTATGGCTAGGATTGAGCGGTTTGAGGATGTTCAGGCGTGGCAGAAGGCTCGTGTGCTGGTCAAAGAGGTCTACACGGTCAGTAATACCGGGCGTTTTGCCAAGGATTTTGGACTTCGGGATCAGATACGACGAGCTGCTGTTTCGATTATGCTCAATATTGCAGAGGGCTTTGCTAGAAAGAGCCGCAAGGAGTTTGCCCAATTTCTTGTTATTGCCCATGGTTCGACGGCTGAAGTTCAGGCCGCGCTGTACGTAGCTATTGATCAGGAATATATGAGAAAAGCCGATTTTGACATGATTTATCAATTGGCAGACGAGATATCAAAAATGATAATGGCGCTTACAAGATATCTAAACAAGGACTCAACGAACTCTCAAAACTCTATAAACTCCAAGAACTTGCCATGCTTGTAATAGTAACTGAAAATGTACCGCCGCGTCTACGGGGACGGCTCGGATTGTGGCTTGTTGAGGTCCGCGCCGGAGTCTATGTGGGAGATGTTTCTAAAAGAGTACGGGAGATGATTTGGCATAATTTGGAGGCAGGAGTTGAAGATGGGAATGCTGTTATGGCCTGGACATCAAGCAACGAATCCGGTTTTGATTTTTTGACCCTCGGTACGAATCGGCGGATACCGGTTGAAATGGATGGCATAAAACTGGTATCGTTCCTGCCGCCGGAGGGCTTGAGTGAGGGTGAAGAATACCCGTTTTAAAGGGACAAAAAATCGGTACAAATTTTAATGTTGTAATTACTCAATAATTTTGAGGTAGTAGAAGAAGTATGTTCCCCGCACGCGCGGGGATGAACCGCCAGCATTCCGTTGGTGAAAAACTCATATAAAATGTTCCCCGCACGCGCGGGGATGAACCGATAGTTGCTATGATCCAGCTCAATCTCTTCGTATGTTCCCCGCACGCGCGGGGATGAACCGAAGGCGGCAACGCCTTAAGTCAGCCGGATCAGATGTTCCCCGCACGCGCGGGGATGAACCGTCAGCCGGATCAGATGGAGTACTGCCGCTCCCATGTTCCCCGCACGCGCGGGGATGAACCGCTCGTGGATATGGCGATGCTGCGGCAGGTTGCATGTTCCCCGCACGCGCGGGGATGAACCGCTGTAATATACATAAATGGAGTCGGATTCACAATGTTCCCCGCACGCGCGGGGATGAACCGATAATCTTGGTCATACTGGTATCGTCGGCACGATGTTCCCCGCACGCGCGGGGATGAACCGTCCATTAACCCCTCTGGTTGTCCGGGATGTAGATGTTCCCCGCACGCGCGGGGATGAACCGACTCTACTTGCTCCTCTGCCACTTTGAGAATCATGTTCCCCGCACGCGCGGGGATGAACCGTCCAAGTTTCTTGTCTTTCATCCGCTCATAGGATGTTCCCCGCACGCGCGGGGATGAACCGCGGATACTCCCGACAGCGGATATTTGCGCGTAATGTTCCCCGCACGCGCGGGGATGAACCGCGGATACTCCCGACAGCGGATATTTGCGCGTAATGTTCCCCGCACGCGCGGGGATGAACCGCGGATACTCCCGACAGCGGATA
>DUZX01000016.1 GCA_013349325.1 Desulfuromonadales bacterium
ATTTGAGCGGCTTCTCGTTGAGGAGCGGCAGAAGGTGACGGACACCCTCGACAGCCTCCAGCGGAATGTCGCGCTCCAGGAAGCGGTTTGCCCCATGCAGTGACAGGTTGACCTCTTCCATGGCGACAGCAGGAAGATGTGTTTCATCTCCTGAGTAGATAATGTTGACCGGTCCATTCATCCTCGCACCTCCTCCCAGCCCTTTGGATAAACCTGGGGTTCCGGTGGAGCTGCAGCGGCAAACATGAATACGAAGAGCATTGCTGCTATGAGGATCAGCGACGCTATGGTCTGAAGAGCCTCCTTGAGATCTTCGAATCTGTTTTCGCGGGTGAAGGACTTGAGGTCAGGCGGTAACGTACCGGTACGGTAGGTTTTCATCGGTAATCTCCTTTCGCTGGGGGCAGACACGCCTCCATGAATGGAGAGTTCCCATGGGGAGCGTGATGCCCCCTGGTGGGGTTGGTTCAGGCCGCTTGAGCTGCGAGCGGCGTGAATGGCTTGATTTCAAGTTTGACGTAACCTGACTTGGGTTTCGTTACCTGATCGTATATATCAGGATAGTTTCTCTTGAGCTTGTAGCTGTCGATGGTTGTCGAATCAGCCACTGACGTGACATTGATCAGTATTCCGTCCGAAGCCCCTTTGAACGTGCCATCCGCAAAAGTGAGGATGTCGTTTTTCAGGACGTCCAGCCGAGTTTCGAGAGCCTTCTTCTGCTCATTCAGCTCCAGATACTTCCTGCCGGTATCAAGTATCTCCCGGGGGAGATCCAGGGCAACGGCATGGGAAGGACAGCCGGTGCGAAACGGACAGTAGCCGCAGAGAATCCCTGGTTCGGTTCGGGGAGCACACTCGCCTCGCGCTGCCGCAAGGATATGCTTTCCCTTTTTCACAAGCTGGTCGAATACCAGTCTGTTGGGTGTATAGCTGTTGAATTCATGGTACGTTCCCGCATTGAGTTCAACCACCAGGATCGAACCGCCGATTTCCACTGCCGGATCTAGGGCGAGTTGCAGCAGGCCCATCTGGACATGCAGTTGATCCACCCAGGATGCGTAGGGTTCGTCGGGGATGCCGTCGGTCGACTTCATCTCCACGATGTGCAGCCGTTTGGTCTGCCGGTTTGCATAGAACAGGAAGTCGATGTGACACCTGATCTCAGGGATAGCTGGATGCCGCACTTCGACTTCTTCTTCGAAGAGAGCGCCACCGGTCCTGAAGAAATCGGCATACATGGCTTGCGCGGCGTGGCCACGGGAAAAACGAAGGAGTGTCTTGATGTCATGACCGGTCGGGTTTTGTTTGCCGAGTGCCGCTTTGCGTGGACAGCCGGCAATATCGGATGCTCCGACGTACAAGGCTCGGTCACCGAGGTGTGAGGATTGTTTCTGCTGATGGGTCGGAATAGCACGGCCCAGAAACGTAGCGAGTTTGCTCATGGCTATCTCCTTTCAGATCAGAAACGGTATGGCTCCGACTGCGGTGAGCAGGGAACCGAAGATAACGCCGGTAATGATCCTGGTGACGTCGATGCTGACCTGGAATTCCTTCTTGGTTGGAGCATAGACCGGCACCTGACAGCCTTTAACTGTTACATGTTTGATGATCTGGGTAGTCATGTTCTTGTCTCCTTGTCTGTGGGTTGTACCCGGCAGAGGAGACAAGACACCCCCGGTAGGGAGAAAGTCGTTGTCTCCCTGCTGAGGTAGGTTGTGAGTTGAGTTCAATCCGGAACGTCAGGCGTTAGCGGTACTGCCAGCATTTGCCTTTGCCGTCCCATTTGAAGCCGTGGTCTTTCAGCCATTGGCGGGCTGAGGTGTCGTTGAAGTCCGGGAAAGCAGAAATCTCCGATTCATCTGCGGAGAGTTCCATCCTGATCCCCTTTGCTGTCAGATACCCAATGATCTCGGAAGGCGAAACTGGTTCGGCTTCGTGGGATGATTGGGCGCTGTCCTGTCTGGCAGACTGCGAATTACCGGAAGAAGTGCTGGAGTTGCCGGCACTGTTTCCTCCGCTGCTTTCTGTCTGTCCGTAAAGGTCTGGATCTTCCTCAATGTCCTGTGTGAAGATGTCCGAGGCGGCGGTCGAGGTGAGTACTGCATCCACCAAGCCTCGTTTTTTGGCCATTTTCAGGCAGGTGTTGTAGAAATCGGCAGGATTGTCGTGTTCGACTTTTTCTCCCTGCCTGGCGATTTTCCAGTTGCCGCTGTCATCCTTTTTTGCGCTGAAACCGCGTCCACCGATGATCTCCTGCGCCTTTGCCGGGTTCTCCTTGCGGATATCCCAGTATTCCTTCGGCACCGGTTTGTTCGTCAGTTCAACTGGCCCGACACGGAAACGGTACTTGCTTTCCATGGTCGAACATGAACCGACACCGGTACCGAGACGCTGGCCGGCTGGTGAGTAGAGCGTCACTTTGATGCGATACTCCCGATGGCCGAGATGGAGGTCGATGGTTTCCACGTCCACGTCGTTTGCCAGTCTGAAGGTCAGCATGAGCTTTTCGGCACCCGGTTTGAGAAGAACTGCTTTGTCTCCGCAGCCAGGTATGGTGCCGTAGTGCTCGCCCGATTTCATGACGTCACGCATGACGTACTGGATCAGGTTTACCTGGGCCTTCAATTCACTGATGTTGACGGCGTGGTGAGTGAGGGATGATGCTGCGGGGTTGATGGGAATGATTTGAGCTGGTGCGTTCATCTGTCTGTCTCCTTTTCTGTGGGTTGTATCCGACAGGGGAGACAGACCAATACCTTTGGGGATTTGGTAATGTCTCCCCGTAGGACTGTTGAGTTGTGGTTGCTGGTTACTTAGAACGGATCGGTGTCATCGTGCGGAATGTCCTCATGCGCCTGGCTGTTTGATGGTTGGTCGTCACTCCCGTCAGGAATGCCGCCATTTTTACTGCCAAGCATAAGAAGCTTGTCGCCGATGATCTCGGTTGTGTACCGATCCTTACCGTCCCGATCTTGCCATTTGCGGGTTTTGAGTTTGCCGTCGAGGTAGACACTTTTGCCTTTGGACAGGTACTCGCCAGCTACTTCTGCGAGACGTGCGTAAAGGACGATGTTGTGCCACTCGGTCCGGATCTCCCATTCGCCGCTTTTGGTTTTTACCTTCTCACTGGTCGCGAGCGAAAAACTTGCGACAGCTGTTCCCCCGGGCGTTACCTGATTTCAGGGTCACGTCCCAGGTTGCCGATGAGTTCCACACGATTCAGACTTGCCATACTGCCTCCTTGTTGGTTTTCCCGAAGCAAAGAGACAGATGTCTGTCCCGTAGGGAGAGAACAAAGTGTCTCCCGGTCGGGATGTGATGAAAATATCCGCCGCTTATAAGGCTTGTCGCGGAATTGGTAATAAAAAACCCACTCTGGCTATGCCGGAACGGGTCGTTATTCTTCATCTATATTTATTTTGAGAGGCAGAGTCCAAAAAAGGACGCACCTGTACCTGTATTTAAGTCGCTTTACCCAAACGACTGTTCGGAAGGCATATGAGCCTGTACCGAAATTCATCCGAAAAGGGGCAACTGCGGCCTGATCTTTCCGGAGAGTTCATCCCTGCCGGGGCGATTCTTCCTCGGGCTTTCCGAAGAAGTTTGTCCGGAAGCACAATGGCTTGCGGAGTCTCTTTCTATGAAAGAGTCTAAAATATTCCTGCTACATACCAAATACGTACTTAATGTGTCAATAACAAATATGACATATAACATACTGTAAACATGTAGAAATATTTTGAAACAACAGGAGCGTTTTACATGGAGGAATGGTGGATATTCGATGAGGAATTGCGAGTAAACAATTAACCGGTGAAGGGCGTCTAAACCCTTCTCCGGCATGGAATTGCTATTTCTTTTTCGCAGCTTTGGCAGTCAGATCCTTCAGAGCTTTACCTGGCGTGAACTTGCCATTAGTTTTGGCGGCAATTTTCAGAGGTTTGCCGGTCTGAGGATTTCTGCCGGTACGGGCGGAACGGGTGACGGCACTGAATGTCCCGAAACCAACGAGGGTTACTTTGTCACCGGCCTTGAGGGCTGCAGTGGTTTCAGCGATAAAGCTGTTAAGGGCCTTTTCAGCCTGAGCTTTGGTTAGTTCAGCTCCTTCTGCGATTTTTGCTACCAGTTCTGTTTTGTTCATGGAATCCTCCAGCTTTAATTCAACTTATAAGACGTAAAAAGTAACATACCATTTCACAATAATAAAGGAGCTATTACACCGATGACCGAGTATTGAATGTAACGAACGTAATCCACAACCACCTTGCTGTTAAGCAATCGTATGCCTGATATCCTTCCCTTTGACCATGAAGATTACCATCTCGGCAATGTTGGTTGCATGGTCTGCGATACGTTCCAGTGACTTTGAGATATAATTCAGTTTCATGGCGCGAGAGATGGTACCGGGATCTTCAATCATGAATGTCAGCAGTTCTCGCTGAATCTGGATGTTGAGATCATCAACAAAGCTGTCATCCTTGCACACCTTGATGGCAAGTTCTGCATCACCACGAACAAAAGAGTCCAATGCCTCCTTGACCATCACTTCAGCCCAATGTGCCATGCGCGGGATATCGATATACGGCTTTAACGGCGGTTCCTCGTTTAATTCCCTCGCCCGCTTTGCAATGTTAGCGCACTGATCGCCGATGCGCTCCAAGTCGGTGACCAGTTTGAGCGCAATCGTAATGAAACGCAAATCTCTGGCTGCTGGTTGACGCAACGCCAGAAGTTCAAGGCAGCGCTCGTCAATGTTAACTTCGCAGCCGTTTACTTCATGATCCAAGGCGATCGTCTGTTCAGCCAATGGTGTATCACGCTCCACAAGCGATTTCACCGAATTGGCGATCATAAACTCAACCTTGCCACCCATAACCAGGATACTTTGCCGGAGTTCATTCAATTCAATATCAAAAGCTGTACTGATATGCTCGTATGCCATACTCTCTCCTAACCGAATCTTCCGGTAATGTAGTCTTCAGTCTGCTTTTTCTCCGGGTTGGTAAATATTTTGCGCGTCGGTCCGGCCTCAATCAACTCTCCCAGATAAAAGAAAGCGGTAACATCCGAGACCCTGGCTGCCTGCTGCATGTTATGGGTAACTATTACAATAGTATACTTGGTTTTTAATTCTTCTATCAACTCTTCTATTTTGAGGGTTGAAATTGGATCGAGTGCAGAACAGGGTTCATCCATCAGGATGATCTCCGGATTAACGGCAATAGCCCTGGCGATACAGATGCGTTGCGCCTGACCTCCGGAAAGCCCCAGAGCCGAGTCATGCAGTCGGTCCTTGACCTCATTCCAGATGGCCGCGTTCTTCAAACTGCGCTCAACCGTCTCGTCCAGTGTTGCCTTGTCATTGACACCGGCAATACGCAACCCGTACACGATGTTCTCATAGATCGATTTGGGAAACGGGTTTGATTGCTGGAATACCATGCCAATGCGTCGCCGGAGCGATATAACGTCAGTAGCAGCAGTATTTATCTCTTCACCGTCAAAGCGGATACTTCCTTCGACACGGGCGCTTTCAACCAGGTCATTCATGCGGTTGAAGCAGCGGAGCAGCGTTGACTTGCCGCATCCCGAAGGGCCGATGAAGGCAGTTACCTGGTTGCGAGCCATGTCAAGATGGATGTTCTTTAGAGCGTGAGCTTCGCCATAGTGTAAATTGAGGTCTGATACCGAAAGTATCGGGGCAGCATGCTCGTTGAGTTGGGTTTGTGGCATATCTGTTCCTTGTACGTGCGATTGCTAAAACGTTGACGTTGTATATTTTGCTCTCATCCGGTTGCGCAGGTATATTGCAGTACTGCTGGCAATAATGACAATAAACAGAAGGAGCATGGTGGTTACATAGACCATCGGTTTCGCGGCCTCCACATTGGGTGACTGGAAGCCGACATCGTAGATGTGGAAGCCAAGATGCATGAATTTTCGGTCCATGTGGAAGAAAGGGAAATTCAGGTCAAACGGCAGCGTCGGGGCCAGTTTGACAACACCTACGATCATCAGCGGAGCTACTTCACCAGCCGCCCGCGCCATGGAAAGGATCAAACCGGTCATGATCCCCGGAGTTGCCATGGGAAGCAGAATCCGGGTCAAGGTCTGAAATTTTGTTGCGCCGAGCGCCAACGACCCTTCACGGATTCCTTTCGGTATTGAGGCCAGCGACTCTTCTGTCGCAACGATAATAACGGGAACCGTCAGTAAAGCCAGGGTCAGGCTCGACCAGAGGATACCGCCGGTGCCAAACGTCGGAGTAGGCAACCGTTCCGGAAAGAACAGGCTATCGATGCTGCCGCCGATGCCATAAACGAAGAAGCCGAGACCAAAGACACCGTAGACGATGGAGGGAACACCGGCCAGATTGTTGACTGCGATGCGCACCATCCTGGTCATCAGGCCATCCCGTGCATATTCCCGCAGGTAGATGGCAGCAACCACTCCGAACGGTAAAGAGAACAGACTCATCAACAGCACCATCATCACGGTGCCGAAGATCGCCGGAAAAAGTCCCCCTTCGGTGTTTGACTCACGCGGGTCATCCAGCAGCAGTTCGCGAACACGCTCCAGGTAGGCGCCGCATTTGGCAAAAAACGACATGCTGTTGGGGGATTGCTCCGTCACAATATCCACCAGAGAGATGTCCTTGGCACCACCTGCGGCATCACTGAACTGTGCGGTTATTTTGGCGATTTCAGCCTGTGTTGCCGTGGCTTTTTCGTTCAATGCTGTGAAGTCAGCCAGTTTCTTCTCGCGCACTGCAGTCAGTTCGCTGATTTCCGAGGCGTTTTTTTCCTTGCCACCATACTCAAGCTTCAGCAGTTTCAATCTGATCCGTTCCGCGTCACTGTTCAGATCAGACATCTGCTTCTTAATTTTGCGAGTATCAGCCAGTTTGCCGGCCACAATAGTTCTCGCCTGCTGAAATGCCGCACGCGGTGTTGATGCTGTCAGGGAAATCCCTTCTGCCGTCACACCCTTCAGAAAGCCGAAATAATTGCCATGCTCGCGCCGTTCGAGCAGCATTGCATCTGCTGGGAGAGAACGGCCGGTAATGTCAGCCTCGTCGATCCAACGAAAGTCCTGACCGGACACATCGCGATTGGCAACTTTGAGCTGGAGACGACGGGTCCCGCTGACCGGGTTCTTCTCATGCTGGACAACCTGGCCGAGCGCGGCGGTACCATCCTTCAACTCGATTTTTACCAGTGCGCGGGGCCAGAAATACCCGAGACCATTTGAGAGCACCACGCCAATCAAGGTCATTGTCATTACCAGTATAATGGCGAGAGTTGCTCCAGTCGCCAGAACATACGGCTCACCTGTATTCCAGAATCGTTTCATATCTCTAGTACCGCCCGTATTTTTTCCTGAACTTCTGCCGCAGCGATTCCGCTACCGTATTGATGATGAAGGTGAAGATAAACAGTAGCACCGCTGACAGAAACAGCGTCCGGTACAGTGAACTGTTGAGCGGCGCTTCCGGTATCTCCACAGCGATATTGGCGGAAAGAGACCGCAACCCGTTAAACAGGCTCCAACTCATTATCGGCGTATTACCGGTTGCCATCAGCACGATCATGGTCTCACCAATGGCGCGGCCAAAGCCGATCATGATTGCCGAAAAGACGCCCGGCAGTGCCGAAGGGAGCACCACCCTCCAGGCGGTCTGCCAACGACTTGCTCCTAACGCTAACGATGCGGCGGTCAAGTTTCGCGGAACGTTTGAAATAGCATCCTCGGCAATGGTGAAGATGATCGGGATGACGGCGAAACCGAGTGCTATGGCAATGATGATGCTGTTGCGCTGATCGTAGCGTACCCCGAGCGCACTGTAGAGCCATTGTTTGAAGTCACCGGCGAACAGGCTTGTTTCTGCGATACCGCTTAACAGCCAGGCCAGGTAAATACCGAGGATTACCACCGGCACCATGGTGACAAACTCGCGTCCACGGGTTATTTTCTGTAGCAGGGATGCCGTTTTGATCCGTTTCCAGAAAAAGATGGTTACCAGCAGCACGACCGGTACAATCACCAGGCTCAAAAAAACCGCCAGAATACATTTATCGATGAGCGGCGCCAGCCAGAGGCCTGCCAGGAAGCCGATAACAACCGAAGGAATGGCAGCCATGATCTCTACCACCGGCTTGACGCGTCCCTTCAACTTCGGCGACATGAACTGACTGGTGTAAAGCGCCCCCAACAGAGCCAGCGGCGTGGCAAACAGCATGGCAAAGAGCGTTGCCTTGATGGTGCCGAACACCAGCGGCACCAGACTCAGCTTCGGCTCGAAATCATCATTGGCGGCTGAGGACTGCCAGGCGTATTCCGGCTTGTCATACCCTTCATACCAGACTTTGCCGAACAGAGTGCCGAAGGAAATCTCCGGATGGGGGATATCCAGTTTCCAGACCGTGAGGGTGCGGTCTTCACCCAGAGTTGCCAGGCTTGTTCCCCGTGGCGAAATGCTGATTTGCACAAGTGGAGTTGTGGGCTGAATGGTAAGCAGGTTGCGCTCCGACGTCATATGGTCAGCGTGAATACTTTTCGAGTCGGTTGAAATAAGGGTTTTGTCACGCGGCGAAGGTATAATTGATGTTACTGCTCCGGAATTGGACCGCAGCGTGTGAATCCTGGTCAGACGCTTGTCTTCACCGCTTCCTGCAACCTTGACCGGAAACCAGGTGCTGAAATTGCCTTTGGCGTCACCGACGGCAATCGATACATCTCCCAGTACCAACGATAGTGAGGTTATTGCATGGCGTTCTGCAGATGCCTGCACTGTGTCAACCAGATGAACCTGTCCTGGTTCGGATATATCCCAGCGCAGAAGCCAGCCGTTGTCGGTGCCGGCGTAGAGGTAGTGTCCTTTGGAGTCAACTGCCATTGATGTCAGACGTCCCGGCAGCGGGTCGCTGATCACGGTCGTTGCATCAGTACGTTTTTCGTTCCCCAGAAAGTCCTTTTCAATCAATTGATGACGGATCTGCAGTCGATCATCATTGAGACGGTCAACACGCAGCGCCCCTTTACCTTCCAGCAACCGGGCATACGATTGTTTTACCCCCTCGGCAGCCGGAAAGGTAAGATCCGGCTGGCTGATGACATCATGGGTCAGGGTGTATCCACCCGCAGGGTCTTTGGCAGAACTAAGTTCAACCTTGATGGAGGAGATAGCTCCATTGTTCCACAGCAAATCAAATATGGATTTGCCACGGGGTTCGGCTGAGACTATGTGTGCTGCTCCATCAGGAACAACCGGAACCTTGACGCTCGCGGAAAGAGAACCATCCTGCACTTTGATAAAATGGCACTGACCGCTATCGTCCAGCGCAAAAGCGCCCTGTTGACTGTCTTCAACGCCAAGAGCGATAATTTTATTGGACGGAACGGTCGGTCCGAGTTTAACAGTGGCGCTAATGTCTGCCGAGGCGGGGAAAAAGAGCGGCAGGGCTACCCGAGCTATCATCACGAGTATCCAGACCACAGAAACAATAACCAGGACGCCGCCGATACGGATCAGAATCTCTGCCAGTCGGTCGTTGCGACGTGAAGTATCAGTAATTTTTTTTGCCATAGAGGGTAGTATTCCGGAGAAATGTCAAATGGTGATAACTGAACCACCCCGGAGATTAACTGCAAAGCAGCCACATCAGGGGTGGTTCAGTTCTTCAGGATTTACTTGAGTGCCTTCAGCTGATCATCAACCAATTTGGCGGTCAGTGGGTCGTAACCATCTTTTACGACGATTTCCTGCCCTTCTTTGGAGAGTGCGTAGCGCAAGAACTCTTCCACCACTTTCGGCAGCGGCTGCCCGGGCTTCTTCGCAACATAGACATAAAGCATACGGCTCATCGGGTACGAGCCTTTCAGCACGTTGGCATATGTAGCTTCGGCGACTTTTCCCCCTTCCTTATTAGAAAGAGGCACTGCGCGAACTCCTGAAGTCGCATAGCCTATGCCGGAATATCCGATGGCGGCAATATCCTTGGCAACCCCTTCAACTACCGACGCGGAACCAGGCTGTTCTTTCACGGTGTTCTTGAAATCGCCTTTGCTCAGCGCGTGTTCCTTGAAGTAACCGTATGTACCTGACGCGGAATTTCGACCATATAAACTGATCGGCATCTTGGCAAGTTTGCCGGTCACTCCGAGCTGCCCCCATGTGGTGACATCGGCACCTCCACGCTTGTGTGTTTTAGAGAAGATGGCATCGACCTTGTCTAGCGACAGGCTCTTGATCGGGTTGTCCTTGTTGACAAATACTGCCAATGAGTCAAGCGCCACCCCGATCTTGGTCGGCTTGAAGCCATACTTTTTTTCGAACGCCTCAATTTCCGATCCCTTCATCTCGCGGGACATGGGGCCAAGCTGTGCGGTGCCGGCGATCAGAGCAGGCGGCGCAGTGCTGGAGCCTTTACCTTCGATCTGGATGTTGACGTTGGGGTATTTTTTCTTGAACCCTTCGGCCCAGTAAGTCATCAAGTTGTTGAGAGAGTCTGAGCCGATACTGCCCAGGTTGCCGGCAACTCCTGCAGCGGGCTTGTACCTGGCTATCTTGCCATCTACGGTTACTTTTTCAGCATGGGCGGCGACTGCGGTGACCAGCAGCAATGCTGCGGCCAGAATTGATTTTTTCAGCATGTTGTTTTTTCCTCCATTTTTTTTGATCTGACTTTTCTTACCATAGCAAACTGTTGTTACATCAATGTTACAGAATGGAAAATACTTGGTTAATTTTTCATGCTTTTTTCAGGGTAAAGCACTACTGTCCGGTTAATAGTTGAATAAATTTAGTTGGTTGCAGTCAGGAGTGCCTGGATTTTGCTTGAGAGCCTCTGTAACCAGCGATGAAATGGGCTTTTTCTCGAACAAATTGACCTCCAGAATCTGTAGAAAAGTGTAGAGCGAGCACGGAACCCCCAACTTCTTTTTCGTGATCGCCACCAGAAGGTAGATGCACAAGGCAACCCATATCTGGCTCTTTACGGCATTTACGGACGTACCGATGAACGACTTGATCCGCAGATGTTGCTTTATCCATTTGAAGAAGAGTTCCACCTGCCAGCGTTGCTTGTAAATCGCCGCCACGGTCGCTGCCGGGATCTCAAGGTTGTTCGTGAGAAACACGAGTCGTTTGTTCCGCTCTTTGTCAACATAGCTGACCCGGCGCAGTTTCTCCGGATATCCCTTTTTCGACTTCTGTGTCATCAGGGTGATGATCTGGTCTGCTCGTACGCCTGCTTCCTTGTCCTTCGGATGAGAATACAGCCGTTTGCATTTCAAGTTGTCCTTAGCCCGGACAACAAAGAATGCTCCCTGCTTATGAACGGCATATAACCGGGCGAAATCGACATAGCCTCTGTCCATGGCATATAAGGCATCTTTTTCAATCGGCAGTTGATCAAGCAGTCTTACATCGTGAACCTTGCCGGTGGTTATTGCTACCCATGTCGGGATAGGCCCCCGCAAATCAATGAGCGTATGCATCTTGACCGCCGCCTTGGTCTTCCTGAACTCGGCCCATGGAAACAGCGAAAGGCACAGGTCAATGGTGGTCGAGTCAAAGGCGTAGAGCGGTTGCGTAAGCTCAATGGCAATGGCATCACTCTGGTAAAGCCTTTGCGCCATGCCGATCAGCACATGACCAAAATCCTGAAAGATGCGCCAGTCCCTGCGCTCGTTTGCATCGGCAAGGGTCGTGCGGGAGACATCACCACGGAAGCCAATGTGGTACAGCTTCTCCCGATGAGAGTTCAGGCAGGTTTCAATATCCCGCAAACTCTCGCGTCCTGCCATCTGGGCGTAAGCCAGACAGAGGAACTGGTCAAAGGTTGAAAAGCTCTTGACCCAGTATTCTCCACAGTAGCGCTGAACGCAGAGGTTGAATTCGTACCGGGGCAGATGTTGCAGAAGTTGCTTGAAAACGGTTGGGCCGGTGTGCATAGCTACCCTCCTGTAATACCAGGAAGGCTACACCCAGAACGAATTCATGTCGAAAAAAGAACAATTGTGTCAAAGAACAATAAAGTTCAGCAAGTTACAGTCGTACACTCAAAATTTACCGGACAGTAGTGAGGGTAAAGGTAAAAATGGAACCTTTGCCCGGCTCGCTTGTCACTGAAACGTCACCGCCATGTAACTGAACAATGTGCTTCACTATGGAAAGCCCAAGTCCGGTTCCCCCCTGTTCCCGGGTCCTGGCCTCATCTACCCGGTAAAAACGCTCGAAAATCCTCGGCAGATCTTTGAAGGGTATGCCGATTCCGGTGTCAGCCACTGAAATTTTCAGGAATTCACCTTCATCTACTGTAAATATTCTGACTGTACCCGCTGCTGAAGTATATTTGATGGCATTTTCCAACAAATTAACCAATACCTGCTCAACACGTCCCTGATCTGCCAAAACCAAAGGCAGTGTGCTGTCTGATATTTCATTAGTGATAGAAATATTCTTTTCTGTAGCTTTTTCCTCTACAAGCATACAGACCTTTGATATTGTCCCTGATACATCCAGAGGATTAAGGTCAAGGGTAGTGCCTTTAGCCTCCAGGCTTGAAAGCGTCAGGATGTCATTGATAAGGCTCGTTAGTCGATCGGAGTGGCTGGAAATGATCTTTAAAAATCGTTTGGTATTAGCTGGGTCAGATTCGAGTGTTCCATCCAGAAGGGTCTCTGCATATCCTTTGATAATGGTAACAGGTGTCCGCAATTCATGAGATACGTTGGCGACAAAATCACGCCGCATATTCTCAACCTTTTTAAGGTCGGTGATATCATGAAATACTGCAACAATTCCCTGTTTGACGCCATTTACATTCAAGTGTACCCAGTGAGTCAGCAATGTCGTGCCATTTGACTGGATGGAAATCTCACGTACCAAATCATTTATGCCTGGCTGATTTAGATCGTTAAAAGCTTCCTGAAGACCGGGATGACGCGATATTTCGATCAACTTCTTCCCTTCCACATCGCCGTCAATAGAAAAAAGAGCATGAAACGCCGGATTGACAAGAGAAATTGCTCCGTTGGGAGCCGTCACCATAATTCCCTCACCCATGCTGCGCAGAATAGTGTCAAGTCGTTGTTTGTCTTTCGACAGACTTAACATCTGATCTTCGATTCGTTCTGCCATATCATTCAGCACTGTGGCAAGTGTACCGATCTCATCATTTGTTACAACCGGAATTCTTAATGTACTACTGCCTCCATGCCCAATCCTTGCGGCAACATCAGCCATTTCACGTAAAGGTCTGCTGGTCAGGTTTGAAAGTATGTAGCTGAAAACTAGCGCAACCAGTATGGTCAGAAGTATTGCTCCGCCAAAGATACCGTGTAGAGAGTTCCGTGCTGTGGTCAGATATTCCAGCGGCATAGCCAGTCGTATGAATCCATCTGCACCGCAGGTCATGGCGGTGTACAGCATGGTGGCGCGAATGGTGTCGGAATAGCGAAGGGCACTTCCGGTCCCACTTTTCTGAGCATCAATAACTTCGGGGCGTTGCAGGTGATTTTCAAGCTGTGACAACCGGGATCTGCCAACATCGGAATCTCCGGTTACCGTGCCATCAGGAGCAATGAGAGTTACTCGCGCTTTGATTGCTGTTCCGATCGCTTCGGCGAGCTTCTGGGGGGGGGTTGCGTAATGGTCACCCATAACAAGCATACGGGCAAGCTGCGTCTGATTTAGCAGATTGGCCCGACTTTCTTCAACCATCGCTTTTTGCAGGGAATGGTTGAAAAACACATAGTAGCTCGCTGTTACCAATGCAATCAGCAAGATATAGGACAATGCTAGTTTAAGTCTGAATCCCATGGATTACTCCTCAATTTTATAACCAAAACCGCGAACAGTTTTGATGATATCGCCCGGTGCACCCAGTTTACCGCGCAAACGGGTCACATGAGTATCAACCGTCCTAGTATCGCCGGAATTGCTGTATCCCCATACCTTTTGCAGTAGTTGCTCCCGGCTTTGCACGTATCCTCTACTTTCGGCAAGATGCAATAACAGTTTGAATTCCGTGCTTGTGAGATCAATATCTATGCCGGCAGCTTTAACCGTATGGCGATTTTTATCTATAATGATCTCATCAAGGTTTATAATTTCAGGAACAATTGCAGAAGATTGAGTATCCTGATCAAAACGCCGCATTACCGCTTTAATACGAAGCGCTACCTCGCGCATGGAAAACGGTTTGACGATGTAATCATCAGCACCAACTTCAAATCCTACCACCCGATCAATCTCATCCCCTTTGGCAGTAATCATGATGATCGGTATATGTGCAGTACGTTGATCTTTACGTAGAGCCTTGCAGACCTCCGTTCCGAGCATTCCGGGAAGCATCAGGTCAAGAAGTATAAGATCCGGCACATTTGTGCAGGCCTGATCAAGTCCACTTTTGCCATCGTGAGCACAGGTGGCTTTATAGCCCTCTTTACCCAGGTTGAACGCCAACAGTTCCGCTAAGTCTTTTTCATCCTCGATGATCAATACGTTTTTCATGTACACTCCTGCTGTCGACTCAAAAGTAGTCAAGCTACCAATGCTTCGATATATAACACATCATTGTTACAGCCATGTTGCGATTGAATAAAGATTGTGTAGAAATTTTGCGGTATTGCCGACATATAAAATTTACAAAAGTTTTATCGTATCTCCACATGGTTGTAATATTTATCCGTTATACTGATCTCAAATCAAAACAGGAGGAAATAGTTATGAAGATCAGGCTAAACGAAGATTATTACAACTTGTGCTGCGACTGGTGTGATTCTGAAACCCAAGTATTCTGGACAAGAATACTGGATGGTGCCTATTGCGGAGCATGCCATCGACCGATCAAACTGGAAGGTACAGATCTTTTAGTGCCACAGAGCGCTATTGCAGCGGGGCTGTGCTAAGCAGCCCCGCATGTTCAAAAATTTCTGGAAATTTGAAAACGCCTGATGGTTATTTTCCGAAAAAAGGTACAAACATCTGATAGGTAATGAAAGCGACCAATGCAGATGCCGGTATAGTGAGCACCCAGGCGATAACTATACGTTGAGCAACCTTCCAGTTGACAGCAGACATCCTTTTCGACAACCCCACACCAAGAATTGTAGACGTAATCACATGAGTAGTGCTTACCGGCATGCCGATTGACGATGCTCCCAGGATAACTCCAGCTGATGCTGTTTCCACACAAAATCCATGTACTGGCTGGAGCTTGACGAAGTCGCTACCGATCGTCTTGATGATGCGCCATCCGCCAGCGGCAGTGCCGAGCCCCATGGCAATGGCGCAGGCAAGTTTAACCCAGGTTGGAACTTCAAAGGTCTGGATTGCGCCGAACGACAGGAGAGCCATGGTGATGACGCCCATTGACTTCTGGGCGTCTGCAGTGCCGTGGGAAAACGCCATGAATGCGGCAGACAGCACTTAAAGGCGTCGGAATCCCTTGTTGAGTGGACCCGGCGATGAGCGTCGGAAGCTCCACATGATAATAAGCATGAAGATAAATCCGAAAATAGTGCCGATAATCGGGGAAATCACCAGCGCCAGGATGATTTTTTTCAATCCGGCCCAATGCAGGGCGCTGGCACCGGAATGGGCCAACACCGCGCCGACAAGACCACCGATGATCGCGTGGGATGATGATGACGGCATTCCGTAATACCATGTGATAATATCCCAGATGATGGCTCCCATTACTCCGGCAAGAACAACCAGTTGGGTAACATGATCTTTGTCTACAATCCCTTTGCCGATTGTCCCGGCAACTTTTGTGGAAACCATAGCTCCGGCAAAATTTAGAAACGCTGCCATGAAAATGGCGCCCTTTACCGATATGGCTCGGGTTGAAACACAGGTAGCAATAGCATTTGCCGTGTCATGAAAACCGTTTACATAATCAAAAATCAGCGCTGCCGCTATTACCAAAATCAGCAGAAGTAGCGAGGTGTCAAGCATTCTTCACAACCACGCTTTCCAGGATATTGGCCGCATCCTCGCATTTATCGGTTGTCCGTTCGAGGATTTCGTAAATTTCCTTCCATTTGATCAGCTGAATTGGATCCTTTTCTTCATCAAACAGCCTGCTTATTGCTTCACGGCAAACCTTGTCCGCCTCGTTTTCAAGAGCATTCAATTCCACGCACTGTTCACAGATATCATCATGTCGCTTTCCGAGATGCTTTAGGGCATTGTTGATAGTATGGCAGCAACGGACAATTATAAAGGCTAGCTCTTTGGCTTCTACAGTGGGTTTTTCTACACGGTACATGACAAAGCGCTGAGCTGAAGCATCGATCAGATCAAGTATGTCGTCCAATGCAGCCGCTAATGCATAAATATCTTCGCGGTCAAAAGGGGTAATAAACGTTTTGTTGAGCTTGCTGATGATGGCATGAGTATGTGAATCCCCAGTATGTTCAATGTCTTTAATTTCTTGCTGGATAATTTTTGAATTCTCGAATTGATCCATCATCTGCTTCAATTTTTCAGCACCGGTAATAATCGTGCCACCCATTTCC
Organism: Desulfuromonadales bacterium; assembly: GCA_013349325.1. Taxonomy (GTDB): domain Bacteria; phylum Desulfobacterota; class Desulfuromonadia; order Geobacterales; family Pseudopelobacteraceae; genus JACRCG01. The sequence continues at coordinate 16,531 of DUZX01000016.1, forward strand.
TGAAACATCTCAAAAAACATCTCTTCCTTTGGAATCAAACCAAACACGTGATCACCTCAATAGATAAAATAATGACCCATTACTGAGTCATTATAGTAACATAGCAATGTTACAAACGTGTTACCCCACATTTAACATTTTGGTCCTAAATTTTGCCATTTATGCCTAGGAGTTTGTCGGACTTAGCCTGAAATTGCGGGAATTTAGCATTTTTTATAGCAGACAAACCCCTCAGAATTTGAAATAACGATTTATAGACAATTTCAGGAAGTCACTTTTCGCAAAACACCGAAAGACCGACAGACTCCTAGGAGTCTGTCGGTCTTTAATTGTACAGCATAACTAAATCCACTTAGTAGATTTAACAGGCTGATATTATTGACATAATAACTATTTTCTTCTTGTGATCTGCCGGGTTTTCATGTATATTTTCTTGCAATATTAGATGGTTAGATATTGGAGGAATACATGGAACCAAAGTTTTTAGATGTTGATCGAGAGACACCGTATCTCTTGCCACCATCAGTCCAGGACTGGCTGCCCGAAGGGCACCTGGCACGGTTTGTTGTCGAGATTGTTGAACAGCTCGACTTGCGTTCTTTGAAAGCATCATATGCCGGTCGTGGTTCTCATCCTTACAACCCCGCCATGCTTCTGGCTCTTCTCTTCTATGGTTACTCAACCGGCGTTTTTTCCAGTCGGAAATTGGAGCGCAGCACATATGACTCGGTAGCATTTCGGTTCATTGCTGCAAATCGTCATCCTGATCATGATACCATTGCAACATTCAGGAAGCGGTTTTTAAAAGAGCTCTCCGGTTTATTTGTTCAGATTCTGATGATTGCCCGTCAGATGAATATGCTGAAATTGGGCAGTGTCAGTCTGGATGGCAGCAAGGTCAAGGCAAATGCTTCCAAGCACAAGGCACTGAGTTACGAGTATGCCTGTAAACTGGAAGTGCAGCTAAAATCGGAAGTTGCTGATCTTCTAAAGAAAGCTGAATCAGCCGACAAAGCTGACATCCCGGATGGTATGAACGTTCCAGAAGAACTTAAGCGTCGTGAACAGCGTCTTTCCGGTATCGTCGCAGCCAAAGCTGAGATCGAACGTCGTGCCGTTGAACGTCATGCCCGTGAGCAGGCAGCATACGAAGAGAAGGTAGCTGCGCGGACAAAGAAGGCAGAAGAAACCGGCAAGAAGCCGAAAGGCAAACAGCCCAAGCCACCGACAGCAGGTCCAAGAGCAAAAGACCAAGTCAACCTGACCGATGAAGAATCCAGGGTTATGCCAGTCTCTGGTGGCGGTTTTGAACAGACTTACAATGCCCAGGCTGCCGTTGACACTGAATCGAAGCTGATAGTGACCGCCCATATAACCCAGCAGGCCAACGACAAACAGGAAGTTGTGCCAACCCTTAAAAGCTTGGCAGCCCTACCCGAAGAACTTGGCACTGTTACTGGACTTCTTGCCGACAGCGGCTATTTCAGTGAGACCAACGTCAATGCCTGTGCAGGTGAGCAGATAACACCGTATATCGCTGTTGATCGACAAAGCCACAACTGGTCACTATGGGAACGCCACAAGGAACCGCCACCACCGCCTGATGATGCTGATTTCGTAACTGCAATGAAGCACCGATTGAAAACCAAGGCTGGCAAGGCAGTATATGCACTTCGCAAGGTAACCTCTGAACCGGTCTTTGGCATAATCAAGGCGGTTATGGGATTCCGTGGTTTCATGCTCCGTGGCAAAGAATCGGCATCAGGTGAATGGAACCTCGCCTGCATGGCGTATAACATCAAAAGGATGCATAGTTTGAAAATGGCTTGAGAAAGAGCATAACCTACGAAATATACGCAGGTAAAACTGCTTACAAAAATATATTTGAAACATTTTGCGTATCGCAAATAACCTGATGACTGCTAATCAATAAACATCAGACTCAGTTTACGGATAGAAGCAGTCTGGGCAAAATCTCAAGACCGACAGACTCCTAGTGTTTCCTAAAAAACATCAATAAAATCAGCTGGTGGACTCTGGAAACCGAAATGTAGTGCCATAATTTTTAAGATATGCTTGATTTCTGTTGTATTCTCTGATATACTCGCCAAATGTTCATACGTCAGACAAAAACAAGCAATTCGACTACTGGGGAATCGTACTTTACTTTTCGCCTGGTTGCTTCAGAGCGGGTCGGCAAGCAGGTACGCCAGCGAACACTTCTGAATCTGGGGCGCCAGTTTACTCTTCCAAAGGATGAGTGGCCTCTTCTGTGTATCCGTATTGAGCAGATTCTTTCAGGTCAGAGAACTCTTCTTCCTGAATCCGCAACAATTGAAGCTTTGGCTCAACGTTATGCCGCAAGGCTGATTGCAAGTAAACAGCTTGGAGACGCTGCTGTCGAAATTAGTGAAGTAGCAGATTATCAAGAGGTTGATATCAATTCCCTGGAGATGGTTCGTCCACGCTCAGTTGGGGTTGAGCATGCTGGTTTGGCAGCACTTTCCTGGCTTGGAGTTACCGATATACTGGAATCGGTGGGTATGAACGCTGGTCAGCGTGCCTGTGCGCTTGGAAGCATTATCGGGCGGATGGCTTCTCCTGGCAGTGAGTTGTCGACATGGCGCTGGCTACAGAATACAAGCGCCTTTGGTGAGCTTATTGATGGTGATTTTGCAGGTGTTCCCCTGATGCGGCTTTATCGCGTGTCCGATTATCTTGTTCGCCATCGTGAGACGATAGAGAGCGAACTTTTCAAGCGTATTGACATGCTCTTCTCCCTTCCGGCGACAGTGACCCTTTATGATTTGACCAACACGTATTTTGAGGGGGATGCAGCAGGGAATCTCAAAGCCAAACGAGGGCATTCAAAGGAGAAACGTAGCGACTGTCCCTTGGTAACACTGGGCTTGGTGCTCGATGGCAGTGGTTTTGTCAGACGCTCACGGATGTTTGAAGGCAATGTATCCGAAGGGGACACATTGGAAGAGATGCTCAAGGGGCTCAATGCCCCCAAGGGCGCAATGGTCATTATGGATCGTGGCATTGCCACAGAGAAGAACGTTGCCTGGCTTATTGAGCACAACTATCGTTATCTGGTGGTAAGCCGTGAACGTAGCCGCCAGTTTGATGCAGAACAGGCAACAGAAACCAGCACAGCGTCGGAAGAGCCCATAAAGATTCAGCGGGTTCTTTCAGATGACGGCAGTGAAGTTCGTCTTTACTGCTATTCAGAAAAACGGCAAGAGAAAGAGACATCCATGACAAAGCGCTTTACAGAGCGTTTTGAACAGGGGCTTACAAAACTTGCTTCCAGCCTTGAAAATCCAAGGGGTATCAAAAGCCGTGACAAGCTACTGGAAAAGATTGGTCGTCTGAAAGAGAAGAGCCACGGCATTGGTCAACATTACAGCATTACCGTAACAAGTGATGAGAGCGGCACAAAGGCAACATCCATCAAATGGGAGAAGAATCCTGTTGAAGGGACACAGCTGACCCATCCAGGAGTCTACTGTTTGCGCAGCAATGAGACCACCTGGGACGAAGCCAAGCTCTGGCAGACATACACTATGCTGACCGATCTGGAAGCGGTCTTTCGAAGTCTTAAGTCGGAACTGGGGTTAAGACCGGTATTCCACCACAAAGAAGAGCGTACTGAAGGGCATCTGTTCATTACGGTGCTGGCATACCAGGTAGTGCAGGCAATCAGAATGAAACTGAAAAGCCAGGGTATTACATCAAGTTGGTCAATCCTCAAGGAGACACTGTCGAGGCAACAACGGGTAACAGCTACATTTAAACAACGAGACGGCAGGACACTGAATGTTCGCAAAGCAACCGTTGCTGAAAAGTCGTTAAAGGATATCTACGATAAGCTGGGGATTTCAGCGACTCCTGGAGGGGTACAGAGATTGGTAGCTTGACAAAAAACACAAATGTAGTGCCACTAGAACTTTTTTAAGGCTGTAACACGCCGATATTGCTGTTATAATTATTTATAGTGTTAAATATGGGTTACGAGGCGGTTACGATTGGGAAATAATTTGCTAAGTGCTGGGAATTCGAGATAGTGGTAGTGAGTGTAAAAAAAATCAGGGGTGTTTGAAAATCTGTAAGAGATATAAAGCAATTTCAATGGCTATCAAAATAATGATTATCCATTCAAGGCGGGCTGAGCGACGGGCATTTGAAAGGCTGCCGAATACTTCTGTAATATCGAGCAGTGTTTCTGATTTGTGTTTAATTTCCGCATAGCGTTGATTAAGTTCAAAGAGGCTGGCCATAGTGGTATAAAGCCGGTCTGCCTGGGGATTGTCCCAGGTAAAGTCAGGTTTGTCCAGCACCATGATATGAGCAATTGATGTGAATTTAAAACCTAATACGGATGAGGCCAATCGTGCCATCGCCTGATCAGAAATTCCGATTTTTCCCCTGCCGAGACGGGCGATTACCCCCTCAACTTCGTCAAACACCACATCAATGCGCTCTTCAATCCGTTCCAGCGCTACCGATTTAGCGATAACGAAGCAGATTATATCCAAAAAAAGCGGATTGCTATGCGGCATGACAGCGCCCTCATTGGCAATGACAGGCTCCCGCTGCGAATCAATTTCAAGGTGATACTCCTCCTGATAAGGCAACTGTACCTGGCCTTTAAGAGACTCGGCAAAGTCGGAAATGGCATCCATGAATCGGGCAATCATGTCACCGGAGCAGTTTAGGAACACAACTCCACCAAAATAATAGAGATATACCATCTCCACATCATGTGCGGCTGAAAGCGTAATAGTTACCGGGTTGAGCTTCATAGGCTCTTCCCATCGAAATTTCCTCGATATTCCAAGTTTTTGGGCGATGCGATTCAAATCAAGCTCTACACCAAACGCAAATGCCTTAAATGTAAAAATATCCATAGTTCTATTTGTGATGATTTAATTTGTCTTTCAAAAATTCCAACTCAATTGCCCCTCTATTGTGTAACGTATCATCAGCAGATAAGCAAAGTTTTCTCACCAACTCTTCCCATTCATAACTTGAGCATGGGTGCTCAGGAGGAAGATCTTTCAGTTTTTTTGCCAGATCAGCATAATGTTGATTTTTGTATTCCATTCCATCACCTCGAAATAATTGGCTGTGCTGCACACGATCACAGCTCCGGCCACTCCCCGCCGTCAACTACCACAGTTGGCAGTCCCATCGGTCCCAGTTCTTTCAGGAACACCTCCGGGTCGAACTGTTCCATGTTCCAGACGCCGGCCTCATGCCACTTTCCGGTCAGCATCATGATGGCGCCGACCACGGCCGGTACGCCGGTGGTATAGCTGATGGCCTGGGACTGGACCTCCTTGTAGCACGCCTCGTGGTCGCAGATGTTGTAGATGTAGACCTGTCTCTTCTGACCGTCCTTGGTGCCGCGGGCGATGACGCCGATGCAGGTCTTCCCCTTGGTCAGCGGGCCCAGGCTGCCCGGATCGGGGAGCAGTGCCTTCAGGAACTGGATCGGCACGATCTTCTGGCCGTTGAACTCTACTTCGTCGATGCGGGTCATCCCCACGTTCTGCAGCACCTCCAGGTGCTTCAGGTAGTTGTCGGAGAAGGTCATCCAGAATTGGGCCTTCTTGATGGTCGGGATGTGCTTGACGATGGACTCCATCTCCTCGTGGTAGAGGCGGTAGCAGTTCATCGGCCCGATCCCCTCGGGGAAGTCGAAGACCCGCTTAGTGGAGAGGGGCGGGGATTCCACGAACCGGCCGTTCTCCCAATGGCGGCAGACCGCGGTCACTTCGCGGATGTTGATCTCCGGGTTGAAGTTGGTGGCGAATGGCTGGCCGTGGGAGCCGGCGTTGGCGTCGATGATGTCGATCTCTTCCACCACGTCCAGGTACTTCTTGGCCGCCAGGGCTGTGTAGACGTTGGTGACGCCCGGATCGAAGCCGGAACCCAGGAGTGCCATGATGCCGGCCTGCTTGAAACGGTCCTGGTAGGCCCACTGCCAGGAGTACTCGAACTTGGCGGTGTCCAAGGGTTCGTAGTTGGCGGTATCCAGGTAGTCCACACCGGTCTCAAGGCAGGCGTCCATGATATGCAGGTCCTGGTAGGGGAGCGCCACGTTGATCACCAGCTTGGGCTGCACCTGCTTGATCAGGGCTACCAGTTCGGGGATGTTGTCGGCATCGACCTGTGCCGTGGTGATCGTGTTGTTCAACTGGGCGGCGATGGCGTCGCACTTGGATTTTGTCCGTGAGGCGAGGGTTATCTCGCTGAAGATGTCGCGACGCTGGGCGCATTTGTGGGCGACGACCTGGCCGACGCCGCCGGCACCGATGATCAAAATAGTACTCATTGATCAGCACCTCGCCATATGAAGTGTGGTAGCCCCCCGCAGGTCAAGGGCTCTTTGATGCATTACATTTTGAATAATTCGAGGTTCATAATAGCCACAGATTATGCACCGGATGCATTCCACTATCCCAGTTTCAACGATGATTTCATGATTCATGACCCCTATCTGGGCCTTGCACTTCGGACATCGCATCTAACATACTCCTTTAAGAATGTTTATTTATGGCCCTTTAGACGTCCCTGATATTCTTCAAAGTCAGGCACAATCCGTTCGTAATTTGAAGACATGAGCGGTGATGAAATCAAAAAATCTGCCGTCGCTCGATTACAAGCAACCGGAATATTCCAGACTACCGCTATCCTCAAGAGTGCCTTAACGTCTGGATCGTGTGGCTGAGGTTCAAGCGGGTCCCAAAAGAAAATTACGAAATCAACTTCTCCGTCAGCTATTTTAGCTCCAATCTGCTGATCTCCACCAAGGGGACCGCTCTGAAGTTTATGAACCGCTATTTCGAGAGTGGTTTCCAATAGTAATCCGGTCGTGCCGGTTGCATATAATTCATGATATGAAAGTAGCCCCTTATTGAAACGGGCCCACTCAACCAGATCCTGCTTCTTGTTGTCATGGGCAACCAGGGCAATTCGTTTTCTTGGTGGTAAATGTTGAATTGAATGCATATGGCCTCCAACTGCCAGTCTATTACAATGTTAACAAATAAGATGTTACAGCGGTGTTCCAGTTTATGAATATTTTAGTCACAATATATTACACCTGCTTAGCCTCACCACAAAGTAGCTGTCAGGCAACGTGAAATTTGAGATGCCGCTGCCATTCATGAGTCGAAACCGATTTGATAAATGGCTTTGCCTGGGCAGCGGTCATTACTGGATTTTTATGACTGATTCTAAAATAACGGCACATGACATCGAATAGATACGTGTTATCCACCAGACAATTCATACCCAGATCTCGAGCCTTATACCCGTATGCCAGCAACAGTTGATCTTCAGCAGTGTGATTGCACGATGTGAAACCAACATTACCGCGACGGATGCCAGCCTTGCCATATGTGCTGTGAGCAAGGATTTTTCCCAGCGTGGCATCAGGCTGATAGATAAAGTCACCCGGATAGATTGCATAGTCAGGCGCCATTGCTTCAGCAATCAGCCGTGACTCGTCAGAACCAATGGTAAAACCGGTAGAATCCCGTACTATCTCAGCGATATCTGCCGGTCCTTTGCCCTTCATCTTCCTGATCATAACCTCAAAGGATGATTTGGACGCCCGGTACGAACGCAGAGCCGTAGTAGCATCATTGTAATCTACACCCGTACCGTTAATACCCCAGCCGGAATTACCATGATCTGACGTCACGATAACCAGGGTGTTCGGGTTGGCGGCCAGATATGTATCGATAACGGCGAGAGTATCATCAAGCTCAAGGGTGTCCATTATTGCACCCCAGGCATCATTGGAATGACTGGCATGGTCGATTCTTCCCGCCTCAACCTGAAGAATGAATCCCCGTGGATTGCGAGACAGCCTCTGAAGTGCTGCGGCAGTCATTTCAGGCAGACTTGGCTGTTTTGCACCCAACTCCTTGTCGTTGTGACGATCAACCGCATAGGCTAAATGGGAATTGGCAAAGGCACCCATAAGCGGTCTGCCGTTCGTGCTGACAGCCAGCAATGACTTGCGGTCCCTGACCACCTCAAAGCCGGCTTTACTGAACTCTGCAAAAACATCCTTCTTATCTGGGCGTTTCGCAGCATCAAAATGGACACTCCCCCCACCGAGCAGCACATCCGGCTTGAAAGCAAGCATATCCAAGGCAATTGCATCTTCAAGATCACGGTGCGGTTGATGTGAAACCCAAGCAGCCGGAGTAGCATGGGTGGCTCTGGTTGTGGTAACCAATCCGCAACCGTAACCTTCTTTTTTAAGTAACTCCATTATGGTCATCAGCGGACGCCCGTCAGGCAGAGTTGCCAGCAACCTGTTCGTGGTCTTGACACCTGTTGCCCATGCAACCGATGCAGGGGCAGAGTCGGTTACAATACTGGAAAGGCTGGCTGTTCCCATGTAACCGACAGAAGAGCGTGAGTCGCGCAATCTTGCATACAGACTGGAATCCGACCTGCCAAAAACTCCGGTACGTATCTCATGCATTGCCCGTGTCACGCCTAGCGGCATCCCATCGCCCACCACAAAAATCAGGCCTTGACCTTTTCCTGGTTCAAATGAAGGAAAGAGCGAAGCTTCACTGCTTCTACCGGGCATCAGCGCATACAACGCACCAGCTCCGATCAGCTTAATAAGGTCACGACGGCTTATTCCTGAAGGTGTGATTATTTCCATGACGTATATATCCTCTACTGCTGCTGTTATATTGAAATACCCGCACTGGTGTTGTCAGCGCGGGTATTCAATAATGCATTAATGTAGCTTATGGACTGATCAAAGCGCACGAGGTGCCAGTGATATTGTAGAGCTTGCCCCCCATGCCTTAGTTTTCCAGAAATATTCACGTACTGTCATTTTGCTTGCTACGGTGTCAATAGAGATAACCTGGTATGAAAGCAGATTTGTATCAAAAACCCCAGGAGTCGGGGCTACCGTGGCATCATCTTGACCGGTGTAATAGCCTTTCATAGGTGAATCAACACGGAAGACCGGCAGACTGACAAGATTATCTGGACCGGTATAGGTATAGAATTCATTGAAGTTAGTATTACCATGGAAATAAGCAACAATGTTTTTGTGGCGTTGCAGGAAACGCACAAACGTTCGTTGCGCTGCTCTCGTAGACATGTTTCCTTGGGTGTGAAATGGTACAGAAACTGTGGTGGCGGCTACGCCGTCAGCGGTCGTGCCAAGTGCAACCGTATCATACTCGGAGACGTTGACGAGGAGATTTTCGAACTTGTTGGCAAATATGGTTGGGCCTGCCTTATCTGTCAGATGTTTCCCTTCGGTTGTAGGCTCATCATGCGTAAAAATAATTGCCGGTGTGGAAGAACTAATCTTGGCAAGGTCCGCCTCCATCCATGCTTGAGCATCCAGATCAGGCCACATGCTGATAAACATGAAGTGAACACCAGCGATATCTTTTGAGTAATATATTTTGTTTGCCGCAGTCTGATATGTCGTATTTGAATAGGAATCCTGTGCTGCGTTTTTTGTCGATGTGTTAAAAGTTCCAGCTTTTACAAACATGTTATAAATGAATGCCATAACAGAGCCGTCAAGATTAGTGAATGTCCCTGAAGCAGCCGTCGTTATACCGCCATCCCTGCTCATAGTTTTCGTGTAACCAACTGCATTAGAAACATCATGGTTACCAGGGAGCATGAGCATTGGAAATTTCAAGGTATTTATGTAACCGGCCTCGAACTGTTTCCACGAATCATATGCAGACTGCACATAGGTTGAATAGCCGTTTTTCGGATCGCTCTGCATCCGGTTAGCAATGTCCCCACCCTCAACAACATAATCAACTTTATTGATTACCGCTCCTGCATTTACACCGCCATCGGCCGGCAAAACCACTGTAGGCATGGTGTTCATTACTGACACCATTGCAGAGTTAACCTGTTGAGCATTGCTGTAACCGTTAAAAGCATACGCTGCGGCACGTTTAATGCCGTAATGAGCATCAGATGTGTAAAGCATAGTAGCCGCTGTAGCCGGGGCTGTCGCTTGAATTGCAGGAGCCGAAGTTGAATCCGAACCACACCCCCCCAGTGCGGAAAAAGACAGCGCCAGTACTGCGACCATTGAGCAAACATTGAATTTTCGCTTCGCAAAAATCATATTCTTAACCTCCCGATTCTATCAATATACTTACGAAGCGGTTTATAGCAGAAGACCTGCAACAACGGTGTGCCATCTCTGTTAATTGTTAGTTACATAAATCGTAACCATATTTTTACCGTCCTGACACAGAATCCTGACAATCACATGATATGTTTACCAGTATGGACACATATCTTTTCGTAAATCCTCGCTCAGGACGGTACGGTCGTAGAAGGATTGAGACGGCAATTAAATCCCTTACGATAGCTGGAATATGCCCGAAAATTTTCCCTGTAAACACTCCCGGTGACGCTCTCGCCTACTGTTGCACCATTAACGAGACATCCCAAAACCCTCTCATAATTATTGCTGCAGGGGATGGAACAGCTAATGCCGTGATAAACGGACTACAGTATGGTACGGCCACACTGGCTATCTTACCACTTGGCACATCAAATGTGCTGTCTGCCGAATTGGGGATCACGTCACTTGAAGATGGAATACAAAGGATAATTGCGGGAAAAACGCGATCACTTACCGTAGGAGTGTTGGAGCTGGAAGAAAGTAGCCATCGCTTTGTGCTCATGGCAGGCGTGGGAGTAGATGGCTCGATTGTACGGGATGTCCACCCGCTGCTCAAACGACTGGTCAAGCAGGGAGCCTATGCTTTTTCTGCCATTACTGGGTCACTGGGATGGGTCAAAAGCATGATTACAGTAAAAGCCGGGGGACGAACCATCAACTGTCACAGTGTCATAGCCTGCAATGCATCGAAATATGCAGGCAATTTTGTTCTGGCCTCGGACAGTGATATTTCTCTCCCGGAACTTACCGCCGTTTGTATCACCAAAAACAGCCGCAGAACATATATCAGGCTCGCATTGGAACTGGCTCTCGGTAGATCCGATACCAGCAGCGAGCTGTTACGGCTCTCAGTTAACGGGCTTGAAATCTCGGGAACCAAACCGATACAGATAGACGGCGATTTTGTCGGATACAGTCCGGCACGAATCAGGGTCTTGCCAAATTTTGCCCGGATCATCTTTTAAGCAGTTGCACTTATGGCTTACCTTAATCAATTAGTCTGTTGTGTTGTATTGTGCTTCATTTTCACAACTAGCTCGTTTGCGTCATCTGAATTCACCATTTCAATAGACCACTCTGACCGACTCTGTTTTTCCCCAGTTGCCTGTCAGTCAATTTCCGACTTTGCTGGTCTCCTGAGACAGTCGTTCAGGCATGGGACAGTTGCACATAATACTGATTCTGCTCATGTACGGATAAGGCTTCCCGATGTCGTTGCCAGCAGGGAGCGATGCGTGCCCGGACCATCGGTACGGCCGTATCTCTGTACGGCAGTTCCCGATGCTTCATATCGCTGGCGTTCCGCCCGGAACGGAGCGCGTGTTAACCTCACTCTGGAGGCCAGGACGCCTGAAGGCGTTGCCGCAGGACTCTATGGCTTGTTGCAGGAAAAAATTGGTTTCAGATTTGTCCACCCCCGTGAAACCATTATTCCGTCATATACAACCTGGCCACTACCGTTGACATTTACATTTTCCGGCTCTCCACGTTTTGAAAAGCGTGGGTTCCATCTGCATACTCAACATCCGATCGAGCTGACGGAACAACTTCTCAATCCGGAGACTCCAAGGGCTCATGACGATGTGAAGGAGTATATCGACTGGCTGGCGCGTAACGGGCAGAATACCTTTCAGTTTTTTTTACTCCGGGGAGTGGACAAAAAAACCTGGCCGCATCACGCTCGTAAGATTGTCGAATACGCCCACAGCCGTGGTATCCGTTGTGGCATTCAAATATCACTCGCCATGATTCAGCAGCAGGCCTATCAGGCCATAACACTTCTATGGCCATTTCCATCATACGAGAAACAGGTTGACAGGTCTTTGGCCTGGCTGTTCCAGGCGCCATGGGATTACGTCAGTCTTGACGTAACCATGGGGGAGCATCTGCCGTTCATAGACAGGATACTTCCTGATGTCCAGATGCATATCGAGCAGCAGGTAGAAAAAAAGTATGGCGCACGTCTGATGTACGCGACCCATGTCATCTGTTCTGAAAACGGCGATAAGGTCCGGCGACCGAAACTTCCGAACAGCGGCATCATGCTCCATACCGTCATGTGCTATTCGGCATCCGAAGAACAAGCGCCGGTCTATGGCAATCGCAATCAGCGGTTCATGCTTGAAGCGGCAACTGTCGAATCGAAACGGCGTGAAACCTGGTACTGGCCAGAATCTTCCTACTGGGTGGCCTTTGACAGCTCTGTGCCTCTGCTGCTGCTCCCCTATCTTGACAGCCGCTGGAGGGATATTGAAACAATGTCCCGCCTTGGCTTGAGCGGACATCTGACCTTTTCGTCAGGTTGGGAATGGGGATACTGGCTGGTAGACTGGAGCATCGCCCGGTGGTCGTGGCGCTATACTGATAACGGCGTACCGAGAAAATCATCACCGCTGTCCCGTCTGCAGGATTTAGTCAATGATGAAAAAATTAATGCACTGTGGAAAGAAACGCTGGAACTGCAAAACCGCTACCTGAAGGACCGGGAGCTGTTGCGTTACCTGTCGGCCCTGGCGCCGTTTTCCGAACTGCCGCACCCGTTTGACAAACCATTTCAGCCGGAGCCGTCGTTCTCATATTCCTGGCTGCTCGACAAGGCATCGCAGGCTGAAACAGATGCCATCCTGAAAGGCCCCGTTATGGAGATGGAATCATATGCGGCCTCAATGGAATCTGCTGTACGACGTCTGGCAAACAGGCTTGAAGAGCTGTCCCGTAACCATGAGCCGGCAGGGTCAGAACTAAAACTGTTACATGAATTAAAGCTTGGTCTGGAGATCACGGCACTGAGAGCGCGGCACCGTTCGTTGAGCATTCGGGCATTATTGGCAAAACGCGCTGAACACACAGCTCATCTACCGCATAGCCGTGTTTCAGAACCGCTTTTACAAAAAGCGACGGCAGTCAGAATACAGGCCATGAATCTCGTCAGGTCACAGGAGAAACTGTACCGTTATCCGTTGGAGCAGATCGCTCGAAGACATGACAACATGACAGCCTACCAGTTTGGCTATCTCTATCCGGTAGCCAATCTGTTCTTCTGGCAGCGCGAGGAAGAGCAGGTCAGGCAGGAGCGGTTTGACGCATTCTTCATGAATTTGTGGGACTTCCGCAGGATAGTTGGTTTGGGAAGTCTCATACTTAAATAGAAATACAAGTTCTTTCAATTGATATGGCAATTGAAACAGCGATACATGCCTGTAACCTGAAATTTTCAGAACATTAACATCAGACGTTTGGGAACTATGCTACTTATATTCAGATTCCAATAAGCATTATCGACTGACAGCATCACACGGTTTTTAGAGGAAAATATGAATCGATGTCACTCTCATGACAAACTACTATTTACACCCGGTCCATTGACGACGAGTAGTACCGTCAAGCAGGCTATGCTGCAGGATCTCGGTTCCCGCGACACTGGATTCATCCAATGTGTACAAGACATTCGTGATGGGTTGTTGAAGGTTGCAGGAACAAGCCAGGCACAAGGCTATGAGTGCGTAATTATCCAGGGAAGCGGCACATTTGCTGTTGAATCGGTTATCAGCTCGGCACTGCCGCCGGAAGGGAAACTGCTGATTCTGATCAATGGCGCCTATGGCGCCCGCATAGCGCAGATCTCTTCAATCCTTGGTATTTCATATTGCCTACTGGAGTCGGCTGAAAACGTTCTGCCAGATCTGGAAATTCTCAGGGCCACGCTCACAGAGAATACGGACATTAGCCATGTGGCTGCGGTGCATTGTGAAACAACTACCGGCCTGCTGAACCCAGTTGCAGAGATCGGGCGAATAGTCAAGGAGGCCGGACGCACGTTCATAGTCGATGCCATGAGCAGTTTTGGCGGCATCCCGATTGATATGAATGAATTCCCGGCAGATTTTTTGATCTCATCAGCCAACAAATGCATCGAAGGAGTGCCGGGGTTTGCCTTTGTCCTAGCCAGACATGAAGCATTACAGAAGGCCCGTTACGCCCGTAGCCTCAGCCTGGACCTGTATGCCCAGTGGCGAGGACTGGAAGAGAATGGACAGTTCCGCTTCACCCCGCCGACCCATGCACTGCTGGCATTTCTCCAGGCGCTCAGTGAACTACAGGATGAGGGGGGGATGCCTGCCCGCCACCAGCGGTATGAGGCAAACCATTTCGAACTCATTGCCGGTATGACCGCTCTGGGGTTTTCCTGCTATCTTCCTACGCACCTCCGGTCACCAATCATAACCTCATTCCGCTATCCGGATCATACATGTTTTGATTTCACAGCGTTTTATAACCGGCTCAACGAACTGGGACATGTTATCTACCCCGGCAAGGTCAGCAGTGCCGACTGTTTCCGCATTGGCACCATCGGCCGCATTTTTGTCGCTGATGTATTGGCGCTCATTGCCGCCATCAAACAAGCCGGCTGTGACTGCGGCTTCATGGGTGATGATGGGATTATCATTCAGGAGGTCAATTAGTCATGGCTGATACATTCAGAAGCAAATATAGCGGGCCACTCAAGGCGGTAATTCTTGACTGGGCCGGCACAATCGTCGACTACGGCTGCTGCGCCCCGGCCGAGACCTTCATTGAGCTGTTCCGGCGTCGCGGTGTGACGGTCAGCATGGAACAGGCTCGTGAGCCGATGGGAACCCCGAAAAGGACCCACCTGGAGATGATTGCCGCCATGGAACCCGTGGCGCAGCAATGGCACCACCACCACGGCACACCTCTCACAACGGATAATATTGACGAACTGTACAAACAATTCACGCCACTGCAGATCAGCGCTCTCCCACGATACTCAAATCTTATTCCCGGCACGCAGGAGGCTGTTGCTGAATTCCGTAAACGGGGACTCAAGATCGGCACCACAACCGGATACACCATGGAAATGATGCAGGTGGTAACAGCCGAGGCCGAGCGACAGGGGTTTGCTGCTGATGTGACGGTTTGTGCCGATGAGGTACCATCCGGGCGTCCTCATCCCTGGATGTGCTTCAAGGCTGCAATGGCGATGCAGGTCTACCCGATGGCCGCAATTGTAAAGATCGGCGATACCGTACCCGACATTGCCGAAGGGCTCAATGCTGGCAACTGGACGGTAGCCGTCGCCAAAACAGGAAATGAGGTTGGGCTGACGGAAGAGGTGCTAAACAGTCTGCCGAATGAAGAGCAGCAACGGCTGGTTGCTGTTGCCAGGGAGCGCCTGTGGGCGGCTGGTGCCCATTACGTTGTTGACAGTATTGATGATGTCCCGTCATTGCTCGATGAGATCAACGGACGCCTTGCTGCCGGCGAGACCCCATGACGAATGACTACAGGAGAATCAGACTATGGAGCAGATTAGAGCTGAAAAACTGGTACTTGGTTACGGCAGCAAGGAAGTGGTCAGAAATGTTAATTTTACCATCAACAAGGGAGAGTTCCTGAGCATCAT
This sequence comes from Desulfuromonadales bacterium, assembly GCA_013349325.1. Taxonomy (GTDB): domain Bacteria; phylum Desulfobacterota; class Desulfuromonadia; order Geobacterales; family Pseudopelobacteraceae; genus JACRCG01. The sequence goes on from DUZX01000016.1 coordinate 32,178, forward strand.
CGGCCCGTCCGGGGTTGGCAAGTCGACTCTGCTAATGGGGGTTAATGCAACGACATCAATCCTTAGCGGACAGTTGCAGGTATTGGGGAAGGATCTGAATGCCATCGGCCACCGTGAACTTAAGGTCCTACGGTCAAGAATCGGTGTGATCTTCCAGGGGTTCAACCTCGTATCGCGTCTGTCGGTGCTTGACAACATCGCAAGCGGCATGTTGCACCGTAAGCCGCTTTTCGCCGCTTTGATCAAGCACTACTCCAAGCAGCAGTATGAAGAGATCTATGAATACATGAAGGTAGTTGGCATTGAGGCTGAGGCATTGAGTCGATGCGACCGGTTGTCAGGCGGTCAGAAACAACGGGTTGCCATTGCAAGAGCCATAGCCCAACATCCTGAAATTATCCTTGCCGATGAACCGATTTCATCACTGGACCCAGTTAGTGCCCGCACGGTTCTCGACACTCTGCGCAATGCCAACGAAAAGTACGGTATGACCATCATCGCTAACCTGCATCAGATTGACTATGCCCGGGAATACTGCAACCGCGTCATAGGCATGAACGCCGGCCGTATTGTCTACGACGGCTCTCCGGCCGATCTTTGTCAGGCTACCATAGATCAGATTTACTGCTGTTCACCTAAAAAACAGGAAGAAAAAAGGCAGTACCATTACCCGTTTTCACCTGCTGCGGCATCGGCAGAATAATTAATTATAACACAGGAGAAATAATTATGATCAATCACGAGGAGTTGCACAAGTTAACCCACGTTGTCATAGAAAGATTAGACATTGCTTTCAGAAAACACCTTGATCATTCCACTGAGGGATTGATTCTTTCCGCCTTGGTCTCTGCCAAGCTGATTCATGATCAGTTTGCTTACAATGCTTATGATCTGGATCCTGAAGAGTATTGCGCCGCAGTTTAGCTGAATCAGCAATACTGCATAAGTGGATATTATACAGGTAGTTTCAACTAATTATGTTCAAACTGAATACATAAAAGGAGTTTAAAACATGAAATGCATTAAATCTCTTATAACCCTTGTTCTCGCAATCAGTTTACCTGCAGTTGCCATGGCAGCACCTGCCGACTGGCCGAAAAAGTTGACCATTGGCCTGATTCCAACTGAATCATCGTCACACATGACCGATCGATGGGATAACCTGCACAAGTATCTTGAGAAGAAGCTCGGTCTGCCGGTCGAACTCAAGACCTCCACCGATTATAACGGTGTCATCACCGCTATGCAGTTTAAACACATTGACCTGGCTTATTTCGGACCTAAATCGTACGTCGAGGCTGCACAGCGTGCAAATGCCGAATGCTTTGCCATTGAAGTCTCTCCCGATGGCACCAACGGGTACCACAGCCTGATGATCGCCAAGAAGGGGTCTACTGTCACCAGCATTCAGGCGGCCAAAGGTAAGACTTTTGCTTTCGTCGACCCAAATTCAACCAGCGGCATGTTGGTTCCGACTGTCTATTTCGTGAAAGAGATGAAAGTGGAGCCGGAGAAATTTTTCTCCAAAGTTATATATTCCGGCAGCCATGAGGCATCGATGCTGGCAGTTAAAAGCGGCAAGGTCGATGCGGCTGCCGTCAGCGATATCGACATGCGACGCGGCGAAGGAAAGTACTGGAAACGGGAGAAAGACTTTACCGTGCTCTGGACCTCAAAGTTGATCCCCGGTTCCAATATGGCCTACCGCAAAGACTTGCCGGAATCACTTAAGAAGGCCCTGAAGGATGCGTTTCTTTCATATAACGACAAGGAAGGCTTAAAACAGCTCAAGATCATGAAGTATGCCGCGGTCAGCGATGACGTCTATGATCCGATACGGGAACAGATCGAGGTAAAAAAGCAGCTGACAAAAAAGTAGTAGCCGGCCTTGCCCGACAAAAACACCTGCCGGGCGGGAGCCGACAAGATGAAACTGAACGCCAACGACTTCTCGAAGAGATTATCGCCCCATGAACCTTGAACAGATTAAGCGTAATACCAACCCGTTCCACCCCTACAATATCATGGTTATTTCACTTGCCATCGTCCTCGTTGGGTGGTGCTGGCATTCTACCGAGATGGGAGTGACCAAGCTGCTGGATGGGTGGGGGAATATGCTTACCTATCTTTCCGGCAACCCTGAGATCAAGGACAGCGGCTTCTTTCCGCCGGACTTGGCATCCGGTAGACTGCTCACCTATCTCAAGTCGATGTTGGAAACGGTGCAGATGGCGCTGCTGGCATTGGTCATTTCAATACTGATTGCCTTTCCCTTGTCATTTTTCGCTTCAAAGAACACCCTGAGCATCATCATTCCGGGCACCAGAGGGATGTCGATGCTGCTGAAAAACGTCATCTACACCAGTGTGAGGTTCGTTGCCAACCTGTCGCGCTCAATTAATGAGATCATCTGGGCGCTACTGTTCGTTTCCGCCGTCGGTTTGGGGCCAATGCCCGGTATTCTGGCATTGGGAATTCATACCTCTGGAGTGCTGATCAAACTGTTTTCCGAGGGTATCGAAGCGATTCAGCAGGAGCCAATCGATGCCCTAAGCGCAACAGGTGCCGGTTTTGTCAAAGTTATCCGCTATGCGGTTTTCCCTCAGATCACTCCGTTCTTTGTTTCCATGACTCTCTACCGATTGGAATCGGACGTACGTTCGGCAACTATTCTCGGTTTCACCGGGGCCGGCGGCATCGGCGTCTATCTGTTCGACAAACTGAAAAGTTATGAAAATCGTGAAGTGACCACAATCCTGATCATCATCGTCATCACAGTGGCAATTATTGACCGGATCAGCGCAGCGATCCGAGCTAAATACACCTGATGCCCTATCGGAGGATTAGTATGGAAGTCATTATGCGGGAGGCAACGTCAACCGATATTCCCGGCATCCTCTCCCTGTACGCCCAACTGGGCCAAGATGACGGATCAGTGCTGCCCGTCGCTGAAGCAGAAATAATTTTTGAGAAAATCCGTAGCTACCCCGACTACTGGATTTATTTGGCTATCATGGGTGATCGACCAGTCGGAACCTTTGCACTGCTTATTATGGACAATATCGCTCATATGGGTATCAAGTCCGCCATCCTGGAAGAGGTCGTTGTGTCTGAGGAACTGCGAGGACAGGGTATCGGCACAAAGATGATGGACTATGCCCATGACCTCTGCCGTCAAGCCGGCTGCTACAAGATGACCTTTTCCAGCAACCTGAAGCGCGAGGCGGCCCACCGCTTTTATGAATCCATCGGGTTCCAGCGGCATGGCTACAGCTTCTATATTGATTACAATTGAGCGGATATTACATGAACAGAGACATTACTGAAATTGTTGTCCATATGCCGGAAGCCTTGGTTAATGAACTGTTACAGTTACTTGAAGAATGTACAGTAACAATCATCCGTCCCCCTCGGTCGGCGTTGGTGATGATGCCGCTGATCGATAGTTTCCAATCAGAGTTCAATCTTGGTGAGGTTCTGGTGACGGAAGCAATGGTTGCAGTCGATAATATGAATGGATATGGCATGGTCATCGGAGACAGCCCGCGCAGGGCCCTGGCACGAGCAGCTGCCACTGCTGTTCTAAAGGGGGAGAACTGTCAAATCCGGGAGAAAGTGGAATTGCTGCTGATAACCCAAGAGACGAAACGTAAGGCTGAACTATCCCGCGAACAATCCCTTACCGCAACAACCCGGGTCAATTTCGACCTGATGGCAGGAGCTTAAAAATATGCACCAGGAGCAAACGATTCGCGATCATGCCACGTTCCGGGCGATACTTCAGGCTATGAGCAGGCCTGGCACCATTCAGCAACTGCCTGCTGGCGGTGATGGGCCGTTGCAGACCCTGCTGTCTACGCTGCTCGACCAGGAAGTTTCCCTGGCTGGAATTGATCCGGCCGCTGCCGATCTCGCCGCAGAAGTGGCTAGGAGGACCGGCAGCCGTATCACTGCTCTGGAGCAGGCGGATTTTTTGCTGGCGATTGGAGATAGCGCTGCTGGAAGCTTGACGGTCCTTAAAAGAGGATCATCCGATTACCCGGAAACTGGAGCTACGGTGATTTTTCTGGTTGATGGGATTAATCCGGAGGGAGGCGCATACAGCCTGAGCGGACCCGGTATCAAAGACGAAGTTTATCCAGAATTTTCAGGGATCAGCGATAAGGTGCTGCCATTGCTGGCAGAGGTCAACCGGGATTTTCCCCTGGGTATCGATGCAATGATTCTCGACCGGCAGGGACAGCTAACCTGCATCCCACGATCGACCAAAATAGGAGAGCGCTGATGGGATACGTAGCGGTCAAGGGGGGAACCGAGGCAATCGAGAATGCCTGCCGCCAATTCGCACTCGAACGGATGCGGGGAGATTCGGCGCCTCTCGGTGTCGACCAGGTGAAGGATCAACTCTATCTGGCCGTGGATAGGGTCATGGGTGAGGGAGGGCTGTATGCGCCAGACCTTGCCGCCCTTGCCTTCAAGCAAGCCGCCGGTGACACCTTCGAGGCGTCTTTCATGCTGCGGGCGTTTCGCGCCACACAGCCACGTCACGGGTATGGCCTGCCGGCGACCACCGAGAAGATGCGGATCATCCGGCGTATTTCATCGGCCTTCAAGGATATCCCCGGGGGGCAGATCCTCGGCCCCACCAGCGATTACACCCTGCGCCTACTTGATTTCGACCTGCTGGCGGATGACGCTGCTCGTCGGACTGTTTTCAAGGAACGAATTTTCAGCCTGTTACCGGAAAGGGCCGACATCCCGGAGTCCTTTCCCAGGGTAATCGACATTCTCCGCCAGGAGGGGTTGCTGGATGAGGTGCACCGACCGGAAGAGCGTCAGACACCACCGGATATCACCCGGCAGTCGCTCACCTTCCCGGCCCCCAGAACTGCAGGACTCCAGGCAATGGCTCGCGGCGAGACCGGCGGCATGCTGCTGCTGGCCTATTCCAGTATGCGCGGCTACGGGAACATCCACCCGACACTCGGGGAGTTGCGCGTCGGCTATCTGCCGCTGGTGATTCCTCATCCTGACAACGGAGAGCCATACACCGTCGGTGAGGTGAAGGTAACCGAGGCCGAGGTTTTGGCCAGGTTCGAAGGGCAGGACGGTATGCCCCGTTTCAGCCTAGGATACGGTATCTGCTTCGGCCAGAATGAGATCAAGGCCATCTCCATGGCGGTGCTGGACCGCTGCACACGTGCACCCCGGCCAAGTTGCCCGGCGGAGGACCAGGAGTTCGTGCTGTACCACACCGACGGCATCGAAGCTATGGGGTTCTGCAACCACTGGAAGCTGCCGCACTATGTCGATTTCCTCTCTGATCTGGACCGGCTGCGCAAGGCGCAGGAGATTGCCCGGAAGGAGGGTGAATCATGCTAATGCGCGAATGGCTGGATTCAGATGCTTCATTGCATAAATGCGGCTACCCGTTCGGCTTTCTCGATGACGGTGCCAAGAAGGAGGTCCGGCGCTGCCTGCTCAAAGCCATCGCGATACCCGGTTATCAGGTCCCGTATGGTTCCCGCGAGATGCCGATTGCCCGCGGCTGGGGCACCGGCGGCATCCAGATCACCCTGTCGCTGATCCTACCGGACGATATCCTCAAGGTAATTGACCAAGGTTGCGATGGTAGCGTCAATGCGGTCAATATCAAAAAGTTTTATCAGAGCGTAGCGGACGTTGACATAACCACCGATACTACTGCGGCAACGGTGATCCAGACCCGCCACCGGATCCCCGAAGAGCCAATGACCGACGAGCAGATCCTGGTACTGCAGGTCCCCTACCCGGAGGCATTGCGGGAAGTGGAACCGTCGGAGATGGAGACCCGCAGGATGCATGCCGAAGCTGATTACGGACGGATGTGGCTCTACCTGTATGAAGATATCGTCGCCTGCGGCGAGATCAGCATCAGCTACCGCTACCCAGTCACGGTCAACGGGCGCTACATCATGGACCCGAGCCCGATACCGCGCTGGGACGTGCCCAAGCTGCACATGGCCGATACCATCTTCCTGTTCGGCGCCGGCCGGGAGAAACGGATTTATGCCATCCCCCCCTATACCAGGGTCGAACCGCTTGAGTTTGACGACCACCGCTTCCGCGTGGAGGACTTTGACGGCAAATCCTGTCACCGCTGCGGAGCGACCGACACGTTCTTCGACGAAATAATTGACAGTGCCGACGGCGGCAGGAAGTACTGCTGTTCCGATTCAGGCTACTGTGACAAGAGGATGGCTGCATGGAACCGATGATACAGGCGCGTGAACTTACCAAGCGTTTCGGTATGGGGTGCGAGCGGTGTCTCGAAAGCACAGGACCGGACCAGGAAACCAACCGCTGCTGGCACTGTGGCACCGTGCTTGCCTGCAACGGCGTATCCTTTGATCTTTACCCAGATGAGGCTCTGGGTGTCGTCGGTGAGAGTGGCTCTGGGAAAAGTACCCTGGTGCGGCTGCTGCACTTCGAGTGGGAGGCCGATGGGGGGAGTTTTGTCATCCACCGCAATGCCGACCTGGAACAGTTGCCGGGCCTGTTTGCAGAAGCTTCCCACTATAGCTGCAACCTGTTCGGCCTGAACAGTTTCCAGAAACGCCAAATCCGCAATGCCCTGATGGGTATCGTCTACCAGAATCCCCACCTGGGACTGCGAATGCACGTCAGCGCCGGCGGCAATGTCGCCGAGCGGCTGCTCGGCGGTGGCTGGCGCAACATTGCCGCCATGCGCCAACGGGCAGCCGACCTGCTTCACCGTACCGAGATTCCGGTTGAGCGTATGGATGAGCCGCCGGCGAACTTCAGCGGTGGCATGCAGCAGCGGGTTCAGATAGCCAAGGCGCTGTCCAATAATCCGCTGATCCTGTTCCTTGATGAGGTAACCACCGGTCTTGACCTGTCGGTGCAGGCACGGGTGCTGGACCTGATTCGTACCCTGCGGAGCGAGTTAAAGCTGTCGCTGCTGGTGGTCTCCCACGATCTGGGCGTAATCAACCTGCTATGCCAGCGGACCATGGTGATGAAATACGGGCGGGTTGTCGAATCGGGGCTGACCGACCAGATACTGCAGGATCCGCAACATCGGTACACCCAGCTCCTGGTTGCATCCCAACTCTGATGAAAGGTGCTTCATGCTTACAGTAGAAAACCTCAGCAAACAATTCACCCTGCATATTCTCAACGGGAAGCAGCTCGATGCCTGCCGGGATGTTTCCTTCACCGTGCCAAAGGGACGGTTCCTCGGTCTAGCCGGACCTAGCGGTGCCGGCAAAAGCACGGTATTAAAATGCATCTATCGCACCTACCTACCGAGCAGCGGTTCGGTCAACTATGAATCGCCGAGCTATGGTGCAGTTGATCTAGCCACGCTCCCGGAGCGGGAGGTGATCGATATCCGCACCCGGGAAATGGGGTATGTCTCCCAGTTCCTCAAGGTGGTGCCGAGAGTATCGGCGCTGGATGTGGTGATGGAACCAATTCTGGCCCGGAACAACGTTACCCGGGAAGAGGCGCGGGAACGGGCTGTGCAACTGCTGAAGCGGCTGCGTATCCAGGAAAACCTGTTTGATGCCTATCCTGCCACCTTTAGCGGTGGCGAGCAACAGCGGGTCAATATTGCCCACGGAGTCAGCTGGCGACCCCGCCTGCTCCTCTTGGACGAACCAACGGCATCGCTTGATCGGGAATCAGTCGGTATCGTCGTTGAGATCCTCAAGGATCTACGCGCCGAGGGAACGACAATGATCGGTATATTCCACGACCACGACCTGATGGCGTCGGTAACTGACGATGTCTATCACATTAACTGATTCGGGAGACGCACCATGAGTTCATCTATTGTGATAAACAACGCCTGCGTCGTTACCCCAGGCGAGGTGTTGCCGGACGCGGCGGTGCGTATCGAGGGTGGCCAGATCGCAGAGATTGCCACTTCGCCGTTGAACGGTAAGCGGGTTATCAACGCCGGAGGTGCATACATCTTCCCCGGTTTTGTTGACATCCATTCCGATGCCATTGAAAAAGGGATCGAGCCCCGGCCCAACACGTTCTTCCCGGTGGAGATCGCCGTACCGGAACTGGACAAGAAGATCGCCGCCTGCGGTATCACAACCATGTACCATTCCCTCTCCTTTGCCGAAATGGAGGTGGGGCTGCGTTCCAACAGCACTGCTGCCGGCATCATCCGGCAAATTCATGGCTTTGGCCATAAGCTAAAGGTCAACACCAAAATCCACGCCCGCTTCGAAATCACCGACCTGGGGGCGGTTCCTTTCCTGGAAGAATTAATCCGGGAGAATCTGATCAACCTCTTTTCCTTCATGGATCACTCTCCCGGTCAGGGGCAGTTCAGCGACATCATTGCCTACAAGAGCTACTACGGACCTGTCTACGGCAAGTCCGACGCCGAGATGGACGAGATCATCGCCCGGAAAAAAAAGGCCAAGGAAGGCGAGTCACAGATAGCCATAGAGCAACTTATCGGGCTTTGCAAACAGCACGGGATCGCCATTGCATCCCATGACGACGATTCCAGGGAAAAAATTCAGTGGCTCAACAAGAACGGCATCAGCCTCACCGAATTCCCTGTGAACATCGAGGCGGTACGGGCTGCTAGCGACCATGGCATAAAAGTATGTCTCGGCTCACCTAACGTGGTACGGGGTCAGAGCCAGGCACGCAACATGAGTGCCCGCGAGGCAATCACCTGGGGATACGGCGACATCCTCTGCTCCGACTACTCACCGATGACCATGCTGCATGCGGTGCTCACCCTGGAGCAACTCGGTATCCTACAACTGCCCGAGGCCGTCAACATGGTAAGCCTGAACCCGGCCCAGGCTGTGGGTATTGGCGACCAGACCGGTTCGATAACCGTCGGAAAGCATGCTGACCTGATTCTGGTAGACCATTCAGACGACTTCCCCCGTATACTCAAGACATTCGTCCGGGGACACGAGATATACGCGACTTGTTGAACACCCTGCAGGCGTCGTTTACCTTCCAGGTGTTCCTTTTTGAACCAGCAAGGATCCAAGGATCGAACGCTGGAGATATTACATTGCCTGAAAAAGGAGTTTGACTAATGCAACGAACAGTAGTCTGTATGTACGACGGTTTGGGCTACGATTATTTCGAGCAGCACCCTTTGCCGGTAATGAAATCAATGGCTGAAGCAGGGATGCTCAAACGGGGACGGGCAGTATTTCCCACCCTGACCAATGCCAACAACATTTCCATCTGCTGCGGTGCGTCGCCGGCCGTTCACGGCGTAACGACTAACAGCTATTTTGATGAGGCAACCGGCACCGCCCAGTTTCTTGAAGACCCGGAGACCATCCTCTGCCCGACAATTTTCCAGCGCTACCGGCAGGCAGGCATCGGGTCGGCGCTACTCACCTGCAAGGAGAAGACTCTGCTGCTGGTAGGCGGTGATGCCGATGTCGCCGTGGCGGCGGAGGCACCCTCGGTAGAGGTAATTGCCAGTTACGGTTCCCCTCCGCCCATGTACAGCAGCGAGGTCAATTACTGGCTCTGGGAAATCGCCATCGACCTATTACGCACCCGACCCGATATCGGCCTGATATATGTGCATACCACCGATTACCCGATGCATATGTGGGCACCGGAGGAACCGGAGTCAGTTGATCACCTGACCAGACTTGACGAGTTACTGGGGCAGGCAAGGGAGTGTGCCCCTGATACGATGTTCCTGATTACGGCTGATCACGGCATGAATGCAAAGAACCTCTGCGTCGATCTCCGCAAAACCTGCTCCGCCAATGGCATCGATCTTCGCTTCTGCATCTCGCCGGTCGCTGACCGTCTGGTCAAACACCACCGGGGGTTTGGCGGTGTTTCCTATGTCTATCTTAACGCCGAAAGCGACCGCACCGTGGTCAGGGAGTTTCTACAGCAGATCAAGGGAGTCGAAGAGATCCTTGGCAGGGATGAGGCGGCTACACGCTTCGATCTCAAGGCCGACCGGATCGGCGACTTCGTCGTACTGGCTGACCGATACACCGTGTTTGGCGATCTTGATGGCGAGAAAGAAGTTCTCCCTGAGAACTATCGGAATCACGGGTCGATGTACGAGGACGATATCCCGCTCATTATCTCGGGATATCAGGGGGAAGTGCCCTCGTCAGACCAATTTGCCATGAACTATGATCTCACCCGGTGGCTGATCGACCGAATTGAAGCAGGAAAGGGGCAATCCGCATGTTGAGCATCGGCAGCAATATCAACGAGGTCCGGGTAGACGGTAATCCTGATGCCTTACGGCGTGATCTTACGTCGTTTCTTGGGTTCGGACTGACTGCAGCTGAAATAAGCATTCACGGACTCGATCTAATCAAAAACGGGCGCCTTGACCGTCGCAGGGCCGAGACGATTGCGGCCATCCTCGATGATTTCCCGTTTGTCTACAGTGCCCACGCACCGAACCCGCTCAATCTCATGGACCGTGTGTTTCCTGATCTTCACCGGGCTGTTCTGAATGCTTCCCTGGAATTCTGCACACTCGCAAAAATCGATATGCTGGTGTATCATCCGGGGCGCTATTTGGCTGAAGAGGAGTTTGCCGTCAGCAGTCCGGTCAGCCTGCCGGAAGATGAACAGTTGTACCTGCTCGAAGTGGAACGCACTATTCTTCGCGAAACTGCCGACGCCTGTACCAATGTGGTCATCGCCATGGAAAATGCCCGTCCCTACCTGCATCATTCACCCTATTGCTATGCCGAGCAGCCGCAACAGCTGCTGGAACAGGTACAGTCTGTCGCTCGCCGCAACGTCCGTGTTAATCTGGACTTTGGCCACCTGTTCATGGCGGCCCGTCACTACGGATTCGAAGCCGCTGACGCTGTCAGACTGCTGGCTCCCTGCATCGCCCACTGCCATGTCCATGACAATTTCGGCGCCGGTGTCAACTACAGCGAGAAGATGCAGACCCATCTGCTGGCGTTCGGCAAAGGAGATCTTCACCTGCCGGTCGGCTGGGGCGCTATACCGTTTCCAGAACTGTTCCGCGAGTTCATCGCCGACTTCGACGGTATGCTGATCTGCGAACTGCGCGGCAGATATTTCAACTACACCGGGGAGGCTGCACGCAACCTGGCAGGTATCCTCGGTGAGATCGGGGTCGACTCGCAGATCGGCGAGTTGTCGGTTGTTTAAGGTAAGGTAAGGAGCGTCAATCGTGAGTGAAAGCAGGTCAGCGCGAATCTGGGAAGTCTTCCTGGTGTTTCTGCGGCTGGGGGTTTCATCTTTTGGCGGGCCGGTGGCCCATATCGGCTACTTCCGTGACGAATTCGTCGTGCGCCGTGCCTGGTTAAGCGACAAGGCCTACGGGGACCTGGTGGCCCTGTGCCAATTCCTGCCGGGACCGGCCAGCAGCCAGGTGGGCATGGGGGTGGGAATCAGCCGCGCCGGCATACCCGGGGCCATTGCTGCATGGTGCGGCTTTACCATCCCTTCAGCGGCGCTTCTGATTCTGTTTGCCCAGGGCATTGCCGGGCTGAGCGGCGGCACGCCGGGTTGGCTCCTTGGTCTGAAGGTTCTGGCGGTGGCCGTCGTAGCTCAGGCAGTGATCGGAATGGCAAAGAGTTTCTGCTGTGACCGAATGACCGGGGGTATTGCCATCACCTCCATGTCGCTGGTGCTGGCCAGTGGGAACGGGCTGACACAACTGGCGGCAATCGCTATCGGTGCGACTGCGGGGAGGATGTTCATCACGAGTCCTAATGACGATCACCATGACGGATTGCAGATACCCGTCAATCATACGCTGGCCATTGGCTGCATGATACTCTTTTTCCTGCTTCTTCTGGTTCTGCCCGTAGCGGCAATGGTTGCGCCTGGTCACGGCATAGAGCTGTTCGACCGATTCTACAGAGCCGGTGCGCTCGTATTCGGCGGCGGTCATGTGGTGTTGCCCCTGCTGCAGGCTGCCGTTGCCAAAGGGAACTGGATCAGTAACGAACTGTTCATGTATGGCTATGGTGCCGCCCAGGCAGTCCCCGGCCCGCTCTTCACTTTTGCCGCTTATCTGGGAGCCGCTGCCGTACCGGAGCCGCACGGTGTTCCGGGGGGCATGCTGGCACTGACAGCTATATTTCTCCCTTCCTTTCTGCTGGTCATAGCGCTTCTCCCCTACTGGGCAATGCTGCGTCACAATTCTGCTGCCCGTTCGACCCTGTCCGGGGTGAATGCCTCCGTCGTAGGGATTCTGGGTGCAGCCCTCTACCCCCCTCTCTGGACGTCCGCCATTAACTCCACCCGGGACATGGTGCTGGCAGTACTGGCATTCGGGATGCTGGTAGTCTTGAAACAACCACCATGGAGGGTCGTTATCTTTGCGTTACTGGCTGGAATGCTCTTCCAATGAGCATGCCAATGGACAGACCCAAGGTGGTAATCACCCACTGGGTACACGATGACGTACTGCATTTCCTGGGGCAACACTATAACGTTGTAGCTAATACAACCAGGGAAACTCTCCCCAGAGAAAATATTCTTGCACGCTGCTCCGATGCCGACGGAGTGATCGTGTTTATGCCGGATCAGGTTGACGAAAAGTTTCTCGATCGCTGTCAGCGCCTCAAGGTCATCGCCGCAGCTCTCAAGGGTTTCGACAACATCGATGTTGACGTCTGCCAGCGGAGAGGAATTACATTCTCATATGTCCCGGATCTACTGACCGTGCCAACTGCTGAACTGGCCGTAGCGCTTTTGCTTGCCTTGGGGAGGTCGATGCTGCCCGGTGACCGGCTGGTGCGGAGTGGTTCTTTTCAAGGCTGGCGGCCGATACTGTATGGAAAAGGTCTCTTCGGCAGCACGGTTGGGATTTTGGGCATGGGGGCCATCGGCAGGGCAATTGCCGTAAGGCTGTCTGGTTTCGGGTGCCAGTTGCAGTATCATGACCCAGCTGTATCGTCTTTGAAAGAATGTTTCGGACTCAACATACTTCACGTGCCACTTCCAGACTTGCTGGCCCGGAGTGACTTCCTGGTTCTGGCCGCACCACTTACTGCCGATACCTTCCACATAATTGATGAACATGCTATCGCACGGATAAAACCCGGGGCCTATCTGATCAATATATGTCGCGGATCGGTAGTGGATGAAGAGGCTGTGGCAAGGGGTATAGAGATTGGACAACTGGCCGGCTATGCTTCTGACGTGTTCGAATTTGAAGACTGGTCACGCCAAAATCGCCCACAATATGTCAATCCTGACTTGCTGTTGCAGCATGATCGCACGGTCTTTACTCCTCATCTTGGTTCGGCAGTGGATGATATCCGTCGTGATATTGCCATGGAAGCTGCACGTGCCGTCGTGTCTATTCTCTATTAATCGTATTGAGGATTACAAGTCTCTCGAATTTACATGTAGTTGTCCAAGGTCACCAGTCTCAATTCACTACAATTCAGATTCAATAATGGGAATTTCATGCTAATGCGTTGCATCCAATTAACAGCGCTGGTAATGGTGTTAATAGTCATCCCAGCCTTTTCGACTACTTTACCTCAGTCGATGTCACCGACCAGATCGATTACCTACAAGGTGTCTGCCATGGGAGCCTCAATCGGCGATGTTGTCTCAGAACAGAGGATATTCAACGAAACTGATAGGTATCGGATATATTTCAAAACGAAGACTAATATTAAAGCATCCTTTCTATGGTTCAGCCACTCACAACATACTGTAGAAACGGGAGAGTTAAACAACGGGATTCTAATTAAATACTCATTCAACGGGGAGGAAAACGGAGTCAGAAAAAGTCTTGAAGGTCGTCTTGAAATGGATGGATTCAAGTTCAGCGTTGAGGAGGATGGTGTGAAGCGCTCCCTTGTAGTGCCACGTGGCAGTTACGACCATACCACAATGGAGTGCCCGGAATCGCGTATTGACTTTGCTGATGGTAGGGAAAAATATTTAAGAGTGCTTGACGTTGAAAATGCTGTCGTCGTCAAGCGTCAGTATCAACTGGTGAGAGAAGAGCAGTATCCGCTCGACAACCAGGAACATCCGTGCCGGGTCGTCGATATGATTGACCAGCGCAAGAAAATGCGCCGCTGGATTGCCTGGGACGGCGGAACAGTCGTGCTGTACCGACAGGATGGCAGAGGCGGTAAAGGTTCGTATTCTGTTAAGGCGGTATCTCTAAAACAGATACAGTAATTCGTATCGTGTTGTGAAGCGTTCAATATCAAACATAAATATTTCGACTAACTCCTGATAGAATTTGTTACTCTGTCGAGAAACATGGCATTTATGCACATGTTTCAATTTGCGAGTCTGGAATTGCTCAACAACCGGGCACGGTAAAGCGAACTCCAGATTTATAGTTATAAATGGATAGTGCGTCTTTGTCATGAACTCAAAAAACAACATAGCGCTGTTCGGTTGGGGGATGTCGACGACATTTCTGTTGTTCTGTGGTCTCTTCACGTACATCATTCTCCGTGACGGTGCAGATACGATCCGGATCAACCCGCCAGACAATACAAACGTTTACGATCCGTTGTTCATCCAACTGGTCATGGGCGGGTTCTGGGTGGCCGGCATAGCTGTCGTAATTCACCAGTGGCAAAAGCCATGTGTGGGTGCCGAGGTTCGACCGGATGGCACAGTAGTTCTCACGCTGCGCTTCCCCTTTCGCAAAGACCGGCGCATCATCCCGTCTGCCGATCTGCAAGCGTCCATCGTGCGGGAAACAGCCGACAGCGAAGGTGATCCCTATTTTGAATGTCTGCTCTCCTTGCCGGACGGTACTACCGTCGCCATTGCCGAAGGGAGTGTTCGGGAACAGTGTGACGACGTCTGCACACGCTTTAACAGGGCGATTTCAAAACGTCATGCTGCTCTGGAGATGCCAGTATGATAAGCAGAATCAATACACTGCTGTTCGACACCAGCCTTGATCTTAGATTGAGTGTGATCGACACCGGCGACCTGCTTCAGTTCGTTGTCACGTCAAGGCTTGGCGCGCCAAGAATTTCCCTCGGGCTTCTTTTCGGTATTCCTGCGATGATTCTGCTGTACCACGCTTTCACTCGACACGGTATGTACCTTCTGCTCGCTCCTATCTTCTGTCCGCCATTACTGATCCTCAGTCTGCTCTTCGGTCTCACACGACAGAGCAAGATATTTATCCCCTCTCACGGCAAGGCAGTAAAATCAGTTCGTCTCCTTTGGCTGCAATGGCAACAGGAAGTGCCACTGCCCGGGACTGGTGAGTTGATAACATATAAAACGCTGAGCTCATGGGAGTCTGATCGGGACTGTTACTTTTACTGCCTGGAGGTACGCGGCGTGAAAGGACTGGGCTTCAGCATCGCCCGAAACGAGCATACTCGCGATGAGGTCGCCCGGAGCCTCTCCGGTTTCCTTGGCTACACGATCCAGAACCTGGGCGAACAGCGGCAGAGGAGCTCTGCCGGATGAAAGGGTGGCTGTTTTTCATCTGCTGGGTGGCGTTGGGGCTGGCACTGCTGTGCTGGGGAATCACGCTCGGGGTTGAAAGCTACCGTTTCAAGCGCGCCGCCGTTGTTCTTGACGGACGAGTCGTTGATATCAGAAGCACGGTTACCGACAGCACCCCGGTATACAGCGTAACGGTTGAATACCGTATGCCTGATGGTACAATCAGGCGCCATGATTCCAACTTCGGGACTTCAACACCGTCATATTCCACCGGAGACAGCGTGAAGGTTCTGCTGGCTGCTGCTTCGGGAAAAATAAAGCTGGATTCTTTTGGTGAACTCTACTTTCCGTCTCTGATCATTATTTTAGTTGCGGGATTTGTGCTGCTCGGGCCTGCATTCTGCCTTGCGGTGTGGGTCTGGATCTGGGGATGGCCGACACATGCCAATCTGAACAAAATGAAGAATGCCATGACCGGTTACCTCGAATCGCGGAGATCCTGACGACTGAAAACGGAATAAGGTGAACAGATGACATTACCGAACGCGCGGGTAGAGGAGAATCTGCAATGCAAGGAAAGCTCGATACGAAACAGGGGCTGATCCCCTTTACGATTGTTCTCACCATATTCTCGTCACTCTATTTCATGTACCTGTACCAGGGACACCAGCCAACGCCCGAATCCGAGACTTTTCTCAAGGAACTGGGCGAGGGGCTGGGCAGCCTGGGCCTGTATGTGATGGCCATCATTTATGGCCGGAGCCTTCTCAAGATACTCCTCAACGAGGGCACAATGCTGCAGCGCTTCATCCCCGTCGTGTACCAGGATATCTCGATTACCATGTCAAGGCGGCTTCTCACCGTACTCAACCGCTATCACAAGCATGTCGGCGCGACATCCGTGGGATTGCTGCTTGGCCACGCCCTGCTGGTTGGCGCCGCCAAATTGAACCCTTTCCTTGTGTTGCTTCTGGCGCTGATTGCCTGGCAGGGATTATTCGGGCTCTTTCTCGTGGTCCGTTTTCCGATAGCGTCATTGAAACGGTACGGTTATCTGGTGCATGCCCAGCTGTTCAGCGGCGTGATGATCGGAGTGTTCGCTATCTTCGGCCATATGCTGACATGAGTTGCCGGAAATGCAGGAAACGGCATTCATTAACAATTTTATTGCACTAACCGTATTATTTTATACTCAAATGACAGATCAAGGTGCTGTTCAACACGTCCCCAAGGTTTTCTACATACCGGCCGGCACATACTTTCGAATTGAGCGTTCTATATACTCCGGCGGAAGTTCAGCATCAACAATTCCTTTGTTGATGCGATGCACGTACTCTTCCTTCGGGATTCCTTCTGTGGTGACGGGATCCACATACACCAGGCATTTATGAGTTCCGCTGTCCATTTCCACATCAAGGATCAGTTTCCGGTAATTTCCCCTGTCTACCCCCTCATAACGGTCCAGTGACCTTTCATCCTCTTCAGTAAGATTAAAGACAGTTCCAAGCACCATGTCACAACTTGATTTATTGACACTCGCATAGCCCCGGGTTGTAATGATCCAGCGATAACCAACAAGACGGCCAGGACCGGCCAAGTGGCAGGTCGGGCAACGCTGACGCATCTGTTCAAGCCACATATTTGAACCGTACGCAAAATATAGCAATTCTTACCTCCAATATTTACAAACAATTAACACAAGCTACACAGGAACGACACACTATTCCGGTATAGTTGAGAATATGAAACTGCATCTTGTTGACCCCCAACCATCACATCATATTTTTACCTGTAATTCCAGAGATGACGTCCGGCGTGCCATGGCCGCCCTGGGTACCTCCTATCGTTCCCTGGAAGAGTTGGCCGAAACTCTCCCGTTTTCAGCCGGTGATGTAACTGCCGGGACAGAAAATGAACTGCAGGCGGCTGTCGCCGGTGACCGGGAACAGGTCGATCTGCCGCTGTCAATCAGCCAGTCGTCATATTTTGCCAATATTACGAAACGGGCCGCATCTGGTGAACTGACGCGCCGTCCGCTGGCGGATCTTGAGGAATTTCTCGCAGGAAACGATGACCAGGTCTGGGAAAACAGCTGGGTCAGGCTGCCATTCGGCAGATTGTCATCCTTTGCGAGAGAGGTGTTTGAACATGATCTGCTGGCTGACAAGGAAAAGCCGTCGGCAGGGCGACGGGCTGATGCAGACCGGTTCTTTCTTCGCGGGAAAGACGGCGAGACCTGGTTACGGCTGCCGGTCAGCTATCTGATCAAACTGGCATTGGCCGATGTCATCGGCGGAATCGATTCTTCGTGCCTTTCACGGAACACCGGCATCAGGCTCATGGATCATTTCCTCAACGACAACACTTCGCCGGAGACATTTTCCTTCAATGTCGTTGATCTTGCGCCGGAATGCGGCATGGGGCGTGCGATTGCCAGCGAGACAGCACTTCGTTACCTCTTTACACAGCTGTTAATCCTGTATGCCAACGAGGCCTTCGGACTTCGTGAGAATGGTCAGACAGCCATGGCATATTTTGCTCCGCTGCCACCGGTGCGCCAGAAAGAATTGAACGATCTGACCTCGGACTCCTTCTACCGTGAACTTTTCATGAGTCCCTGCCTTTCCGGCTGGAATCGGGGTGAAGAAAAACACCGCTACATGCACCTCTGTCATCAGATGCTCTCCCGCAGCCAGTTGAATGCCGTGGCAAAACTGCGTGAATCAGGCATCATTTCTACCAATCTGGTCGTACTGCCCAACCTTTCCAACATCAGCCTCGCCAACAACGGCACCCATATCAGCATCGGCAGCAAGAGAATGACCGCGGCTCTGGGAAATCCTGGTTCCGGTTTCTCTGCCGGTCACGAGAAGTATTTCGGTGATCTTGCCGTTAAAATCGCCGAGCACTTCATGCCACTGTTCGTGGGGATATACAGTGCTGCGCCCATGCGGCTCTCCTTTACCGATTTTCATCCGGAACGGGTTCTTGGCTTTCTGCCACATGAGCTGGATTACACACATCTGCGGATGCTTTGGCGCCGCTGGAGAAAAAAAGCGGATATTTCAATTCTGGGACAGCCTTTAACTCCTTTTGGCCCGGCACCGCTTGACCGGGCAGTGAGTGCCGTGTTCCGGCTCAAGGGAGACTTTGTCCCGGATTTCCGGCTCATGGACTATCTGGTGTGTCTTCTTTCCACCGATGAAAGCCCCTCGCTTGACGGTACCGCTGGAAACGGTGATCGCCTGAAGCGCGATCTTGCCCAGATGGGAGTGTTCGACGAGCAGATGTCGCTCTATCTCCTCTACAAACAGCGAGAGTTCGGTAAAATGGGGTTTTCCGGTTTTGAAGGGAGACATTACAGCCTCTTCGAGAACTTTGCCGAAGACCTGGGACGAGCGGCTGATCTTCAGACACTGGTAACCGCCCTGGCATTCAAGTACATCGCCCTTGGCAGCATAAGCCACGCACACATACCTGATACACCGATTGTTGAAAGCGAACGCCGCCAACCATTTTTCGGAGCCGCCATCGACCTGCCAACTTTCTTCGTCAGGCAGGACAGCGGCAACCGCTTTATCCTCGAAATCCTCAAACGAACCAGAGGGGTACGCTCAAGCCATCGCTATCAGGGGTATGTAAGAGTTCCGCTTGATGAGTACCGAAAGGCGCTCCTTCAGTTGCTTAAGGAGGACGCCGCAGATCTGATCGAACTGATGAACCTTGGGGAAACGATTGACGATCTTGAGCACCGACTCAACGATCCGGCAACTCTCAGTTGTTCAGGACGCCTCACGCGGGGAATTCTGAAAGACTGCGGCGGCAATTCTCCCATGAAGATACATGCCGGCGATTTCAACAGGGAGGCGGAACGGTTCTACCGCGACACCTTGCGACTTCGTCACATGGAAGAAGCATTTACCATACTGGAGAAATCCTGTGCTGCCCTGCACAGGGTTGAGACCGGCAGTGATGAACTCAGAAAGGAATTGCACAGGATTCTCGGAGCTGCACCGGCAGAAAGTTATATCGAAGATGTCGGCAGGTCCGTACTGGCGGGTGACGTCAACCCTGAAATCATCAGGCGGCTCTTGCATCTCATGCTGATCGTTGCCGCCCGTGAAGATGACATCCGCAGGAACACTTTCACGGAGGAGGGGGTTCATGGAGCACCAGTTCATCGAGCGGGATAGCGGCAAAGTTGTTACCGAGCAACTGTTCGGCGACCGGATGGTCAGACTGCTCTATCATCGTGTCAGAGAGAACAGCGGTGCGCTGTTCCGGATGCTGACGAGCAGCAGATCATCTCACATACTTGGGGCGGTACATTTCGACCGACCGGTCCACTCACACAAGCGATTTCTGGAACAGTGCGGCATCGACCTGGACGAGTGCCTGGATGATCCGGCGACCCTTGACACTCCACGCAAAATATTCGAACGACGTATAAGATATGACAAATGCCGGCCCATGCCTACAGATCCATATGTTCTGGTCTCGCCCGCCGATGCCAGGGTGGTGGTCGGTTCTTTTGAGGAGACATCCATGTTGTTCCTCAAAGAGAAGTTCTTCTCTTTTCCGGAACTTTTCGGGCCAGGAAAAGCTGAGTGGCAGAGGGCCTTTGAGAATGGTGACTTTGCCGTATTTCGGCTGACGCCGGATAAATACCACTACAATCATACTCCGGTTGCCGGAAGGGTGGTTGATTTATATGCAATCGAAGGCACTTATCACTGCTGCAATCCGACGGCAGTGGTTTCAATCGCTACCCCTTATTCCAAGAACAAACGAGTGGTAACGATCATAGATACGGATGTTAAGGAAGGGACCGGAGTTGGTTTGGTTGCCATGATCGAGGTAGTGGCGCTGATGATCGGCGACATTGTCCAGGCATACAGTGATAATTGCTACGACGATCCCTGTCCCATCGAACCAGGCATGTTCCTGAAGAAGGGGCAACCCAAAAGTCTCTACCGGCCGGGAAGTAGTACCGATATCCTGATTTTCCAAAGAGAACGGATAGAATTCGCAAAAGACATCGTACAGAACATGGAGCATCCTTGGGCGACAAGCCGTTTCAGTCAAGGTTTCGGCCAGTCCCTGGTGGAAACTGACATCAGAGTGAGATCTCTCCTTGCTATCGCCCGCCGTCAGAACAAGACGGCAGTTCCGTCTGGGAATGAGGCTGACAATGACGACCGGCTAATCTATGCAGACTTCAGAAACCGAAGTATAACGTCTTCAAAGGAATCGAACCAATGACACTTCTTCCCGTAGTGCTGGCTTTTGCCTTTGCTCTGTTACTACTGTACCTCTGGTGGGGTATAACCTGTCTTCCCGGCGAACGCTGGCAGTTCATAGCTGCAGCACCGGTAGAAAAACGCAACGGAGAGGAATGGACCGGTCTGAACTTTACCTGGTACGGTCTTCTTACCGCAAACGCCTACCTTGCATCCGTGGTGGTGCTGTTGATTTTGCTCGGGAGTGTTGGAGTCAGGCCGCTGGTAACCTGCATGTTCGCCACTGCAATGCTCGGCTGCTGTGTGCCGGCATCAAAACTGGTGGCCCTGCTCGTTGAAAAGAAGTCCCATACCTTCACGGTAGGAGGTGCTGTATTCGTTGGAATTATCGTAACTCCGTTCGTTATCTGGGGACTTAACGCAATAGCAGGGGGCTTCTTTTCCTTTCACATCCCGCTTATTCCTGCCTATGCTGCCGTTGCCACCGCCTATGCCTTTGGCGAGGGATTGGGACGCCTGGCGTGTATCAGCTTCGGTTGCTGCTACGGTAAACCCATGGATGGCAAGAACACGTTTCTCGGACAACTGTTTGGAAGCCGCTCATTCACGTTCCACGGTGCAACAAAGAAAATCTCCTATGCTGGCGGACTTGAAGCTGTCCCGGTGATACCGGTCCAGGCTCTTACCGCAATGATTAACTGCACCATCGGAATAATAGCCTCATGGCTCTTCCTCTCCGCCCGTTACACGGCTGCCTTTCTATTGGCATCGCTGGCAACCCAGGCATGGCGGACTTTTTCGGAGACCATGCGGGCAGACTACCGTGGAGAAGGTCGGATATCAGCGTACCAGCTCATGGGGGCAGCAGGGCTTGTGTATGCTCTGGTGGCAGTGGCAGTGTTGGGCAATGAGCCGGTTACTGCTCCCGAGCTTTACAATGGTCTCAAATCAGTCTGGAATCCGGGGACGATTCTCTTTCTACAAATGGTGTGGGTGATATTATTCGTATATACCGGTGCCAGCAGAGTAACAGCTTCAACGGTGCGCTTTCATGTACGTCAAGACCGTATTTGACTAAGACATGGTCTGGAATCGCAGTGGGATCTTGAGTAATTTCGCATCCTTTATCACCATAAAACTGAAGACCATCTTATCCGCCGGTCTCAACCGCGGTGATCTTCTTCGTACACTCTGTATTGGACTCGCCATCGGTTCCATGCCACTGTTGTGGGGTACTTCATTCATCTGCATGATCGTCTCATCATATTTTCGGATCAACCCAGCAGTTCTTCAGGCGGTCAATTGTCTGCTCTATCCACTGCATCTGGCTTTGCTGATGCCATTTTTCAATCTCGGTTCCAGGCTATTCCCTCTGGGGCCGGTTATGCAGGACAATCTTATTGAAATAATAACGACATCACCACAAAACTCTATTCAGTTCTTTTTCTGGTTTACTCTCAAAGCGACCGGTGCCTGGCTGGCAACCGTTTTACCATTTAGCATTGCAACATATTGCCTTCTTCTGAGGGTATATTCCAATATGGAAAAACACATTCGCTCCTAACTCTGAGGTCGATTTCTATGGCTGGTCCCTACGTCCATCTGATCCTTGTTCACCAACTATTACAGAAGGAAAACATCACAGCCTGTTTTCCATCACAATCTGAATTCAGTCAGATAGCAGAATCGTTTGCGCCATACGTACTACTAGGCGCTATTGCACCTGACTATCCCAACCTTGGCGTAGCGACACATTCAGCTCACTGGGCAGATGTCATGCATTGTACGCGACCTGCAACAGTAATTGCATGCGCCGCCGCTGTGATATCAAATTCCTGCGGACCTGCCCGCTGCAAACAGATGGCGTGGCTCATGGGATATTGCTCCCACCTCGCCGCAGATATGACTATTCACCCGGTTGTCCAGGCCAAGGTCGGCCCATATTCCCAAAACCGATTGATGCACCGTGTGTGCGAGATGCACCAGGATAGTTATTTTCACCGGAAAATGGACATGGGTGAAATCAAAGCTTCGGAAATATTTGCCAGGACGGTTGCCATGTGCGGAATCAATGGCAATAAAAGTGAGCTTGACCCCGACATTACCAGCCTGTGGGAGAAGGTGCTTGCAGAAGGCGACGAGGAGCGATTTGCCGCAACCCCTCCTGACATTACAGGATGGCATCGGGAATTCATTACCCTGATATCTGACACTTGCAGGAATCCGCAGAAGATATTCCCACTTGCAGCCCTTATATCAAGGAGTATTGACAAACCCTATCCAAATCATAGGGAGATCAACTTCGATTTTGTGAATAATCTTACAATCCCGCTTGATAAGCCACTGTCATTGCATTATGACGAAATCTTCGAACGTGCCATCGGCAATATTACGGCACTATGGAGGATTATCGAAAGTTGTATTGTTTTAGGTAAACCAGAGTCAACACTATCACCTTGCATCTGGAATCTCGATAACGGCAGGGATGATCAGGGAAGGCTGGTATTATGGGAATAATTCTCTCACATGAGTCTGGATGATGGACAGGATTTCACCATGATCGAACCAGTTACTACAACTTCCTGCGACAATACGGAATCTACCGTAACCGGTAAATCACTTGCCACAGTCCCATTCCAGTTTGTTCACCTGTCCACCAATCACATGGCAAATAAGATTGAAGACAGGTTCGAAGCCAATGCAGAACTTTCCGGAATCATAGTTCTTGATGACAACGGAGATCTGCTGGGGATGATTTCCCGCAAACGATTTATGGAATTGTACAGCAAGCCGTTCCGCAAGGATCTCTACAACAAAAAACCGGTAAAGCTGCTGGTAAAGTATGGTTTTGACGAGCCACTTTGCCTGGATGGCACCATGGGGATCGAACAGGCAGTCCAGTTGGCTCTTTCACGAAACCCCGAACTGGTATACGAGCCGGTTGTAGTTCGAGACACTATCGGCCATACTTTCAGACTGGTTGAAATGCACACCTTGCTTATGGAACTGGCGAAGGAATTCGAGGCCCAGAACGAACATCTCAGGGATATGCTTTCACGGGTACGTCAGTTGGAGGGGATTATCTCGATATGTATGTACTGCAAAAAAATCCGAAATGACACCCAATCATGGGAACAACTTGAAGCGTACCTGTCAAATCACTCGGAAGCACAATTCAGCCATGGACTTTGTCCTGAGTGTTATGAATCACAGATGAAGGAGTTGAAACAGAGCAAAACCTAGAAATTATCGTATTCAGGATGTCAATCACAACAGCTACCGCCGCCAACCTTCCCCAGCTTATGTTCCCGCAACCATTCATTGATCATCCCCGATGCACAACCAACACCAGCATCGACGCTCAATGCTTTTACCGGGCAGTTAAGGGCGCATGCCCCGCACTCCATGCAGGCATCCCGGTCAGTCAAGACAGCCTTCTTGTCAGTTATGGTGAACACCTGATGGGGACAGACTTCCAAGCACCGGCCGCAACCGATGCAGGTCTGCCGGTCAAGGGCCAGGGTAACAACATTATTTAGATAGCGGAATCCGTTCATATATACCTCAATCTCAAAGGAAGGCGTTCAGGCTGAGCAGGATTATGCCTGCCGCTATGGCAATTGCCATGGCAGGCAGGCCGATTTTCATCTCTTTTTTCACTCCGGAACGGGAAGTGAACGTCGTGCAACCGGTGAAGTTAAGAGTATAAAACGCACTCACTGCCGGAAGAATCAGTATTGCTGCGGATAATTCCGGTAGCGTCCAGGCAGCACCGGTCAGAAAATAGTAGCTCATGGCCCAAAGCAGACCGACAAAGGCACCTTTGATGGCAAAACTCTTGCTCGGCAACCATGGAAGCAGAAGAGGTCCCAGAACGGTTCCGCTCAGAACCGCTCCGGCATAAGCACCGAATGCCACGATTCCAGCTGTGAGATTGCCGGCAACGGTACAGGCCAGCAGCACGAGACAAGAAAAAATGACCAGGGATTTCAGCTCCAGTACCACTTCGACCGGTATCAACACCATGCGATCATAAAGCGAAAATTCCAACTGCCGCATGGCAGGGGTCGTGACCATGCCGTTATCCAGATATTCGGGGAGATCGGCAGCCCGGATGGTGGCATAGCTGACCGAGAAACCGCAGCGTTTAGCCACTTGGTAAGCGGCAACACCGGGAGCGCCGAAGATCGGCAGGATCAGCCGCCTATGGCTGACAATATCCGCAAGTCTGCTTGCTGTGACCCGGCGCACCACCTCGCCGGTGCCGAACGTTCCCTTGCCGGCTGCACACCAGACATTGATACCGTATGTCTCCAACACCAATAGCCAGATATGGCGACCGGACAATGTCTTCCGCATGATATCATAGGTCATCTTATAGTTTGCGGTGACGACTACCGGAGATTCCGGGTTGGGAGTACCTATGGCGTAAAGGCCGGGAGGAACAATAAAGCCCATCCGTCCGATAGCCCAGCGTGCTTTACAGGCCCCAAGATGATCAACAAAGCTTAACTCGCTGGATATCCGCGGCACTCGACCCGCCGGAGTATCCTGCCATTCTATGAAACCCGGTACGTTGTCTGTAATTTCTCCGCCACCGGCGGAGGTTGGTGGACCTCAGCAGGGAGGCTTATCGGGATTATCACCCTGAACTGGTACACATGACACAGGTGCAGGTGCTACCTTTTTGAAGCCGGTTATCTTCAGGTCTTTCACCGGCTTGCTTGTAGGTTGTGGTTTATTGTATTTCATGACTCAGTAAATACCCTTCTCTGGAACCAAAATGCCACATTCACCAAACCAATCATCACCGGCACCTCAACCAGCGGGCCAATGACCGCGGCAAAGGCAGCACCGGAATTGAGGCCAAAGACAGCAACCGCCACGGCGATAGCCAGCTCGAAGTTGTTGCTGGCTGCCGTGAAGGCAAGCGTCGTGGTTTTTGAGTAGTCGGCGCCCAGTTTTTTCCCCATCCAGAACGACACCAGAAACATGGCATCGGGATAGCGATCCGCACCACGTCCATTGGCAGTTGAACGATCAACTGCCCCTTGAGGCTGAACATGACCACGATGGTGAACAGCAGGGCGATCAGGGTCAGGGGGCTGATCATCGGCACCACTTCCCGGTGATACCGCTCCTTGCCCATAATCTTGACCCCAATCAGTCGGGTTAGCGCCCCGGCAATGCAGGGGATGCCCAGATAGATAAAGACACTTTCGGCGATCTGTTTTATGCTGACATCAACCACGACACCTTTTAACCCGATGAGCGGCGGTAGAACAGTGATGAAGAACCAGGCGTAGATGCTGTAGAAGAGAACCTGGAAGATACTGTTGAAGGCCACGAGACCAGCGGCATACTCGGTGTTCCCCTTGGCCAGCTCATTCCAAACGATGACCATGGCGATGCAGCGGGCCAGGCCGATCATGATCAGGCCGACCATGTACTCCGGTTTGTCCGGCAGGAAAACCACGGCCAGCACGAACATCAGCACCGGTCCGATCAGCCAGTTCTGCACCAGCGACAGACCGAGTACTTGCTTGTTGCGGAATACCTCCGGCATCTCTTCGTACTTCACCTTGGCAAAGGGGGGGTACATCATCAGGATCAGACCGACAGCGATGGGGATATTGGTGGTGCCCACCTGGAATTTGTTGACAAACGACTCCACGCCGGGGACGAAGTAGCCGAGTCCGACGCCGAGAACCATGGCGGCAAAGATCCAGAGGGTCAGCCAGCGGTCGAGGAAGGAGAGCTTGCGGGAAACATGTTCACTCATTGTGTTACTCCTGTCAGGTAGGCGGTCAGTCTGTGGCGGATTTCATCCCTCACCCTACGGAACTCGGGCAACACCTCTTCGGCAGGGCCAGGAAGCCGGGACGGATCGTCGAAACCGATATGCACCCGCTGCACTCCGCCGAAAAAAAGCGGGCACTGCTCGTTGGCAGATCCGCAGAGCGTGATCACATAATCAAACTGTTGGTCGGCAAACTGGTTGAGGGTTTTGGAATGATGATGGGAGATGTCGATACCCAGTTCCGACAGGACTTGTGCGGCCAACGGATTGACCCGGGTCGCCTCGGTACCGGCGGAGAATGCCTCGAATTGATCACCGAGGTAGTGATTAACCAGACCTTCGGCCATCTGGGAACGGCAGGAGTTGTGGGTGCAAAGAAAGAGGACGCGTTTTTTCATGCCCTTAATATATCCGCTTTAGCGGATAAATCAAGTTACAACTGCGTCACAAATGAAATGGTAGAATACTGAGAATCAAAGACAGGATGTTGTTTTACTTGTGACGAATTCAGCGAGCGACTTACGGTCTGAAAGGGCCTCGGGAAGGTTGCTGACATTCTTTTTGAGGGTTTCAAGTAGTTCCCGGCACATCTGGCAGCTTTCCCGACTTAGTTGGTAGTGCATCCAGACGCCTTCACGGCGGGTGTCGACCCAGCAGCTTTTTTTCAGATAAGCCAAGTGCCGCGAAACCGTTGATTGCGGCAACTTGAGAACCGCCATAAGGTCGCAGACGCATAACTCGCCTTCTGCGTGCAACAGGAGGATGATGCGCAGTCTGACTGGATCGGAGAGCGCTTTGAGGATTTGAGTGTGGTATTTCATGCGGCGTTTATTTTCAATCTGAGGCTTACTTCAATCCACAATTGTTCAAACAGTTCAGCAGCCTGGCTGTGGGGCGCAAATTTTCCCACCGGCGCCTGATGCACCCCCATACTTTCGATTACGGAAAGATAGGGAATTGCTGTCCTGAGCAGACCGTCAATTTCCTGCTGACCGGTGCTTATGGTGTCAATGTGCAGTTTTTTGCGGCGATCCACCATGGAAAAGAACGGAAACAGCTTAAGTGACAACTTTTTATGTGCATTCACATACTCCGTGATCTGCTCAAAAGTCCTCATGGAGAGGGTGGTCGGGATAAGCGGCACCAGCATGACATCGGCACATTTGAAGACATTTTCTGAGACCAGCGAAAAGCTTGGCGGGCAATCAAGAAATACGACATCGTAATCATTCTGAAATATCTCCAGAAAGTCCTGCATCTGTTTTTTCGGTTTTCGATTGCTGTCAAGATAAAGATCCATATGCCGGTAAGAACTGTCAGCGGGAATGACATCAAGATGTTCAATATCAGTATTTCTGACAAGCTCGCCTGCTTCCTTCGATTTGAACAGCTTCTTTGTCCCACCTTTGATTTCGGAGTCAATATTGAAATAATAACTGGTAGCGCCCTGTGAATCGAGATCCCATATTAACGTTCTCTTGCCGCACGCCGCGCAGGAATAGGCCAGATTCACACATGCGGCTGTTTTTCCCACACCGCCCTTTATGTTGTACAGTGCAACAATTTTCATAACGCCCCCATCAGGCTAAGACCGCCGCCCTGACCGATTGCTTCTCTGTTCGAATACTTTCAGAATAACATAGGTAATCCAAGCTATTAGTAGCATACCCAGTGTGAATATTCCATATGCTATCGGCCAGGGAATATCTTTTGTCATCATGGAAAATTCTGACATACCGCCGATACCGGCAATAACGTTAAGGGGCATGAAAATGACACTGAGAACGGTCAGACGATAGATGACCCGGTTCTGGTTTATGTTGATGAAGCCAACCGTAGCGTCCATAAGGAAGTTGATCTTATCAAACAGAAAGGCGGTGTGGCCGTCTAATGATTCTATGTCACGCAAGATTTGCTTGGTATCACCATACTGATGTTCCGACAGCAATTTTCTGCGCATAAGGAAGGTGAGCGCTCGACGAGTATCGAGCACATTACGGCGAATTCTCCCGTTAAGGTCTTCCTGCTCGGCGATTTCAGAAAGAATTTGAGCAGCTTCTGAGTCTGTCATTGTTTCGCTGAGAACTTTAGTGCTGACTTCGCCGAGTGACGTATAGATTTCTTCAAGCGAATCAGCTGAATACTCAGCATCGGCAGCGTACAAATCCAACAGCATTCCCATTCCGTCGGATACATAATCAGCCTGAATGCGGGCCCGAAGGCGTTGCAGTCGAAATACCGGCAGTTCTTCAGAGCGAACCGAAAAGAGGATATCCCGGAAAAGGATGAAGGCCACCGGGACGTTGCGGGAATCTCCCTCACGATCAAGCAGAAAATCAGAGTGCAGATGAATCTCACTATTTTCTTCAACGTAAAAACGGGCGCTTGACTCTATATCGGTAAGGTCTTCCGGATCAGGTAATTCAAGCCCAAAATAATCACCAATCTTGCGTCGGTCAGATCTGGTTGTGCCAACAAGATCAACCCAGATAGGTTTGATTCCCTCAAAATCTTCAACCGCTTCTATACTGGTCTGGCTCAAGCGTCCGTTTGATAATTCGAATGCATTTACCGAACAGGCTGAACCGAGATAACTGCTGCGGCTGGCAAGTTTGTCCCGTGTTTCGTCATCGACCTTTTCAAGGATCTCATCAGTTCGACTTTCCTCAATCTGACTCCACACAAGAAATAGTTCATCAGCTGAGAGCTCATCCAGAATTTTTGCCACGGAAGCAACATCAAGACGCTCCAGTAACAGATGCAATTCTGATTGGTGCTGCTTCTGCACCAGATTTTCAACAATATCATGGCGTGCCATAGACTGTTTATGAATCATATCTTCAACCAGGCGTTGTTTGGCGAGTAATTCCCTAACCGTATCCAGGGACATAGTATGCATTCCTTTAAATGATGTCCTCGTTACACTATCAAATATTGTGTGACTATTATGCTCCGAGTTTGCAACATTTCAGTTACGTGTCTGCCCAAAGAAATGATGAAATAAATCTCTACAAAACAATTACATAACCGCAACATGCCTGTAACATTGATGTGTTAAGAGTAGAGGCATGAACTCATATAAAGCCGATTTACACGTCCACTCCAGTCATTCCAATAAACCTACCTACTGGGCCATGCGGAAGTTCAATGTTCCGGAAAGCTACACGTCACCCCAGTATTTGTACCGTATTGCGCGTGAGCGTGGTATGGATTTCGTCACCATCACTGATCATAATGCCATCAGCGGAGCACTGGAGATTGCCCATCTGCCAGGGGCATTCATTAGTTCTGAAATTACAGCCCATTTTCCTGAAAACGGCTGCAAGATGCATGTGGTGGTTCTGAATATTACGGAGGCCCAGTTCAGCGATATAGTGCACTTGCGCAAAAATATCCATGAACTGGTTCACTACTTCCATACTCAGCACATTGCCCACTTTCTTGCCCATCCACTGTATGCCCAGAATGACAAACTGACCTTGGACATCATTGAAAAATCTCTGCTTCTTTTTACAACCTTCGAAATTAAAAATGGTTGCCGGGCGAAACGCTTCAACGGCTTTACTAAGCGTTTGATCACGTCGCTCAATGAAGGTGTCATAGCCCGACTGGCTGACAAGCATTCACTGGTGCCGTATGGGGATACCCCCTGGGTTAAAGGAGTGGTTGGTGGTTCTGATGATCACGGCGGACTTTTTATTGCCAGGGCCCATACAACTGCCTATGAAACACCGACTGTCGACAGCTATATAGATGCAATCAGAAGTGGCGACAGTTGGGCTGACGGCGAAGATGGCGGTCCACTTACCATGGCTCACAGCTTGTACGGGATCGCCAACAGCTTTTATCGGGAGCGGCTTGGCATCAAGCGTCGCGGCACTACACCGTTTGTCAGTGCGTTGCTGGATCGCTTTTTCAATGTTGGTGATGAAAAAGGATCGTTCATCGACAAAATCAGACTGTTTATACTTAAAAATCTGCCGCCTTCACGTAATCATGTGGGAAAAAGTTTTGAGCATGTACTTGATGCAGAAGCCCGGATGCTACTGGATGACAAGGAATTTCTTGCCGGAATCAAGGACGCAGACAGTAACCACAAAATTTTCGCGGTTACCAGTCGTCTGGCGAATAGATTGATTTTCCACTACACAAGCCGCCTGATGAATCTGCCGCTGGAGGCAGGTTTCTTTGATTATCTCAACACTGCTGGAACAATCGGCCTCGTGCATGGGATGATATCGCCCTACTATCTTGCGTTTCATCATCAACACAAGGGAAAAGAACTGATCAGGGAGATTAGTTCATCATTCGCTGAGCTTGGCTGCAAGCCTGCTCAGGAAAAGATTGCGTTGTTCACCGATACGCTTGACGAGATAAATGGCGTTGCAATGACGATTAAGCGCCTGATCAGTACCGCACAGAATCGTGGCGTCGAACTGACAGTTATTACATCCGGCAGTTCCGGTGAGTCGGTAATGGCTGGAGTAAAAAAATTTAAGTCGGTAGGCGATTTTGTACTGCCTGAATACCCGGAACTGAAGCTCGACTTTCCGCCGATTCTGGATGTAATGGATTATGTGGAGCGGGAAGGGTTTACCAGAATCCATGTCAGCACCCCCGGCACTGTCGGGCTGCTTGGCCTATTGATAGCCCGCCTGATGGATATCCCCGTAGTAGGAACATATCATACCGACATTCCTCAATATGTCCTTAGCCTTACCAATGATGAGTTTCTGGAGAAAGCCGCCTGGAACTACATGATCTGGTTCTATGGTCAAATGGAAGAAGTAATGGTTCCTTCAATCGGCACACGCGACCAATTGATGTCCCGAGGATTGCCAACTGAAAAAATGCAGCCGCTGCCACGCTGGGTCGACACAGAAATCTATTCCCCTGAACTACGCAATCCCACATTTTGGAAAAGTCGGGGGCTCGGTTTGGGTAGCGCAGTTCTCCTCTATGTTGGCAGGGTATCACGTGAAAAGGGTCTCGATGTACTTGTAAGATCATTCCGGGAACTGGTTGATTCAGGCAACGGTGTTGCTCTGGCTGTAATTGGAGACGGACCCTATCGAGAGGAGATGGAAGCTGAACTTTCTGGCTATCCGGTCCTTTTCACAGGTTATCTATCTGGCAACCAATTGCAGACAGGATACGCGTCAGCAGACTTATTCGTATTCCCAAGTGCGACCGATACCTTCGGGAATGTAGTTCTTGAGGCTCAGGCATCCGGCCTTCCGGTCATTGTTTCAGATGAGGGCGGACCGAGGGAACTCATGCTTGACGGCGATACCGGCCTCGTTTTCAAGGCCGGCAATGCGGCTGAATTATCTGCTGCCATAAGGGGAGTGGTCTCGGACCGCGACACAATGGTTCAGATGGGACGAAATGCCCGGAAGTTCACGCTTGAAAAGGCCCCCGACAAAGAACAGGTCTACAGCACCATTTTGAATTCCAAATCAAAATATGAGAGTGAATATGCCGCTTCGTAAGCGCTCAACGGAATTGATCCAAGCAAAAAATGAACCGGATACAGCAGGGTTTAACCTGTCCCAACCGTGCTGGTACCTTAATCGCGAACTGACCTGGCTTGAGTTCAACCTCCGCGTGCTGCATGAAGCCGAAGATGTACGTACCCCGCTATTAGAACGGGTAAAGTTTGTCGCCATAGTCAGTTCAAATCTGGATGAATTCTTCATGAAACGGATTGGCGGGCTCAAACAGCAGGTCGAGGCCGGTTTGCGTGAGATGTCGCTGGACGGAATGATGCCACTGCAGCAAATTCAGGAATGTCATCGCGTGGTTCGTGACATTGAAGGACGGCGCCAAATAATTATTGCGGATTTGCTGGACAAACTGAAAAACGAAGGGATAACGATTACATCCGTTCCAGCTCTTTCAGTTCGTGAAAGAAAGAATCTCCGAAAATATTTTACTGATAATATATATCCTCTTCTGACTCCGCAATCTATTGACCCTGCACACCCGTTTCCTTTTATCTCCAATTTGTCACTCAATTTGCTTCTTACCCTGAATAACGGTACCGGTCCAGATATGCGACTGGCCCGGGTAAAAGTGCCGGTCGGTTTGAGCGCATCCAGGTTTATAAGGGTACCTGGTAAAAAAGAGCGCTATATCACCTTGGAAGATCTTGTAATTGCCAATCTGGACATGCTGTTTCCAGGTGTGAATATTGTTCGGTGTGATCTATTTCGCGTTACCCGCAATGCCAATACCGAACAGGACGAAGAACAGGCGGATGACCTGGTGGAGATGATTGAAACAGAATTGCGGGAGCGACGGTTTGCGCCGATTGTCCGTCTGGAAGTTGTCAGCGGCATACCTGCCCTGCAACGTGGCAGGCTGGCTGCTGAACTGGAGATCGATGAGCAGGCCGACGTGTTTGAAAGTCAGGACATGTTGGCACTGCGTGATCTGTTTGAGATCAGCCGGCTTGAGCATCCTCATCTGCACGATGCACCGCATCATCCGATCATCCATCCGCTGCTGGATACTAAACGCAATATATTTCACATCATCCGTGATGCCGGCTCCATCCTGTTGCAACATCCCTATGAATCATTTTCATCTTCAGTGGAGCGCTTTGTCCGTGATGCCGCCAACGACCCCAAAGTACACGGCATCAAGATGACGCTGTATCGCACCTCAAGTCAGAGCAGAATTGTTGAAGCACTTCTGCAGGCAGCCCACAATGGCAAACAGGTGGCGGTCGTGGTGGAACTCAAGGCCCGCTTCGATGAAGCCGCCAACATCCGCATAGCCGAACAGATGGAACAGGCGGGAATTCACGTCACCTATGGTGTAGTCGGGCTCAAGACTCATTGCAAGGTTATCATGATCGTGCGTCAGGATTACAATGCTCTTCGACGGTATGTGCATCTCGGCACAGGTAATTACCATGCTGATACAGCCAGGATTTACACTGATATCGGGCTGTTAAGCTGCAATGAATCCCTTGCACATGATGTGACAGAGCTATTTAATTATCTGACAACTGGCTTGAAACCCCGTCGGAAATACAGTTGTATACTGACAGCTCCCCGTTTCCTCAAACAGGCGCTGCTAACAAAAATAGAGCGGGAAATTGCCTCGCATCAGGAGCTTGGAGGCGGTTTGATCCAATTCAAAATGAATGCTCTGGAAGATGGCGATATCGTAAAGGCGCTCTACCGGGCTTCGCAAGCCGGGGTACAAGTTGATCTGATCATCCGTGACACATGCCGGTTACGCCCCGGCATTGCCGGCTTATCCGATACGATCAGGGTAATCAGCATTGTCGGTAGATTTCTCGAACATTCACGCATCTACTACTTCAGGAACTCTGGCAACGAAGAATACTTTATAGCCTCTGCTGATGCCATGAAACGAAATCTTGAAGCACGGGTTGAGGTCCTTTGCCCTATCAAAACCCCTGAACTCTCCAAAGAAATACGAGCCGTACTGGATATTCATCTCAATGATTACCGCTCAGCCTGGGACATGCAACCCGATGGCACCTACGCTCAGCGGATACCGCCTGAAACCGGAGCAGAAAGTGGCAGTCATGCATTGCTTATGCAGTTTGCTGACAAAAAAATCGAGCAGCACCGAAAACGTAACAAGAAAAAACGTAAAGAACTGCCTGTGTAACCGATACCTGGAAAATTATGGATATCGCTAATCAGGATGAATTCTATTACACGAGCCCAACACAGGCAATGGCACCCATGAGCATTAACGCATCAGGATCATATCTGGACAAGATTGAATTAAGCGAGTTGGAGCGGCTTATCAGCCTTAAGCAGATCTTTCCAGTGTTCCAACCAATCATTTCTCTGTCAGACGGATCTCTCCATGGACACGAGTCGCTGACCAGACCGACAAGCGGCGGCTGTATCAGCAATCCGGAAATCATGTTCGATATTGCCAGAAAGTTCGGTCTGACTGCCGAACTTGAAAAACTCTGCAGGGAAAAGGCTCTTTCGAAAGCCCGCACGCTTGAACTTGAGGGATTGATTTTCCTGAATGTCTGCCCGGCGCTGTTGCATGCAGAAAACCACCGCCGCGGGTTTACTTCGGAATTGCTTGACTTCCTGTGTATTGATCGTTCCCGGATTGTTTTTGAGCTGACAGAGAAGACACTGATCAACGATTACGATTTGTTTGAACTGGGAGTTGCCCATTACCGCTCACAAGGCTACCGCATTGCCATTGATGATCTGGGGGATGGATACGCAGGCTTGAAAATGCTGTCACAAGTTGTTCCCGATTATGTGAAGTTAGCCAGATTCCTGGTCGACGGAGTCGATCAATCCCCGACCAAGCAGGCCCTTTCCGAGGCATTGATCTGTTTTTCCAAGAAAATAGGCGCCCAGGTGATCGCTGAAGGGATCGAACGCCCTGAAGAACTGTCATATTTCATCTCTATCGGCGCCGAGTTGGGGCAGGGATATCTGCTTGGCCGTCCATCGCCGGAACCACCGGGCGTTTCTGCAAACCACACACTAATTACTCAACAAACACCCACTGAGCAACGTCCGCATCTCCATTGTCGATTATCACGTACTGCCTGCTGAAATCTCATTGTTACATTTCAGTAAGGTTTGGATTCGGGAGACCAGTTGCCCTGATTTGAACGGCTTCCCGATAACCTCCTGCCGATTTCCGGTCATCGCACTATCCACCAGTTCCGGCGAATAACCGGACATAAAAAGGACCGGAAGCTCTGGATGAATCGACCGGATTTTTGCGGCAAGCTCCGGGCCGTTCATCTGTGGCATGATGACGTCGCTCAACAAAAGGTCGACAGAGTTTTTCGTTTTTTTGACGTATTCTAAAGCCACTTCCGGAACATATGTCGATATAACCTGGTAACCATTATCTTCAAGCATGGTGATAGTCATATCCATCACCAGTTCATCATCTTCAACGAGTAGAATTGTCGGCTGCATGTTCAAGTCCTCTCACGGCGTTTACATTGTCAGTCATGAATTAAACCGGAAGTAATTTCATATTTGAATTTCCGGTCAAGTGGTATGATTATCGGGTACGAGCAGATGTAGCGGAGGGAAGGCCGATTCCAGTCGTTTCTGCGTGCTCACACGTGTAGCGACTGATCTCATCGGCCAACTCAACAGAAAGATGGGCCAGCTGTTCCGATTCCAGCGCAATCCTGGCCGCCGCCTCAACCGTCTCGCCCGATGATCTCTCAATTTCAACAATATCGGTGCTGATCTCATCGGCAGCCTTGGCCATGTCAACAGATGCCAGCGAGATTTCCTTCGTCATATCCTGTAAGTGAGTAATACTGCCAACAATCTGCTGCAATGAATCACCGGCCTGGCGGGAGAACTCGACGCCGCGGTTCACCCGATCCAGGCTTTTCGACATGGTGTTGACCGCCCTTTCCGTATCTTCCTGGATGCTGTTGATGCGCTCGGTAATTTCAACCGTAGCCTCGGCAGTGCTTGTGGCAAGCTTGCGTACTTCATCCGCAACAACGGCAAAACCCCGCCCGTGATCACCGGCCCGGGCAGCCTCGATGGCGGCATTAAGCGCCAGCAGGTTGGTCTGGTCGGTGATCTCCCTGATAACATCGACAATTTCCCCGATTTGCTGCGAGCGCTCCCGCAACTCGTGCATGACGGATGTCGATTCGCTTAGGGACTTGGAAAATACTAAAATACCATTTATAATGTCTTCATTCCCTCAACAAGGAGGTCGTGTGGATGAAGACATCGATTCTAGATCAAAAGGGCGTTTCGCCGGAAACCGTAGCCTTGATTTCCCGACTGGTCTCATCTATTCCATGGCCTGATCGTCGCCGCGCCATGGCAGATGTAACCATTACCCTTCTGGACGCCAAACCGCGTGTCGCCGAAGAAGTGTTTGGATGGGGCCGCTCACCGGTGTCTGTCGGCATAAACGAGTACCACTGCGGAATCGTCTGCGTAAATGATTTGTCTGGACGGCACAAGCCCAAATCGGAAGAGAAATACCCCGGCTTATTAGCTGACATTTGTGAGCTCGTGGAACCAAACAGCCAAGCGGAGCCACGCTTACGGACGACGCTGCTCTACACCGATATGACTGCTCAGTCAGTCTATGATGCCTTGGTGGCTAACGGTTGGTCGGAAGAGTCATTGCCGACCGTTAGGACTATTTCCAATATACTGAACCGTAACGAGTATCGCTTGCGTACCGTGGCCAAGACCAAGGTGCAAAAAAAACGGCAGAAACCGACATAATCTTCGCCAATGTCTGGGCCACTAATGCCGCAGCAGACGCCGATTCTGAAACCCTGAGAATCAGCGTTGATACCAAAGCGACCGTGCATGTCGGTGACTATTCTCGTGGCGGCCAGTCGCGAGGTCTTACTGCGGTTGCCGCCTGGGATCATGACATGCGCCCCAAGGAAAAACTTGTTCCAGGCGGAATTCTTGAGCCTGTCAGCGGTAAATCGTTTTTGTTTTTCGGCAGTAGCTACAAAACCAGTGACTTTCTTGCTGATGGCCTTCTGCTGTGGTGGGAACAGAGGCAACCGGAGCTTTCCCACATAAGGCATCTGGTCATCAACATGGATAATGGCCCGGAAGGCAACGGCCACCGCAGTCAGTTTCTGTACCGTATGGCTGAGTTTGCTGATATAACCGGTATGGTAGTCCAGTTGGTGTACTATCCGCCCTATCACAGCAAGTACAACAGCATTGAGCGATTCTGGGCAGGTCTGGAAAAATCATGGAATGGGTATCTCCTTGACAACGTGACCACCGTCTTGAATCGGGCCTCCTCCTTTGCCTGGAAAGGAACTCAGCCGATTGTAAAACTACTGGACACGGTGTACGAAAAAGGGATCAAGCTGTGCCACAAAGAGAAAAATGCGCTTGAAAGCCGCTTATCCCGTTCCACCGAACTGCCATGGTGGGATATAACAATTTACCCTAAAATGGTATTTTTGTAATTTCTAGATCCCTTACCACCTGGGCTATCTGCTGCACCTCATTTCCGGTCATACCGACAACATCTGCCCCTTTGACGGCCACCATTCGCGCATCATCGGCGGCAGAAGCAATTTTGGACGTGTTCTCCGAAATGAGGGCAACAGTCTGCGACATTTCGATTGCTGCTGCAGAAACCTGACCGATATTTGCAGACTGGCTGCCGATGGTGGTGTGAATTTCCTGGGCTGTGCCGGTCAATCCCCTCGAGCTGCCTGAAAGCTTATTGGAGGATACCGATACCGCCCTGATGATACAGGTGAAAGAGTCAACCAGCCCGTTGAAGGCCCGAATGGTGACGCCAAATTCATCATTATTCTTGATAACGGCGCTTTTGGTAAAATCTCCCGTTTCGACGATCGCGGTGAATGTCTCTGTCATCCTCTTCAGGGAGCGATTGATGCAGACCATAGTCGTTACGCTGATTGCCAGAGCAAGAACGATGATTACCGCTGTCACAGCCAGCAGCAGTTTCTTGAAATATTCGACTCTTGCTCCAACCTGACTTGTCAATCGGCTTTGAATTTTGACACACCATCGGCGTCCAATTTTGACCCACCCCAGATAGTAGTTTTTAGTTGTTGATCCTCGTTCTGATTCTCCAGCTATCGATTCCGGTTTCGACTATTTCACAGTGATGTGTAACTCTATCCAAGAGGGCCGTGGTCATCTTGCCGTCGCCAAACACCTGAGGCCATTCGCCGAAGGTCAGGTTGGTCGTGATAATCAAAGACGTTCGTTCATAGAGCTTCGAGATCAGATGAAACAGGAGTTGTCCGCCATTTTTGGAGAAAGGTAGATAGCCCAATTCATCAAGCACCACCAGATCATGCCGCGCCATCTGCTCCGCCAGCTTCCCACCCCTGTTGCCCAACTTTTCCTGCTCCAGTTGGTTTACCAGATCGAGTACGTTGAAGAATCTGGCTTTCCTGCCGTTCCTGATGTTTTGTCTGGCGATTGCAATGGCAAGGTGTGTCTTGCCGGTTCCGGTGCCGCCGAACATGATGATGTTGGTGTGATCAACAATGAAGTTGCCATCATAGAGGTGTCTCACCTGCATCTCATTGACTGGTGAGACGGTGAAGTCAAATCGGTCAAGATCCTTGTCCACCGGGAATTTTGCCAGACCCATACGGTAACGAATGCTTCTGGCTTGCCGTTCCGCCACCTCTGCCTCCAGAAGGTCGCACAGAATTTTATCCGGTGTGGCCCTGGTCTTTATTCCTGCCGCCAGTATTTCGTCGAAGGTGGCTTTCATGCCATACAAACCAAGGGTGCCGATTGCCTCCATCAGCCGGTCACGCAGTGCCATACGCACCTCCCTTCATAAGGCCGTCATAACGGTAACAATCCACCATTGGGATCAGCTTCAGAAGCGGCAGTTGCTCTGACAGCTTGACAGGTTCCGGTTGAGGCTCGTCATGTGTGCGAGACAGAATGCTGAGTATGACATCACTGCTGACCGTTTTGTCAGAGAGAGCCTGTGAGCAGGCGATGGCTACCGGTTCCAGGCCATAACGGCTGACGACAGAAAGGATACTGACAAACTGGCGGTCACCACCAGAACGTCCTTCCAGAATCGTCCTGACCTCGCTCAT
Source organism: Desulfuromonadales bacterium (assembly GCA_013349325.1). Lineage (GTDB taxonomy): Bacteria > Desulfobacterota > Desulfuromonadia > Geobacterales > Pseudopelobacteraceae > JACRCG01. The sequence continues at coordinate 71,236 of DUZX01000016.1, forward strand.
AGCTTCCGGCAAGTCCCATCGCTTGAAGGGAGCACCGTTGCGTAATGCTCCTGGTTTTCGCTCCAGAACGGCCAGATAGTGCCAAGGATCGTAGATGGCTTTGTCACGGCCAAGGTGACGTTTGTGGATGCCTACGACCGTGCCATTGAGGACCATGGTGACATGCTCGGCATATGCCCTGACCTGAACCGATTTGCCGACAGCCATGGCACTGACGCTATAGTGGTTGCGGTCAAAGTTTATCAGCAGCTGCAATGAAACACGGGTAGTGACTTCCTGGTAGCCGTCAAATGGTGACATCGGAAGTACAATGAGTCTGCTTTTCTCTTCAGCAAAGACCTGGTCAATGGTTTTATCCTTGAACTCGGGATGTTTTGCTGAGGCAGCGTAATTGCGGCATTCACGTTCCAGCCATTCGTTCAGCTCCTCAAGGTCGGTAAAGCGTCGGCGTAGGGCAAAGAAGCGGCTCCGGACCAGGTCTACTTGATTCTCAACCTGTCCCTTTTCCCAACCAGCAGCGGGCGTACAGGCAACCAGTTCAAACAGGTAATGGGACGCCAGGTTCTGGAATCGACGGTTCCAGACACGGTCTTTGCTCATCAGTATCTTGGTGACGACGGTCTTCAGGTTGTCATAGATACCACGCTTGCAGACACCGCCAAAAAACTCGAAAGCCCGGAGATGGGCATTAAAAACCATCTCCAGCTTCTCACGGGTATATGCAACACAGAACAGCTTGCGGCTGTGACACAGACGGAAATGGGCAATCTTTACCTCGACAGAAACACCACCCAACTCAATCTTCTCGTAGCTCCAATCAAATTGGAAAGCCTCACCAGGATCAAACTCAAGAGGGACAAAGGCTTTGACTAATGCCGTACCATCTTCTTTCTGCCATGCTCCAACATAACGCCGGAGAGTGTCGTAACCACCGTCATATCCTTCCCGCTGCAACTGCTCGAACAGAATTTGAGCACTTCTGCGGTGGCGGACTGGTTTGCTGCTGTCTTCCTGCAGCCACTCTGCCAACTTATCAACGAATGCACCAAGCTTGGGGCGGGGCTGTTCGCTACGTTCGTACTTCTGGTCAGTCACGCCGCTACGGATTATGTTTTTAACGGTGTTGCGGGCAAGGTTAAATTTACGGGCTATCTCACGAATTGCTTTGCCGTCTCTAAAATAAGCCAGACGGACTTTAGTAATGGTCTCCACGATCAGCATCTCCTTTAAAACTCCTCTCTCTTACAGAATCCAGAGAGTATGGAGCAGGGTGCTGGGGTGGGTCAAAATTGGACGCCGATTTGGGCTAAAAGTGGGTCATTATTGCACGCCGGTTTACAAACCTGACTGACAAACTGTGCCTGTTCTTCAGCAGTTGATTTTACCTGTTGCTCGCTTTTTCTTGCCTGCTCCAGCGCCACCTGCTTGACCTTCAGGACAGAGGAATCGACAAAACTCATACTGTCAAGCACCTGCTTCTGGGATGCTGAAATGGTGCGGAGAGAGGCTGCCACACTGCCGACAGCGCCAGAAATTTCCTTGATGGCATCATCGACAAAACCGGAACTCTTGATTTCACGTATCCGTGTCCCGACCAGATTCACATTTTTTATGATACGGGAGTATACTGCCTGAGCTTCCGATGTCGCCCGTTCAAGTTCCTGTTGACTTGCACTGAGCATGATCATGCGAGCTTTGGCGTCAAGCAGTTTGGCATCAACACCTACGGTATAGACGATATCGTTGATGGCATTGATCTTTCTGTTAAGTTCAATATCGTGGTCGACTTCATTACGAAAATTCTGGACGTTTTCGAGTAATACCGGGACAGTGTTATTGTCGTTTAAGGTTTCATTTAAAGTTTTTGTAGCAGTCGCCGCCCTTCGCGATGCTGTGGTTACCAGGCCGGCAATAATTTCCTTCAAACCGAGTAAAGACTTGTCAACACGCGCCATGGCACCGTTTACTTTTCCAGCCTCTTCCTTGTACACCGCCATGCTTTTGAACTTCTCGTCGGTCGCCTTAACGATCTGAGTATGTAGTTCGCTGAATACAGCGGTTTCCATGGGAAGTTTCTTGATCATGCTAATACTACTCCGACATATATAGTTCTTTAACATTTCAATATCCGAATCAGAAGCTTAGAAATCTGGTGCCTGACATCGGGCAGTGACGGCATCCCTTTGAGTCGTTGCCTTCGCCTCCACTTTTCAGATGAACGCAGAGGGCAGCAACGATGGTGCCACTTCTTCATCTGCTGACTTTTCAGAACAAAGCTTCGATTTCCAGTATCGACTTTTTCTGAATCCAGTTGTGCCGGGCCGTTGCACTCTTCTGTTTTTTTTGCAGCAACCGCAACAGCGTCAGATAGCCATAAGCCAGAGAGGTCAGGAGTACATGCCGATGCCAGCCTTTCCAGGAGCGCCCTTCATGGTGATCAAGGCCAAGCTCTTCTTTGAGTTGCTGATAGCCATGCTCTATCCAATAACGTTCATGGTATAAGCGGGCAAGGTCAATCGTCGCCAGGTGCTGCGGCATATTGCTGAAGAAGTAGCGAAGCTCATATCCCTCTCCCTTCAGGAGACGGCGCTCTATCAGTAGCCAGAGTTGTTCATGATGATTGCCCTGCTTCCATCCAATGGCCGGCCAGACTCTCATTGAGACTGCTTCGGCAACAAGCGGCTTGTCTTTGGAGTTGAGCCGTAATTCCAGCCGTTGCCATGCATCATCGGCAATGCTTGCTCCCAGTGCCGACAGCTTGATCGGTTCGGGGTTTGTCGATACTACCTTGGGGCGGCTTCGCGGACGCCCCCGCTTATGCTCTTTGATTGGCGCACTTTCAAAGACCGGTTCTTGGAGAAAGACCTGGGTGTTGGAGTACGTCCCCAAAATGTAATTCTCGCTGCGGGACTCAAGTTCTTGGCGAAACTCCGGAATGTTGCCGTACCAACCGTCAGCAAGGATGGCACGATGGGGCACGTTGTCTTTTCGAGCCAGGTCAACAAAATCAAGTGCCATACGCCACTTTGACCTGTGGTGGATCGACTCCGGCATATGTGTTTTTTTGCGCTTTGCAGCGCATTCGTCATTGTCCTGATCCCAGGATTCCGGGACGAACAGTTCCATGACATATGGCCATGCGATATCCTGACCGACATATGTCATGCTGACGCCAATCTGGCAGTTGTCAGTCTTGCCTGAAGCACCGCAGTATTGCCGGGCAACGCAGACGCTGTCGTACCCTTTCTTCGGAAATCCGGTATCATCAAGAACCAGGAGTCCTTGCGGGTCGGATGTAACATCAAGCATGGTGCGGCGAAATTGTGCCGCAACCAGTTGATCATCCCATTTGGCTGTCGAGAGAAGGCGCTGCATGCTGCGCTCTGACGCGTTTACCTTTTCTGACATGGGTTCGACTGATTTGCGCTCGCCGTCCATAAGCAGGCCTGTCAGGTAGCATTCCGCCAGCTCTCGACTCTCCGATCTATGGAAGTATCCATAATAGGGAGCCAGGTATTCTTCGATGCCGGGAAAAACGATCTCTGTTGTCATGCCCAGAGAGTACCAGATGAAACAGATTATATCAAGTCAAGTGTCGGAGTAGTA
>DUZX01000017.1 GCA_013349325.1 Desulfuromonadales bacterium
ATCTGACTGACCAGTCAGGTGTCTCTCCTGGCATCTGCTGACCTCCTGAAAGTCTGAAAATTTCAGGTCAGCATAGCTTGAAGATCGGTGGGAAGATAGATGGTGCTCGGTTGACGGTTACATACCAACAGACTGAGGAGGATTACACCATGAGCACATTCACCACTGATATAGCAAAACGGGAAACACTTACCACCATGATCGGCACCTATCAGCAGGCAACCAGTATGGTTGAGCAAGCCTATGCCATTCTGGAACAGGCGGAGAAATCCCTGCGTTACGTATTCCTTGATGCACCCGGTTATCGTTTCAGCGTTATCGAGCGTAACAGCACTGATGTTGGAAGTAACGCCAGTAAAGCCATCAATGCCAATCTGAAGAAAGATGCCTGGGCAATTATTGTCGAACGGATGGAGTTGCGCCGGATGTTGTCCATCCAGCGGCGCACTGAACTGGATTCCCAGATTGAAAAGGGAGAACTGCCGGACCTGACCGATGAAAATGTACTGGCACTGTTCGAGACTTCAGCAGCCAACGTCAATACCTACCTGGAAGAAGCAGTCCATGAAGTATTCGACTATCTCCGGCCACCACAGAGTAAATTCAAGACCAATACGGAATTTGAGCTGGGGAAACGGGTCATTCTGACCTGGCAGGTAGAGAAGGGCTGGAGCCGTGGCAAGTTCCGAGTCAATTACCATCGGGAGAAGTATCTGACCGCCCTGGATAATGTGTTTCACATGATCGACGGCAAGGGACCGGTCAAAACATACCATGGCCCATTATACAATGCCATTACCGATAGTATGGACGGTACCGGTTCTACTGACTATTTCAAGTTCCGCTGTTGCATCAATGGCAATCTCCATCTGGAGTTTCTGAAGCCAGCTCTGGTGGCAAGGCTTAATGCGGTTGCCGGTGGCAACCGACTGAGGAACGATGATGTATGAAATGGAAAAGGCTGCATAGCGAGTGCAGCCTTCTCTTTTCTGACCCCCGGTGATCCGGGGCTATGGGGAAGCCTGGCCGACTTCCCTGTTTGTTCTACTGCGTATGTATCATCTGTTCCCCGATACTACGCTCCTTCCAAACCTCACGCCTTGATACTGAGCAGCTCCTTGGTCATGTCATCGGCTGCCTTCAGAACTTTGAGGTTTGTCTTAACACCAGATGTATTTGATATCAGATTTACCGCTTCGCGGGAAATGTCAACTGTGTCTCCGGTACCGGATACCGTTGCACTCACTCCGCCATTGCCGGTTGTCTGAAGTGTGGTTCTGGATGCCGTAAAGTTTTCAGTATTCAGATTAGCCACATTATGAGCGGTTACCTGCTGGCTTGTGGTGAAAGCCTGCAATGCAGATCCTGCTATGCCGCCTATACCGCTCATATCAATTCTCCGTACTACTATTACCGGAACTACCAAAATGAATCTTTAACTCAACCCTTATCAGTATGATACCATCTTATCCGCACAAGGAGCAATACCATGGAAACCAATAATCCGATCATCGCTAAAATACAGAAACTACTGGCACTGGCCAATTCATCAAATGAGCATGAAGCTGCCCTGGCTGCTGCCCATGCCCAGCGGCTGTTGTCAGAACACAATCTGGCTATGGCCGATATCGAATCAGAACAGAAGCCGCAGTCAGCCGATAAGGTTGAAGCAACTGTATCGAAAACCCTGCCCAAGTGGGTGCGGCATTTGAGTGCCGGTGTCTGTACTGCTTTCGATTGTCAGGCTATTCATCATCCGTCATTGGGGAAGATGACTTTTATTGGTGTTGGCGCTGATGTGCAAGTCGCCGCCTATACCTTTGCCTATCTGGATAAGACCGTCAGACGGCTTTGTTCCAGTTACATGACGGTTCATGTCAGCAGGGATACTCCCAACCGCCACCGGGAGCTGAAACGTCAGTCATATTATCTGGGGGCGGTATCTACGATCAATTCCCGGTTACGGGAACAGAAGACAGTTACTCCTACTACTCCCGGCGCACTGGTGCCGGTCAAGGAAGGTCTGATCAAGAAGGCGATGAGTGATCTTGGTCCGATTCGGACTGTCAGAAGCAGACGAAGTTATATCGATTCCCACGCCTACACCAAAGGGCAGCAGGACGGTCACAACGTGGGTATTACCAAAGGTGTTACCGGCAGTACTTCAACTACCAGATCAATATCCCGGTAGGAGCAGACAATGACCACACCCAAAATAGTTGTCGCTGCTTGTGGTAATGCGGGAGTCACTGCCATCACTCCGTTGATTCCAAAAATGCCTGAAGTAACCTTTATCGCCATAGCTGACGGCAATCCGAATATTGAAGGCAACTTCGATCTCAAAATCAATACTCTGCTGAAACACAAAATCCATCCGCGAACTGAGCCGCTCTACATTGTGGATCTGTATTCTGAACTCGCCAGTATTGGAGTTGGTATCACTACCTGGAACGGTCGGGCTCTTGCCGATGATGAGGAGATATGGTTCTGGGCATCCGGCATGGATTTGTGGAGATCGTTAGCCGGTCGTGGTGGACTGGCGCTGGTAAAAAACGGAGTCGTTATCGAAAAAGTCGTTACCTGCGTCAATTAACCATCCGCAACAGATAAACGCATCAAGCTGAGTACCCACTAACAGCATACATAATCAACCAAACCCGCATATACAGGGGATTCCAGACCGGAGTCCCCTTTTTGCGTTTAAAGGAGAATGACATGAGCACTCAATTACACATTGCCCAACAATGCCAATCCGAAATTACCCTGATTCTCTGCGAAGCCTGTTTCGACGTGCTTTTGGAGTGCGATACCGAGTACATCGACAATAAGGCGCTTTGTCACCGTTGTCTGCGGGAGGAATGCCAATGAAACGAATATTTCCAGCTATCCGTAAAATGACAATTGAAGAGACCAACCAGCACAATCTGCAGAATCCTGGTCTGATCCTTGAGTACATCAATCTGATGATACCGCTATCTGCCGGTTACTCCGATGCCATTCAGATCTACCGGACAGAAAACAGCCTGCTGATTCTGATTACCAACCGCAATCTGGGATACGTCGGTCTGGACGAGATCGACTGTCTGGACGGCGATGTTATCAGCACCGTGTTTCTGGAAGATTACCAGCTGAAGGAGTCTGTTGGTAAGCAGTGGTTCCATATGAAGCCAGAGACCTTGATCAAGCGATTGTTACAGTACATGTAGATGCAGGACACAGAGGAAACCAAGGATACGGCCTGTAACAGGCTGATAAATTGGTGATTCTACGCACTGATGTGTTGAACCATTGTGGCCATTACGAGCAGAAGAGGAAACAACCATATAACCGAGCGGCAGGCCGAAACGCCTGCCGTTTCTATTTCAAAGGAGATATTACAATGACTATCGATACGTTGTTCGGACCTGAAGTTATACCTGCAAAACCGAGAATGATTCGTTTCAAGCAGATAAAGGCTGTTTATGAAACCTTTACCGTTAAAGAGGAGATTACCAATTATCTGAAGACCGGCACCAGGTACACAGCGCCCAAGCAAGTGGCAGATACATTCCAGTTTCTAATGCAGGAAACCAAAGAAATGTTCCTGACCCTGCATCTGGACGGCAAGAACCGGATTATCTGCATTGATCTGGTGAGCATCGGTTCCTTGAACCAGTCGATTGTCCACCCACGCGAAGTTTTCAAGTCGGCACTGGTCTCGTCAGCGGCGGCTCTCATTTGTGTCCATCAGCACCCTACCGGCGATCCTACACCGAGTAGCGAAGATATATCGATTACCCGCAGACTCAAGGAAGCAGGAGAGATCCTTGGACTGAATGTACTTGACCACATTATTGTGGGCGACAATGATTATTGCAGTTTCGTGGAGAAGGGTCTGCTGTAAAATTGGTAAAATAATCATCTGAAGAGAATTGAGGAGCACCCGACGTGGGGGATGGTTTTCAGAGGCTAGCTCTGTTTCCGGTGGAAACTTGGTGGTATTGTTGATATTGCGACTGCGGTTGATTCAGTGATTATGAAATGATTCATGGTAGCTAAGTACGCTGTTGTATCAGTGTTGTATCAAACGTTCCTTACGGTTCGGTCTCTCAAGATTCATTTGCATGAACCCGCAAATAAATCTTGAGAGATCCGAGATATAAAATCAAAAACGAACGAAAAGCAGATAGGACGCGGTAATACCAGCATCTATTATCTAGTGCTATTACTGCAAACTGATACAATAGTGATACAACAAAAAAGCAGAAGGCCCCCGGTCGGTATCGGGGGCCTTCAATTATGCTTGTGTTTCTAGGCATTTAAGTGGTGCCCAGGGACGATATCGAACTGATTGTATAATTATTTGAAATTTATACATAAATTCACCTGAAATTTTTACGATACCTCTAAAAATACCTCAAAAAGATAGTTTGCCTACCAATTGAGCCCAAATTTTTTACCTGCCGTTATCGGGTTCAGAACTGGATCAATTGCCTTCCCTTGGTAATGCGATAATCGATTACCCTGGCGATGTCGCCAAGGATTACCAGATCGCCGAACGTGCCGCGATACTCAGAAAACAATTGAGTCGATTGAGCCGCAATATTATCCATCATCTTTACGAAGGTCGACTTCACGATCCGCTTGTCAATCCCGATCTCAGCCGCAAATCCGACAAGGGTATCCTGCGGCAGGTAACGTGGGTCACGCTGTCCACCCATCTTCATGGCAAACCTGCTGTCCAGGCGCTTGTAGACTGCGGTGCTGATGAGGTCATAAAACGGTGCCAGCCTGACGAGCCCGTCCCTGTAAAGGAATGAGATGTTCTTGCCATGGGCGTCGGCGTTGCCGGTGATGAAATTGTAGATTGCCCAGTTGAGCAGGAATCCGGTGTCGAGTAACGGCTCAGAGCTCCACTCCTCCACCAGCTTAAAGCAGTTACCAAACCCCGGACCACCCTCTTTTTCGTATTTCAACTCCGGCGGAATGCCGAGCGACTGACAGAAATCCTCCTGATGCAGACGAAGTATCTCCCCGGAAGCGGTCCATATGCGGTCGTATCGTTCGACCATGAAGACCTGCCTGCCGCCAATGATGACAACCTGAGCTGTGGGAACAGGTAGACCGACTCTGGCAGCGAGTGTCATGCAGAACGTTTCGTTGATGACCGTACTGTCAAGCTGTTCTATGGCAGTCTTCAATATGTGAGATGACGGGCTGGTGCCTTCCGGGATGTAGTAGTTCCCCTCATTGAAAAAGACCGGCAGTTTGTTCTGGGCTCCGGCCAGCGATAGCCTGACGCCTTCATCGCCGGCAAGGAAAGGATGGCTTGGCAATCTGTCCAGCTCATCAGAAAGTTCCTGCTCGGAGATTCGCCGATAGCTTCCGTCTGGCTCCGGTTGGCTGCCAGCTGTCCTGACTGAGATAGCACCGGCGCAGTCTCCGCCGATTGCCTCCAGCAGTCCGAATACATTCTCCCTTGATACGCCGATCTGACGGGCGACCTGAGTCAGAACCGCACCTTCCGGCAGGAGATTGGAGAAGAATGCTCTGGTCGCATCGTCACCGTAGACTCTCGAACCAAGGGGTAAGAGCCGGGATATCGGCGAAGCGCCGGGCAGATCGAGATAGTCGGGGCTGTACGAGAACGTCAGCAAGCGACCGTCACGCTCCAGAATGCCTGCCTTGGTGGTGTTGATATACACAGCGAGTTGATTTGTCATCGTATCAACCTTGTACCGGATCTGCCGAGCGCGGGTAGATGTAGACGTTCAGTCCCAGCTTCCTGAGCACACGCAGGGTCTTGCCCAGTTCGGCTGTCTCCTTGCCGCTCTCAAGTTGTGAGAGGAACTTCGTGCCGACTTCAGACATACCTGCAGCCATATCCTGACGGACACCGGTCTCCTTGCGCTTTGCACGGATGATCCGTCCGATATCCCCGGCGGTTGTCACTTTGCCGTATGTGTTATCAGGGGTATCAGCGTTTTTCATACTCACCTTCTTGTTCGTACGGATATATTTATCCGCTGGCTGACAGTTGGCTGAAATTATATCCGTACGGGCATATTTTGTTATTGAAGGGTGGTTGTTACGAGTATTCCCGTGCGGACATAATTCGCTATTTGCAAACGGTTTGTCAATAAATATATCCGAACGGACAAAATCACACTGGTACTATGATGACGCCCCGGGAGTGCCCGGTTTTGTCTCTGCTTGAGCCGATTATGAATTCAATGGCTTGATTCAATGCCACAATCCTTAATAGCACTATATTTGGTTACTTTCTCTGCGCGTTTTATATTATAGAGAGCTGAATCCATGTACATATTCTATAATATTTCATTTGGGCAATAAAAATAATTTATGCTATAAAGACAATAAATAAGAAATATGCGTCGTGGACAAAAAGTGAGGACGTAAGCATGCTCAGACTCATTACATCGGCTCAATCTCTGGGAGCCCTTATCAGAGACGAGAGGAAAAGTCAGGGGCTGACCCAGATCGAGCTGGGGAAAATGACCGGGTTGAACCAGACCACCCTGTCGCTGATCGAAAAGGGAAAACCTTCTGTGCAGCTGCAGACCATTCTGGTTCTGCTGTCTGCATTGAATCTGAACATCCAGATCGGCACCAGAGAGCTGTCTGCGCCGAACGAGGACAGGTGGTAACATGGCACGCCCCAGATCAAGAATACCCTTGAACATCTCTATCAACGGCGAGAAGGTTGGCAGCCTCTCCTTTTTCGCAACCGGCAGGATGCAACTGGTCTACGATCCGTCCTGGCTCGCCTCGGAAAACAGCCGTCCTCTGTCGCTGTCGCTTCCGCTCGGACAGCATCCGCTGACCGGTACCGCCGTGGAATACTTTTTCGACAACCTGCTGCCGGATAATGACGCCATTCGCAGAAGAATACAGGCCCGCTTCGGTGTTGCCAGCGATCGCTGTTTCGATCTCTTGTGGCATATCGGCAGAGACTGTGTCGGGGCGCTGCAACTGCTGCCGGAAACAGAAGAGCCACACGGCGTCATGGATATTTCCGCAGAAACTCTCACCGATGCGGAAATTGCCGAAACGCTCAGAAACTATCAGACCATGCCGTTGGGGATGCAGAAGGACTCCGATTTCCGGATCTCGCTTGCCGGCGCTCAGGAAAAAACCGCCCTGCTGCGGCTTGGCAACCGTTGGTTCCGACCCCACAGTGCTACTCCGACAACCCATATTTTCAAGCTGCCGATCGGACAGACTCCCCGGATTGATCTCTCCGACAGCGTCGAGAACGAATGGCTGTGTCACCGCTTCCTGAAAGAATATGGCATTCCTGTCGCCACTGCCGACATTTGTTTTTTCGATGATGTGAAGACCCTGGTGGTCGAGCGCTTTGACCGTCGCTGGTCCAGGGACGGCACCCGGATCATCCGTCTGCCGATGGAGGATATGTGCCAGGCGCTGGGCGTACCGCCGGTGTTCAAGTACGAGGAGGATGGCGGCCCGGGTATCAGGGGGATCATGGATCTGCTGGTCGGATCGGAGACTGCTGCAGCCAACCGGCGGCTGTTCATGAAGACACAACTGCTCTTCTGGCTACTCGGGGCGATTGACGGCCACGCCAAAAACTTCAGCATCTACCTGCTGCCGCGTGGCGCATACCGTCTGACGCCGCTGTATGATGTCATGTCGGCCTGGCCGATTGTGGCGAGGAAAGAGCTTCATCAGAAACAGATGAAGATGGCCATGTCAGTTGATGGCAAGAATAAGCATTATTTCTGGGGAGAAATCATCAGACGGCATTGGTCGGGCATGTCCCGGAAAGCACGTTTCCCGGAGGAAGAGCTTGACAGCATTATCCAGGAACTGGCCGATCCGATGGAAGATGTCATCGCTCGCATTGTCGCATCTCTTCCAGCCGGTTTCCCGGCGGCAGTAGTCGAGCCGGTGGTCAACGGCATGCGGGACGCCAAAGCGAGGCTGGGCGTACATACATGATTGGTTAAATAGCAAATTGACTACCCCGAAATTCCAGAATTTTGACATTCCCCGAAAGATGATTTACAAGTTCCAATAGACATATTTTGTTAAAAAGATAAGCTTGTTTTTTTAACAAAATTGTTAGAAACTGCTGCCATGACCGTAAGCAAACAGATCGAAAACAGAATTCATGAGCACGGCCCAGGGTGGGTTTTTTCTCCAGCCGACTTTCTTGATCTCGGATCGCCGCATACCGTAGGAATGGTGCTGATCCGCCTGGTTCGCGGGGAAATAATTCGACGTTTGGCTAGGGGGCTGTATGACTTCCCGCGCAAGGATGAGCATCTGGGGCTTTTATCCCCCTCAGTGGACATGGTTGCTGAGGCATTGGCTCGCCGCGACGGTGTCCGTATCCAACCTTCAGAGGCAACAGCAGCCAATATGCTGCATCTTTCCGAGCAGGTTCCGATGCGGGTTGTCTATGAGACCGATGGCCCTGCCCGAAAGATCAAGGTTGGAACGCTAACCATCCAATTCCGGCGACGAGCACCTCGCAAAATGGCAACAGCCGGAAAGATGAGCGGTCTTGTTTTCTCTGCGTTACGGGGGCTGGGTAAACGCTATGTAACTCAAGATCAGATTGCTCACTTGCGCCAGCTATTGACACCTGAAGACCGTAAGAGTTTGTTGATTGATTTACCGCAAGCACCGGTCTGGATGCATCCTTTTCTAAGATTTATTGCCGGAGATGAGTGACATGCAGACGGCCATGTTTCTTGATGACCCACCACCGTTTGAACAAATACTCGATGGTGTGCGCCAATTTGAAGAGAAATTCAACACGGTGTAATCATTTCTCTTTATTCAAGCAGGGTGGTACCGTGTTGTCCTCTGAAAAGAGTTTTTACAGATAAAAACGACTAGAACGACATATTATGACATACACCTATTGTATAATTGAAGAAGAGAGAGACAAACGTGGATAGTATGGGGAATTGTATGCCGCGTGAAGGTAATATGTGTGATTCAGACGGTGCGGATCATCGTACGCCGATGAATTTCATCGATCTATTCTGTGGCTGCGGTGGATTTACCGTTGGAATGGAACGCGCAGGGTTCAAATGCCTGGCTGCGATTGATTTCAATGAGGAAGCGGTTACCACCATGCAATCCAATCTTTCTCATATCAAGCATGTCCTGCACCGCGATCTGACCGTATTTACTCCTGATGAGCTATCAGAGCTGATTGGTACCGAACAGGTTGATGTCATAGTGGGAGGACCTCCATGTCAAGGGTTCTCAACTGCTCGTAAAGTTGATGGAGCCAATCATGGAGAGCGCCTCAAGGATGATCCGCGACGCCATCTTTACCGGGAACTTCTCAAATACGTTGGTTTCTTCAGGCCAAAAGTATTTGTAATGGAAAATGTTCTCGGGATTAAGACTGCTGCAGGCGGCAAATATTTTACCCGTGTTCAGGAAGAAGCGCGGTCTCTTGGGTACCGCGTACACGGCCAAGTGGAAGATGCCTGGGAACTTGGAGTACCGCAAAAGCGTCGCCGGCAGCTTATTATTGGTACTAGGGAAGATCTCCCCGGATATTTTCTACCGAACCTGAAGCCGGCGCCACGTGCGCTTCCTCGCCCTTTGTTGGGAGCTGCAATTGGTGATCTCCCTCCACTTGGTGCCGGAAAGGGCAGTGATGAGAGTGTCTACGATGTGAATCGCTTGATCAGGCATATGTTGATTACTGGTGAGCCTGTACGCAATTATCTGTTTGATGTGCTCGAAATCGATCTCGCAAAGATGTTGACCAACCATGCTTCTCGTCCCCATAGCGACAGGGATCTTCGTGATTTTGCCCGGCTGAGGGAAGGGGAGAGTTCAGCAACAGCGATGCGAAATGGGATAGAGTTTGAATTTCCTTATAGCAAGGACAGCTTTAAGGATAGATAGGCACTATCCCTTGCAGGTAAGAATAAATCAGTTGTCGGGTCTGTCGTGCCATATCGAATACCATGGGATATTTCCTGTGCTCCGAGTTTCTTTGTGCAGCACTCACATCTGGAACTCATAACAGCCCCCTTTCCACGAATGATAGATACTCACCATCACCTATAATGATGTGGTCCAGCACCTTGATGCCCATGATTTCTCCGGCCTCTTTGAGTCTTCGAGTTATGGACAGGTCTTCGCTGCTGGGAGTTGGATCACCTGTCGGATGCTGGTGGACCAGAATGATTGCTGCTGCATTAGATAACAGGGCTGTTTTGAACACTTCCCTTGGATGCACTATCGACTGGTTCAAGCTGCCGATGCTTACGAGGTCCAGAGTTATTAAGCGGTTTTTCCCATCGAGATGCGCCGTCAGGAACATTTCTTTAGTCTCCCGCATGAGGAACTTGAAGGTTTCATATACTTGTGCGGGTGCGGTGTATCTCTGATTGGGTTGCAGATAGGTGGTAATAGGTTCTGATACATGCAAAGTTTCGTAGATGGCTCTGATCTGCTTGAAGCGGATCGTCTTTGTTCTGGTGGTCGTGCAGTCGGGAAACAGTGTGTCGAGTGTCATGGTTCTTCTCCTTCCAGGTTTAGTGTGAGGCTGGCCAGCCTGGAAAGAAAAAAGAGCCACGTATCCGTAATGGAAACATGGCCCTTATTGTTAATGATTATGTGTGCGCCTGTAGATTGGAAGCCGGGGCTACATACTCCTGAGGTTCCTACTCCCACACCCTACATAGTCCTTTGCCTTTCCCTCAGACTTTCTGCTTTCAAATATATAAAAATGAAAACGGATTTACACCAGAACCTCGACCTGAAATACAAAAATACCAAAACCAAAATCTCCCAGGTTCTTTCCCGATAAGGAATTAACCCTAACGTAAATGCGTATCCTTATCCCTTCCCAAATTCTTTTATGATTAACATGCCTATCATCCCAATAATTACTGCGGACACGCCAAACACCTTTGCGCCTGGATTACCAACTGTTATGAAAAGACATACAACGATTTAAGAGTTTATGCGGTGTGTAGCGTCAGCGGAACCACCGCATAAACTCTTAAATCGTTGTCCTCTATACCGGATAATCACATGGAAGAGAAGATAGACCCATACGCCAAGGTTGTCGGTGCACCTGTTAAAAGTAAGTCAGCCGTCAAGCGCAGCAGAACTAAGAAGGTTGGCTTACCTGGTTCATTCTGGATACCACGTGAGAGCGTGGAGACCTTGCTGATGTGTCGAGCAACAGCCGTTCAGATAGGAGTATATCTTGTCATAGCCAAGCAGACAGACAGAGCAGGCAGGATTTCGACTACAGGAGTTAGACGAGGATCACCGCAGTAAGCATTTTCGCTCTCATGACGGATGTTCAAGTTCAATGGGGGTGCATTTTTTTGGAAACCCCTGGTTGGTTTGCTTATGGTTCATTTGGTTGAGGTTTGTGGCAGTGTTCGGGGTGATTAGGAGATGATTGGATGTGATTGATCCAGAGTGGGTTTCATATCAAGGCTTCGCCTTGTTCGGTCCCTCAATGGTCATTTGCATAAAGGCCGCAAATGGCCATCGAGGGATCCGAGCAGTAAAGTATTTATAGTGCGACTTACTTAAGAATAGGTAGTTTTAGGGAGGGCTTTTATGCGAAGTGGTACCATAATGGTACCATAAAAAAGCAGAAGGCCCCTGATCGGTATCAAGGGCCTTCAAATATGCTTGTGTTTCTAGGTAGTTAAGTGGTGCCCAGGGACGGAATCGAACCGCCGACACGAGGATTTTCAATATTGGTTTCATGGTTTCTGCCTTATTCTGAAGAGTTCTTATCTTATCGTAATTCTTATATTTTGCGGACGGTCAGGGTGCAATTGCATTCTGGCCGTTTCTGCTTTTTTGTGTAATTTTCCGAGCACATTTACACAAGAATTACACAGAGATTTTGCCCGTCATGCCGCATATTATGGGCAGTCTGCCGAGTATGATTCAAAGTCAAAACCGAGTCCGCCAGTGAGAGCATCATGGGTGTCATTCCGCTTCGTGTATTCGCACGCAGATGAAGCCTTGCGCGTGCTCTCCACTCGCTCCCTTGGTTGTGGCAGCAGAGTAAAGGCAATGAGTGTGTAGAAGGTGCCAGCGGTGACGCTGTTCCGGTTCGTGTATTCGCCCGCAAAGAACCTTGCGCGGGCTCTCCACTCCCTCCTTTGATTGTGAAAGAGTAAAAAGCCTGTCAGGCCTTATATTTCCTGAATCTACAGCTTATTTTACAGTGCAGAAATAAAGGCATTCACATCACACCGCGTTCCATTCCACTTTGGTTGCCCCGGCGACGCGCATACAGCCGCGCCCCTCCGGGACGCCCTTCGTTTCATTCCAGCGCCGTCATGTTCACCAAACCTACGACGCCCCGCAAAGTGCGATGAGACTACACCTTGCAGGACAGAGGCAAGCGCAACACGCCACTGGTCAAGAGCCGCGCCCGGAAGGGTCACCCGTTCACGTCTCTTGCTTGCGCCGTATTGCACCCCAGGCAGAAAGACGCTTCACAAAACGGGATACGACTCCGTATTGTTCGCAGATGCCAAGGCGTTATATTTTGTGCGACCAGATGCCACAATTAACCCCGTCAGTGAGTATGAAAGACTGAAGGCCGGTCAGTAGGGAGCACAGCACAGGATATGCCAACTCCCCCCGCCGCTCCTTCCCCCCCTCTGGACACCCCCCATCCTAGGCATCCCCCCCGACACTTAACTCCCAAAGGGGGGAAGGACGCTCTTGGGGGGAGTTGTTGCTGCGGGCCGACCCTCCCTTGGTTCATCTCGTTTTGGTAAAAGCAACTGCCCGCCATGATAAAGGCGATTGCGGTCAGTTACCAAAACGGATTCACGCATACCCTGTGCAAACCGTGCTCCCGATGTGTTTTGATTCCCCCCGCCCGCCCAGTCAGACAGCCGTGGACTGCTGGCTTCACCCGTCGCGCACTCTGGAAGCGCCAGCCCCCACGTCTGACTGCTTTCCCGTCCGCCCCCTGGGGGCTCCCCAAAAAACCAGCAAGCCCGGATATAATGCGGCATGGCAGAGATTATTTTTTCACAACCGGAATCTCTTTAAAAAAGTCCTCACGCTTCCGCAGCTTTTCCAGCTTCTTCCCGGAGGCAACAAATGCAGCAGTACTGCCACCATATCGACAGAGGCAAAGCAAGGCGTCATCAGTAAACTCCTCCCGAGTGTAGGCTGCCAGCTTTTCAAAGGAATGCTTGATCCAGAGTTCGGCGCGGTTTTCGTATTCGATTACTTCAGGCGGGTTGTCTTCATTGGGATAATCTCGGCATGAACTGCACAGATACCGACCTTCGGGGGTTTCTTCTTCATACAGATCAAATTCCATGATGGTGTCATAGTTTTGATTGCGGTAATCCACTGTAACCGAAATACCCCCGTAATCGTTAAAGAAGCATGAAATGTGACTATCCACTCCGCGAAAACGGATGCTGAAACAGTAGCTCCGTTCTTCGGCAAGATATGGTTCATGACTGAACAGGTGCCGTTTTTCCTTCATCCATTCCAGAAAAAGCGTTTTCTGATAGAATTTTCCCGGCTTCCTGGTTTTTTTCCGCCCCGCGAGGATCGTGTTCCGTTGCGCCTCCAGATAACCGGGCAGGGGATATTCAGGTGGGAAAAGTTCGGATTCGTGGTGATGGTTGTAGTGCCAGCGCCCACCGCTTCGATACAACACCTTGTACGCATCATCAATTTCATCCAAGCGTCCGCTCTCTTCCCCCTTCTGTTTGGCAAAGTTTTGGTCTGGCGGCAGCTCAGCTATGATCCCCAGCGTCAAGTACCGGCATTCGTTGAGCATGACAATATCACCGATCTTATACCGGCACGCTTCAGGCAGGCGGCCAGGGAAACAGTCAAGATTTTCATTGTCATATCCGCCGTACCGATTGCCGTTGCGGTCAAATATGGTGATGGGATTGCCATTACCTCGATATTCCCAAACCGGTTCAAGCTTATAGCAGAACAGCCAGGGAAAGGATGCGGCAGGGTTGTTGTCCCGCAGAAAGAGTGCGGCAGCGTCAGCATCGGAAAATTCCCCAAGTTCGGTGCTCCGCAATTTTATGCCAGATTTCGGCCCGTTCGGATGCCAGATAGCGGTCAGACATAAAATGGGTATCTCAGATTGTTCTTTTTTGCGGGTCATGCTGCTACTCCTATACTCCATCATCTTCCACATCATCAGAAAACTCAGCTTCCAGCTCCTCAATCGTTGGCAGGCTCCCCTTCAGGTTTTCAGGTATAGCCGCTACAAGTTGGTATTCTGAAATCCCGACCGGCTTTGAAATATCTTTCAGTGCATATTCTGCAATCAATCCCTTTTTGTCCTTGCAGAGAATAAGACCAATGGAAGGATTATCGCTTTCATGACGCATTGTGGCGTCCACCGCCGAAAGGTAAAAATTGAGCTTTCCTGCATATTCAGGTTTAAACGCCCCGGCCTTCAGCTCTATCACCACGTAGCAGCGCAGTTTTAAATGATAAAAAAGCAGATCAAGGAAGAAATCATCACCTTCTACCTCCAGAGGGACTTGCCGCCCGATGTATGAGAAACCGGCTCCCAACTCCAGTAAGAAGCTGGTGATATGTTTCACAAGCTCCCGTTCAACCTCACGTTCCTGAGCTTCATCGCCAAGGCCGAGGAAGTCAAAAATATAGGGATCTTTCAAAGTTTGCTGTGCCAGGTCAGATTGAGGTGGTGGAAGAGTAGCGGCAAAATTAGTAATCGCTTTTCCCTGCCGATGGAAGAGACGGGTTTCAATCTGCATAACCAGAATATCACGTGACCAGCCGTGTTCTATGGTTTTGTGGATGTACCACTCGCGCTCCGTACTGTTTTTCAGTTTGGTAATCAAAGCTATGTTGTGCCCCCACGGTATTTGTCCAACAAGCTGTTGGACAAATTGCTCGTCCTCCCAAGATTCCGCAAAACTCCGCATATACATGAGGTTAGCGCGGGAAAAACCCTTCATATCAGGGAACTCTTTACGCAGATCGTTTGCCAGCCGTTCAATAACCTTGGCTCCCCAGCCTTCGTCTTTCTGGCGGGTCAGGATGTCGCGACCAATCTGCCAGTACAACAGAATCAGTTCGCGGTTGACAGCCAGCGCGGCGCGTGTCTGAGCGGTACGGATACGAGATTTCAGATCAAGCAGAAAGTCGTCATATCCTTTGAGGGTTTGAATGATCATGTATTTCCTCCATCATCTGGTGTTCTGGTCATAGTGACGTATTGAGTGCGTCAAAGGCAATTCGGTACGCGCTGCGTTCCAATTTGGGTTTAAGTGTTTGGCTTGAGATATTCGAGTATCAATGTCAGGTCAAGTACCTTGGCCTGCCTCAACTTTCCGATACGCACCATCTGATATTTTCTTTGCCAGACCCAATGCGGCCAAATCATCCAGCAGTTTTTGTACTTTTGCGGAACTTGCCTTAATAAAGCATTTTGCTACCTCTTCAACAGATGCAGTGGCTTTTAACGCGGAAAGCACAGCCTTTACTGCCTGTAGTTGTGCCGTATGTTCTTTGGGGAGCTGCTGCTTTTCCGGCAAGGTAATTTCTTCCGATTCAAGCTCCAACTCCACTTGTACGGGCTCAGATGCTTTAACGGGATTTTGAAATACAGGACGTAGCCAACGGATGAGACCCTGTTTTTCCTCGTTTACCCGTTCAAGGTTCAATGCCACCAGGCTTTCCAGAATTTGCTCATCGGTCAGAGTTTCCGGCCAGCCGTAGGCAGCGAATACGGCGGTGTCCAGGTCGTCATGATATTTTTTCAGAAGTGTCACCAGCCCCTTATCGTGGGTACTGCGCTCCTTCTCCGTCAACGTTGCGCCAGCCCGCAGTTTCTCCAGCACATTGTACATGTCGGTAATCCCCAGATCAGGGTGTAGGGCCTGTTGAGCTTTGCGATGGGCGTCGAGTGATTCGGCAATGGATCGGACTTTTTCAATCTGCTCATTGCTGGCAGTAGGGAACGGGAAGGCATCAAAGCACTTTGTCTTGTTATAAATTGGGTCGTTGCCGACGCCTAAATGACCGCCTGTTATAAGTGCCCAGTCTATGTGCAGACGGCTTGAGAGAACACCCAAAACAAAGGCGTCGTCTGTGGCTATGGCTATGAGTTTGTCGTCAGGAAGAATATTAGACTCAAGAAATACAAAAAAACGATGCTTGGCTGTCTGTACAGTTGCAATATAACGAGGCAGACCTTGAACACTTCGCCTCATTCGTGGCTGATTCTCTCCGAAAAGCCACCAATTCTCTCTGCGAGATTTACGAGGGTTTTGATCTCGATCCGGTTTGACACGTTCGTAAAGCCATTGCCAAACGGCTGGATGTTTGTTTTGGAGATCACTCTCAGTGTATCCGAAAGTATCTATAGCCAAAATACCACGAGGTCTGCTTGTCAGGTCTCTGCCATTACGATAGGGACGCAAAGGAGCTTCAAGTCCAAAGTGTTCAGCTTCCTTCTGAGTCACTAAAAAAGCCTCTCCGTGAGGTATCATGCCACGGTTACTCAGGCCGTCGTTCGCCTTGAGCGCAACAGTACCGGCTGCGTTAGCACCTGCCGTCAGATCGGCGTGTAACACCCCCTGCTTGGAGTCAAGTTCTACAGTAAGCCCTTCGCCAGTCCCTTCTTTTTCGCTTATAACGGTTACCAGAGTCCCCTTCTCCCCTTCTTTGGCAGATTTGCCTACAGTCATAGCAATCCTGACGGCAGCGCCATCAGCAGAGTCTACCCAAGGGTGATCAGGGATAGCAAAAGCCAGTGACAATGCAGGCGAAGCTACTAGGTGTTGTTGCAATACCCGGCGATTGAACTCTTGTGTCAAACTGTTGGTCGTGATGAAACCGAACCCTTGCAGTTTGCCCCGACGTGTCAGTTCTGCTGCCTGTTGCCACCAGTACATGACGAAGTCGGCAGAGTCGGGCACATCGGCCCATGCCTTGCGAACAGCCTCCACATAACCATCTCCGAGAGCTAACCGCATTCTTTTGTTGCCGATAAAAGGCGGGTTACCAACCACATAGTCAGCTTTTGGCCAGGAAGCGGGGCCAGGGTTGATATAGCGAAGGAACGGAATCCGGGCGGTTTCGTCAGGGACATTTTCACCGGTCACAGGATGCTTCTTAAATGTGACTCCATCCCAGCGAGTGACTGCCTCACCTTTTTCATCGAGCAGCGGCTCTGTCTTGTCCCAAGTAAGAACTGCATCGCGGCACTCGACATTATGAAACTTTTTGATGACCGGAATCGGCGGCGTAACGTTGCCACGGGTACGGAAATGCCATTGCAGATAACCGATCCAAAGCACCATGTCGGTTATGACGGCGGCGCGGGGGTTAACCTCTATTCCCAGAAGTTGATTGGGATTGACGGTGACGCTTTCCAATTCCAGCATGGCGTGTTCGCCCAGATCATCGAGTAAGGTTAGCACCTCCCCCTCAAGCCGCTTCAGGTGTTCAAAGGTGACATAGAGAAAGTTACCGCTACCGCAGGCCGGATCAAGAATTCTGATAGTGCAGAGCTTGTGATGAAAGCTTTTGAGCAGCTTCTTTGCCGCTTCCGTCTGATCTTTTTTCAAATGAGCAATCACTTTCGCTTTTACCTTTTCCCATTCGGTAGTCAGCGGTTCGATTACTGCGGGAAGTACTAAACGCTCTACATAGTCGCGAGGAGTATAATGCGCTCCAAGGTAATGGCGCTCGGTTGGATTAAGGGCACGTTCCAGCAAGGTGCCGAAGATGGCCGGTTCCACATGACCCCAGTCAGCCTTGCCCGCCTCTATCAGCAGTTCAAGCTGAGCGTCATTCACGGCAAGTGCTTTGGCATTCTCCAAGAGGCCACCATTAAAATGGAGGAGCTTTTTTTTGAGCGCAATAGAGGTTTTTCCGGCGTTCATGGCCTCCCAGACATCTTTGAGCGTATCGGGGAAAATCTCCGTATTGCCGCGTAATCCCACAAGTAGACCGGTGAAACTCCCATCCGGTAACAAGCCAATATCTTCGGCAAAGAAGGTGAACAGACAACGCATCAGGAATTCACCAACATCATTTGATTTGTGGCCGGAAAACTCCAATGATTTGGCAAGGTCGGCAAGCTTAATGGCAAGCTCTCTCGTGACCTTGGCGCTATGTCGGGATGGATCAAGTGTGAGCGGTTCAGTCCAAACTAGGCGCAGCCGTTCCCGTATCTCCGGTTTCTCCAGTTCTTTGAGTGAAATGCGATAGGAACTGGAATCAGGAAAAGGGCGATAAATGCCACCTGTGCAAGAAAACTCGCTGTAAAGCTCGATGCAGTGCCCCACGTCCACTACAACCAGAAACGGCGGGCGGCCTTCATCGACTGGGAGACCACGTGCATATCCTTCAGCCTGTTCCCTTGCCTTGATCATGGCCAAATCCCAGCCACCGGTGCCGCGCACGGCGTGCCCTTTGCGAGTTGGTTTTGCTGTTTTCATAAACGGATCGGTTGAAACTTGTCTGTGAACGCCTTGCTTTGTCTCCAAGATAAAACATCTGCGTTTATAGAGGTCAATCCGACATACCCCGCCACTGTCGTCAACATTGGCATTCGGAACAGATCGTTCAAATACATAAGAATTATTCTTGTCGTCTGCCGTGGTCGGGTCTGGTGGATCGACATTCAACAACGCGCTCAATTCGATCAGAAAGGATTGGTAATTCGCCAGTTCCTTACCACCGGAAGGTTCCCAGCGTTTTATGAATGCGGTGGCCATTGTATCGGCGGCTTGTACGTTGCTCATTGTATACCACCCGAATTTAGAGTTTCAAATTTCAGCATCATGTTCATTCAAACGGCAAACCATGTAAAAGATCATTTACCGCTCGCAGCAACTTCCTGAACAACGGCGTGTATCCATCACATTCAGGATAGTCTTCATCAACAGGAAAGGCATTGAAACCGGAAGCATGTGCCTCTTTCCCCCTGTAACAGATATGAACAGTCCAGCTTTTGCCATCAGGTATGTCCGGCCCTTTGTGCGATTCCTGCCAGTACCAGATTCCCGCCATATCGCACAGCATCCAGAACCGCTCCCAATCCCTATCTGTTACCGATAACTGTTTTGTGTCCTGTAAAGTGTATTCAGGATCAAACACTTGCCAAACCAGGGTGTAACCATCCAAAATGACTTTGAAGGTCGGAGAAACTTGACTGCCGATCTTGAGTTCAAGAAAACCAGGAATAAGGCTATGCTCCTGCTGTTCATACTGTTCATATTCTTCAATCTTCATTTTGATGTTCTGTAAACCAAATAGCTTGAGGTACAGTTCATTTCCACTTTCGAGAACCAGATCAGGGAGAGTCTCAAAATCATACCCATCAAAACGACCAGTAAGGTCAATGCCTGACTTGGTTAACAGCGTGACAATCTCATAACGCTCTTCAACTTTCTTTTTACTGGTGATTCCCATGTAAACCGCATACATGAGGGCACTGACTTTCCCCATTTCATCTACTTCCGCCAAACAGTGAGGATCAGCCCCACGATCAAGCAGCCATTGCACTCTATCTAACTCGGCCCGCGCAATGTAATAGGAGAGCGGCGTGTGTGCTTCTCCATCGATAAGGCATTCCGCACAACAGTCAGCACCATTGGTAATCAGAATTTCAGCTATTTCAACGCTATTGCTTCTCAGGGCGAGCATAAGTGGTGTCTCACGGGAATTATAACTACCGTCATAGCTGTATTTTTCACATTCCGCATCAGCTCCGTATTCAAGCAGTAGTCTGATAATTTCTGTATGGCCACCATCAACAGCCAGGGTTAGCGGATAACCTTGTTCCTGATTACACTCATCATCCTCTTTTTCATATTGGTGGTTTTTTTTTGCTCCATGCGTTAGCAGGAGCTTGGCGATTTCAAGGTAACCATTTTCACAAGCAGCCATAAGCGGGCTGTACCATGTGGTATCATCACCATCATCAACAAACAAATCACACTTCTCCAACAGATAGCGGACTATCTCTGTATGACCGAGCTCCGCAGCCTGATATAACGGCACGCTGTAGGGGTGTGAATCGGTTAGCGTAAGGCCGGTTTCATCGGCGTAAATACGTTTGACTTCATCAAGGTCGTTTTCTTCAATGGCGTTATATAAATCATCAGCAGTCGGCATGGTATGTTGTCTCCTTTCAAAACTCTCTGCAAATTTCAAGTATCAAAACTCAATATCCAACCCATCTTCCTGAATAAAATGCGCAGTAGCCAGCACTTGTTCAGAAACACCCTTGTCTCTCAAGGTAGAAAATATCCTTGCATACGACAGCTTCAGGAGGCGGACTTGCTTCGTTGACAAGGCATCAACTTTATTATCGCCATACACGGTAATATACAGCGCAGCCCCAATAAAAGCGGCTCTGCCCCGCAGATGCCCTTTGTGGGTTGGATGCGACAATACCGATTTATCCCCTTGTGGCGGATTGGCAAAATGTTCATTGCCAGCGTCAATGACTTCACCCTCTGGAGATACCCAATAAACCAACAACGGCCTTGCGTGGGTTATTGCCCTGATAGCTTCATTTGGAGAAGCCTGTTCCATAATCGCCAGGAACTCTTTTGAATGTGGTGGTTTCGATGTTTTCTTACTCAATTACCTGTCCCCGCGTTTTCAAAAATACTTCGTCCAGCACAACCCCGTCCCAGGAAAACCAATCCGCAGATACTTGCGTCCATCGGCAGCAACACCGACACGAAAGCCTGGAATCCCCCAACTGGAACCGACACCGGACTTGGACAGGTTCACCCGCAACGGGCCAAGGGTTATGCTTTTACGAAATGACCAGCCCATTGCTGACTCCCTGTATACAATGAATTCCAGTGCAACTCTATACTGAAAAAAGTGCATCTTTGGCAACCCCCGCTACCAAAGACCTTGACCAAGAACGAAGTGGCGGGACACCATCTCTTGGTCGCAACTCAAATATTAAACTGGTACTGGAACGACTTAAGCATTTCCAGCCTTACGGATACGGATGATTCGCCGTGTCACCAGATCATCCGGGATATGAACCTGTTTTCTGATAGCAACCAGAACCAGCGGCTCCCTGCGGATAATTTCTTAATTTAAAACAATGCTTATGTCTTCTGGTTAGTTGTCAGCAATCCCAGCAGAAACGCCACAAACTCATCACCCCACGGAATCCCGAGATCAACCTTCAGGCTCTGTCGTTCGGTAATAACAGTTTCCCCGGTTTGCGGATTTACGCCTTCCTTCGGTATGTTCTGCCAATAGAAACCAATCCCCCGTTTTTGCCATGCTGGAAGGTCGTTATAGTTGATGCCGTTCTGGAAAAGCAATTCGTTCTTATCTCCCACGGACAAGCCAAGTAGCCGTTTGGAAGCGCTATTCGCATCAATCCCCTGCTTGCGGAGCATCCAGTAACAATGGCTATTCAGACAATTGCGGTGCGCGTCTTCCATCCGCCAGCGGAAATAGTCAACAACCAGATCTTGACTGGGCAATTGGCTTATGCGGCAATCAAACGCGGCAGGTTGGCCAAGAAGATTGGTGAATATGGCACTAGCTTCTCCTGCCAGAATTGAATTATATTTGCGCAGTTTTCGATTAAAGGAATCTTCGTCATGGTGAAACAGTAGCGATATTTCATCGCTCTGGGTATAGGCAAAAACAACCCTGAAGCCGCATTGCATAAGATGTTTGATCGTTTCTATCATCATATCGCGAAAGCGCTCATCGTATGGAGCTTCGAACTTGCAGACTTCCTTGGTAAGGCGGCTGAAGCTGCGCCCGTCAATACGCGCAATCATGTACATTCCTGGCAGTACACACAGGTCTGTGCTGGTCTCAAAAACCCGCATGGTTTTATCCAGTTTGTCAAAGTTCATTGTTCCACTCCTCTATAATAAAACCACCATTGCCATCCATCCGCACATACCAGAGTTCATCAAAGCCTTCGATCAAAACCGGCAATTCCAGCCGTCCTGCTGTACCGGTCACACCTTTGTCAGGGATTCTCGCTTTACCTTCACGCTTGCGGTTACGTTCCAGCGCATCCTGAACTTTCGAGCTGAAGTAGTAGCCAATAATCTTGAAATCCGCTTCCCTGGCCGGTGTGATGAATCGCTCCCGTTCGGCTGCCGTGGCGTTGGTGTTGTCAACCACAAACGATTGCTTGGCGGCAATGCAGGCTTGCACCAGAAGCTTTTCACGGTGACGGGTCTTCAGCATATCCAGATTGATTCGGATATGAGTGTCGAAGAAACGCTCCTTGAAAAAACTACTCTTCCCACTGGCCGGAATTCCGGTGAAAATGATTGCCGTCACAGATTTACTGCCTTTTCGCTAAATCGTGCTGCCAGTATTTTCCGTGCCGGTGAATCCGGTGGCAGCGCCTCTCCCCACTCCCGCAATCGCTCACGCCCAAGGCGACGATCCGCCGCACGTAAAATATCTGTTAGCCCCCATATATCTTGCTCTAGCGAGTTGATAAGCAACCGGTCAAGTGGCGTATCAATGTACTGCCGAATCAGGTCGGAAAATGTGCTTATATCGGTCTGGTATGGATAACCACTTTCAACGGCTGCCTTGAAATCTTTGGGGTAATCCCAGATTGTCTCTTTCTCCAATGTAACCCAATAACGCGGCAGATTTGTCGAGCCTCGCTGCGAACCCATGCGATAGCTTCGGCACTGGATTCGTATCTTTGGCTCTGTGATAAAGAGCGCTTCAATTGCCTTTTGCAGCTTACTCCACCGTTTCATGAGTAAAATCCTTGCTGATCAGGAATTGATGTAATCGTTCGGCAAATTGATCTTTCCCTTCAATTATGCCAAGTCCTTCATGCTCGATAGCCTGCAATAGCTCTTCTTTGCTGGTTTCTCGCCGTATCTGTTCCCATCCCGCACCACAGGCCGGATCACAACCGTCAATGATTTCATCATCAACTTTATACAGGCGGCCATGCTGAGACATGAGAATGAATATAGGCTCCAAATGGTGATCGCTTTCCCGAACGCAACATGAGGCAAATAGCACTTCAGCTCCATCAAGATGATCATCAAAACAGCTCAAATACCATTCAATCGTTGGCTCATCAAAATCCATCCGGCAGCGAATACCTGATTCATAAAGCTTATCGGCGGTATATCTCTCACCCCCCGCCCATATAAGCGATCCTTTTTGTTGATCAATAACGAAGGTGTTAAAATATTCCAAATCGAAAAAGCCAATTTCTGATTCCAGGTTGATAGTTTTTGTGACTCCGTTGTCAAAACGTACCAGAAGCCGATAACCATCCTTCCAAGTAGCCTGTTCTATAAAATGTTCCATGGTCAGTCTCCGGTATGAACTATACAGTCAACGCCCTTGAACTGATCCAGCAGTTCAGGACGGATAAGACCGTGGGTGTCGCCTATGACGCCTATTTTGGCTATACGTTTCATTGTGTTCCTCAAAAACCGGCGCTGGAACGAGTACCGGCATTTCCAGACTTGCCAACGAGGAATCACCGTAGATGTGTATTGTGTTAAACATACGTACCTTCAACCGCCTGTTGAAGCTGTAAAGCAGCTTTCAACTCACTGGCGACCAATTGAAGCAGCTCATCCGGCGCGACTACCTGCACATTCGGCAACCAGCGGTAAATCCAGGGGCGAATGCCAAGAATACCGTTGACGGTGAAACACATTTCAAGCCGTCCATCTTCCATTTCCCGTGTCTGCTGGCTTGGGTGCCAGGTCTTGCGGAGCAGAAAGGGGATGCAGGATTTGTCGAAGATCAGCTTGACTTCTACCGCCTCACCATCCACAAAACGCCCGAATGTCCCTTCATACTCTTCATCTGGTGTGGCGAGTTGCGGAATAAACTGCGTATCCGAAATCGTCAGGTTTGAAATCCTGTCCAGCGCAAAGGCCCGCATATTTTCGCGGGTATGACACCAGCCGCGCATTGTCCAGATGCCGTCATTTAAATAGAGATAATGCGGGTCAACGGTGCGCCTACTGGTTTCTCCGGTACTGACGGCATGATAATCAAACTCAACTGGTCGCTTCTCTGTGATGGCTTGGTTCAATGTAGTGAAGGTGTCTTGTACATCTGTACTGAATTCATCACCAGCAAAAATGATATGTTCCGGCAATACTTGACGCGGCAAGGCCAGCTTTTCCTCGATGTGCTGGATTTCAACCTCAAGTCCGGCGCTCATCCCTTTCAGCGAGACTTTCGCCAACATCAAAGCCAACGCCTCGGATACCGTCAAATTTGGCCGCAACAGCTTGTACCCTTCCGAGAAACAATAACTGCCTTTTTTCTTATCAAAATATATTGGAAACCCGGCACCTTCCAGAGTCTGCATATAGCGGAATGCAGTCCGTTCACTGATTCCAAGTTGATCTTGAATATGCTGCGGCGTCACGGTTTGGCCTGATTCCATCCAGTTCAATATTGAAATCAGCGCATCAAATTTGTAGGACATTCTCATTCTCCTCGTTCTCATCATGCCACACATGACTGACAGCATCGTGACAGTCTGAAAACATTATTTCAAGATATATTTGACGATTCTTTGAACGAGTCAACATTCAATTCTTTTTTTAGGGCGTCGATTTCAATACGGCGAGCAGGAAGGAAAATTTCTCTTTGCGCTTGCGATGCTGCAAGTGCCTCGTTGTAACGGCGTTCAAGATGTTCAACAGATATGGTTTCACAGACCGGTTCTGCCTCCGATGGCGTAAAGCGTCCCAACATTATTTTGATGGATTCAGGAAGCGGGATACCTGCTTTTGTCAATTCAAGTGCCGCCCTGTCAATTGTTGTTTGCCCCTCCATAAGGGAATCGATAACCTTTGCCAGTACAGGGCCGGTATCAGTTACGGAAACCCTGCCACCCTCGACGTATCCCTTGTTTTTGAGAAGCGTCTTGCAAAGGAAAATCAAGGCGGTGGTGTCCTTCTCAGCAACAGCCCTGCTGAAAATTGCCGATTCTATGGCATCATCCCGTGAATCCTTCAGCTCCTCAAATTTGATTTTGAATTCCTGATCGTTCTCAAGCCAGTTGTAAAATGTCCTACGGCCTATTGCTGCGGCCTTGCAGCTATCCGATATATTGAAGGTTTGGCTCTCAGAAAATGACCGGAGAAATTTGGTTTTTGAAGAAGCCGGGGGTACTGTCTTTTTTATGCTTTTTTGTGCCATATTGTGCCTATCCTTTCGGTGTTTGCTTGCATGGATTTTGCATCATTGCAACCTGTGGATAGTACCGGGGGAGGGGTGACGTTTCTTGACTCGCTCTATGTCTTTCGGATCGATTTTGTGACCGAGCCATTTTTCTAATTGTGGTATGGAGTAGCAGGGGTTTCCGTCATCATCACAATATTCGGCAGTTGGCATTTTACCAAACACCTCAGTGGTGATTTCATCCAGTTTCGTTTTGAATTCAGGTGGGCATAACGTCAACGCCTCCGCCAGAATATCAAGCGACTCATCTGCATCGCCTCGCCCCTCATCGTGAAGTTTCCCGTATCTGGTCATCAAGCTATGAAACTTTGCTCTTCGTGTCGCATCCAAGAATTGTTCCGGTGTCATGGTATATGTTCTCCTTTCAAGTAGGTGTCCGCTCCGCTCCAGGTGCAGGTGGGTGGCAGCGTCGGCAGCGCCATGTTGTTTCCGGTATGTTCACAAGCCACATATCAGTTGACTTGCACCAGTAGCAGGGTTTCGTCAATATCAGTTTATCCGTTGTAACTGTATTTATTACGGGAACAGCGGGAACCACGGGAACAGGTTTGATAACCGGCTGTTTTTGAATTGTATTTTTGTTGTTGCTGTTGTTCCCGGTTACGTTCAGGTATTCGGGAACATCGGGAACAGGCGCTGACCTCTCCCCCCGTGTTCCCGCTGTTCCCGGTCTGTTTTCATGCCACGGGAACAGACTTTCTTTTTGCTGATTCAGTATCGGTGTGGGCTTGCGGGGTATGTTCCCACTGTTCCCGTTGTTCTCGTCATTATGTGATATGGGGGAGTATGCCACCCTGCCAAGATTGCCGATCATGGTTCGCCCACCCCGTTGAGGTTATCGGCGTTTATGACAAAGACATTCATGGTCTGGTTATCAATCCTGATTTTCTTGGTGTGCCTGTTGGTGTCGTTTCCGGGCTGGAGAATGCCGCGCTCAATCAAGACCTTCTTTGCCAGGGCGACATTGTGACCTTTCAGAATCTCCCGTTTGAAGGTTTCCGGCAGAATGTAGTAATGCTCATTATCCCGGTATCCAGCCCTGTTTATTATGGTACGGGTATCATCACCGTCTTTGAGTGCAAAGCGGGAATCACCATGATTTTCGATGAACAGCCGGACATCTTCAAGAATCCGGTCAACCTCTTTGGCTCCGGCACCACCCCTGTTGTCCAGCCATGCTTTGAAGCAGACGGCAGTGGCGGTTCTGGCGTCCCCCTCCTGCCAGCCGGTAAGCCGGTTAATGGTGGCATACTCCCCGGCTGCCGCCACAAGCCCGAAGAAACCGGCAACACGGCTTACTTGCCCGTCCGCTCCCTTTGGGCATACGGCAGCGACAAAGGCGGCACGCTCTTTTCTGATAGCGTCCGGCAGCTCTTGTGCATCTTCAACAACCTGCATCAGGTAGGCAATGCCGACGGCTCCGTAATAATCACCGACAGCGGCGTTTAGATGTTGTGACAGTTTTGCCCCGTTATCGAATCCGTGAAGATCCTCAAACAGCCCGTGTTTCCCCGTGTCGGCGGGTATATCGGCAAGCCGTACCTCTTGCCCCGCCTTGATCTTTTTGCCGCTGGATGCCACATGCTCAGAAAGGGTAATCTCTCCGGTGGACAGAAAACAGGTTCGCCATTTTTTTGATGCTCTTGCCTCGCCGTCCCGATTTGCACGGGTTTTGCCTGCGCCGTTCGCTAGCATGTAGGCAATTTCTCCCGCTTCGTGTGACGATACTTGCGCCAGTTCATCAAGCCCCATGAATAAGTCATTGTGAGCGGTGGCGATGCCTTCAAGCCCGTTGCCGGTGGCACGCCAGCGCAGCATATATTCACGCCCACCCCAAACTGAACAGGCAACCTTAAGGCCGGTTGTCTTGCCGGTTGACGAGCTACCGAACAGATTGGCACCGAAGTTTTCGGTGGATACGGAATACAGGAGCGGCGCAACAAATGCCATTGAGGCGGAAAACAGCAATCGTGAATTACCAACGCAATAGATGCCGACGTTCTCAATCCAGTCCTGGACACTCCCCTTTTGAGAAATGACCGGATCGGTTTTACCCTGATACACAATCGGCTCATCACCATTAGTGCCGATACTGCCGACTGGAAGCACGAACAAACTTTCATCATGCCAACCAGTACGATCCACGCAACGAGCACGGCGGCCCTTGTCAGGCTGTGCCGTTTGCAGATAGTTCAGCAACAGTGGCCGGTGTTTTCTGCCAACAGAAATATACGGAAGCCCCTTTTCATAAAGTTTGCTGCGTAGCTCGCTGCCGTCGCCTGATAGCAATTCCATCGGCATTGCCCAGAAGTGATCTACATTGTCTTTGTCCCGGAAACGAAGCATCTTGCCCCATGCTTCATTGCGGTTGTCACGGGTGAAGGCCAGAACCTCAACAGCGGCAGCGATTTTGACCGGCGTTTCAAACATACCATCCTTGACGCCGTAAAAGTACAGGCTCCCGACTTCGTTGCGGAAGCATGACCGAGGAAAAACCTTTTCATGTTTCAGTTCAGAGAAGTCAGCTACTGAATGTTGCATCAGATAGTCATCAAGCCCCACCTTGCCGGTTTTATCGGCGGGCAGATAGGCAATTTTCACAACAGCGCCGCGCAGCATCAAGGCGGTTGCAAATCGGTACACCGCGCTTTTCAGGTTTTTTGGATTCTCATCCTTGCCCAAGTCGAGCCAGTCGCTATCAGGAACAATGACGATTTCACGACCAGCAAGATTGATCTTGCCAAAATCCGGGATAAGATCATCAGTCCCTTTACGCTTCCAGTTCCACAAGCCGGTTATACCGATACAGGGTAAACCCTCCTGAGTGGCCTTCAATGCCTTTTTCTCCCCTTCGGTGAAGTAGAGCGTTGAGAAACTTTGCAACTCGGATTCCGCCAGCGTGGCCGGGATATACAGACGGTTTGCCTGACCTGATTTTTGAATGTACTTTGGCCGTTTTACCCCGACGGGCGCATCCTCGCTGTAGAACAGTTTGAATCTTGAATAGCCATTATCAAACGGTATCCGATAGACAGAGAGAACCGGCAGAGCGCCGACGCCGGTTTCACGCTCAATGTCGCATGGCCGGAGCGAGACGAAACCGGCCTGCTCGATTGTAGCGTCTGTAAGGCCGGACTTGTGCAGGTCGGCAAGATGTTGAGGATCAAGGGCCATGTTGTGCCCTCCTATGAAATTTGCGTTAAACGGTTAAGTGGTTCATTCAAGATGCAGATACGAGTCTTACCTGCTGTGCCGTGCTGCTGACTCTCCCTGATCGAATCCACGCGTCCAGGTCTTCGCGGAAGTAAAATATTCGACCCAGCTTGATGAACTTTGGCCCGGAACCTTCGCAGCGCATCATCGCCAGCGTTTTTTCTGACAAGCCGATATAGGTAGCCGCGTTTTTTACATCCAAACGGCCATCAGGGAACATGATCACTTCTTTTTCTTTTACCTGCACTTGATCTATCATTGGTAATACCTCCTGTGTATTGAAAGACAATACAAGAATAATCGAGATAAAAATGTATTGCAAGTTAATACGTGTGGTGATAGATTGAATAGAAGTTTGGAGAACTTTAGACACGGAGGATAGAAAATTATGGGAAAAGAGCTACAAAAGCAGTGTGCAGAATTGGATGAAGCGATTGATGAAGCTCAGCAAGTATTGGACTCAACAAAACGAAAAGCCGGAGGTGGAAGCAAACTGTCTCGCTCGGAAACAGTAACAGTTAGGCTCGATCCAAAATTGCGTTACTTAGCCGAGCTTGCTGCGCGTAAGCACAGGCGCACGTTGTCCAGCTTCATAGAATGGTCTATCGAAGATGCCTTGACCCGTGTGCCAATGCTAGTGAATAATGATTTTTCTCGCAGTCTTGCACTTGAAGCCACTGTCTTATGGGATGTAGACGAATCTGATCGTTTTGCAAAGCTGGCCATTCATTACCCTGAATTGCTTAACCATGATGAGCAAGTGTTGTGGAAGCATATCAGGGAGTGCCGTGGATTATGGGGGAAACAGAATTTGCAGAACGACGATGGATCAAAATCTGTAAGGATCGAGGAGGACAACTTCAACTTTTCCATATTACGGACACATTGGAATACATTTCAAAAAGTTGTTGCCGGTGAACTACCACAAACAGCACTTTCCGAGATAACGGAGGCTTGACATGGCAAAAGCATTTACGAAATTGACCCGCCCGGCCATGCGCAAGCTGAAACCTGGCGACACGATGAACGAGCACGGCATCACCTTTGAGCGTCTGGCAAACAATGACGGCGTGTTTACCGTCAATGTCATGGTTGACGGCCAGCGCATTCACCGCGTCATTGGCAGAGAATCAGACGGCACCACCCGCACCCAAGCTGAAGAGTTTATCGAGAAGGTACGCCGTGACGCCCGTGATGATCGGCTTGCGCTTCCCAAAGGGCGCAAAATTGCCCTCAGCTTCAAAGAGGCGGGCGGAAAATATCTGAAGAAGCAGGAAGAGGAAGGGGGCAAGGATCTTGACGCCAAGCGCCGCCGACTGAATCAGCACCTCATACCGTTTTTCGGAGATATGCCGCTTTCCAAAATCACCAGCTTTGAAATTGAACGCTACAAAAAACAGCGGTCACAGGAAAAGGCAATTTCCGGCGGAGAGAAGCAAAAGCCGAAGGACGAGACAAAGCTGAAACTCACCAGTAAAGGGACAGTCAACCGGGAGCTGGCCGTGCTGTCGCACCTTTTCAATAAGGCTGTGGAATGGGGATGGATGCCCGCACGACCGGCAAAAATCCGCCGCCACCAGGAAGATCAAGGCCGAATTGTTTATCTCACCATTGATCAGATCAAGACATTGATCGAATGCGCCAAGGCAGACCAGAACGCCCAGATTTATCCTTTCATTGTCATTGGCCTGGAAACCTCCATGAGGAAGTCGGAGATTTTGAGCGTTCGCCGTGAGCATGTTGATGTTGAAAAGAAAGTAATTTTCATTCCGAAGGCTAAAGCCGGTATGCGGGAACAGCCTATCACAAAGCACCTTGCCAAATTTCTTGAAGGTTATCTTGCCGCTCTTCCTAAAGGCACACCCTGGCTGTTTCCCTCCATTGGCTCAAAAGCAGGGCACACCGTAGATGTTCGCAAGGTTTACCGTCGCGTTGTGGAAGCTGCCGGACTCAACCCTGATGAGGTTGTCAGGCATACTTTGCGGCATACCGCAATAACACATCTTGTGCAGTCAGGCGTTGACCTGCCGACAGTTAAACGGATTTCGGGGCACAAGACGCTTATAATGGTTGAGCGTTATGCTCACCAGAACGGCGCACATATTCAGACAGCAATGGATAAACTTGAAAACCGGATGAAGATTGCATGACGTGAGGCGGGAATTTTGGGCACGATTACACAGGAATTACACAACGAAAAAACAGAAGACCCTTGATCGGTATCAAGAGCCTCCATTTATGCTTGTGATCCTATGTAGTTAAGTGGTGCCCAGGGACGGAATCGAACCGCCGACACGAGGATTTTCAATCCTCTGCTCTACCGACTGAGCTACCTGGGCAAAAAGGATTTTTTTTATACATTCAGAAAGAGATTAATGTCAACAAAAAAGTTACATCTATGCTATTTTGATTCTTCACGCTGCAATTTTATCGGGACGTAGTTGCAAAACGGTTCCTCTTCCATGTAGTCACCATGTACAGCATCAGCCCGCGCACGACAGCCACCGCAGACGTTGAGATACTCGCACTGGCCGCATTTACCCTTGTATGCTTTAAAATCACGCAGGTCGCTGAAGAGCTCTGATTTTTCCCATATTTCCCGAAACGGGATCTGCTTGACATTGCCGGCGGTGCGGTGGAAGTAAGAACATGGCTTGACGTTGCCATAACAGTCGATCAGACAGATGGACTGGGCAGCGATACACCCTTTTCCGCCACCGGTTGAAAAGGTCAGCGAACGGCGCTCAAATTTTGTTCCTTCGGCCTTCGCTTTCTGCGGCACAATCCGGTAGTAATGCGGGGCGCAAGTCGGCCGCATCAGGATATCATCTTCCATCTTCTCCTGCTGGTAGTGCCAGTCGAGAATTTCTTCGTAATCCTCTTTTGAGATCAGCTCACTCATGATCTCTTCGCCGCGTCCGGTAGGGACGATCATAAACATGTACCAGGCTGTTGCTCCCAGACCCTTTGCTGTTTTGAATGTTGCGGCAATATCGGTCTGGTTGCGCTTGGTGAATGAGGAGTTGATCAAAAATTTCTGGCCGTTTCGCCTGAAAATTTCTGCTGCCCGGACAACACCTTCAAATGAACCGGGAGACTGGCGAAAATTGTCATGAACTTCGGCATTTGATCCATCCAGTGATAAAGAAACCATTTTAATATCGGCCTGTTTCATCTTCTGACAGACGTCATCCGTAACCAGCGAACCATTGGTCGCCATACACATGCGCAGACCAAGTGACGTTCCGTACTCCGCCAGCTCAAAAATATCTGGGCGCATAAGCGGCTCCCCCCCGGAAAGAACGACAACCGGCTTGGAGAAGTCGGCAATATCTCTCAGAAGTTTTTTGCCCTCTTCCGTCGTAAAATCACCTTCTGAAGAAGTATCTTCAGACGAACAGCGACAATGAACACAGTGTAGATTGCAGCGTTGAGTGGTTTCCCAGGCGATCCATTTTGGAACATATTCGGTGGTCATATTCTCGAGACTCCTCATGGTGAGATGGAAAAAACAGTTACAAACAGAGAGGAAATCGTACCTGAAGAGTTCTCTAAACTCAATCAATATATTCCGGCACAGCATCGAATCCGGGCTTTCGAGCGGGCACAAACAGCTCTTGCATTAAGGGGGTACGTATAGTAGTATGTCGCTCCCGCCGCCAATCCAGCGGCGTTTTGCATACCTAAACTATCCGGCAAGGAGTACCCCGTTTATGCTGAGCATCATTCGCAGTAAGAAAGAGTCAATTATCATAAAAATTGTATTTGTAATAATTGTGCTTTCGTTTATCGGTACGATTTTCCTGGTATGGGGCAAAGGGAGTGAAGGTATGGGGGGCAGCCAGGGCGGCTATGCAGCCAAAGTAAACGGCACCCGCATCAAACTGGAAGAATATCAGAGCGCCTATCAGCGTATCCGTAATATGTACCAGCAGATCTACGGCCAATCCATTCCGCCGGAAATGGAAAAAATGCTTAACCTCAAAAAAGTTGCCCTGGACGGACTGGTTGACAACCTGCTGGTTATGAAGGAAGCCAAAGCCTTGGGCATCAAGGCCTCCAAGGATGAAGTGTCCAATTCGATCGAAGCTATGCCGATGTTCCAGAAGGATGGCAAATTCAATTTTGACCAGTATCAGCAGCTGCTGAAATCGAATCGCATGACACCAAAGGATTTTGAAGAGGGGCAGGAGGCGGAGGTCGTGCTGAAAAAGACCCGCCAGTCGATCAAGGATAAAGCTGTCGTAACAGATGCTGATGCTCTGGCGCAGTACAAAAAGGAAAATGACAAACTGGAACTGGAGTATGTCGCTTACGCACCCGCAGATGTAGCGGCAGAAGTCAAGCTGACCGATGCTGAACTGAGTGATTACCTGCAGAAAAACCAGGCGGAATTCAAAACACCGGAAAAAGTTGCCCTCTCCTACATCCTTCTGGACACAACGACACCGTCTGCAACGCTGACTGTTACGGAAGATGAAATCCAGACCTACTATCAGAAGAACATCGACCGCTGGCAAGGCAAGAACGGCATCCAGCCGCTTACTGAAGTCAAAGATAAAGTCAAGAGTGAAGCTCTCAAACAAAAGGGGGCCAAACTGGCGTATGAACAAGCTGCCGACACGCTCTTCAAAAACATCAAATCCGGTGACCTGAATCTGATTGCAAGCGCCTTTAAGGCAAAAGTTCAGGAAACACCACTCTTTTCAGCAGCTGCACCTGCTGCAGCTCTGGCCGGTGAAGCTGCGGTTATCAAAAAAGCACTTGAGCTGAAACAGGGCGAGCTGGGCGGTCCTGTTGAAACGACACGCGGAATTTACATCCTGAAAGCCAAAGAGCGCAAAGCTTCGGCTGTCCCTCCTCTGGCCGAGATCAGAGCTGCTGTCGTTGAAAAAGCAACCGCTGCCAAGGCGATCGAATTGGCCAAAAAGAAGGCTGAAGATGCTGCCCGGCAGTTATCTACAAAAACGGCTCTCAAAACCCAGACTATCGCTGCTTTCGGCTTCTCTGCCAAAAGCGAAATTCCGGGTGTAGGGGCTGCTCCCGAAATAATGGAAGCGGTGTTCAAGCTTTCTGCTGGTCAGGCACCCGCCACACCTTTTAAAGTCGGCAACCGCTGGTACGCCGTTCGCGTTAAAAACCGGATTGAAGCTCCCAAAGCCCAGTTTGATGCAGGCAAGGAAGAGCTGAAAAAGAAGATGCTTCCCAAAAAACAGGATGAGGCTCTTGATACATGGCTTAAAGATCTGCGGGCCAAAGCCAAGATCGAAATTAACACGGCACTTATCGCCGATAAATAGGAGATACAGTATGGCACCGCTTGTTATGCAGACCGATTTTCCCGGTTTAAAGTTAATGGCCCGCGGCAAGGTTCGCGATATTTATGATCTGGGGGAAACACTCCTGCTGGTCACCTCGGACCGGATTTCAGCATTTGACGTCATCATGAATGAACCGATTCCGGACAAAGGCTTCGTCCTGACGCAGATTTCAGCTTTCTGGTTTCGCCAGATGGAAGATATCGTCAAAAACCATATCATTTCGATTGATGTGGCTGACTACCCGGCCGCCTGTCAGCCGTATGCTGAAATTCTGTCCGGGCGTTCGATGCTGGTCAAAAAGGCAACTCCATTGCCGGTCGAATGCATCGTACGCGGTTATCTCTCCGGCTCCGGATGGAAGGATTACAGAACGACCGGTTCTATTAGCGGCATCCAGCTGCCAGCCGGACTGAAAGAGTCTGATCGTCTGCCAGAACCGATCTTCACCCCTTCCACCAAAGCTGATCTAGGCACTCATGACGAAACGATCTCGTTTGAAAAGATGGTGGAGATCTGCGGCAAGGATCTGGCTGAGCAGGCACGCGACTACACACTGAAGATTTACAAGCGGGCACGGGATCTGGCTGATCAAAAAGGGATTGTCATTGCCGATACCAAATTTGAATTCGGAGTATATGATGGAGAATTGATCATCATTGATGAATGTATGACTCCTGATTCAAGCCGTTTCTGGTTGAAGGAAGCCTATCAACCGGGTGGTCCGCAAGCAAGCTTTGACAAGCAGTTTCTGCGTGATTATCTGGAGACTCTCGACTGGGGCAAATGTGCACCGGCACCGGAACTGCCGGTTGAGATCCTGCAGAAAACCGGCGATAAATATCGCGAGGCATTATTCCGCCTGGCCGGCATTACGGTGTAACCACTACCTCATTTTTCACAGGAAAGGCGGAGATGATCCGCCTTTCCTGTGTCAACACTTGACGCTGAAGAAAAGTGCGCTAGACTTCGCTGAAACATAATGTTTCCACCGACGACACAAAAGGGAGAAAAGTGATATGAAACTTGAAGAAATTAAAGAGATCGCCAAACAGCACGACATCAAGGTCGGTAAACTTAAAAAAGCTGAGCTGATCCGCGCCATCCAGCTGACTGAAGATAACATCCCCTGCTTTGAGACCGGACAGGCTGCCGAATGCGCCCAGGATGGTTGCTTGTGGAGACCGGACTGTCGCTAATTCTACAATGCAACCACGCTGTCATCTATTAGACCGCTGAGGTTTTGAAAACCTTAGCGGTCTCGCCATCAGTTCGTGTCATCTTGATTGCAAAGGTGAATAACCCAGCAGCTCCAGCTATAGTATCTGATCAGCCTTTTTTACATGCTGTTTTTTAGCAGGTTTCGCCTTTTTCTTTCCATCCTGCAGCCGATCCGCCATGTCGCGCAAGCGTTCATCTACCAGGTGATAGATGGTCCCTTTGGGATAACTGCCATTTTTGGCACGTTCGCCGGCCTTGGTACCGGTCAGAATTTCTATCCCCTGCTCAATCGTCTCAATGCTCCAGATATGAAACTGACCGGCCGCCACGGCACTGACGACATCTTCATGCAGCATCAGATGGCGCTCGTTGCTTTTCGGAATCATAACCCCCTGTTTACCGGTTAACCCCTTGGCTCTGCAGACAGCGTAGAAACCCTCGATTTTGTAATTAGCGCCCCCGATCGGCTGTACAACTCCGCGTTGATTGACACTGCCGGTTACGGCAATACCCTGTTTGATCGGCACCCCGGAGAGCGCTGACAAGAGCGCGTACAACTCGGTCGAAGAGGCGCTATCCCCTTCAATACCATCGTAGGATTGTTCAAAGCAGATCGACGCCGAAAGCGACAGCGGCCGTTCCGAGGCAAACATCCCTCCCAGATAACCGGTCAGAATCAACACGCCCTTGTCATGAATCGGGCCGGATAGTTTAACCTCACGCTCAATGTTGACCATCCCGTCCTGACCGGTATAGACACTGGCGGTAATGCGGGTCGGACGACCGAAAGTATGATCGCCAAGTCCGGTCACCGATAGACCGTTGATCTGGCCAACCACCGCGCCTTCAGTGTCCACCATGATGGTGCCTTCATCATACAGCTCCTGTAGACGCTCCTCGATGCGGTTGACACGATAGAGGCTCTCCTCGGCAGCCGCCCGTACATCATCACCGTCAATAATCGTACGTCCCGCTTTGGACGCCCAAAAGCTGGTCTCGCGGATAAAATCGGCAATCTCCATAAACTGGGATGACAGTTTTTCCTGATCATCAGCCATACGGGCCGTATGCTCCAGCAGCGCCGCGACACCGCTCTTGTGAAACGGAAGTAATCCTTCCGAGCGGCAGTGGCTGGCGACAAAGA
This sequence comes from Desulfuromonadales bacterium, assembly GCA_013349325.1. Classification (GTDB taxonomy): domain Bacteria; phylum Desulfobacterota; class Desulfuromonadia; order Geobacterales; family Pseudopelobacteraceae; genus JACRCG01. The sequence goes on from DUZX01000017.1 coordinate 36,112, forward strand.
GTGAATAATCGTGCATGATTTCCGGCGTGCGCGCCACCCGGCTGTCAAACTCGGCCTTCACCTTGAAAAATTTGCGATAATCAGGGTCCAGGTGAAAGAGCAGATAATAGATCCAGGGGGTGCCGATCAGTACGATCTTGGCCCGCATCTGCACCGGCTCCGGCTTAAGCGAGACCATCGTCATGAAACGGTACTGCTCCAGCACGTCCTCGATGCGGATCTCGCTATTGCGGATGCAGCGCTTCAGCGAATCCCAGACGAAGGGATTCATGAGCACCTCGCGGGCATCGATAACCAGATAGCCGCCATTGGCGCGATGCAGTGCACCGGAACGGATCATCGTAAAATCGGTGACCGCCACCCCGCCATACTGCATGACATGCTCGATCCGCCCGAAGAGGTTGTTATAGGTCGGATTCGACTCGAACACCACCGGTGCCCCTTCACACGCCTTGTTATCCACCAGTAGATTTACCTGATAGCGGTCAAAGGTCGGCTCCTGACGCGGCATCTTGATACCCGGAATCTGCGGTTGCTGAACCTGCGGTTTGAAGTCGTCCAGGGTATTGAGGATGTCCTCCTGAACGGATTCAAGATAAGCAAGCACTTTGGTCAGGCCGTCATATTTTGCGCGCAAAGGGTCAAGCCGGTGCCCGAGGCAGGACATACCCAGTTCGCGGTCAGCGGCAGAGAGAGCCTCTTTGGTCGCCTTTTCCTGGTCACGAACCTGATGCAGGACATCGTTTAATTTCTCGGTGAGCTCTTTGCCAAGCTTTTCGAGCTTCTGGCGTTTCTTTTCATTCAGAGCATCATACTCTTCCTGTGTATAGTTGTGCCCCGCCTTCTGCGGAACGATCACCAACCCGGACACCGTGCGCTGCAGAGCAAAACCCAGCTTTTCGGCATCCCTCTCCAGCTGCTGAAAAAGGTCATTGGTAGCGGCCTGATAGCGCTCTAGCAGTTCACTCCTGCGGTTCTCATACTCACTGCTCTCGATCGCCTTGGGAATATCCTTGCGAAAGGCTTCGATCAGCTCCTTCATATCTGCTACCAGTTCACTACCCATACCGGTCGGCAGATCGAGCGAAATTGCAGAATCGGAATCCTTGAAGTTGTTGACATAGACCCAGTCGTTCGGCTTCGGCTCACCGGCGGCCCGTTTGTTAAGGATACTGGCAATGGTCGTCGTGCGGCCGGTACCGGTTTCGCCGGATATATAGAGATTGAAACCGGCGGCATCAACACCCAGTCCGAAATCGATCGAACGCAGGGCGCGCTTCTGGCCGATGGCATCATTGAAGTCCGGCAGTTCCTCTGTCGTTTCAAAACCAAGCAGCTCCGGATCACAGTTCCAGCGCAGTTTGCCAACGGGCATCACATGTTTATCTGACATCGGAACTCCTTATCGTACGCGCAGTTCAGTGAAGGTGTTACCGGGAGCGGCATTGTGTAAAGCGGATGCCGATATGTCAAGCTGAAAGTACCATAAGCGCACTCTGCGCCTGCGCAACGGCCGCAGTGACATCATCCCGTTTCGGCAGAGATTCAGCCAGAGCCGGGATGTAGCCACGCTCCAGCAGAATCCGGCCGGAAGTAGAACAGCTGAGATCATAGACCCAGGAGATCAGCAGCAGCTTGAAATCATTGAGTGTTCTGGCACTGTCCAACTGAACGATCCTGCCCCCGGAAAGCGCCGCCACACAAGCTGCCGTAACTTCATCTGGTATATCAGGCAGTCCAAGGGTTGCCGCCGATGCCCGTTCTTCGGGTGCTTGCGCCAGCAGCTCGGTAAATACCCGCCAGATGTCGATCTTGTCGGCATCCCGGATCAGATTGATATAGAGCCGGGATGCTGACTGAAACTGCGCCGGCACTTCCAGCAGGTTGTGAAAACGGATCGCTTCTTCGATCAGCAGGCGTTCGGCCGGATCGAATTTGTCCAGCAGCTTTTCCTGACGGATAACGTCTATCGCCAGACGGGCATGATTATCGGATTCGCTGTCCCGGAAGGTCCGCCAGCGTTGATACTGCGGAAAACGCCCGACATCATGCAACAACGCAACGGCAGAAGCGATCAGCGTCTGGTTCTCTGAGAGTTTTTCTCCGGAAGCCAGCTGCGCCATGGCCTCGCAGACTTTGCCGGTATGCTCGATCTTGAGCTGAATATTTTTGACCCCTTCGGCATCGGTTTCCAAAAATGGCTGGACGTAGGCGTCAAACCAGGTGGTAAGCTGATTGAATTGTGCTGTATGCATAGTTTTGGCAATCCTTTTTTATTAGATTTTGTTTGCTTTAGCATATCAGCTGATTGCCACCAGCCACTTCCACAGCGGCATGATCCTGATCATACCTGCATCAGTTTGCACATCTTCCTCCAGATCCGCTGTCAGCAACAACGCTTCCTGTAGCCCCAGTCCCAACATTCCTTCTCTCAGTCCATTCAGCTCCCGGTTTCTGGTAGCTAAGTCGGAAATATCATAGGCCACATTGATGAGACGTGGTGATTTTCCCTCTGGCAGTACAAAATCGATCTCCTGTTTTTGCCTTCCGTAACAGATAGTCTGGCATGTGCGGCGTAACTGAAGAAAAACGATATTCTCGTAAATCCTGCCGATATCAGCTCCGGTTGCCAGATCAACCACCGCTTTCAGCCCGTGATCAATGGCGTACAGTTTCCGGGGATTACGCATTACCTCGCGTTGCGATGCGGAGTTGACCGGCACAAGAAAGAGCGCGTAGGCGTCCTCCAGGTACGAGATGTAATCAAAAAGAGTATTTCGGGAAAGCTGAATCCCCTGTGAGCGGAAATCGTTGTAAAGCTTGGAGAGGCTGAGTGGATTGGAGATATTAGCATAGCAGTGCTTGATCAGTGATTTGAGCAAAAAGAGATTACCGACCTTATGCCGGTCGGCTACGTCACGGTACATGATCATCTGCAGATACTCGTGCAGGATCTGCTTTACGCGCAGGTCGTCTGCCCCGACGGTCTCCGGAAAACCTCCACTCCGGCAGTATTCGGCAAAGGCGTTTTTAATCAGAGAAACCGTGCGCGATGAATGGCCCGGTTTGATATCACGAAAACGAAGGTATTCGCTGAAAGAGAGCGGAAATACCTCAAAAGGGATTGTGCGACCTCGCAGTGATGATGCTATTTCATGGCTGAGCAGTTTTGCTGAAGAGCCGGTTACAAACACGGAACAATTTTCCGTATCGCCTAAGCGGCGAATAAAGCGTTCCCATTCCGGTGCGTTCTGGATTTCATCAAAAAAGAAATATACCCGTCTGTCACGATTGTGCGGATACAGCTCATAGTAAGAATCGAGAAATTCAGCGAGATCATGGGGAGTTAAGGGAAACAGCCGGTCGTCTTCCAGGTTGATGTAAACTATTGAATCGGCGAGAACTGTCTGGCGCAAGCGATGTATCAGCGCGTAGAGGATATTGGTCTTGCCGCTACGACGAACACCGATCAGCGAAATGATCTTGCCGGAATCAAGCGGAATTTCAATATCACGCGACACTACGTGACAATAATCGCGCTCCTGTGAGTCAGCTATAATTCGTTTCCACGGCTTCATTTGTACCTCCAATAAGGTACAAAATAATAGTCATTCGTATTAATGTAAAGAACAAATATGAATCACCACCGTCTCTATTTGATTTTGTCTGTTATTTACTGTACCCTGCCGCGAAGTCAACCAATCCCGCGAGGCACCGATGCAGCTCTCTTTTACCGATATCGCCGCCCCCTTCCAGAGCGCCGGACTAAGGGTCCGCGAACTGCATACCTTGATCGACTATCACAACCGCCGTTACTATCAGCAGGATGCCCCCGAAATAAGCGATGCCGAGTACGACGCCCTCTTCCGGGAATTACAGGAACTGGAGCAGCGTTTTCCGGAACTGGTCGTGCCCGAATCCCCCACGCAACGGGTCGGCAGCGCCGCTCTGGACGGTTTTCAGCCGGTAACGCACCGTCTGCCGATGCTCTCGCTTGATAACGCCACCAATAGCGATGAAATCCGTTCCAAACTGGATGCGCGCGTCAGGAAGGAGCTGGGATTACCGGAGGGCACCGCGCTGGCCTACGTGTGCGAACCGAAGATGGATGGGCTGGCGATCGAGCTGGTGTACATCGATGGCCTGCTGACCGTGGCCGCCACGCGAGGCGATGGTCTGACCGGTGAGGATGTCACCTCCAACATCCGCACGCTGCGCGGCCTGCCGCTGCGGCTGCATGGCGACAACATTCCACCACTCCTGGAGGTGCGCGGCGAGGTGTATCTCTCGCTGGCCGCCTTTCAGAAGATCAACAGTGACAAGCAGGAAAACGGCGAGCCACCCTTTGCCAACCCACGCAACGCCGCCGCCGGTTCGCTGCGCCAGCTCGACCCGCGCATCACCGCCCGCCGCCCGCTTTCGCTGTTTTGTTATGCACCCGGTTTCGTTGAAGGGTCTCAGTTCGAATCACAAGAAGAGTTTCTGCGGACGCTGGAGAGCTGGGGACTGCCGGTCAATCCGTTGATCCGCAAGGTTGCCGATATCGAAGGCGCCGTCGCCTATTATCAGGAGCTGCAGGAGCTGCGCGAGTTGCTCCCCTACGAAATCGACGGCACGGTCATCAAGGTTGATTCCTATCCGCTGCAGCGCGAGCTGGGTGAAAAGAGCCGTTCGCCGGTCTGGGCCATCGCCGCAAAATTCCCACCGCGCCAGGCTGAAACCGTGCTGGAGGATATCCTGCTGTCGGTCGGGCGTACCGGCGTCATTACGCCGGTGGCACAGTTGACACCGGTCGATATCTCCGGAGTCACCGTCGCCCGCGCCACGTTACACAACTGGGATGAAATGGCCATCAAGGATATTCGCATCGGCGATACCGTTGTGATCGAGCGGGCCGGCGACGTCATTCCGGCCGTCGTGCGGGTGCTGACCGAGCGTCGCAGTGGGGTGGAGCGCTTCCTGCCACCGCCGGAAACCTGCCCGGAGTGCGGCTCGGCAGTGGTGCGCATCGCCGATGAAGTTGCACTGCGCTGCATGGGGCTCTCCTGCCCGCCGCAGATTCGTGAATCGATCAAGCATTTTGCCTCGCGGGGCGCCATGGATATTGACGGGCTGGGTGACAGGTTCATCGAACAGCTGCTTTCTTTAGGGCTGGTGCATAACGTCGCCGATCTGTACACGCTTACGAAAGCTGATTTCATGCGCTTTGAACGGATGGGAGAGACCCTGGCCGCCAACCTTCTGGCGGCGCTGGAGGCCAGCAAGCAGCGCGAATTGTACCGCTTCATTTTCGCGCTCGGCATCCGTCACGTCGGTGAACGCACCGCCAAAACCATCGCGCAGGCCTTCGGCAATCTGGATGATCTGCAAAAGGCCAGCCTGTCTGAATTAACCAGCATTCGCGATATAGGTGCAACGGTTGCACAGAGCATCCGCACCTTCTTTGATACGTCCGACAACCTGAATATAATCAGGCGTATGCAGGAAGCCGGCGTCACCCTGAGCGTCGCCACAAAAAAGGTTGGCGGACGGCTGAGCGGCAAAAGTTTCGTCTTCACCGGCACCCTGACCCGTTTCACCCGCGACTCTGCCAGAAAACTGGTGGAGGATGAAGGGGGAAATGTGGTAGGATCCGTCTCCCGAAAAACGGATTATCTGGTAGCGGGCGACGAGGCCGGCAGCAAGCTGAACAAGGCCCGCGATCTGGGCGTGACGGTGCTTGATGAGGAAGCATTTCTCCTGCTGCTGGAAAAACTCTGATGAAAGGCAGCATTATGATTCCCGGCTTCATCTTTCCGCTCTTCCTGATGCTGCTTATGACGTCGGCTGCCTTCGCACAGCCCTCCTTTGAACTGGATATCTCCACCCTCAAAAAATTGACTGCGCCACCGGCTGCGGATCCAAAAGCTGCCCCCAAGCCAACCGTCGCCCCGATAGCGCCAAAAGCGCCCAAAACAGCTCCGGCAACGATCACCGCGCCCAAAAAACCGCAGGTAAAGCGACCGGCCAGACTCAAGCCGCTTCCGCCTGCCACCCCGGTTACAGCCGCCCCCGCCTCAGCCTCGAAATCATTGCGCCTGCTGCACAAGCTTCCCTCTCCAACCTCGATTCCGTCACCCGCGTTTGCAACCGTCGTAAAGATACCGGCCTCAGTTCCCCCCTGTGAGCTGATGCCGAAACTGTTTGAGGCCTTCTCTGCCCCCATTTCAACCGCCGAAGCGCTGCATGGCGTCCAGCTGGCCGCGCCCTACGCGATCAGGCATAACAACGTGGTGGCCGTTATCGCCTGCGGCCTGGCCAAGAATGAAGAAAAAACCTTCTCCTGGCGACTCGCTCCGCACCGGACACGCCTGATGAACATCGCCGGAAACGACACGCCGGAAACTGTCGTCCAGAAGCTGGCGGCCACACTCGGCCTGACTTCGCAGGTCATACGTACCAGCCCGCCTGAGGCACGACTGATCTATATTTTTCCGGGCGCAACAACTCCCGGTTTATATATCCTGTTATCGAAGCAGGATGAAAGGAACGCACCGTGGAAAAAGTAGCCATGATGATACAAGCCCGCAAGCTGTTCAAGGATGTCAGCGATCTGCCGACCATCCCGGCCATTGTCTCAAAGGTTGTTGCATTATTGGAGAGCGCCGATGCCGAACCGGATGAGATTGCGGATCTGATCCTTTCCGATCAGGTGCTGGCTGCCAGAGTGTTGAGGATTATCAACTCGCCGCTCTACCGCGTCAGCAGTGAAATCACCTCAGTCAAGCGGGCGCTCCTGTTCCTCGGTTTCAAGAGCGTGCGTGAAATGATTCTGACCAGTTACTTTGTCAAGAGTTTCGACAAAAAAACGCAGTCTTTTGATATGGAGATATTCTGGATGCACTCCTTCAGCGTCGGTGCCATGTCGCGGCATATCGCTGAAAAAATCGGCTATCCGGATATCGAAAAGGCTTATCTGGTGGGGATTGTACACGATATCGGCAAGGTTTTTCTGGGGCATTACCGCCACGAGGAATATGGCCAGATGCTGGCCAGTATCAGCAACACCAGCACGACCACCTACGAGGCCGAGTATGATTTTTTCGGCACCACGCACGCAGAAGTAGGCCTCTGCCTGGCTCAGCGCTGGAATTTCCCGGCCAGCTACAGTGATGTCATCTCGCATCATCACACGTCGGAATCATCGACGGATGACCCGCTTCTGACCGCCGTGGTTGCGCTGGCTGATTTTTACTGTCTCTCGCACGTTGAAGCCAGCAGTGTCGCCCAGGCCAGCATACCGGGTGATTCGGAGGAGCACGCCTGGGAGATCCTGACGCAGCTTTCGGTCCAGTCGCTCGGCCCCGGCCTGGAGAATTTCCTATCCAGTCTGGACGACGAATTCACCGAAATCAGCCACGAGGTTGACCTGCTGTTCAGCACCATGCGGGCGGCGTAAGATTTTTAATGTATCCCTAAATCCAGTTTAACGAAGTCAGTCCTTTTATTCGGTCAAACTCTCTCAGGTTGTTGGTTACAAGTGTGGTACCGCAACTCATGGCATGGGCAGCTATTAACATATCCATGGCACCTACAAGAGAGCCGGTTTTTTCCAAAGAGGCTCTGATCGCCCCATAATGATCTGCGGCGTTTTCATCCCAGGGAATCACAACCAATCTCGATACGAAGTTATAAATTTCGCGCCGTATGACAATGCCTTTAGGATGGCGAGCGGCACCGTAGTATAATTCAGCGAGTACAATTGCTGAAATGCATATATTTCCAGCGCCAACCTCTTCCAATTTCTGCTTTACTGAAGCAGGATGATTTTTGAGGATGTAACTACAGATATTGGTATCGAGCATATAGCGCATCAAAACAACTCCCGTGTTTCAGGCGGGACATCGTTTCTGTCAGAAAGAAAATCAGATGGTACCTTTGAGGGCTGCGAGAAAAAGTCATCCCAACTCTCTGGCTTAGGCCGTAAAATAATCGAATCACCTTGACGCTCAATGAAAACTTCATGGGTAGAAAACCGGAATTCAGCCGGCAAACGCACCGCCTGGCTACGACCGTTCTGAAATATTTTAGCAGTCTTATTCATCATGAGCCTCCTTTTGGGTATATATCAATGATATATAGCATTCTGATAGTGTTTGATAGTATCTTTCCCGGCGGTGGAACATTTTTCGGGGGCGCGGTCTCAGACCCACCCTGTTGCACTATGCGTGATGTTGCAATTAAATGATTGGGCCATCGCAGTCGGGCGGGTCACAGACCGCGCCCCTACGAATTGAATTATGGACTTTTAGTGCGTAGGTCGCGTAAGCCTTTTCAACGCGACGAAGCCATGTTGCGTTACGCGATCAAGCCGCTAACGCAACCTACGAGACTTCGCGCTCCCGTTTCACATCTTGCCGCACGATCCTCTCCAACGAGGCGTCCAGCATGGCACGGCGGCAGTCGACGCCGTCGATAGCGCCGGTTTTGAGCAGGCGGAAGAAGCGGCAGCCGCCGAAACAGAGCGGCAGATAGGCGCATTCCAGACATTCGTCGTTTTTCCAGATGTCCAGATTGTGAGATTCGCGGTAGTCGCTGATGCCGTCGGCAAGAGAACCGATACACATTTCCTCCTGCCCCATAAACACCGGGCATTTGTAAAGGCTGCCGTCATATCCCACGACCAGATCGTTGGCAAATTCGATCATACAGGCGCTCGCCTGAAGTTTAGCTACAGGAAAGCCACGGCGCATGATTTCTTCACGTAGAAACAAGTTGGCCTCAATAGCCCACTACTCAGCCGTGCATGCGCAGGTGGAACCGAAATCACCAGCAACGCTGCCGTCTGCCCTGGGCATGACCGGAGAAAACGAAATCGCCTTCATTCTGGCTGGTTCAATCCCCTGTTCAACAAATAAATCAAGCAGTTCCGGGAAGCGTTGGTAATTCTCACGGGTATAATTACCCCCCAGATCCACCGGCACAAGCGTGTGAATGTCGCGCAGGTTGGCCATGATGACGGCAAAGCTCCCCTGGCCGGAGATAAAAGGGCGCTGGACGTTGTGGATGTCGGGCGGGCCATCAATAGTCAGCCGCACCGCTTTCAAGCCCAACGGCAGCAACTCCTTCACAACGCAACGGGTCAGCAGGACACCGTTGGTAAAGAGGTTGAAGTCGAAGGCGACTGCGCACCGGGTAGCAGCGTCTTGCAGACGGGCAGCAATCATCCGCAGCAGATCAAGCCGCATCAGAGCCTCGCCGCCATAGAAATCTACCGTAACATCCATGCCATCGGCCATACACTCGCGTAACCTCTGTATCAGCAGGTCGGCAGTCTCTGGGCTCATGACATACCGACCCCGGAAAGGCGCTTCGTAGCAGTAGGGACACGCAAGATTACACTCCAGAGTCAGAGTCACTGATATTTCAAGATGGCGGCTTGTGCGGTTTATGGTCTCAAAAGTAGCCCGCATTTCTTCGCGTTCAGCATCTCGATCAGAGACCAGAACCCCCAGGCGGATAAAGGTTTCACGCTCATTTCGAGATAGGTCACTGCCATCTCGCATCCTGTTCCACAGTTCTGTGGAAAGCTCCAACACTGAGCAGCGCCGGGTGGCAACCAGTAGAATCCGCCCCGGTTTATCCGGGCAGGGATACGTTTTCAGATAGCAGGTAATGCGCATGAAAATCCTTTGGTGCGGAGAGATACTCCTCTCTCCGCACAAATACGGCGTTTTTACAGTTTGGCTAAACCTGTCGACTTGCAGCAGGCCTGTACCACTGCTTCTTCACTCCCTTCCGCCAACACTACCAGATCATCGCGTACCTTATTCATTCGCATCACCCCCTTTTCGAATATATAAAACGGTCATGGACAATATGCCATTTTCATGCTAACAAGCACGTACTATTTTCCATGCGCAGACTTACTGTTCTCCATAGCCTTCGGGCACTTTTACCAGCCATCTGTCTGGCACTTTTGCTTGCTCCATCTCTTTCGCGTGGCGAGGAAGAAGCAGATGTCACTGAACTTTTCAGTGCCTTCCAGGAACAGCTCTCCTCCGTATCACGAGTTCCCAAACCGCTCTCCCAAACAGCTGAAAATGTCACGGTAATAACTGCCGCCGATATCCGGGCGCTCAACGCCCAGACCCTGACTGATGTCCTTGATACTGTTTCCGGCATTCAACTTGAACACAACGGCGGGCCGGGTGTGCCGCCGTTCACCTTCCTGCATAGCAGTGATTTCAGGCATGTTCAGGTGCTGTTTGATGGGGTTGCGATAACCAGTCTCGGCAGCAATTTTTCCGATGTATCGAGCATCCCGGCTCAGATTATCGAACGGATCGAGATCATCAAGGGGCCTTCCGCCACCTCCGGGGGGCAAGCGCTGGGCGGCGTCATCAACGTCATCACCAAAACACCATCTTCACGTGTACTCGGCGGTTCGGCTACTGCCTCCATCGGTGAGAGCACCACCGCCGACACTCGCGCCGAACTGAGCGGGTCATCGGGGAAACTGGGCTACTATCTTTCCGGCGGGTATCTCGGTTCCAATGGGTTGCTCCCTGGAAGACAGGCATATACCAATCAGGTGTATGCGAAACTTGTCTATGATCTTCCTGACCAGGGGCAGCTTTGGAGCACCTTCGGGTACAATCGTGCTGATTATGGTTTACGCTACGTTCCACAGGCTGACTTGAATCAGACTATGGAAAGCAAGAGCTGGATGGCATCGCTTGGCTACCGGCAGCACCTGAATAGTCGCCTGGAACTTGAACTGACTGGTCGCCACTTTTTCTTGAATCCTCGCAGCAGCTACACCAATATCAGTGACGGCCTGGCCTGGCAACCCGTTCAAAACGGGGTTGACGAGGATGAGGTAAACGGGGTGAGCGCCAAACTGATCTGGCGGGGAGACAATAATCTGCTGGTTGCGGGGAGCGACTACAATCATCTGGAATCCTACTCAAATTCACCGGATGGCGGCACCACATATGCTCCATACAGACGAAAAGCGGATCGCTGGTGCCTCTACCTTAATGACACCATAACCGTCGGCCCCCTGAGCTTCAACCCCGGTGTTCGTCTCGATCATACCCAGACCGCCGGTGACAATTTCAGTTCATTTCTGGGCGCGACCTGGCAACTGACCGACAGCATGCTGTTGCGCGCCTATACCGGTTTGGGGCATGGTTTGCCGGAACTGTCTGTAGATGATACCGCCGCACTCGCAAAAATCTGGACTACCCATATCGGTGCCGAAAGCAGCGCCGTTCCCTATCTGTGGGTAAAGGGTTCACTGTTCCGCAACGAGACCTGGAATGTCGTTGATTCACTCAATCTGGACTCGACTATCCCGGAACGGCGCGTTGCTTTGGGTGCTGAGTTGGAAGTTCGCACCAAACCGGTGTTCAACACCTCTTTAAGTGCCGGATATACGTTTACCGATACGATCCGCTCCGGTGACAGCTCCCAAGTCACACCGGATACAGCACGAAACACTCTTCAGGTTGCGCTGCGCTATAATGACAAGATCTTCCGTGGCTGGCTGAATGGCCGTCACATTTTCTGGAATTCCCCTCCCGATTATAATGCAAAAGATGGCGGCCTGATCTGGGATCTGCATCTGGGAGCGACTCTGCTCAAACGAGAAGACACGTCTCTGGAACTATTCTTCTCCGGACACAATCTTTTCAACTCTCCCTACTATTACCGTGATTATTTTCCAACCACCGGACGATGGTTTGACGGCGGCCTCAGGGTGAACTTCTGATGCGGCGCCTGGTCATTGTGATAGTCGCCCTGGCGACCCTGCTCCCCGCGCTGGCTCAAGCCTACGACGTGCTCATCCTACAGAGCCGCCGTAATCCGGCTTACGATGAGGTGCTGAAAGGCTTCCATAACGGCACCACCGCTTCCGAGCGTGTTATCGTCCTGTCCGACTACGCCGATGTGGACGTTGTCCGCATCGTGCGCGAAGACCGCCCGTCGCTGATTCTGGCCGTCGGTGACGCCGCTTTGAATGCCACCCGCCCGGTCAGACAGACACCGGTGCTGGCCGTCATGGCACTCGGTATCCACAACGGAAACGGCTCCCGGCGCAACCTGATCGGCGTCGGTATGTTCGCTTCGCCCAAACAGTACCTCACCCTGTTCAAGAGTATCGAAGCCCGCCGTATCGGCGTGATTCACAACCCGGCCAAAAGCGGCTGGTATCTGCACCTGGCCCGCCAGGCGGCAGCTGAACTGGGCCTTGAGCTGGTCGTACGTAACGTCTCGGTGCCGCGCGACACCATCACCCAGTTGGCCACGCTGGCCGGCAACGTGGATGCACTCTGGATGCTGCCCGACAGCACCGCCGTCACGCGCGAGACGGCTGAATTCTATTTCAGCTTTGGTCAGCAGCACAACGTGCCGGTAGTCTCCTTTGCCGCCGGTTATCTAGGACTGGGCGCTACTGCGGTGTGTGATATCGACCGGAACGCCTTGGGACGTCAGGCCGCCGCCATGGCTGACGGAATCCTGAACGGTGCCGATATAACTAACCAGCCGGCCAGATTCCCGAACGGTGTAAAAATCAAAACGAATCGCACAACATTCAAACACTTGGGCTTGATTCCGGATTAAGAAGGAGAACTGTCTATGTCCAATCCAACGGAAACCACCTGTTCACACTGCAGCAGCGTGTGGCAGAAACAGGGCACCACCAACTGCTGGAGCGGCGACCCAGGACAGGCGCCACCCAGACCTGGCAACTGCCCCTCTGAAACCTATCAGGAGGTTGTTCAGGAATCGTTTGATCAGTATCACGGCGATAGTGAGGATGCGAAGATAGCCTTTACGGCTGCACGCGTGGAAGGGCTCTGCTACCAGCGGACACCCGGCAGTGACGCCGTCAACGCCCGTTGGACGCGGGTTGAGGATACGATCGCGTTTGCAAAGCTGATGGGATACAAGAAAATCGGTATGGCGACCTGCATCGGTCTTTTGGACGAGAGTGAACGACTGGCGAAGATTCTGACGGCGCAGGGTTTTGAACCACTCAGCGTCTGCTGCAAGGCCGGCAGTATCGATAAACTGGTATTGGGACTGACTGAATCCGACAAAGTCAGACCGGGCACGTTCGAACCGGCCTGCAACCCGATTGCCCAGGCTGAAATCTGCAACCGTATGGACACCGACATGAACATCATCGTCGGCCTCTGCGTCGGGCACGATATGCTGTTCAACAAGCACTCAAAAGCACCCGTGACAACCCTGATCGTCAAGGATCGCGTCACCGGCCACAACCCGATTGCCGTACTGTACGGGCAGAATTTCTACTACAAACGGCTGCAGAAACAGATGGTGATCTAGCGCCTAAGAGCAATCAACCACAGAGTCACAGCGAGCACTGAGAAATCAATCAATATTTTAGGAGCTGTAGTCTTTGAAATTTCTGGCTGATGTAAATATCTAGAAAAGGATCGTTAATTTCTTGCGCTCTGCAGGGCATGACGTTCTCTGGATTCCGGATTATGATTGTCATCTTGACGATGCATCTCTGTTAAGGTTGGCATTTGATGAAAACTGAATCATTGTCACCAATGATAAAGACTTTGGAGAGTTGAATTTTTTGCAGAGAAAACCATCCGTCGGGATTATACTGTTTCGCATCGACGAGCATAATGTCAGAGTCAAAATAACAATATTGAAAAATATGCTTTTGAAATATCCGGAAAAATTTACCAACCACTTTGTTGTAATTGCACGAAAGAGAATACGTTTTATTCCTTTGGAGAACACTCTATGAAAGCAGCAAATCTGTTAAAACGCATCACAATTGAGCCGACAGTAATGCTTGGCAAGCCGGTCATCAGAGGAACACGGTTGCCCGTGGATCTGCTAGTTGAGAAGGTCGCTTTTGGTACCTCAACCCAGGAGCTTCTTGAGGATTACCCTTTTCTTACAAAAGATGACATCAATGCGGCGTTACTCTATTCTGCACGATGCCTGTCAGCAGAAGAAGTGTACGCTGTTTAACATATGTCAGTTAACAACTATAAGCCGTCAAGGTTGTACATATACGGCAGGCGGTAACAAACGTTGCAGCGATGCCCGGGTTACTCCCGAAATGCAGATGAATGTAGGACCCCAGGCAGTTGCGCACCCGGTACCCTTCTGTACATAAAACTTCTCCCCGTCGCGAAACCTGATAACATCGCTCGACCTCTTCCGGCATCGCGCCGATCTCCGAATAGTGAAATTCATGCCCGCGAACAACAGCTCCTGCCGCAGCAATAGCGGTAGCCTGAGTCACCTCAACCTGACGATACCCGAGCGCCTTGCGACGCGGCAACATGCGGCTGCGTGCCGGAAATATCCCCACAAAATCAGCTGACGGCTGACTCCCGCAGCTATCGATTCCCTGCGTAAGATAGACGAAACCACCGCACTCGGCATAGACCGGCATATCAGCCTGCACCGCTTCACGAAGCGCCTGCAGCATGCCGGCATTGGCGGCCAGCTGACCGGCGTACAGTTCCGGATAACCGCCCGGCAGATATATACCGCTGATGTCAGGCGGCAGAGCGGTATCAACCAGCGGCGAGAAAAAAACTGGCTCGGCGCCAGACTCCCGCAGCAGCCGCAGATTATCCTCATACATGAAGCAGAAAGCGGCATCGCGGGCCACGGCAATCCGGATTGGTTCGGCTCCGCGTACCAACCGGTTATCGCTCATAACTCCCGAAACATCCGTAGGCTGAGCGGCCTGTACTGAGCGATGTCGAAGTGAGCCAAAGTCCAAGTGACTCAGCCGATCCAGATCCAGGCAGCGTTCAGCCATATCCGCCAGCTGCCCGATAAATTCATCCGAAAGCGGATTATCCTCCACCGTCGTCAAGCCGAGATGACGTGAGGGGATCACCAGCGACTCGTCACGCGGGACGCAGCCCAAAAGCGCAACTTCCGGCAGATGCTCGCTCATCACCCCCCGCAGCAGCGCCGCGTGCGAATCACTGCCGACGTTGTTGAAAATAACGCCGGCCAGCCGCACCTGCGGGTCAAAACCGGCAAAGCCCTTGACCAGCGCCGCTGCGCTGGCCGCCATGCCGCGCGCATTGACTACCAGCACGACCGGTGCGCCGGTAATGGCGGCAATCTGGGCGCTGCTCCCCTCTCTGCTGGATACACCCAAGCCATCGAACAGGCCCATGGCTCCTTCGATGACTGCGATTGTCTGACCGATCGGACTCGTCAGACTTGTCAGACCGGTCTGAAAGCTTGTAAGCACAAACCCTTCACCGCACATCCAGCCATCCAGGTTGATCGAAGCGTTGCCGGTCACCGCCCGATGATAACCGGGATCGATAAAATCGGGGCCGCACTTGAACGGCGCCACGTGTAAACCGCGCCGCGCCAGAGCCGCCATAATTGCCAGACTGACGGTGGTCTTGCCGCTGCCGCTCTGCGGCGCGGCGATCAGGAATCCTCGCCGATTCATAGCGAACGCTCCCGGAGCGATTCCCACAACCGCGCCGGGCCTCGCAAAAAGCGCAGCACATCCAACGTGCCCCTGTCGTCAATCTGCTTGCGGATACGATCCAGTAATGTTGCTTCTGCAGCGGAACCCTGATTTTTAGTTAGCGTTTCCCAGACGTTCGGTTGGGTGGTTTGCACCCAGGCGATAACATCAGCGGGAAACACGGCGTGGCCGTGTGAGTAACTGGCAGCATCACCTTCGGCATAGTTCCAGCCGTTTGCGGACAGGTGGGCACAGAGATCGTTTTCGAAGTTGATTTCTTTGTGGAGGTCGGACATGAATGATCCTTCAGTACTCTGAATCGTGATCGCCAACGTTTACCGGGATGATTTCCTGGTCGCGAATCAGAAACTCAAGGGTGATGCGATAGGAAAGGTTGATTGAAACCGAATGTAAGCCGGAAAGTCGTCCGGCCAGCGGGTGCAGGCGCAGTGAGGGGTGAAACGGATTTGCCTCCATCAGTTGCAATGCTTTCAGGTACTGTTTTTCAAGCTCTGGGTGGCGCTTCAGAAAGCGCATAGCGCGCTTGTCGTACTGCTCGGTAAAAACCAGCGTCCAGCTCATCACGCAGCCTTCAGGCGAGCCAGATGGTCTTCGGCGCTTTCTTTGACAAAACGGCCAGCGGCAATATCGGCACGGGTTTGTGCCAGAGCGGACTCCAGTTCGCATTCGCGCAGATAGTGATAATGATCCATGTCCATCACTACGAAGCGCTCTTTGCCACGCACCGAAATGACCACTTCCGGTTGAGTGGCAAGCATCGCTTCAATAACGGATATCCCTTTTATTTTCAGATCATTTGCAGATATATGCGGCATGCGGCGTCTCCTAAGTGCTATTTGTAGCACATTTAAACACACCGTTAATCACGTTGTAAAGAGTGTTGTTTGATTTGGTTTTGGTAGGGGCGATCCCGGCGGGTCGCCCTTGCTGGGATAACCGATAGTGTTGGCACTGCCACCAAAAGGCGGGCGAGCCACTAACAACATCCCGCCGGTTTCGGCAGTGGGATCATGCATGGTGCAGACTATTCCAGGCCTGGCAAGAATGGCGTCGTCCTCGATCCGACTTGTCAGACCGGTCTGAAGGCCTGTGTCAGACCGGTCTGAAGGCTTTTGATTATCTCAGCGCCCTCTTGGCGCCGCCGTACTGGAAAAACGCAATCAGATGAAATTCGTCTTTCTCGTACCCTTTTGGGAAACCACCCACCGGACCTATGGCCCGCAGCGTACGCAGCACCTCTTCATCCAGAATTTTTGCTCCGGAACTTTCCAGCTGCTGAATATGAGTGATCTCGCCGCGCCGGTTGAAGGTGATCCGGACCGGTGTGATGCCTTCGATACCCCGCATGGCGGCTTCCTGAGGATAGCGCCAGACACCGTAGACCGCCCCTTCGAAACGACGCAGAAAAGAGCCGAACTGAATGTCGTCACTATTTAAAAAACGGGTGTCACCTTCGGCGATATCGTTTTCAAATTTGCGACGATAACTCTCTTCCAGTTGTGCCATCCGACTGGCACCCGGAAAGAGCTGCGGCTTGGCCGACTGCGGGGAACTCTGCGATTTTGGCTTCAGCAGACCGGCAGTAGAAGAACCGGGGACCACCGGAGCAGACTGTTTACGGGCTTCCGCCTGCTGTTCAGAAGCCGCCGGCTGTCGCTGGGGTTGTTGAGGTTGCCGGGGGCGCTGCACAGCCTGATTGTCACGAGAAGCATCGCCTCGCGGCGCCATTTCGCGCGGAACTCGTACCTGCTGCTCCGAGCGACGCATGGTTTCGTTCTGCTGCGGCTTCTTGGGAGGCATAGGCTCCGGTGTCGGTTGTAAATCGATAAACACCGGTTCTTTGTGTGGTGATGGAGCGGGCTGCGGATAGTAATAAAACCCTGCGAATATGCCCAGGTGCAGCAAGAGAGAAACGATCGCAAAAAGAAGGATTGATTTTTCGATATACCGATCAGACATGAAGAAGAGCCCGTTCAATCATCCGCACGCTATTCCTCTGACTCTGAAAAAGCTGTTCCGACCTGACGCTGAATGACAGCCACGGACTCCAGCGCTTCCTTCAGAGACAAGCGCTGACCTGCCGAAAGCTCTTTCGGATTCAAGTACATTGCTTGATTGGTGTAGGGTCCGTCGGAAAAAGTACGTTCACGAAACAGGCGAAATTCATGGAGGGTATGCCAGCTTGACAGTATACGCTCTGCCAGATCTACATCCAGCAGCTGCCGGGACAGGAGTTCGCGCGCTCTGCCAGGAATATCTGCAACGGAACTTTCCTTGAGTAGTGCCAGCGCTGACACGGCAGCGGAAAGCGGCATGAGACCAAACTGCAGGAGCGGGAACATGCCCCGCATCGAGCCACTCCGTTCAAGTTTGAGCCCCCCCATCAGGCCGAGACCATGACCGATCGCCTCCATCCGAACAATCAGGCTGCTCAAAGCTGGACGATTGATCCTCAACAGCGGCGTAGAGACTGATTTCAGCTCCTGAAGCGCTCCACCGGCGTGATACAACTGATATTGATCAGCCAGCCGCAGCTGATCAATCAGGAGCTCTTCCGGCAGTGGGCCGATCCCGGCGCTGCTGCGCTGCCGCCATTCAGCTGCAGTCCCGCACCACTCAGGATTACGCGGAGTTACAATCGGATCGACAAACAATCCCAGTGCCTCAAAGCCGGCGTGGAGGCTCTGAGTGAACCGGGCAACCGTTTCACGTCCCGCCACCGTCACCTCTTCATGAATCAGGGCTATCTGCAGTGGGCAGAACGGAGAATATTCGCAGCGACCGGCCGGGCCAAGTGCTGACAATGCAATACGCGGCAGATGCACAGCCTCACCACCCAGTTGTGTGAGTGCCTGGCGAATGATCGCAGCGCTTATCTGACGTAAAAAAGAGAAGCTGCCCTGATAAAATGCCGGGGCTGAATGCAGCAGATCAAGCTGATGATAAAGATCCCGAAAAAAAACCGACGTCAGCTCTTTGTGCCACTCGAGATCATCCGTCAGTGCCACCTCTTCCAGTACACCGTTCATGCGGGACTGCAGGCACTTGTTTTCAGTTGCAAACTCTTCGAGCGCAGCACGAGCATCACGAAATACCTCTTCGGCAGAAGGACACTCTCCGGAAGCGATATGCGCAAGCAGCGCCTGCCGATAGGCAACGACAAAGTCGGAGGAGGCTCGCCAAGAGGTTATATCGCCACTGTATGCAGATAGAAGCTGAGCCATGGTCTTCCCCTAGAGTTTCCGGTAATGAACGTAATAGATCGGCTGCCCCAACTCCAGAAAACGGCGCATGTATTTTGAAACCGGGTAGCCCGGCAGCGTGTGACGGTACGTGTCCGGTGCGAGCTGATTGACAAAGCCGGGCTGATCAACCATGAACGCGGCCACATCGAGCCCGTAATCTTCGAAATCGGTCGCAAAGTATACATCCGCCCCAGGTTTCATAAAACCGGACAGGTAGGCGATAAACTCGGTATTGACCAGGCGGCGTTTACGGTGGCGCAGCTTCGGCCACGGGTCCGGGCAATTGATGATAACCGCCTGCAATGACTCCGGCGGAATACAGGCTTCAATAAAACTGCGCGCCTCGGCCCGCAGCACCCGCACGTTGGTCAGGCCGACCTTATCAAGCCGTTTACAGGTTTTTATGCACCCCTTGTTATAAAAATCAAGAGCGATAAAGTTCAGGTCAGGGTGCAGCGCAGCCATCTGCGCGATAAAATCTCCCACTCCACAGCCGATTTCAAGCGCCAGCGGATGATCATTACCAAAGAGAATGTCCCACTGAGGAGCAGGATCGTCATCCTCACGGGGGAGAAACAGTGGAGACGTATTGGGAATCAGCATGATAAAATCCTTCAGAAAAATTTTGCGACTTTAGCACATCTTTCAGGGTGGCGGGAGAGATTTTTAATCCACATTTAGTTCTTGAATCTCTGACAATAATGATTACAATAGGTTCCATTTTATCTCGTCGGGAGTACGTGTCCATGAGTATTACAACGTATCTGTATGTTTTTGCTTCAGGACTGATCGTCGGCATGTCTATTCTTTTTGTAGCGCAAAAGGTTTCTGCTGGAGAAGAGTTCAATTTTGTATTTGAAATTGGACGCCTGTTTTCACGCTTACGCGGGTCGCTTCACCACCAGCCACACAGTGACACGCTTCCGGACGAGCCCCCTGTAGCACCAACCGCCGCCGTCGACCCCCGCGAGCAGAATCTGTATGACTCCGCACAAACCATCAGAGAAATTCTTCAGATCCTGGCGACAAGCATCCAGCGGACCAACAAGGCGGCCAATGACTCATCACAGGTACTTGGTGATGTCAAAAGCGCCATGAATACCATGCAGCTGCCGACTGATGTTAACAAGGCGCACGCCATGCTATCGAAGGAAATTGAGCGCGTGCTTGCCAGTAATGCCGCATTAAAGGGAGAGCTGGCCCAGTCACAGCAAGTTCTTACCGACCAGCAGCACCAGATTAAAAACCTGCGGACCGCCGTACGGATCGACAGTTTGACCCAGGTCGGCAATCGTGCTTATTTTGACGAAAAGCTGCATGAGATGATCGCGTTACGCAAACGATATGAGGACCCGTTCTCTCTTATGATGATCGATCTCGATAACTTCAAGGCAATCAATGACACCTACGGGCATCCCGCCGGCGACAGGATTCTGAAGGGTGTCGCCCTGCAGCTTAAGGCGGCTCTGCGAGGAAGCGACTTCCTGGCCCGTTTTGGCGGTGATGAATATGCCCTACTTCTGATGAAGACCGACATCAAAGCGGCCACCGAAGTTGCCTGGAAACTGTGTGAGCAGGTTCGTGCCAGCCGGTTTGTCCTCGACAAGACAGCTCTTTCACTGACGCTTTCAATTGGAGTTGCCGAGGCGACCAAAAATGATACTGATGAAACGATTCTGCAACGGGCCGATGCTGCCCTGTACCGCACTAAAATGGGTGGTCGCAACGGCGTTTCAGCTGCCGAGGCTTCACGATAGAACTGACAGCTGTTTTTGCCGCTCACCTCTTACAACGCCCTGCCTGTAGCAGCTTATCTTTTGACTTGAAGCCGCCTGCTGTGCTACAAGTATCCACTTTTATCGACTGTTCGAATGAAAGAGAGCACCTGCTTTTATAAAATCCTGAAGGGGGAAATGCCCATGTTTAAAGGAAGTATTGTCGCAATTGTAACGCCATTCAAAAAGGATGGCGCCGTTGACTTTGAAAAGCTGCGGGAACTGGTCGAATTTCAGATCGAAAATGGCACCGACGCCATCGTGCCGTGTGGCACGACCGGTGAAGCCTCAACGCTTGATTACGACGAGCATCTGGCAGTCGTTAAGACTGTCGTCGATCAGGTTGCCAAGCGCGTACCGGTTATTGCCGGAACTGGCTCCAACTGTACCACCGAAGCGATCGAAATGACCCAAAAAGCCAAGGACGTCGGTGCTGATGGCGCCCTGCTGGTAACCCCCTACTACAACAAACCGACGCAGGAAGGACTGTATCGCCACTATATGGCTGTTGCCAATGCGGTCGCCCTCCCGCAGATCCTCTACAACGTACCGGGACGTACCGGCATCAACCTGCTGCCTGAGACGGTCGCCCGTCTGGCAGAACATGCTCACATCGTGGCCATTAAAGAAGCGACCGGCTCACTCCAGCAGGGTTCCGAAGTAATTGCGCTGTGCGGAGACAAGATCGACGTCTTTTCCGGTGATGACTTTATCACGTTTCCGATGATGGCTTGCGGCGCCAAGGGAATCATCTCCGTGTTGGCCAATATCATGCCGAGAACCGTGGCTGACCTGGTGGACGCCTTCTTTGCCGGTGATATTGAAAAAGCCCGCCAACTGCACCTTCAAACACTCAAAATCGGCAGTGCCATGTTTATGGAGAGTAATCCGGTGCCGGTCAAGACCGCTCTGGAACTGATGGGCAAAGCCTCGGCCGATGTCCGTCTGCCGCTCTGCGAACTGAGCGCAGCCAACAGAGCAAAACTGGCAGCCATCATGAAAGAGTATCAGTTGATATAGCCGGAATGTGAGGAGCCTATAGATGGTACCGACAGCGGAAGAACTCGCTTTCAGCCGGGAGGAATACCTTGCATGGGAATCACTTCAACCGGACAAGCATGAGTATGTAGCCGGGGAGGTATTTGCCATGGTTGGCGTGCGGCAGGTGCATTCGATTGTTGCGCTCAACATTGCAACTGAACTGAAACTTCACCTGAAAGGCAAACCTTGCAGACCACATATGTCGGACATGAAACTTATGGTCGATGCGGTTGATGGCTGCTTCTACCCGGATATTATGGTCAGTTGCGATCAGCGTGATGCTGTTGCAGATCTCTATCTGGAGCATCCTGCTCTGATTGTTGAAGTGCTGTCTGAATCTACCGCCAGTTATGATATGGGACTGAAGTTCGAATTTTACCGGCATATTCCAGAACTCTCCGAGTACGTGCTCGTTGATCCGGAGCGCCGGAAGATCTGGCTGTACCGGAAAAACCAGGCGGCAGAATGGGTACTGCATGATTTTCCGGAAGGAACCGAGGTCTATTTTGCAAGTGTTGGCTGCAGACTATTACAGAGCGATATATTTGAAGGAGTATAGATAATGATTAAAATTGCGGTATGCGGCGCTTCCGGGCGCATGGGACAGCGCATCATCAATTCAATCGTCGAGTCTGACGGGGTTACCCTGTGCGCTGCGTTGGAGCGTCCTGGACACCCTCTGGTCGGGCAGGATGCCGGATTGATGGCTGGCTGCGGCACAACCGACGTCCAGATTTCCGACAGCCTCAATGCTGCCATTGCTGCCTGTGATGTGCTGATTGACTTCACCTCACCAAAAGTGTCACTCAAGAACCTTGAAATGTGCGCACTGCATGGAAAATCGATCGTCATCGGTTCCACCGGCTTTACTCCGGAAGAGCGGCTGCTGGTTGTCGAACTGTCCCGTGATATTCCGGCGGTGCTGGCACCTAATATGTCCGTCGGTGTCAACGTCTGCTTCAAGGCGCTAAAGGACATCGCCAAAACCCTGGGTGACGATTTTGATGTCGAAATCGTCGAGATGCACCACAAACTCAAAAAAGATGCACCTTCCGGCACCGCCGTACGTATGGGCGAGGTCGTGGCTGAAGCGCTGGGGCGCGACTACAACAAAGTTGCCACCTGTCACCGCGAAGGTATCATCGGCGAACGGACCAAGGAAGAAATCGGCATGCAGACCGTCCGTGGCGGCGATATCATTGGCGAACATACCGTTTACTTTATCGGTATGGGCGAGCGCATCGAACTGTCACATCGCGCCATGACCCGCGACATGTTCTCGCGAGGCTCCGTACGTGCCGCCAAATGGGTGGTCGGGAAGAAACCGGGGCTGTATGATATGCAGGATGTGCTGGGCCTGAAGTGATAAAAGAATATATTTGCACGAGGAGTATTCACCACAATGGCAAAAATCAACGACAACTACCTGAAACTGAAAGCCGGCTACCTGTTTCCTGAAATTGGCCGCCGCGTGCGTGCTTTTACCGCAGCCAATCCGTCCGCTAAAGTCATCCGCCTCGGAATCGGTGATGTTACCCGTCCGTTGGCTCCGGCAGTATTGAAGGCATTTCACGATGCCGTGGATGATCTCGGCACGACCGAAAACTTTGCGGGCTATGGACCGGAACAGGGCTACGACTGGCTGATAAATACCATCATTGAAAAATCATATACACCACTGGGTGTATCGCTCAAAACGGAAGAGATGTTCATTTCCGACGGATCCAAGTGCGACTGCGCCAACATCCTCGATATCTTCGCCCTTGACAATATCGTTGCGATCGGCGACCCGGTCTACCCGGTCTATAACGACACCAACGTTATGATCGGCCGAACAGGCGAGGCAAATGAAAAGGGCTACTACCAGAATATCGTCTATCTCCCCTGTAACGAGGCCAACAGCTTTATTCCGGCGCTGCCAACCGGCAAGGTGGATATCATCTATCTCTGCTTCCCGAACAATCCGACCGGCGTCGTGGCCGATAAGGCCGAGTTGAAAAAATGGGTCGATTACGCCAACGCCAATGACGCCGTCATATTCTTTGACGCCGCCTATGAGGCATTCATTACCGACCCCTCCATCCCACACTCGATCTACGAGATTGAGGGTGCCAAAAAGTGCGCCATCGAGTTCCGTTCCTTCTCTAAAACAGCCGGCTTCACCGGCGTGCGCTGCGGCTTGGTCGTCGTGCCGGAAGAGGTCATGGGAACGACGACTCTCGGAGAAAAATACAGCTTTAACAAGCTCTGGCTGCGACGCACTACTACCAAGTTCAACGGCGCGTCGTATCCGGTGCAGCGTGCCGCTGCTGCCGTCTACTCAGACGAAGGGTGGCGTCAGACCAGGGAGATTATCGATTATTACATGGAAAACGCACGCATCATCCGCGAAGGCCTCACGGAGGCCGGTGTCACGATCTTTGGCGGTGTTAACGCCCCCTACATCTGGCTCAAAACACCGGACGGCATGACCAGCTGGGATTTCTTTGATAAACTGTTAACCGAATGCAACGTGGTCGGAACTCCCGGCAGCGGCTTCGGTCCCAGCGGCGAAGGTTACTTCCGCTTGTCGGCCTTCGGGAATCAAGATAACGTGATTGAAGCCGTTGAGAGGATCAAAAAGAATTTGAAATAGAAGCTGAAAAAGGGCGGCCGATCGGCTGCCCTTTTTCGTTTGCCTGACAAGGAGTTCCCGCCATTTTAGTACGCTATCGCTCTCATTTTTTTAAAATAATCATGTGTGCATCCGTAAGCATCATCGTGCTCGTTATGCTGGCTCTACCGGTATACGCTCTCGATACGATTGCCACCTACCCTCCTCTGCCGGTCGGCTACTCCTCTATCAAGGTTTTTGATAATCAACAGCGCTTTGTCGGCCGGATACTGCCGGAGAAACGTTACTGGGTCACCATTGACCGTATTCCGACGTTCCTGCAAAAAGCGGTCGTGGCCGTCGAAGATTCCCGCTTTTACGAACATGGCGGCATTGATGTGCGCGGCATAGCCCGCGCCCTGGTGAAGGACGTCATCAAGCGGAAATTTGCTGAGGGGGGTTCCACCATCACGCAGCAGTTAATCAAGAACAGATACCTGACCGGCGTGAAAACCATCGAACGGAAATTCGAAGAAGCCCGTTTGGCGATGGATTTTGAAAACAAGTACAGTAAACAGCAGATCCTGGAGATGTATTTCAACGAAATTTATTACGGCAACGGAGCCTGGGGAATTGCACAGGCCGCCCGGCTCTATTTTGATAAAAGTCCTGAAGAGCTGAGCGACGCCGAGTGTGCCATGTTGGCCGGTGTCCAGAAAAACCCTGCCCGGTACAACCCGCTCGGTAAAGCGGCTGAAGTTACCGGCAGGCGCGACGTTGTCCTCAAGCGGATGGAAGATCTGAATATAATTTCCGCCAGTCAGAAAAAACAGTTGCGCGATCACCCGCCAACCATCACGAAAAAAGGTCAGGCTCCCCAGTACCTCGCCCATATCCGCAGCAAGCTGATCGAACGCTACGGAGCGGACAGCATCGAACTGGGAGGCCTGGATGTCATAGCTGCTCTGGATCTGAATCTGCAAAAACAGGCTGAACAGATGCTGCGCGACGGGGTGAAGCGCGTTTCTCCCCAGTTGCAGGGGGCTCTGGTCTGTCTCGATACGGCCAGCGGAGATGTTTTAGCGGCGGTTGGTGGTGTTGACACTAAACAGAGCGGCTATGATCGGGCTTTCACCGCCCGGCGGCAACCAGGTTCGTCCATCAAACCGTTCATCTATGCGGCAGCGTTGGAAAAGGGGATTACCGCCGGCAGCATCTGGGATGATGCGCCGGTGGCGTACAATCGCGGAAACGGAGAGGCCTGGAAACCGCTCAACTATGGCCGCGAACTGTATGGAGAACTTTCACTCAGAAAAGCGTTGGCCTACTCGAACAATATCATTGCCATCAAGCTGTTGGAGAAGGTCGGCGTTACTGATTTCGTGACGTCCAGCGCTAAAACCGGTCTGCAGATGCGACCGGAAAACGGCCTCTCACTGGCGCTCGGAACGAATGAAGTCACGCTGAGTGATCTGGTGCTGGCGTATTCTTCGCTGGCCAACGGGGGAGCAAGACCCGAAACACGTTTCATACTGCGAGTCTACGACCGCAATCGACGCACCTGGACCGAATCTCCTGCGGCTGTCACGCCGGTCATCGCTCCCGAGGTCGCCTATATTACCACGCAGATGATGAAAGATGTCCTCAGCTACGGCACCGCCAAACGTCTCAACAAATTCAGCCAGGCCTACCCATCAGCCGGTAAGACCGGAACAACGGATGATTACCGCGACGCCTGGTTCGTCGGCTATACGCCGGGCATCATAACGGGTGTCTGGGTCGGGCATGACAAACCGCAACCCGGCGGAAAAGGCTTTACCGGCGGCGCCGTTGCGGCGCCGATATGGGAACACTTCATGCGTAAAGCCGTCGCATTACGACCGGTCACCGATTTTCAGAAGCCTGCTGCGGTACTCTCCGTTACCATTGATCCTGCCACCGGTTACCTGGCGAACGGAAACTGCCCCACCAGACAGGATGAATTCTATATCGTCGGAACGGAACCAACGGAATCGTGCCCAAAACATAGCGGCACAGCTGCTACGCCAGAAACACCGATTGTGCCGCAGACTGAGCCACAACAGGACGAAAACGGGACAAAACCATGACAAACAAACTCGATACCGCTGCGTATATCGCTGAACTGATGGCGATTGACACCACCCTGCTCCCCGCCGACGGAGGGGAGCGCTTTAACCGGTTGATCTTTGCCCGCAGCCCCTACCTGTTGCAGCATGCCGAAAACCCGGTGGCCTGGTACCAATGGGGGGCAGAGGCATTTGAAGCGGCGCAAAGCGGCAATCGTCCGATTCTGCTCTCAATCGGCTACGCCACCTGTCACTGGTGTCACGTCATGGCCCACGAATCCTTTGAGGACCGCGATGTGGCCGCGCTGCTGAATCGTCATTTCATCTGCGTCAAGGTTGACCGTGAAGAGCGCCCCGATATCGACGATTTCTATATGACCGTCTCGCAAACCATGAATGGTAACGGTGGCTGGCCGCTGAACATTTTCATGACACCCGACAAGCGCCCCTTCATGGCGGTCACCTATCTTCCCAAACGCAATCGCGGCGGCATGAGCGGCCTGATGGAACTGTCGGAAAATATTGCAACCATCTGGCGCGATAAAACGGAGATGATCGAGAATAACTGCCGTGCCATCATGGAGGCATTGAACACCGCACGACCATCAGCTACGGAAGCGGTCGATCCTGACCTGATCGCGCTAGAAACGAAAACCTTGCAGCAACTACAGCGTATCTATGACCGCCACTATGGCGGTTTTGGGCGCGCCCCCAAGTTTCCGATGCCGATCTATCTGAGCTGGCTGATCGGGCAGCACTGTCAGCTCCCGCAGCAGGATAATACCTCAGCGGTTTCTCCGCTCCAGATGGCACTACAGACGGTGCGGAAGATGAGAGCTGGCGGTATCTGGGACCACCTGGCGGGCGGACTGCACCGCTATTCCGTTGATCAGATCTGGTTGGCACCGCACTTTGAAAAGATGCTCTACGATCAGGCCATGCTCTCCCAGGTGGCACTGGAGGCCTTTCAGGCGTCACGAGACACGACCTTCCTCGATCTGGCTGCCGAGATATTCTCGTTTGTCGGGCATGAATTACAGTCGCCACAGGGAGCCTTCTGTTCTGCCTTGGATGCAGATTCAGAAGGAGTTGAGGGGAAGTTTTACCTGTGGGACACGTGGGAGATCGAGGAGAGTCTTGGCGCTGAAGCCGACCTCTTCTGCCGCTTTTACAACATTTCACCTGAAGGTAACTTTGAAGGGCGCACCATCCTGACGGAACCGCAGGACGTGCACGAGTTTTACCGAGAGGAAAATCGTGACGCCATCGCGACAGGAGAGCTGCTTCAGCACTGCCGTTCACTGCTTCTGAAGCGGCGGGCCGGGCGCATCAGGCCGCTCAGGGACGACAAGATTATTACCTCGTGGAACGGATTAATGATCGCCTCACTGGCCAAGGGTGGGATTCTCTGCGGCCAACTTCCGTTCGTGGCTGACGCCGCACGGGCGGCAACCTTCATCCTCGAAAACCTGCGCCGCTCCGATGGACGGCTGCTGCGCAGCTATCTGAACGGGGCATCAGACACGCTTGCATTTTTGGAGGATTACGCCTTTCTGGGCAACGGGCTGCTGGAATTGTACGAAGCGACTCTGAATCAGGAGTGGCTGCAAACAGCGACCGCCTTGACCGACGACCTGCTCCGACTTTTCCGTGATCCGGTCAGCGGAGAATTCACCTTGACCGGCTGTGACGCCGAACAGATGCCGCTGCGCGTATCTTCTGACCACGACGGCGTTACGCCATCGGCGCTGGCAAGCAGTTCACGCCTGCTTCTGCGACTGGGGTGGACACTCGATCGAGCGGATCTGCTCGACGCAGCTGACGCGGCACTGTCCGGGTGCCGAACGGATCTCCAGCACAATCCGCTCGGCCATTTGGGAGCGTTGCAGGTTATGCGAATGCGAAAAGGGGAACCGGTTGTCGCAACACTGAACGGATCGGCCGGGACTCCGGAAATGGATGACCTCTTGCAAACTCTGGCAACATCTGCTATTGCGGGACTGGTTATCAAGCATGTGGCCTCACAGGCACCGGCATCAGTTGCAATTTGCGCCAACCAGACCTGCTATCCGGCAGTTTCAAACGCTGCGAAACTTACTGACCTGCTTGTACAGACGGGGGTGATTCATGAAACCGGACCATAATCGGATACGATCAGCGCGCTGTGCGTACGTTGCCCTGCTCGCACTCTTGATCTGCTCGTTGCCACTTCCGGCTGCCGCCGTCCAATGGCGTGCCGTGGCCACGTCAACACGTAACCATGTTGCCTTCGATGTGGATTCGGTTCACCTGACTCAGCTTGGTCGACTGACGGTCTGGCTCCGTTTTATTCCCCGTGGCGAGACACAACGTAAAGCGGCAGCAGCCGAATATGAAGATAAACGCTATCGCTATCATATCGAGTTTTTTGAGATCGACTGCAGCCAGCAAAATGCCGTGCTGGAGATGATTGATCTTTACGGGACAGGACGGGAGCGCTTAAAAAGGATGAAAGGGAGCGATCTGCTTGAAATGATTCTACCCGGCTCAGTATTGGAGCTGACGGCTCAGCAGGTATGTCCCATGATGGAAGATATGCCCGGGGAGGAGGAGTTTGAAGCCCCCGGTTCGGATGATGATGACGATATTGATGAGACGAGTTCCACCTCTGAATCCAACATGCAGGCCAAACAGGAGCTGCAGAAGAAGCTGCACGATCTGAAACAGGCCGTTGCCGATAACCCGACTGATCCGGAGAAATGGCGCGCCCTCGGCAACGCAAGCTTTGATGCCGACCTGCCGGAAGAAGCCATCAGTGCCTACGGCAAGGCCCTGAAACTGCTGCCTGATGATGCCGATATGCTCAATGATCAGGGCGCCATGTATCGCCAGATCCGTAACTTCCCAAAAGCGTTGGAGAATTTCGAAAAAGCCTTCAAGCTCGATCCGCGCAACCTCGAAAGTCTCTATAACAGCGCCTACGTCTATGCCTTCGACCTGAATAACATCCCCAAGGCGCTTGAAAAGTGGCGGCTCTACCTGCAATTGGACAATCAAAGCGAGAGCGCCCGTCAGATCCACACGTTCCTGGAGCGCTTTCAGAAGGACAGCGACTAACCCTTTTTTCCTCGTGAAAGAGCTAAAATAGCTGTTACGCACAAAAAAGATGTATTATCGGTAGTATTCTGTGATAGGTATATCGGCAACTCACGCGCCCGTAGCTCAGCTGGATAGAGTCCCTGGCTTCGAACCAGGTGGTCGGCCGTTCGAATCGGTCCGGGCGTACCAATTAAAACGAGGGGTTATAGCTTACGCTGTAGCCTCTTTTTTATTCATACGATGTCGGTTCACTTCCTTTTATAAAGCATTCCATGACGGCACCTGCCGTACCTTCACGTGCCAATTTGCCGGTGCGGGGATTTATCAGCACGAATGATACATTTTCGGGAGCTTCGAAATCTGCGGACGGCAACGAAGCAACCGCTTTCTGCATGAAGTCGCCCCAGATCGGCGCAGCGGCCTGTCCACCTGACCCACCCGCTCCCAATGAACGCTCTTGATCGTAACCGACCCATACACCGGTTACAAGTTGAGGGATATATCCGACGAACCAGGCGTCTTTTGCGCCATTGGTTGTTCCGGTTTTACCCGCAACCGGCCGCCCGACTACAGAAGCACGATGCCCGGTACCACTGGCAACGACACTTTGCATGAGATTGGTGATAACGTAGGCCGTTTCAGGCGGAATAACCGGAACCGGTACAGGTGGTGCGGTTTCCTGCAGGACAGTACCTTCCGAATCGGTTACCTTGGTAATAAAATAGGGCGTGGTCTGAATACCTTTGTTGGCAAAGACTGAATAGACCGACGTCAACTCGAATGGCGAAACCGAGACCGCTCCCAACGCCAGCGCCAGGTTTGCCGGGAGTGGTGTTGTAAAGCCAAGTTTCTTGCCATACTCCACAACATACGGGGCGCCAATCTGCTCCATAATCTTGACACTGACAATGTTGATCGAATAGGTGAGCGCTTCGCGCATGGTCACCGGTCCACGGAATTCGTGATCATAATTCTGGGGTTTCCATGTGCCACCGGAACCATCCGGGTATTCGACCTCGGCATCCTCAATTATCGTCGCGGGAGTCAAACCTTTGTCAAGCGCGGCTGCATAAATAACCGGCTTCAGTGCCGACCCGGCGTTACGTTTGGCCTGAATAGCCCGGTTAAACTGACTTTTTTTGAAGTCATAGCCACCAACCATGGCTTTTACCCCACCGTTGCGCGGGTCCAGCGAGACCAGTGCCGCCTGCACTTCGGGCGTTTGGTCAAGCGCAAACTGGGCGCCATCCTTGTTGAGATCAGCCGTAACGACCGATACATCTATGACCGAGCCGAGCGACAGCCCCCTGTTTCCCTTGTCCGGTTTACCATAGCGATTGACCATCTCAACTTTGCCCGCCCAGGACATGTTTTTACGGGAAAGAACTCCTTTGCGCTCCCCCACCCTAACAAGCACATCGCCCCGCTCCTGGTTAAATCCGACGACAACCCCCTGATACGTGGCTCCTAGTTTGAGAATTTCCGTATCGATGCTTTCCTCGATTCTACTGCAAAACGGATCCACTTCAGTATCACTCAGAAATTTAAACGGGCCGCGAAAACCCTGACGCTTATCAACATCTTTAAGGCCTTTGCGCAGACTCTCATACGCCACCCGCTGCATGTCGGCATTCATGGTCGTGTAGATCTTCAGGCCACCTTTATAGAGCAGGTCCTCGCCATACTTCTGTTCCAGCTGAATCCGCAGATGCTCAAGGAAATAGGCGGACTGTTCATTGTTAACTTTTTTCATCGGATGCAGGTCAAGAGGTGTCTTTCTGGCATGTTCAGCCTCAACCGGCGTGATATACCCTTCTGCAACCATCCTGTCCAGAACATAACTTTGACGTTCACGAGCCTTTTCAAGATGCTTGATCGGAGAATAGGTCGAGGGCGCCTTAGGCAAGCCTGCCAGTATTGCAATCTCAGCCAGATTGAGCTGATCAACATTCTTGCCGAAATAGGATTCTGCAGCCGCCTGAACGCCATACGAACCAGCCCCCAGATAGATTTGATTCAGATACAGATATAATATTTCGTCCTTTGACAGACGATCCTCCATCCGTTTTGCAAGAATGGCCTCTTTGATCTTGCGGGAGTACTTTTTCTCAGGGGTCAGCAGCATCGATTTGGTTACCTGCTGGGTAATCGTGGAAGCACCCTCCTTTTTACTCATCGTAATCAGGTTTTTGAAGACGGCACGCACAATCCCCAGGTAGTCGATCCCCTTGTGTGAATAGAAATTGGCATCTTCAGCAGCTACAAAAGCCTGGATCAGTTTACGCGGCATTTTATTGACCGGCACCACGATGCGCCGCTCCAGGTAGAATTCACCTACCAGAACACCATCATCGCCAAAAACCTGGGATACGATCGGCGGTTTGTAATCCGCCAGACGATCGACACGCGGCAGCTTGGCCATGATATAAAATATGTACCCGGACACAGCCAAAAGCGCTACAACGGCCAGTGTGACAAGACACAACAACAGCGTTGACAGCGCACTTTTGCTTCGGGGGGATGCCGGAGAAATTCTATCCATTTTAGTAACGACCTTCCTTCATGTACCGGATAATGGTGGGAAACCGAAAATCAGAACCTGTCCATTGCGGGGAAAAATAGCATATCGCTCCAGGAATTCAAACATATTCAGCGAGTGACATATTCCTTGCCAACGGTACTGCAACCGTTATAATCCGGAAGCCAGGCTCTCAGCCACCCACGAACGGCAGCTTCAGTACCATGAGGAGCACCATGAAATTTTTACCCCGAAAAAGCGTCAATTCGACGTTTAACATGGTTTCATCCCTGCTGCTGATGGCACTCTTTCTGGCACTTGCCTACAATAACTATCAACGCGAACAGGATCTGATCCTCAAAGGGGCCGTCGATACCGCCCGCACCATCTCTCGTCAGATTATTGAGACTCGTGACTATCTCTCCCGGCATGTCACCAGCGAACCGGAAACGAACTCTGCCCTTATTCCCCAGGTAGCCGCCAGCAAAATCGCGGAGCAGATCACCCGGGGATCACGCTATTATGTGCGACAGGTCTCCCTGCGCTACCGCAATCCGAATAACCGCCCTGACGAATATGAAAGTGCGCTGCTCGAAACCTTTGTCTCCTCTGACGCACGCGAAACCTGGCGCGTCACCACGCAATCGGGGAAAAAATCACTGCGCTTCCTGTCGCCCATGATTGCTGATGAATCCTGCCTGGCATGTCATGGCAGCTTTGAAACAGCGCCCCGCTATATTCAAACCCGTTTTCCCAAAGGGCATTTTTCCTATGGCTACCAGGTCGGTGAAGTCATCGGAGCCGTGTCAGTGGCGGTGCCGATGGAGAGCCTCTATCATCAGGTATTTCATAACCTGAGGCGGGATCTGCTCTACGACGGGGTCATACTAACCATTTTCATCCTGTTCACGGCCCGGATCCTGAATAAAACCATCATACAACCGGTCAAAAATGTAGCCGGTAGCATTTCGGAGGTGGCCCGCACCGGAAATTTCAGTGAGCGAATCGCGCATGACCGCCGTGATGAAATCGGCGATTTAATCAACTCCTTCAATACTCTCATGGCCGAACTTGATCATAAGACCCGCCAGAGAATCGAGTCTGAAGAACGCTACAGGAACTTTATAGAAATCGCCAAGTCACCAATTGTCACGTTTATGGCCGATGGCAAGATTATCATTACCAATCAAAAGGCGGAAAAGCTGTTCGGTCTGGGGAAGGAAGAGCTGCTCGGACAGTGCATCTTTGATTTCATACTCGAATGTGATCAGCTGCAGGGAGCGATCAAGGATTATTTCACCAGCACACGTAGTGAGCTGATCGGCACGACCACCCGCCAGAAAGTACGTAATGTCTGCGGACGGATAACTGAAGTAGATATGGTGATTTCCGTCTCCCAGTCCGAACAGAGCCAGATGTTCAGCGCCATACTGCGGACAAGCGAGGTGTAATCGGTTTTATGTGACATCAAGCGCATGTTTTACGTGCGACCAGGATGAAAATATGATAACAGTACGACCTCAATTTTATTTCCCGTTCGGAGGATATCTACATGTGCGGTATCGTAGGCTACATCGGCAGTCAGTCGGCCACCCCTGTGATTTTGGAAGGTCTCAAAAAGCTCGAATATCGCGGATACGACTCGGCCGGTATCGCAACTCTGTCAGACTGTCAGGCAGCCATACGACGCAGTCAGGGCAAACTTGTTAATCTGGAAAATATTCTCCGGGAACAGCCACTTTCGGGATGCATCGGCATCGGGCACACCCGCTGGGCAACCCACGGCAGACCTTCCGAGATCAACGCGCATCCTCATAAAGCCGGTCCGGTTATCGTCGTCCATAACGGCATCATCGAAAACTACCTGCCTCTGAAGGAACAGCTCAAAAAAGCCGGCCACACCTTCAAGAGCGAAACCGACACGGAAGTCATCTCCCACCTGGTTGAAGAAAAGCTTAAAGATGAGCCGGATTTTGAAAAAGGAGTTCGTCTGGCACTGTCCGAATTACGAGGCGCCTACGCGGTCTGTATCCTCAATGAAAATCAACCCGGAATCCTGATTGCCGCCAAACTCGGCTCTCCGATGGTTGTCGGGCTTGGAGATAAAGAGTTCTTTGTCGCGTCTGACATTCCGGCGATTCTGGCCCATACCCGTGAAATGGTCTTTATGGAAGATGGCGAATTGGTCGTCTTTCATCACCAGCAGGCACACTTTTCAACGATTGCGGGTGTTCACCTTGAGAAGAAGCCGCGCCACATCGACTGGTCCCCCCTGATGGCCGAAAAGGGCGGTTACCGGCATTTCATGCTCAAAGAGATCTACGAGCAGCCGCGGGCCGTACGCGACACCATTGCCGGACGGCTTCTGGAGGGAGAAGGTGACGTCTACCTTGAAGATCTTCAATTCAGCGACCGTCAGCTGGCAGCGGTAAAGCGAATCGTTATTATCGCCTGTGGCACCTCCTGGCACGCCGCCCTGGTCGGCAAGTTTTATCTGGAAGGGCATTGCCGCATTCCGGTTGAAGTGGACATCGCCTCCGAGTTCCGCTATCGCAACCCGGTCGTAGATGAGAACACGCTTACAATAGTTATTTCCCAATCAGGGGAAACAGCCGACACCCTGGCTGCCCTGCGCGAAGCCAAGTCACGCGGCGCCCTAAATATGGCCATCTGCAATGTGGTGGATTCGTCCATCGCCCGCGAATCAGCCGGTGTTATCTACACGCACGCCGGACCTGAAATCGGAGTCGCTTCGACCAAGGCCTTCGTCACGCAATTGACCGCGCTGTACCTCTTCACCATCAGGTTGGGGCGCGCCAACTGCACCATTGATGTTGCCACCGGTCAACGCATGATTTCAGCTCTTAAAAAGGTACCCGGCCTCCTTGAAGAAGCTCTCAAACTGAATGAATACGTGGAAACCGTTGCCAAAAAATACATGAGTGCCCGTGATTTCCTTTACCTCGGACGCGGGAAAAATTTCCCGATCGCATTGGAGGGCGCACTCAAACTCAAGGAGATTTCTTATATTCATGCCGAAGGATATCCGGCCGGCGAGATGAAGCACGGACCGATTGCCCTGATCGACGAAGATGTACCGGTTGTCGTACTGGTCCCGAAGAACAGCTCCTATGAAAAGACCGTCTCCAACATGGAAGAGGTTATTGCCCGCAGCGGACGCGTTATAGCGGTCTGCAGCGAAGGGGATGAAGAGATTGCCGGCAGGGTTGAAACGGTTATTGAAATTCCGGTGCTGGATGAAGACCTTGATCCGCTGCTGCTTTCGGTACCCCTGCAGCTATTGGCCTATCACATAGCAGTCCACAAAGGCACAGATGTTGATCAGCCCAGAAATCTGGCCAAGAGTGTCACGGTCGAATAGCAAGGTTGGGAGAGAGCTCACATGTGAATTTGAAAATAATGTTGGCTACTGAAAAATAAAGTCGGCTACTTGAAAATAATGTCAAATACTGAATGAGTCAGCGTGAAAGGGGTCGTCTCTTGACTAAGAAGATTGTACACAACAACAATTCTGTATACCTCATCAGCAGATATGATTTCATCGTATGTTGAAGCACTCAGGCCAATAATATATATATCAATCACTTTGATTTTGAAGCGATAGATCACATTTCTGGCGCAGATGAACTATACCTGTTGAATCATACTGCTGTCCCATAACGAAATGCTCCTTTTTTGCGTGCTGTGCCCTCGTAATATCATGTTTTCCCCTCGTAACAGCGACGTAACTCCAGAAAAGAAAATGTCGAAACAGGGAACGAAAAAAGGCCGGCAACCACGTTCGGGTGTTATCCGAATCATCGTTGCCGGCCTCCAGTTTTCTGGTCAACCCTGTTCTTCTTGGAAGCCAAGCAGACGGGGTTCCAGCTGTCAAGCCCATTTTATATTTCACCTACAATGATTATATACAATTTGAAATACTGTTAAAAAAATTCTTGACATCATTTTACCCTTGTTATATATTATCTCTACAAATTTTATATATATTACAATTTTGACTTACTAGAAAACTAGAGGTCAAGGAAATGTTCCTTGGCCTCTCTATGTATAAAATCTCGGGTGACCTAACGAGTGATCTCTAAGAAAACGAACATTTATGTAAAGCCCGGATCATCAATTATTCCATGTAAGCAGCACCACATACAAAAGGAGGATTTACAGATGAGCAAAATCTATGCAGACAACTCACAATCCATCGGCAACACCCCCCTGATCAAATTGAACAAAATCGCAGGCAGCAGTGCCAAGGCAACAATTATTGCCAAAGTCGAAGGGCGTAATCCGGCCTATTCGGTCAAATGCCGCATCGGCGCCAACCTGATCTGGGATGCCGAAAAACGTGGTGTCCTGAAACAGGGGGTCGAAATCATTGAGCCGACTTCCGGTAACACCGGCATCGCGCTGGCCTACGTGGCAGCCGCCCGTGGATACAAGCTGACCCTGACCATGCCGGAAACCATGAGTGTCGAGCGCCGCCGTGTACTGGCTGCGCTGGGAGCTAATCTGATCCTGACCCCTGGTGCTGAAGGGATGAAAGGTGCGATTAATCGTGCCGAAGAGATCGCTGCCGCTGAACCGAACAAATATTTTCTGCCACAACAGTTCAAAAACCCGGCCAATCCGGAAATTCACGAAAAAACTACCGGACCTGAAATCTGGAATGACACAGATGGCGGCATCGACGTACTGGTATCCGGCGTCGGCACCGGCGGCACGATTACCGGCGTATCGCGTTTCATCAAGAACACCAAAGGGAAGAAAATCATCTCCGTGGCAGTCGAGCCGAAAGAGAGCCCGGTTATCTCGCAGAAACTGGCCGGTCAGGAGATCAAACCGGCCCCGCATAAAATCCAGGGCATCGGCGCCGGATTTATTCCTGATACACTGGATCTTTCAATCGTGGATCGGGTTGAGCAGGTTACCAGTGAAGAAGCACTCGATTTTGCCAGACGTCTGGCAAAAGAAGAAGGTATCCTGGTCGGTATCTCCTGCGGCGCTGCCGTCGCAGCTGCCGTACGACTGGCCCAGCTGGATGAATTTTCCGGAAAGACCATTGTCGTTATTCTGCCAGACGGTGCCGAACGCTATCTTTCAACCGCTTTATTTGAAGGAATTTAACCATGGCAGCCCCGAATCCCGATATTTGGAACCGCGAACTTGAACGCGTCATTCGTGACGCCCTGGCATCAATCAAGTTCGGAGCTGTCAGTCTGGTTGTACAGGACGGCCGGGTTATCCAAGTGGATAAAAGCGAGAAGATCCGTCTCAACCGGCAGGGCCATATCGACGGAAGCGGAATCTGATCTCACGAAAAAACTTACTAGCAAACAGTGCTGACTGGAAAACCGGAGGCCGGGGGAAATTATTCCTTCGGCCTCTCTCATTTTGAGGAGATTGAACATGAGCTCACCTGCCTGCACAAAAGATAGCGTTGTTCATGGCCACCCCTGCTTTGGAGCCAATCGCCACAAAAACGGCCGTATCCACCTGGCCGTGGCGCCGCAGTGCAATATCAAATGCGGCTACTGCGAACGCAAACATGATTGCGCCAATGAATCGCGCCCCGGTGTAACCAGTAAATTACTGACGCCGCAGCAGGCGCTTGAAAAGGTTCGGGAAATCATCGCTGACGAGCAGTTAGGCAGGGTCATCAAGGTGGTTGGCATTGCCGGCCCTGGTGATCCACTGGCCAATGATTCAACTTTTGAGACCTTCCGCCTGATCAAGGCCGAGTTCCCGGAACTGCTCTTCTGCATGAGCACTAACGGCCTGGTTCTGCCGGATCGTATCAAGGAAGTTTCAGAAATCGACCTGCACAGCCTGACGGTATCGGGTAGGAGGCGGAATTACTTCCGCCGTCCTCCCACACCACCGTGCGTACGGTTCCGTACACGGCGGTTCACGTTGAATGTTGAAAACGGTGAAACTGGTCAAGAAGTGAAGGAAGTCC
>DUZX01000018.1 GCA_013349325.1 Desulfuromonadales bacterium
ATGTCCCATCCCGCAAAGCAGATCGATCAACTCCTCCCGGATAACTGGCTCGCCGCAAGGCAAATCTCATCACAATCATAAATCCGAAACACATTCAAGATGGTCTGAGGTTGACGGTTACTTGGCAATGGACTTGAGGGTGACATGCGGAACGGTCTTGTAGATGAAGCCCCCCTTCAGACCTTCATGGGGATATTTTAGAGCAAAGTAATCGTAGCTGGCCGTCACCAGCCGCTGTTTGGCCAGGGTCACCGCCACGCGGGAGGTATCGCAGGTGATCCAGCGGCGGCCCCACTTTTCGGCTACATAGGCAGTGGTGCCGGAGCCGCAGTTATGAACAGCACATACTTCCGTTAGAAAGGAGTGAGCACCTTCTACTTCCAGATCAAAAACATCTTCACAAGTATCTTCAGTAACTATTTCTGATATTGATGCTGATTCAAGTAAGGAGCCTTGGTATACAACATCTCCAGTCCGCAGGTGTTCTACCGCTAACCAGAAGGCATCATCCTTGAATTCTTCAGCAGCTTCTCCGACAATCGATAACAACCTTTCACACACACCTTCAAGATTTGTTGCAATGTCAAGATTAGTGAAGCGAACAACCGAAATGCCGGAGGCTGTCAAAAATTGTGTGCGTTTTTCATCATAAACAATTGCTTTGTCGGTAAAATGTGAATCTCCGTCAACCTCAATGATCAAGGCGCGTTCGGGGGAAAAGAAATCAACGATATATGGACCGATGGGATGTTGACGTCTGAACTTTACTCCAAACTGTTTGCCACGAAGTTTTTGCCAGAGTAAATTTTCAGCGGCAGTGGTGTTATTTCGGAGTTTGCGAGCTTTCTCAAAGCTCTCATGGGGGTTGTGACTCCAGTTTCGTTCGCCGGAAAATATATATCGTCGACGCTTGACAAGTACGCGATGATCTTCTGTCAACCAAAGAGTTGCCGGAGATGCTGAATGACGAATACCAAACATGGTGCCTGTATAAGGTTTCCGGATGGTTCTTATGATTTTGTGTGGCTGTCCATCATGGGAGTAGACGTAATCGCCGGAGTTTAGGGATTCAATAGGGGTAAAAGCATCCCCCCCTGGCCCCCCCGTAAATGGGGGGGGACTAAAGGCAAATTCCCCCTCGTAAACGGGGGGACAATCAGAAGCGGGTGCAGGTACGCTTTTAAACTCCCCTCCGCTTGCTGTTTTGGCTCCCCCCCGTTTACGGGGGGGCTGGGGGGGGGTAACAACCATCGTTCCCTTACGTACGCAGGTGGGGTCGAGCACCAGGTCACCGGGATCGGTGGTCATGAGGAGACAACGTTCGATGACTTTTGAACCTGTTTGAACAACATAATTTCTCGCTTCAGTCTGCGTGCCTGTTCCTGTATCTGTCCATGTGTTTCCAAGATAGAATACGGGGAAGTCTTCGAAATACCTTCTATAACGTAATGTATCGCCAACGACAGCGAGTCTTAGGCTGCGGGAGAGTCGTTTAATACCAATTTCAGTTGTAGACCAGTAACGTGTTTTTGGAGTAAAAGTCCTTCCAACAAATTGAAAAGGTTCAGCGTAGGAGACATGTGACGACGTCATATCGCCCAACCCAAACAATTTACCTTCGCTTTCAATCTGTTTTGGGTTTGCTTTTTCATCAGTTTTAAGACGTCGCCAATCGCCATTCTTAAACTCAATACAACCGAAAGAATCTGTCGAAACGTTACTGAAGTCCTTTTCCATAAAATGCTGTCTATACTTCAATACTGTTTTTGTTTTTGCATACCAGAGAATATAATCGCATTCTGTCGGTAGATAATCAGCAGCAAGATTGCTTGTTTTCCTGAATGAAATTTGGCTGACAAAATTGTTTTCACCAAACACCTCATCCATCAACTCCCGCACATGATGAACATTCTCATCCGAAATCTGCACAAAAACACTTCCCGACTCGCTCAGCAGGTCTTTCGCCAAGAGCAGCCGGTCGCGCAGATAGGTCAGATACGAGTGAATCCCCAGCTCCCAGGTATCACGAAAAGCCTTGATCATCTCCGGTTCCTGGGTCAGGTCGGCGTCGCTGCGGTCCTTGACATCCCGCTTCCCCACAAACGGCTGAAAATTGGAGCCATACTTGATGCCGTAAGGAGGGTCCAGATAGATCATCTGCACCTGCCCGGCCATCCCCTCCTTCTGCAACAGCGAGTTCATCACCAGCAGCGAATCGCCAGCCACCAGCCGGTTGGCCCAGCCGCGATCATGCTTGTAGAAGTCGATGGCGTCCCGAAGCGGCAGGCTCTCAAAGGGCGCCTCGAACAAATTTGGTTGCGATAAGCGGCTTCCCCGCCTCCCCAACCCTCCCCCGCCAGGGGGGAGGGAGCTGAGTTGTTTGCGCACGGCAGCCAGGATGCTCATTGGGTCCATCCGCTCGTGAACGTGCAGCGAGACGGTATCTACCTCAAAACTGGTTCGCTCGGCCTTGCCGGTCCAGTTCAGATACGGGGATTGCAAACGCTTCAGCTCTTCCAGCGCCGCCCGCATTTCCGCTTCATCACCGGAGGCCAGGGCGTTATCTATCAGGGTTTCAATGCTTGAACGGCCGCTGTCAAACTGAAGAGCAGGGTCCAGATGTGGATCATAGTTCCAGACGGTTTTGGGAGTGTCCGGATCAGTGGATGCGTTGACGACTCCGACTTCGGGGTTGTTTTTGCGACGGTCAAGATGCCGGTAAGAGATGATCTGCGCTTCCCCCCCGTTTACGGGGGGGCCAGGGGGGGAAGCGGCTTTCGGTTTGCGGACTTTCTTCTCCGTAGCAGCAGTTTCGGTGAATCCTTCAAGAGTCGTCTGCTGCTCGTCCATCAGCCCTCCCAATGTCATTATTATTGAGGTAACACAACAAATTCAAAACAGCCATATAATCAAAAACACAATTTATTTCGCATATTTCAAGATTTGAGTCAAGGAAAGGATACGACATCATCAGCTAAGGTGACAGTAGACTCATAACAAAAATGTCCGTGATTGTCTGCTCTCAACAATTCGGCTATACTCCCTGCGTACATTCACCGCTGATATGAGCAGAGGAGGCACTCGATGGATCTGCGAAAAACACACACCACCATCCTTAACCAGGGCGATCCGGAACAGAAGCGCGCTGAAATTCTGGAATATTTTCACGCTACCTTCGAAATCGACGAACGACTCTACGACACCCTCCTCAATGACGATAGCTTTTATCTGCGCCCCGACCGGCTGCGCCATCCGTTGATCTTCTATTTCGGGCATACCGCAACCTTTTTTATCAACAAGCTGACCGTTGCCAAGGTCATTGACCAGCGTATCAACCCCCGTTTCGAATCGTTGTTTGCCGTGGGGGTGGACGAAATGTCCTGGGATGATCTCAACGAAGCCCATTATGACTGGCCGACACGCCACCAGGTAAAGGAGTACCGCGATCAGGTGCGTGTGCTGCTTGACCGGTTGATCCGCACTTTACCGCTCACGTTACCGGTCGGCTGGCAAGATCCGTTCTGGGGCATCATGATGGGGATCGAACACCAGCGTATTCATCTGGAAACCTCCTCGGTGCTGATCCGTCAGCTCCCGCTCGACCAGGTACAGCAGCTACCGCTGTGGGATATCTGCCACGAAACGGGTGAACCGCCGGTCAATCAGTTGTTGAACGTAGCGGGTGGAGCGGTGACGCTGGGTAAATCAAAAGAGCACCCGCTCTACGGCTGGGATAACGAGTATGGGCAGCACTGCGCTGAAGTACCCGGTTTTAAGGCCGCGCAGTATCTGACCTCCAACCGTGAGTTTCTGAACTTTGTCGAGGCCGGCGGTTATCTGGAGCGGCAGTGGTGGACGCAGGAGGGGTGGCATTGGCGCGAGTTCAAGCAGGCTGAACATCCACTCTTCTGGATTAAATCCGGTGATAGCTGGAAATTACGGACGATGGCGGCCGAGATCGACCTCCCCTGGAACTGGCCGGTCGAGGTCAATTATCTGGAGGCCAAAGCCTTTTGCAACTGGAAATCAACGGCAATGGGCAAGAGTATCCGGATGCCCAGCGAGGATGAGTGGAACCGTCTGCGTGACATCTGTGATATCCCTGATTCTCCAGCCTGGGAGACCGCGCCCGGCAATATAAATCTGGAATGGTGGGCCTCCTCCTGCCCGGTCGACCGTTTCAAAAGCGGTGATTTCTTCGATGTGCTCGGTAACGTCTGGCAATGGACCGAAACCCCGATCTATCCGTTTCATGGTTTTGAGGTCCATCCCTGGTACGACGACTTCTCGACGCCGACCTTTGATACCCGCCATAATCTGATCAAAGGTGGCTCCTGGATTTCAACCGGCAATGAAGCCACGCGGGAAGCGCGCTATGCCTTCCGGCGGCACTTTTTCCAGCACGCCGGTTTCCGTTATGTGCAGAGCGATGCCGAGATCATCATCCACGATGGTCAGTACGAAAGCGATGCACTGGCGGCCCAGTACTGCGATGCCCATTACGGACCGCACCACTTTGGCGTAGCAAATTTTCAGGCGGCCTGCGCAGAAATCTGTCTGGAGCAGATGCAGGGACGCAATCTGGGACATGCTCTCGATCTCGGCTGCGCCGTGGGACGGGCGTCGTTCGAACTGGCGCGCGGCGGCTTTGAACAGGTTACCGGGCTGGACTTCTCGACCCGCTTTTTCCGGCTGGCGGCCCGTATGCAACAGGAGGCCGCCCTGCGCTATGCGCTGCCGGAAGAGGGGGAAATCGTTTCATTTCATGAGATCGATCTGGCGGAATTCGGGCTGGCGGAGACCCGCCAGCGGGTGCAGTTTTATCAGGGGGATGCCTGTAACCTGCCGGAAAAATTCAAGGGGTATGATTTGATACTGGCTGCCAACCTGATCGACCGGCTCTACTCGCCGCGAAAATTCCTCAGCTCGATTCACGAACGGCTCAATCCGGGCGGCCTATTGGTGCTGACGTCACCCTACACCTGGCTTGAGGAATATACAAAAAAAACGGAGTGGCTGGGGGGCTACCGTGAGGCGGGTGAGCCGGTCTGGTCGCTGGATGGCGTGCAGAGCGCCCTGTCAGAGCACTTCC
The DNA here is from genome assembly GCA_013349325.1 of Desulfuromonadales bacterium. Classification (GTDB taxonomy): domain Bacteria; phylum Desulfobacterota; class Desulfuromonadia; order Geobacterales; family Pseudopelobacteraceae; genus JACRCG01. The sequence continues at coordinate 5,093 of DUZX01000018.1, forward strand.
GCCTGCTGGGCGAGCCTCGCGACCTGCCGTTTGTAATTCGCGAGACCCACCGCAAGTTTCAGCATACCGTGGCACAGCTAACGGTGTGGGAGCTTACGTCGTCGTAATCTGCACGGCATGAGCGCACTGTTCCGCTCTGCTTCTGGCTTCATCGGTTGTGGTTCCCAGAGTCAGGGCTACTCCCATGCGGCGGCCGGGGCGGGTGTCCGGTTTGCCGAACAGCCGCAGTTTGCTGGCAGGGATTGCCAGAGCTTCGGCAATTCCGCTAAAACCAACGACATCATGACTCTCCTTAGCCAGTATGACATGGCTGGCCGCCGGCCCCAGATTGCTTATCTCCAACACCGGCAAGCCGAGAATCGCCCGCACATGCAGCTCAAATTGGGTGAGATTCTGTGAGATCATCGTGACCATACCGGTATCGTGTGGACGTGGTGAAACCTCACTGAACCAGACCTGCTCGCCTCGGATGAACAGCTCCACCCCGAAAATTCCGGTTCCCCCCAGGGCGGTCGTAACCGCTTCGGCCTGCCGTTTTGCTTCTGCCAGGGCCGTCGGCGTCATGGCCATCGGCTGCCATGATTCGTGATAATCGCCCTTGATCTGCACATGGCCGATGGGGGGGCAAAATGAGGTGCCACCCTGATGGCGAACCGTCAGCAGTGTGATTTCGTAGTCGAAATTGATGAACTCCTCAATTATGGCCGTATCCGAAACACCGCGCGCCCCATCCATGGCATAGCGCCAGGCCTGATCAAGCTGTGAGGCATCCTGCACGACGCTCTGCCCCTTGCCGGACGAGCTCATGATCGGCTTGATTACGCAGGGAAAACCGATCTGTGCCGCATTGGTACGCAATTCATCGGCTGTTTTTGCAAAGGCGTAGCTGGCCGTCGGCAACCCCAGCTCTTCCGCTGCCAGACGCCGGATCCCCTCGCGGTTCATCGTCAGGTTAACCGCCCGGGCCGTCGGGATAACCCGCTGACCAGCCTGTTCAAGCTCCAACAGAAACTCTGTGTCGATGGCCTCGATTTCCGGAACAATCAGGTCGGGGCGCTCCCGTTCCACGATGCTGCGCAGCGCCTCACGATCCAGCATGCTGATGACGTGACTTCTATGTGCCACCTGCATGGCAGGTGCATCCGGGTAGCGATCAACGGCGATCACTTCAACTCCCAGGCGTTGCGCCTCAATGGCAACCTCTTTGCCCAGTTCTCCCGAACCGAGCAGCAGCAGTCTGGTGGCCCCCGTTTTTAGTGGTGTTCCCAGTTTCATGATCCAAAACCTCCTTCACAGAGCTGTGCTGATCTGAGCAGATTAATCGTCGTGCTTCTTATGTTTCTTATGTTTTTTGTCGTGCCCCTTGTGCTTGCCACGGTCATGTCCCTCTTCTTTTTCCTGAACAATCACCCGTTCTCTCTCAATAACCGTCACACGGGGTGCAGGAGGCGGTGGTGGAGGGGCAGGGTTACCGACCTGTACCCGCACGTTGGGAGTTGCCACATCAACCGACACATTGGCGGCCACAGCCACGCCGGACAGAAACACAACGGCAACTGCACTGCCAAGGACTGTTTTCATAAGACATTTTTTCATACGCTTTGTTTCTCCTTTAAAGTTTGATATGTTGCCATCATACAACGGGGTACACAAAAAAACCGGGATGCCGAATTGAAGTGATAGTTCGGCATCCCGGCTGTCTCGATGAGATCCAATGGGCTTTCCGCCCCATCTTCGCAGATGGTTTAGTAGTGTCGTATATCCTGTGATGGTAAACTGGCGGGCAATGTAGCGATTTATAGGGGCAAAGTCAATGACTACTGCAGCGCAACCTTTCAGAGACAAACCTTATACAGAGCGGTAACAGGGTGCCGTCTGATTTTAATTAAAGCTACGATCGACAGATAATGCTATAATTCAAAAAAATCAAACAAGTGGAGGTCAAAATGAAATTCAAACTTATTTCTTCATTACTGCTCGTTATGTTGATTCTTTCAGGGTGTGGTGGCGGGGAAGTTACTGTAACGGTCACTCAGCCAACGTTTATACAAAGTGATGCACTACTCGACGGCGATATTGAGGTCGCCTCAAACAGTACTATCGTCACACAGGGAATTAGCAGGAGCGTTTTTGTAGGAATTGATCCGCTGACATTAACCGAAACGCGCGCATTTCTGGACTTTCCTCTGGCGGGAATACTGACATCAGCAAATATTTACTCCGCACACCTTGATATTGTGATTGATAGTCTGTCACCGGGACTTGCTACGGTACCTATCCTGATCGACCTTGTTTCCTATCCGCAACCCTTGCTGGCGGCAGATTTTAGTAGTGCATTTTTCAAAAGTACCACTATCGCCCCTCCCATAACTGTCGCTGATGTTGGTCAACATGTAACCGTAGACGTGACCGCCTTGATGCAGGAGGCTCAGGTCCGTGGCCTCTCCCATTTCCAACTTCGCCTGCTCAGCGGTTCCGGCGGAACAGCTACCGGACTGGTTGAGATAAACGATAGTACCGGAGTAAACCGAACCACAGACGCTCCGCAGCTGACTGTTGTCTATTACTGATTCAATTTTCGACCAAGTGGCCCGTTTCAATCGCCACGCGGATTTCATCAGCTATTCACTACTCGCGTGCTTTCTCAACATGGTATGTAAGGCGTTAGGGATAAAGAAATTGCCGATTTACCGTTTCATATCAACATTTTCGTAGGGGCGCAATGCTTGCGCCCTCATTGCAATAACCGAAAATGTTGATATTTCCACCAGGGCGTATGCCATACGCCCCTACAAAAAAATGGTATTTCGGGATTTTCAACGTCCCTTATGTAGAACTGCGTGATGTTCTCTTCAGCTCAGATTATCGAATCCTCGCCGGCCTTGATCTCTTCGCGGACGACTTCCAGTAGTTCCGCACAGACTACAACCAATTCCTGCCGAAGTCCGTCGGCTTCGGATGAAAGCGCGATATGTACCGACTCTGCAAAAACCTTAAACTTGGTGAGAACGCTCTCAAACTGTTCAATTGTGCACTCCATCTTATTTCCCTCCCTGTTTTAAAAATGCCACGCCAGCCGGTCGCTCACGGCCTTACGAAAAACGGCGCATGATTGGAACTGAACTGTGGCGGATCGTTTCTGATAATTGCCGCCACCGCCGGGTGGCGCTTGAACTCATGCTCGAGAAAATGCCGCACCTGACGCCGATCCCAGCCGTCCGGATGCTGAAACGCGGTGTACAGAGACAGATCACCATCGTAGAACAGCTCTGTCCCGTATTCAGCGGCCTCAGCACTGCAGAGCGGCATATTGAAAACGGCCAGGTTGAGGAAGGTGATCGCCTGATAGTGGCGGGCAACAAACTCCAGCGTCCGGCGGGCCTCCGACAGCGTTTCACCGGGTGTGCCGAACAGCAGATAGCAGTAGACTGCGATTCCGGCCTGTTGCAGCGCCGTCAGTACCCTGGCAGCCGTTTCAAGATCGATGCCCTTCCCCATGCGGTTCAGAACCCCCTGATCACCCGACTCCAGACCCAGCTTGAGCATGACGCAACCCGATCGGCGCAGCGCCCTGCAAAAATCGGGCTCAGCCAGATGCCGGTCGATGCGTGCAAAACCGTACCAGGGGGCGCCGGGCGGATTGTCTGCCAGCGCCTGCAGCAGGGCCGGACTGATGGCGTTATCCAGCAGGTGAATCAGGGCGGGAGCGGTCTGGGCCGTCAGCAGCTGCAGTTCCGACAGAACCTTTTTTGTCGGAATCGGGCGATAGCGGTTACCTTCGGCACGTTCCGGACAGAAACTGCAGCCGTTCCAGTAGCAACCATCGGCAGCACTGTAGGGAAGGATCAGGCCGGGTGACAGATACTCCGTCAGCGGTAGTCCCGAATAATCAGGCAGAGCAGGCAGCTGTCTCTCTTCCGTAATGCCGCAGAGCGCCAGCAGCGGCTTCTCTCCCGCACCGCACACCATCAGATCTATCAGATTGCCAAACGGATTGCTCCAGTCGGAGCACTGCATCCAGGAGGTCACCAGGCCACCGCCCAGCACGATCTTCGCCCCCGGAAATTCACGCCTGACGTAGCCGACCATGGCGAAGCTACAGAGCGCCTGACTGAGATAATTGAGCGAGAAACCGACCGTGCCGATCCCCTGTAGCAGTTCCGGCAGACGCCGTGAAAAATACGGGTAAAACGGATTCTGCTCCGGACAGGAGGCCGCCGTCAGCAGATCTGAACACCGTAGCGGTGACAGCTGCGTGTGCTGGTAATCCGACAGGTTGACAACCGCAGACGCTCCCGATGCAGCGGCTGCCGAACGGTTCAAGATCCGGTTCAGATCACTGACCGCCCGACGATAGCGGTCCGGGGTCCGGTAGGTCGAACTATCGCGCAGCGCGACCAGATTGCCTGCCCGCCCTTTGATGGCCCGGCGACTCCAGGTGTCATCGGCTGTCAGGGACTGTTCCAGTAACCAGAGCTGCCCCTCCAGATTGGCATCCAGCAGACGACAGTTGAGGCCGTGCCGCCGCAGCGCTCCGGCCAGGCGGGCGATGCCGGCCGGCGGCTCACAGGCCTTGGCAACGGGGGGAAATATCAGCAGCATGGCGGCAGAAATGTTGGCGGTTACTGATACTGGATATAGACCGGCTTGGGATTCAGCTTGAGGACCTCTTCCGGTGTCAGCAGCAAGTCACCCTTCTTGGTGTCGTTGTGATAGAAGAGTTTGAAGCCGGTGTACTGTACCGGTTCGGAAACCACGTAATCCTTGTACGAGCCCCGTTTCAGCCAGGGAGCGCCCCAGCCATCCATGTGCATGACGATCTGGACTTCAGGTTGCAGTACGATGTTTTTGTAATTCGTGACGCCGTTACGCGTGAAGCGATGCACGGTAAATACTTTGGGTGGCAGATTGTATTTTTTGACCACCCCTTTCAGGTATCCGGACGCGTAATTGATATCGGCGGCATCGTAGGTGCCGATCTTCTTGCCCGGTTTTTTGCCGCTTTTGATCAGATTGAATTCCGGATCGATCCCCAGATGGACATCCGGATTTTTCAGGATCCACTCGAAACGGGGCAGAATAGCGCGGATATCGTCATGCCCGGTCTGGATATCGATAAACATGATCGCACCCGCTTCTTTGGCCCAGCCGTAAACCTGCTCGATCACCTTGTCCGGCATGATCATGCGATATTTGTTGGCTTTTCCCGGTTCTCCCTGTGCCACAACAGCAATCATATGCAGCGCCGGCTGGACCGGTGTCGCCGGATCGGCGGCCTGCCATTTGGCAGCTTCGCCCTTCAGGCGCCGCAGCATATCGTCTTTTTGGTATTCTCCCAGCGCCCCCATTTTTTTGGAAAGCGGATTACCGTAATAGGCAACAATACGCTTGGCCGGCAGAAGAGAGCCGGGCAGCGGAGTCGGGCAAGGTACCGGCCAGCCGCATTTTTTTGCGAAGTTCGGGTCTTCACCGGCGTTATATTTAACCGCCGGTACTGTCGTGCGTGATGCGCTGCTCGTGGCGGCCAAAACAGCAGCCTTGCGAGTGGCACTGCTGGTGGCGGTCAGAACCGCTGCTGTGCGATCGGCACTGCTGGTAGCTGAAAAAGCCGGGGTGGCTGCTGCGGAGACACCGGCTGTGGCCGATGGTTTTTCCTGATAAGAACAGGCGCCAAGCAGGGACAACATAACGGCGCAAGAAGCGGTACGAATACGATTGTTCGGGTGCATCAAAAAAATCTCCTGAATATATTTATGGTGGGGCGGTTTCAGGTGGTTAATCTTCGGGATCGTCAACCAGAAAGTCTTCAACATCAATGACATCTTTGACCTTGTGCAGCAGATCGTCCGGCCACTCTCTGATGGAGAGACGCGTGAGGATTTTTGACTCCTCAAAGGTCAGATCGACATCGTCCGGAAGTTTATCGGCCAGTTCACCGGCCCATCGGGTTTCTTGCGCAGAAAGCGGCGCCTGGAGTAGTTGCTTGCTGGCTTCATTCATCGTAGTACTCATTTCTTGTTCATAGTAAAAATCAGGCTCAGCAGGAGAAGATAGCATATTGTTCAGAAGGTTTCAGGTTAAAAAAATCGCCAAAGAGCATATATGCGCCGTTCACAAGATCTCCAGGGCCGGTTCGCGCAGGGCGGCCAGCTGTTCGCGCAATTCCAGAATATGTTCCCCCCAGTAGCGGGTCGTGTTGAACCAGAAGAAGGTGTGCGGAAAGAGCGGGTCCTGCCAGCGTCGGGCCAGCCAGGCGCTGTAATGCAGCATGCGCAGCGTTCGCAGCGGTTCGATCAGGCGCAGCTCCCGCGCATCGAAATCATAAAACTCCCGGTACCCCTCCAACAGGGAATCCAGCTGAGCCAGCTGTCTCGGGCGTTCGCCGGAAAACATCATCCAGAAGTCCTGAACCGCCGGCGCCATGCGGGCGTCATCAAAGTCAACAAAATGCGGAGCGTTGTCGCGCCAGAGGATATTTCCGGCATGACAATCGCCATGCGTCCGGAGGATACGAACCGGGCCGACCTCAGCCAGAATGTCATCGATACTATCCAGCAGCTGTCCGGTTACGGAGCTGTAGCTGGCGCGGTACTCAGGCGGGATAAAGCGTTCCTCGATCAGACGCACGCTGTTGCTGCCGAAACTCTGGCGATCCAGCGTCGGTCGATGCTTAAACGGTCTGACCGCGCCGATGCCATGAATGCGCCCCAGCATACGCCCCAGAATTTTCAGGTTATCGAGATTATCGAACTCCGGCGCGTGCCCCCCTTGGCGTGGATAGAGAGCGAACTGAAAGTCGTCATACTTCATCAGGCTTGTTCCGTCGGGGTTTCTGAGCGGCGCGACAATCGGAAGTTCCTGTTCGACCAGCTCATAGCAATAGGTATGCTCCTCCAGAATCTGTGCTTCACTCCAGCGTTCGGGGCGATAAAATTTTGCGATTAATGGCAGAGCCTCATCGATCCCGACCTGGTACACGCGGTTTTCATAGCTGTTAAGCGCAAAGATGCGACCGTCGCAGATGAAACCCCGACTTTCAATTGCATCCATGACCAGCGATGGAGTCAGTCGTTGAAACGGATGGTTGCTTTCAGTCATGAGCGTATCCTGTCCGGCAGATTTGAATAAAATGTTATCGTGAACCTTGTATGCTGGATTTATGTTCCGCTGTCAACCTGCCTGCCCCGGTGTACCTGACAGTGTATCACGACTTGACTTTATACTCCGGTTCAGTACTATTGCCGCAACCTGAGTGACGTTCATACCGTGGAGGAAAGAACCATGAACAATTATTGTCCGTGCGGAAGCGACAAACCGTATGCCGAATGCTGTGAGCCGATCATAACCGGTGTGCTACCGGCTCAAACCGCAGAACAGCTGATGAGGGCCCGCTATTCCGCATATGTCGGGGCACAGATGGAATTCATCTTTGAGAGCACACATGCCGATCATCGCAAAGGCTATGATCATGCCGGAACGAAGCAGTGGGCTGAAGAGTCGGAATGGCAGGGGCTGGAGATTATCAGCACGAAAAACGGGGGGGCGGGGGATACCACCGGCGAAGTTGAATTCATCGCCCGCTTCAGTGATAAAGACCAGACCACGGAACACCACGAGATCGGCCAATTTATCAAGGAAAACGAGCGCTGGTATTTTGCCGACGGGCGTATGGTGCGGCCGAAACCGATGGCTGTTGCCAAGATCGGCAGAAACGAACCCTGTAGCTGCGGAAGCGGGCTTAAATACAAGAAATGCTGCGGTAAATAGTTTCGGTGATGGAGCAGATACGTCCTCACCGTCCGGGGCAATGTTCCGGGACAAGAGCATTTCAATGATACGCGGCTTCGACCCGATAGCAGCGGTCGATGCCCGCGTACTTGTGCTCGGTTCGGTGCCGGGACAGCGTTCGCTCGATGCCGGCCAGTACTACGCCCATCCCTATAACGCATTCTGGTATATTGTAGAGAGCCTGTTCGCAGGGCGAAGCGGGCTGGATTATCAGGAACGCTGCAGTGTGCTGAAAAAGTCACGGGTTGCTGTCTGGGATGTGCTGCAGGCGGCTGACCGGACCGGCAGCCTTGACTCCGCGATTGTAGCCGGGTCAGAAGTGGTAAACGACTTTGCCGGTTTTCTGCAACGCCATGCGGAAATCGGTACGCTCTTTTTTAACGGTCGGACGGCACATGCCCTTTTCAAACGCTACGTACTCCCTGGTCTGTCTCCTGCGACCACGCTGCAGTTCGTCTGCCTCCCCTCGACCAGTCCGGCTCACGCCAGTCTGTCCCGAGACGCCAAGCTGGAGCAGTGGCGAGCGATAACGGCAGCGCTTGCGGCGCCCCATCTTGCACCTCTATGTGACGACAGGTAAGCTGTCTGCCATTACAACTTCCGGTTTGATAAATGCCAGAAAACGCTCTTCCAGCTGATCTGCTGCACCAGTTTTACCGGTATTTCGCAGGACCTCGATCACACATTCTGCCGTACAGAGACAACCCTTTTTCTGATTTTTCCTCAAGTTGTAGCGTGACGTGCCGCCGGGAACCAGGTTGATCCGGCGCACCTTCTGTAGATACGGGCTGCGCTGATGGATCTTGCGCGCCTCATGCCAGGTGCCATCGATCAGGATGACGCGGGTTATGCCCGAAAGACCGGCGTCATTTTCGTCAGTAGCGCCCGGATAGACCAGCGCCACCTGCCCCGCCTCAATCTCCTCCAGCAGCCCGGCAGGCGGGTTCAGCCTGTCCCAGCGGATCTGTTCAGCGTCCCTGCCCAGAACATCCAGCACCAGACGACCGGTATTGGAACGTTTTACAATCTCCTTGCTATGTGTCAACAGGGTAAATTTCATTGATGTGATTTCCGGTGGCAGCAGATACTACTCAAAATATACGTATTGCCTTGATGTTCCGCGCATTCGGGCTCGTAGAGCAAAGCTGACAGTCTGTAGAAGTTGTACGTACAACTAACCAATTTTACAATACATATAATTGATTATGGAAATCGGCAGAAATCAAATATGACGGTAAAAACCGGCACGCTGTGACATAACTGCCTTATATAGTGCCGTTTCTGCTAGAAGATGGGTGGGCCCTAGACGGCTCGTTTTCGTCATTTATTCGTTTAATGCTCTGCCACCATATTCCTGTAGTGACAATATCTGCCGCAGATGGCAAAATGGCCGGCATGAAACGCGAGCATTCTCACCAGGAAATCTCCTGTCAGCAGGTTTTAATCGAAGACTCTTCCGTGTTTTCAGTTCAATGGACGGTTTTATCGGTCAGTATCGCCGCTGTACTTACTCCCGAGTTTGTTCTGCAGCGCTATCTGGCCTATATTCGCAGCTGCACGTTTTCGCTGATCCGCCCTCTTATACGTGAAACCGGCATCGAGTTCCGCCTGTGTGGCAGCCGCTTCAGCCTGATCAACTTTTACCCGGCCTCACTTGTTGGAGACAGCGCAACATTACGCATCTGCGGTGGACTTCTGGTTCAACCGCGTCAATGCGATCGTGGTGAATTCCGTTTCACCGTTGAGCGTGTTCCCGATGGCGTTCGCGTTGCCCTGCAACTCAGTGAATTCTGCCCGCTGATTCTGGGCAGCTCTTCTCCGAGCCTGATCCGTTACTGGCTCTATCGCCTGACCCAGGCAGCCATCCACCAACTGGTCACGGTCCGCTTTCTCACATTGCTCTACCGGGAGCTTGCCGGATCTTCTGTCACCGTAAAGCTCGTGCCGGTTGACGTACGAACCGGACGACCGGTCTGAAACTTTGATTGTTCGCAAAACTATGATACCATCTGCCGCGCTATCGTAATCCACACGACAAGGATTCTCTCCATGCCGCACACAAATATCGAAATCCCTGAAAAGCTGCCGCTCCATACTCAGCATGAAATCGTTGCTTTCCCCTATATGCTCTTTCCGCTGTACGTAACCTCACGTGAGGTAAAAACCTTTCAGGCTGCCGAAGAATTTGAAACCTTCATCGCTCTTCTTTTCGAAAATCCCGACGCCGTAAATGCTGCTCCGTCAGATCCGCAAATTGGTACACTCTGTAAGGTCGGACAGATAAAACTTCTCGGGGACAGCCGCTATAAGGTGTCACTGGAGGGCATCAGCCGTCTGCACATTCTGGAAACTGAACCGGCAGGAGGCATAACCCTGGCCCACTGCGAGGTTGTGCATGAATTTGTTGAAAAAAATTTAGTTTCCGAGGCGTTGGTACAGAGTTTAAACGCCCTCTTGAAGATTGCACTCTCACACGGCAAACCGCTGCCGGATGACGTCATGAAGATGATCGATTATATTGACAACCCGGCCCGTCTCTCGGATCTGGTGGCATTGTATGTCAACCTCCCTAACGGTGATCTTCAGGGGTTACTGGAAACGCTCGATCCGCTGGATCGCCTTAAAAAAGTCTATCTGCATCTGACCAATGAAGTTCAACGCATACAGGTTAAAAATGAGGTAGCCGGAGAGGTTACCAAGCGGGTCGGCAAGAATCAGAAAGAATACATCCTGCGCGAGCAGATGAAGCATATTCAGGAAGAACTGGGGGACGAAGATCCACGCAGCGCCGATATCAACGAACTGCGCCGGAAAATCGAGGATGCCGGTCTGCCGGAAGAGGTCAAAAAGATCGCCGATAAAGAGCTTAAGCGACTGGAACGCATCAATCAGGCTTCTCCGGAATATAATGTCTCGCGCACCTATCTTGACTATCTGGCCGGGATGCCCTGGAAAACGAGCAGTACCGACAGCCTCGATATGGTCAGGGCTGAAGAGATTCTCAACGAAGATCACTACAACCTGAAAAAGGTCAAGGAGCGCATCTTGGAATTCTTGGCGGTCCGTTCATTAAAGGAGAACATGAAAGGACCGGTGCTCTGTTTTGTCGGCCCGCCCGGCGTCGGCAAAACATCTCTGGGGAAGTCGATCGCCCGTGCCATGGGACGAAAATTCGTGCGCATCTCGCTGGGAGGCGTTCGGGATGAAGCGGAAATTCGTGGCCATCGCCGCACCTATATCGGCGCCCTGCCAGGGCGCATCATCAAGGAGCTTTACCGGACCGGCGTCAATAACCCGATTTTCATGCTGGACGAAATCGATAAACTGGGCAACGATTTCCGTGGCGACCCCGCCTCGGCACTGCTGGAAGTCCTTGATCCAGAACAGAATTTTTCCTTTAATGATCATTATCTGGATGTCCCTTTCGACCTCTCCAGGGTGATGTTCATTACCACCGCCAACCAACTTGATCCGATTCCGGGACCGCTCAAAGACCGCATGGAAGTGATCCGTCTGGCCGGTTACAGCAGTGAGGAAAAACTCCAGATAGCAAAGAATTTTATCATCCGGCGTGAAATCGAGGAGAACGGACTGGCGGATCGGAACCTGACCTTCAGTGATGCGGCACTCAAGAAAACCATCAGCGAATATACCCGTGAAGCCGGCGTGCGTGGCCTTCAACGCACGGTTTCCTCAATCTGTCGTAAAGTAGCCAAGGAGATCACCCAGAACAAGCCGGCCCGTATCCTGATCAACCCCGATGCCGTTACGGAACTGCTCGGACCAAAGAAATTTTATAACGAAGTAGCCGCCGAGAAGGATCGTATCGGCGTTGTTACCGGCATGGCCTGGACGGAGACCGGTGGCGACATCCTCTTTGTAGAGGTGACCAGTATGCCGGGCAAAGCCGAACTGATCCTGACCGGATCGCTGGGCGACGTCATGAAGGAATCAGCCCGGGCAGCGCTCTCCTATATTGAAGCTCATGCCACCGAGTTCGGTATTCAGTCGGATGCCTTCGAGAACCGCACTATTCATATCCACGTCCCCTCCGGAGCAATCCCCAAGGACGGCCCCTCGGCCGGTGTCACGATGGTCACAGCGCTGGTTTCGATGCTGACCGGAAAGGCTGCCCGGCGCGGCGTTGCCATGACCGGCGAAATCACATTGACCGGACGTGTACTGGCAATCGGCGGTCTGAAGGAAAAGGTTCTGGCCGCTCACCGGGCCGGTGTCCGGACAATTGTAGCACCTGAGCGTAATCGTGATGATCTGGAGGATATTCCTGACAACGTACGTGGCGACTTGCAGTTTATTTTCGTCACTGAAGCAGCCGAAGCGTTGGCTGTCGTGCTGTAAAATAGATGAATATCGCCATCGTCGATAGAATCCTGCTCCGTTTTTTCCACGAACTGCAGAGCTTCTTCATACTGACAGGTCGCACCCTGCTGCGCCTGCCGCGCCGTCCCTTCTACTATCGTGAATGTGCCCTCCAGTTTGACAAGCTGGGCTTCTCTTCACTCTTTATCTGCCTGCTGACCGGCCTGTTCACCGGCATGGTTATGGCCCTGCAGTCGCTGATCCAGTTGAAACCGTTTGCCGCCACCAGCTATGTCGGCGGTATGATTGCGGCAACGATGGTCAAGGAGCTGGGACCGGTTTTAGCTTCGCTGATGGTAGCCGGCCGGGTCGGATCGGCGATCACGGCTGAATTGGGCACCATGGTCGTGACCGAGCAGGTCGACGCCATGCGCGTAGAAGGAACCGACATAATCAAACGCCTGGTGGCACCGCGCCTGCTGGCCATGCTGCTGGCCCTGCCACTCCTGACGGCGGTGGCTGATGCTATTTCGCTGCTAGGAGGCTACATCATGGCCGCCGGCTACGGTATCAATCCAACCATGTATATTACCGGCATCCCACAGTTCATGGTTTTTCAGGATCTGATTGAAGGGCTCGTAAAGCCTGCCTTCTTCGGGCTTATCATCGCGATGACCGGCTGTTACGTGGGTTTGAATACCGAGCGGGGAGCCGAAGGAGTCGGAGCGGCAGCAAAACAGGCTGTCGTTCTCTCGTCGGTCATGATCCTGGTCTCCGATTTTTTCATCACCAAAATTTTTGTGGTTTTTCGGGGATAATAAAAATTGACCCTTGCGGATAAAAGCCCTTTAAACAGGGAAACCATGAAAATAGTGGCAATTTACTCTCTTGCCAGCGGGCTCTGGATTTTTCTGTCGGACTCTTTTCTGGCCCTTGTTTTCAGCGATCCAATCATAATTTCACGTCTCTCCATGTATAAGGGCTTCCTGTTTGTTATTCTCACCGCCACACTCCTCTATTTTCTTATTTCCCGCTATATCAAGAGAATTAGTGCCCAGATAACTGAAATACACCGGGCACAACAGAAGATGGCGTATCAGAAAATGTTGCTGGATGTCGTCATAGAAGGGACGACGGATGCAATCTATGTCAAAGATATCGCCGGCCGCTATCTGCTGGCTAATTCTGCGGTAGCACACTTTGTCAAAAAACCGCTTGAAGAGATCATCGGTCAGGATGACAGGTCGCTTTTCTCCGCTGATGACGCTCGTAGTCTCATGCAAAAAGATCAGTGGGTCATGACACAATTAACCCCGCAAACGTTTGAAGAATACCTCACGACTCCTGAGGGACAAAAGTTCTTTTCGTCAACCAAAGGCCCTGTTCGTAACAGCAGCGGTGAAGTCATAGGGCTCTTTGGCATCGCGCGGGATACTTCGAAGATTAAACAGGCTGAAGATGAAAAAAACAAGCTGGAGATACAGCTTCTGCAGGCTCAGAAGATGGAATCTGTCGGACGTTTGGCGGGCGGCATTGCTCATGACTTTAACAATATGCTGGGAGTCATACTTGGCCATGCCGAACTTGCGCTCATGCATAGTGAACCTGTCAGCCGGATAACATCGGATCTCAAGGAAATTTGCAAGGCGGCTGAGCGATCAGCTGACCTCACCAGACAACTGCTCGCTTTTGCCCGCAAACAGACCATTGTCCCCAAAGTTCTTGACCTCAATGAAACTTTAACCGGAATGTTCAAAATGTTGCAGCGTCTGATTGGTGAGGATATCCAGCTCACCTGGCAACCGGCAGCACATCTCTGGCCGATAAGGATGGACTCTTCCCAGCTTGACCAGATCATGGCGAACCTCTGCGTAAATGCCAGAGATGCCATTGTTGATATCGGTAAAATTTCGATCGAAACAAAGAACTGCAGTATTGATGCGGTTTACTGTCTGGAGCATGCCGATGCCGTACCGGGAGATTATGTACAGCTGTCCGTCAGTGATACCGGGCGGGGTATGGACAAAGCAACGCTTGCAAAAATATTTGAACCGTTCTTTACCACCAAAGAACGGGGCCAGGGAACCGGTTTGGGTCTGGCCACAATCTATGGAGCTGTCAAGCAGAACAACGGATTCATTCATGTATACAGTGAGCCTGACAGCGGCTCAACATTCTCTATCTATCTGCCCAGGTATGCTGGCGCTACCGCACAGGAAGCTGGCGAAAACGTTCAGATTCCGGCGCCACAGGGGGGGCGTGAAACAGTCCTGGTTGTGGAGGATGAACCTGATATTTTAGACATGACCACGATAATACTGGAACGGCTCGGTTATTCCGTTTTGGCTGCACATTCGCCGGGCGAAGCCTTGACAATGGCACATGAACATGGAGATGCTGTAGATCTGCTCATAACGGACGTGATCATGCCGGAGATGAACGGCAAGGACCTGTCTGATCGTGTGAAAGAATGTTGCTCACACATCGAATGTCTCTACATGTCTGGATATACCGCCGACATTATTTCGCATCACGGGGTACTGGATGAAGGGGTCCACTTCATTCAAAAGCCATTCACCATCGGTACGATCGCTTCTTCAATCCGGAAAGTGCTTGATAAATAGCAGACAAGGGTGGAATACAACGTATGACAAAAGGTTGCTTAAGGGAAAACGAGGTACGTGCCTATGCGGGTACCGGAAGAGTGAGACGGCGTTTTTGGTTTCCTTCTCTGTCATTACCGGCTCCGCTCGCTCCCGATAGGGGAAAAGTGTTGCCTTCAGCCAGAGGAAATGTGACCCTAAACACGGCACCCTGCCCGCTGTTCGAAGCCTCTATAATACCGTAATGATTCAATACGATACGGTTCGCTATTGCCAACCCCAAACCGGTGCCATGCTGTTTGGTTGTAAAAAACGGGCTGAAGATATGTGCCAGCATATCCTTGGGAACTCCTCCCCCAGAATCCTCGATATTTACCCGCACCGAACTGGGTGGTCCCGGTAATTTGTCAAGCGATACGCTGAGGTGTCCGCCATCCGGCATGGCATCGCAGGCATTCAGGATCAGGTTCAGAAACACCTGTTTCAGTTGATACGGATCCCCCAGAATCGGCCACGATCCAGTTACGTTGGCCAGTTTGACAACAATATTGCCATCCTCCAGAGCCGTGGCACAGCTTGAAAGAGAGTCCTGAATGATTTCTCCGGCATCGCACTCGGAGAAACAGATGGTCGGCTTACGTGAAAACGCCAGCGTGTCAGCCAGCATCTTTTCCAAGCGCTGCACTTCTGTAACAATCGTGTCGGCGTAGCGGTGTTCCCTGGTCTCTTCAGGCAGGGCTTTCAGCAGCCGACCGGCAAAACCGCCGATGGTGATAATCGGATTTTTGAGCTCATGCGCCAGATTGGCGGTCATTTCTCCGATTGCCGCCATACGCTCTCCATGCAGCAACCGTTCACGGGCGTCCCTCAGATTAGCATTCGCGTCTTCAATGCGGTTGTAGAGCATTGAATTTTCTATTGCCATACCTGCCTGGCTGGTAAACAACTGTAAAAAATGTAGCTGCGAGCGGGAAATTTCATTACCGGATTCGGGGTTGTCAACAATGATAATACCGATCGTGCTGTTTCTGGCTATGAGCGGTACCGCAGCAAAATAGCTGTCACAGAGTCGGCGAATGAAATGACAGGTGCTGCAGTGCCGACAGACCAGATCATCCAGATAACAGAGCGTCCGCTCATTCATAACACGCTTGATCAGCGGGCAGCCGCAATCGATTTCTATTCGCGTCGCACGGATTTGTGCACAAAAATCTGATGAGCGCTGCAGGGCAATAACCTCGTCGCTGATCTCCCACCGGCTGCCGAGTCCGTCCTGATCGCCGACTATTTGAAGCTCTTCAGAAAACAGGCGTGTCACCCCGAGCATTCCCTGCAGCATAGCGGATTTCTCATTGCGCAAAAACAGCATGGATCGTTCAAACAGTCCGGATGATCGTGCCGTCAGAGCCGAAAGGCTGAGATGAATGAGCTTGTTGAGGCGGATAGTTGAAAGGAGTGTATTACTGAACTGATACAGAAGCGTAAGTTCCGATATCCGTTCATCGGCACCAGCGTGATGTGGGGTGGACCAGTCAGTCATGATGGCACCTGCCTGCGGCTACGTAGACGGAAAAATTAACTATGTCGTTCCTTCGCTTCAGCCGCCATCTTGCAATTGATGCATTGGGTGGTTACCGGCCTGGCTTTCAGGCGCGCCTCACTGATCTCCTCACCACAATCTTCACAGATACCGAAGTCGCCGGCTTCGAGTCGGTCAAGAGCATCCTTGATCTTGTTGATCAGTTTACGCTCACGATCACGAATGCGAAGCTCAAAGTTCCGGTCTGACTCCTGTGTCGCGCGGTCGGTCGGATCGGGAAAGTTGGAGGCGTCCGAATTCATCTCGGTTACCGTCTTACCAGCTTCACCCTGCAGTGTGCGCATCTCTTCGTTCAGTATGTTTTTGAAATATTCCTGTTTCTCCGAGTCCATGGTCAGCTCCCTGATTTCAAATAAACTGGTAGATTTTAGTGAGTATAGGCACACAAGTCCAGCAAAAAAATGCTCCATATGGCGGTCGGGCTTGCCTTGCAAACGGTGCTCTGTTATAACACGGTCCGTTGTATGAAGGAGCTGCCCCATGAATCGTAAAATTTCTGCTCTTCTCCTGTCTGCTCTGGTTGTGCCTGGCCTCGGACAGCTCTACCTTGGCCGCAAGGTATGTGGAGTAATTCTGATTGCACTCGTTAACCTGATTCTGTTGATGGCACTGTTCGTTATTCTGCGGGGACTCTCTCCGGTGATTGCATCGCAGGTTAGCGGCGGAGCGCTGCAAATTTCATCTGCCGAAATCATCAAAGCCCTGGATGGCGCCAGCACTTTCGGGAAATCCGTACTGGCTGCATTTGTGGCCGTGTGGCTATTTGCAGTTATCGATATTCTCAAATCTCGTACTGATGAGTAAGCATCACACGGCAACCATCTGCTACCAATGAATCTGTTTGACGAAGAGATCATTTTTGTGAGATAGTAAATAAATTTATTCATAATAAAACGCGCACGTCTGAGATGGGCGGAATCGGGGAGAAAAATGATTATTTCAAAAATCATCGGCAGCGGTTCATGTCTGCCGGACCGTGTAATTCCTAACAGCCATTTTGATTATCTGGTAGAGAATGCAGATGAGTGGATCTTTTCACGAACCGGCATTCGCGAGCGACATTTTGCCCATGCAGATCAGGCCACGTCTGATCTTGCGACCGTTGCGGCAAAAAAAGCCCTGGAAACTGCCGGTATCGAAGCTGGCGACCTTGACTGTATAATTGTCGGTACATCCACCCCTGACATGAGCCTTCCCGCCACTGCCTGCATCGTACAGAAAAATATCGGTGCCAAAAACGCCTTCGCGTTCGACGTTAACGCCGTCTGTTCCAGTTTTGTCTATGCACTTGAAATCGCCGACAACTTCATAAAATGCGGCAAGCACAAAACCGTCATGGCAATCGGTGCCGACATCTATTCGCGGATACTCGACTTCAACGACAAAGGGAGCTGTCCGCTCTTCGGCGACGGCGCCGGCGCTGCCATCCTGACCGACGGCGGCGACAAGAGCTGCGGCATACAACACACCTACATGCGCAGCGACGGCAAAGGGTGGCCGTTGATTCAGGTGCCTTCATCAGGCTCCCGCAAGCCGGTCACGCCCGACTCGATAGACGATGGTGAGGTCTATTTCCAGATGGCGGGCAAGCAGGTCTACGTCTTTGCAACCGAAGTTATTCCCGATATCATTAATTCGCTTTGCGCAAAAGCCGGTATCACTCCGGCCGACCTTGATTATATTATTCCGCACCAGGCCAATATACGTATGATCGATTTCATTTCCAAAAAGAGCGGTTTTCCCAGAGATCGATTCCTGATCAATCTGGACCGCTGCGGTAACACCAGCGCCGCCTCGGTTGCACTGGTACTCGACGAAAACCTGCGGAACGGCACCATCAAGCCGGGTCAACTTATTTTGACCATGGCCTTCGGCGGCGGTCTGACCTGGGGCGGTTTACTGATCCAGTTTTGATTTCAAAACAGATACCACATCAACGCAAGGGAGTAAAATATGGTCAGAGAATTTGAGGTGTTGAAATCATCACGCTTGAAAACCGGTTCTACGATCGTACGACCGGTACAGAATCTTCCGGGGCATGTCAGTCTCAGCGATCCGGCGCTGTCAGTTATGACAGATTTAAGAAAAATTTCCGTCGTTGTTGCACGTTCGAACGCTTCGATGGATAGTGCCAATGCCAAGATGATCCGATACGGAGTCCGGATGCTTTTGGTGCTGGATGGTAACGATCAGGTGGCAGGACTGCTGACGGCATCTGATGTCCTCGGCGAAAAACCGATGCGCTACCTGCAGAATATGGGTGGCACGCATGCCGACATTCTGGTCCGTGACATCATGACCACACAGCGTGAACTGGAAATATTGAAAATTGAAGATGTACAAAGCGCCGAAGTCGGCCAAATTGTCGCAACACTCAAAAAATCAGGCCGTCAGCATGCACTCGTCGCAGCTGATGGTGCCGATGGCAAGCAGACCGTCTGCGGTATTTTCTCTATCACCCAGATCGCTCGCCAGTTGGGCGCCGAGGTGCAGGGCTTTCAGCTGGCACACACATTGGCAGAAATCGACGCCGTAATTTCACGCGGCAACTAATTCCAGGTTTCAAACAAGCTGAATCAATCAGTCCTCCGAGGTTTTCAAAACCTCGGAGGACTTTTCGTTACGATTGCACAAGGGAATAAAAAAGAGTCCCCCTGCTTCGTAGCCGAAACGGGGGGACTCTTCAAACGCACCTCTTTTTCCTCTCCGTTACAAAAGACTCTCCCCGGTCATTTCTTCAGGTTGCTGCAGCCCTAGCATCTTCAGCATGGTCGGTGCCACATCAGCCAGTCGCCCCCCTTCACGCAGAACGGCACCCACGCGGCTCTGATCAACCACCACAAACCAGACCGGGTTAGTCGTATGAGCCGTTAACGGTTCGCCATTTTCATCCTGCATCTGTTCGGCGTTACCATGATCGGCTGTGATCAGCACTGCCCCCCCCAACTCCTGCACGCGGGCTACAACCCTGCCGACACACGCATCCACCGTTTCTACCGCCCTGATAGCCGCCGCCTCGACGCCGGTATGGCCGACCATATCGCAGTTGGCGAAATTGAGAACGACTACGTCATACTGATCCTGACCAAGCAGTTGGAGGAGTTTTTCCGTCACCTGTTCGGCGCTCATCTCCGGTTTCAGATCGTAGGTGGCAACCTCTTTTGGCGACGGAATCAGCGCCCGGTCTTCACCCGCAAAGGGAATTTCTGACCCGCCGTTGAAGAAAAAGGTTACATGGGCATATTTCTCGGTTTCGGCTATGCGTAACTGTTTTAATCCCGCTTCAGCAAGTACGCCGCCAAACAGGTTTTTCAATTCCGTTGACTCAAACGCAATCGGCAACCCGAAGGTGGCGTCGTACTCGGTTAAACAAACGTAGTCAGCCAGTTGCGGTCGGTTCTTGCGCACAAAGCCGTCGAAGTCATCCAGGGCAAGAGCGCGGGTGATTTCACGAGCCCGATCTGAGCGGAAGTTGAAGAAGATGAAGCCGTCACCGTCCAGCAGTTGGCCAACCGGCGCACCCTGTTCACAGATCACGGCGGGTACGACAAACTCGTCGTAGATCTTGGAGGCGTAGCTCTGCGCGATGGCATCCTGAGATGAGACGCACAATTCACCCAGGCCATGCACCATGGCGTTATAGGCCTTTTCCACGCGGTCCCAGCGTGTGTCGCGATCCATGGCGTAGTAGCGCCCCATGACCGTAGCTATTTTTCCGACACCGATCCGCGCGATCTCTGCTTCCAGTTCTGCCAGGTAGTCGGCTCCGCTCTGAGGTGGCGTATCACGGCCATCCAGCAGTGCATGGACAAAAACATCCCTTAACCCCTCGCGTTGTGCCAGTTCCAGCAGCGCGTAGAGGTGGGTGTTATGCGAATGCACGCCGCCATCCGAGAGCAGGCCGGAGAGGTGCAATCTGCCCCCGGACGCTTTGACTTTGGCGATGCAGTCGAGCAGCGTCGGATTCGTAAAGAAGTCGCCGTCAAGGATTGACTTGGTGACCCGCGTCAGTTCCTGATAAACGATGCGGCCGGCGCCCAGGTTGAGGTGGCCGACTTCCGAGTTGCCCATCTGGCCGTCCGGCAGCCCGACCGCCATCCCGGAAGTTTTGATCGCTGTGCGCGGGTATTCCGCTAAGAATTTTGACAGGTTGGGGGTTTTTGCCAACGCGACAGCATTGTGGACAGCGCTCGGGTTGATGCCCCAGCCGTCAAGAATCATCAGTACAAGTGGTTTTTTTGACATGTTAGTCTCCATGTGAAACCTTAGTTAATCAGATTTTCCATTCAATTACGCCAAGTAGTCAACAATAATATTTCTTAGCTGCCAGATGCTAATCTGCCGCTGCAAACCTCCACCAAGTGACGCATGCGCAACCACAATCCGGGCGGCATGTTCGGCGACCCAGTCGTTGCGTCGAACAGCTGATTCTGCGGTAAGGCGCCGTGTCGTGTCATCCATGCTGACAATTGCCGCCGTCCTTTTCTGCACTGCCAATAACCGGGCTGGTGGCAAAGGAGCCTGTTCCAGTCTCCGGGCTATAACGATAACGCACGGCGTACCCGCCGTAAGCAGTACTTCCAACACCGATTGTTCGAGCGGTGAGTGGAAACCGCTTATGATCGGATTTTTGCTGCGCGTCTGTTCGACCGCCCAGTTCATAGCCGCACGGATTGCCACTCCCGGACATTGGCGGGATGAGAAAAAAGCGGTCAGGCGTTGATCGAGTAAGGATGCGTTCCCGACGCCTTGTGCACTACCCTCCAGTGGCCAACAAGATAATAACGATTCTTCTATCATACTGATCATTTTGAGTTATTTACCGTTTTAACGTTTATTATCCAGCGTGATAAATAATAAAATCGCCGTAAAAGATTTCAGAAGATGGATGATTTCAGCATGCTAAGCTGGTTTAGCTAAAATCCGGATTGCCCACGACCCATAGCCTCCTCCAGTATAATTTGGCCTGGCGCAAATCATTTTCAAGACGCTTTAGATAATTAGATTTTATGTATGATACTGATATTAATCGTTTTATTTGACTTATTATTTTAATTATCTTGTGCCTCAGATAATAAAACGCCTTGCGCAGGGGGCTGTGCAGGTTTTACGTAAGAGGTGTAGCGCTTGGCAAGAGCCGGAGGCTGCACCAGAATCCCCTGCTCTACCCAAGCTTTAAGCATTTTGGAGGCCTTCAACGTATCAACTCCGGCAATCCGACACAGATCGGCATTGGCAAGCGCTCCGTTGCGGTCGATCCAATCGCTCACCTCGTCCCACACCGTAGGGCGCTCAAGGTTCAGGAGAGTTACCGTCACGCTCTCGGTGGCAGTTTCCATGTTTTGTCGGTATTGCGGGGGATAGAGATGGGCGGCAGACATCTCGGCAAACATCATCGGCACCCCCTCGTTGAGGTCGAAGTTCGGGGGGAGCGGGAAATCCCGCCGTGTCTTGGCGATGAACGGATTGCGCGCCTTGGAGCCTGCCTTGGCAATGTTGGCCGGTGTAATAGCGCCGGGGAAGACACCAGGGCTGTCTACCTCAAGCCGGTCGTCGAAAATGCGGATCAGGATATCGCGATTCAAGCGGTAGTCGCGATGAATCACTGCATTGACAATCGCCTCTTTCACTACCCGTTCCGGATAACGGTGCTGGGCCTTGAAACCACTGGAGGCTAGTTCAACTCCGGCAGAAAGTTCATCCAGAACGACACGAACCGTGTCATCGATCAAACGGATCAGCGGCCCGCGCAGAGTGCGCGGCGGTTTCTTCATATTCGGCTTGGCTCCGGCTTCGGCGGCCTTGCCCTGGTACACCATCAGCCGTATTTCGGCACGTGTGCCCTGGGCTGCCAAAAGTCCTCCAGGTTCTTCTGCAAACAGGAGTGCTGCCGCCCGGCGCGGCACCCATTCTCCCGCTACCTTCTCGGCCAACCCCAACTGCGCCATCTGCTCCGGCAAGGGGCGTACCCGGCCGAAGCCGCGTTCTTTCGCGAACTCAGCCCAGACCGGTGTATCCAGTAATGCCCAATCAACAGGTACCGGCTCGCTCTCGGCACTGCGAACGCCGCGCCGGTAGGAAAGCTCTGCAATCTCCGCCGCCGTCATCTCGCGGTTGCCTGCGGTGAGACGGGTCCAAGTGCCGTCATCCACGATGGAATGCACCTTGTCGCTCAGGGGTATTTGCACCAGTACCACAGCGCCGAAGCTGCCGTCGCGCAAGGTGCAGGGAAGACGCACAAAGCGGATGGTCTCGATGGGGGGATGGTACTGAGTCCGCACCTTGCGCGTCAGCTCGTCGAGCGCTTCGGGGTTTTCCTGGATGCCGAAGAGTCTGGCTGCGCCCTTCCCCTGTTTCTCGTCCGCCACCCCCAACGCCAGAACCCCACCCTCGGTATTGGCAAAGGCGCAGATCGCCTCCAGCAGTTTCCGGACGACCTTGTTATCGCCCATGCGTTTAAACTCCAGGGTACGGCTTTCGTGGGCGGCCAGCATGTTGGAAATGCGCGGTGCGGCCTGTTCAGGGGTGAAGTCAATCATCGGCGTCTGCCTCCTCGCCGTTCAGGCCCATGCGGTATTTGATGTCGTAGTTGATCATAAGTCAAACCTTCTCCACAACCAGTACTTCCTCACCCAGCATATCGATGATCTTCGCAGCAACCGTGGTTTTGCCGGTTGGTGCGGGCAGAGAGTATAAGCCATCAATCAGGTCGTTCTTCTTCTCCGGCACATCGGAAAGGGTCACATTGAACACTTCTCCGTTGTAGGCCGTGTCGATCATCACGCAATCCACCTGACTGCGCCAGTCGGTGATCTTGGCTTTGAAAAGCGGCAGATCCATGTCGAGACGTTTGAGAATAGTCGGGCTGATGAAGTCCTCAATCCGCACCTTGATCTTGTCACCATCCCGCATAATCGAGACCTTGGCCGTTGCAGGTTCGTGTTTGATGAAGTTTCCGTATTTGGCGTCGGTGCGCAGTTCGATAACCTCAATCTTGTTGACGGTGTGTTCGCCCTTGCGCAGGCGGTTCCAATCCTCAATCCAGGTACGGGCGGCCAGTTCGATCCCCAGACAGACGAAGACGATGGTGTTTTCCACCTCCAACCGCGCGTCAAGTTCCTTTTTCAGTTCTTCCAGGTCAAGGGGTGAGAGAGGATGTTCAAAGGGGATGATCTTGACCAGTTTCTTGCCCAGCTTGCCGTCAAACCAGCCTTCAGACGCGATGCGCTCCACGCCGATATGTTCGCAGGCCAGTTTGATGGCTTCATTGCGCTGGATTTTCAAATCGTAGTCGTTGACGCGCCAGACGCCGAAAGATAGCTGGGCAGGTTCCGGTGAGGATTCTTCTGTTGTGATGAGGTCAATCTGTTCTGCCGCCTTTATCTGGTCTTGAATGATCGCCTGTAACCGCTTTGCAGTAGTTTGAATTGCTCCTTTATTTATGTCACAACTAATCCATCTACGACCGAGTTTCTGTGCCGCAACAGAGGTAGTTCCTGATCCAACAAATGCATCGAGTACAATATCTCCTTCGTTAGAAAGTGCGGTTACTATTCTCTCAATTAGTTCTATTGGCTTTTGAGTCGGATAATCTGTGTGTTCGTGGCTACGAGTATGCTCTCTACGAATCTCCCAAACATCCCTCATTGGAACGCCTAAAGAATCTTCTTCAGTCTCACGTTTTATCTGAGTGCCTTCTTCAGACGTGATTGTTGTCAGTCTTTTCCCGCCGTAATCGCTCAGCGTCCGTTCTGAAGCAACTTCGTACAACTTATTGAATACATGACTATTGTCATTCCCCTTAGTGTACCAATATAAATTATCGTGCATTGATTGAAATGATTTTGAATTTGTTGGCCAACGCCTATAAAACCAAATCAATTCATTTTTGAACTGCTTATCACTACCAAATACTTCATCAAGGAGGCATCGAATATGATGTGATCTACTACAATCGCAATGAAGAACAAAACTTCCATTTTCATGCAATAGTTCTTTAAATAAAAGCAACCGCTCATACATGAACTGCAGATAGTTATCATTCGCCCAGATGTCGGTGTACTGAATCTGCTCCCCCAGATTGTAACTCTCCCCCTCAATCTTGGCCGTTGCCGCGCCGCCACGCAGTTGCACCTTGCGTACATAATCCGCGCCTGAATCAAATGGAGGATCGATGTAGATCAGTTTAACCTTGCCGCGAAAACCGTTGGCCAGCAGGTGGGCCAGAACTTCTTTATTGTCGCCGTGGAAAAGCAGTCCGCCGTGCGGATAGGATGCGGGCCACCCGTTCCAGACCTCCGAGGTTTTTGAAACCTCGGAGGTCTTTTCAACCGGCGCAAAGGTTTCCATATGTTGGGCCGGAAAGGCCGTTACATGCCGCAAAGGGCGCTTCCCCACCCAGGAAAGCATCGGTCGCCCCTTGGCAGCGCTGATCTTGATCTCTTTCTTCTCGCTCATTGATTCCCCTCTATGACAAATGCCTTGGCTTCTGCAACCTCGTTGGCTGAAGGCGCGGTATCGGCAAAAATGATCTGATATTTTAAACGGTCAGAGTTGAGGCCAGTCCATCGGGTAAGGGCCATGGCCTTGCGCCCCTCCTTGCTGACCGCTTTACCACCATCTAATTCGCCCTTGATGGTCGTCTCCCACTGGGCGCTTTTGATCTCAACGATCAGGCACTTGCCCGGCCTGCTCCCCTTGCCTTTCAGACGGATGATAAAGTCAGGGAAGTAGTTGCGCCAGTTCCCCTTGTCGTCCTTGTATTCCACGAAAAAATCGGTCTTGGCAGCATCGGTCATCCCGCCGGTAAAGTAGATGTCTTCCACCTCGTCGGGGTTCTGGTCGATATGGGGCAGTAGATGGTCAATGAAGAAACTCTTTTCAGCGTTGGAGTCGAAATTGTAAGGATCGTAATGATAGCCAAACAGGGTGTCCTTGACCGGCGCATCCTTCAAATACGTCACCAGATTTTTCCTGTCCTTTGGAATACGTATCTCGGCGGTATATACCGCTTCTCCGTTTTCATCCTCCTCCCTGGTAAACCCTTCCGGTTTTACCAGGGCCAGCGCCTTGTCCACCATGGTTTCTTTTACTTCATACTGGCAGAACTGTTGCTCGATCTGACGGGATAACTCAGCAAAATGGGTCAGCGGCACTTCGCCTGATCCCTCATAGAGCCGCTTCAGTTCTGCATATACCGCCCACAGCTCAAGTCGATACCATTCAGACAGCTTTACAGCCGCAGAATAGATATCCTCACTTTCCATCTCGGTCTTGATTTCAAGACTGCTGCCCAGTTGCTGCAAAATACTGGCTGTGGCCTGCTGTTTGGTGATTGCAAAGCGTTGCAGGGTCATGGCGTTGCCCTCGGCACTGGTCGGCTTGGCGAGAGACAATGGTGCATCGTCGTGCGCCTCGATACGGGTGACTGTGCGAAGGATTTGCTGAATGACCAGCGGCGGCGGATTGACCTTGCGTACCCGCAGCTTGATCGTGATTGTTTCAGCACCGGCATGGTTGAGGTTTTCAAGGGTTTCGCCGTAAGTTTCCTGTAGCTGTTTATCAAGGACGGCCCGGTTATCCATGGAAAGATAAATGCGGGCCTTGGTGTTGTTACCGGTAACTTCCCGCAAACAGCGGGTTGCTGCCTGTAACACGAAGTTGTTGGAGTTCTTCAGCTTACGCGCAAGTGCACATGCAAACAGACTGGGGCAGTTCCACCCCTCGGTGCCCTTGTTGACCAGCAGGATGACTCGGTGCGGGCTGTGCGGGTCATTGAGGCGGTTGAAGGCGTCAATCTCCTGCTTGCTGGATTCGGAGGTATTTCTCAGTACCATGGCAGGTGAATGGCCGGCCAGCGTCAATGCCGCCTCGATTGACGGACGCAGCTCTTCCAGGTCATCGGTTTGGGGGAAATAAATTGCCAGCTTGGCAGGTGCGCCGTTGGGGAGTGCGACATCCGCATATTCCGAGAAGAAATCCTTTACAACCTCGGCAATGAACCTGTCGGAACTGGCCGCATCAAAGCTGTAAGCGTTGATATTGCCTGATACATCCTTAAGTATCCGGTCTTTGATCCCTTCGGAAAGTCCGTACCAGGTGACAACATCCTTGAGCGGCTGCTTCTCGTAATACGGCGTGCCGGTGGTGTTGACGACACAGATCAAGTTGGGGCTGTTATGATGCAGGTAATCGACGGTCTGGCGGACTTTTTTCAATTCCTTGCCCATGGCCTGGCCGTAGGTATGGTGGGCCTCGTCGGAGAACACCGCCAGATGCGGCAGGCTGGCGATGGTCTGCAGGCGGAGGTTCGCCTCTTCGCTCAGTTGCTTCTCTTTTTCTTCAATTTGCAACTGCGTCCAGCTGGAGTTGGCACGGACCGTCGGTTTCTGAATTCTGATCTTCTCCGTGTTGGTCACAATGACGTTAAAAGAGGAGTTGCGGATGACCGGAATATCCTTGGCTCCATCCGGGGTAAACGTGAGTTTGACGGCGGCTGCAAAAGCCTTGTAAAGGCGGGCAGGCAGTATTTTATCAAACGGCACCTCGGCCAGTTCGCGCAACGACTCAATGATGGTCTTGCCTGGGGCGAAGACCAGGGCATTTTCCACAAAGGCGTCTTTCAGGTTGTCGTCGGTCGTCGGATATTCCAGGGCCATGGCAAATTCAGTGGCAATGATGGCCCCGATCAGGATGGTTTTACCGGCCCCCATGGCAAGGGCGAGGATATAGCTGGAATAATCGAGGGTCAGGGTCTCGCGCAGCGATTCCAGCTTGAAATCCTTGACGAACTGGTCGTCTGTTGAAATCCGCTTCAGGAGCGCTTCAATATCGTAATCAGCTTCTTCAAAGGCTTTTGTGGGGATACCCAGCGCCTTGATGAGGTCCGCTTTTTTCGGATAACTTTTCTTGTAGAGATCAAGGATGTGCGGTGTCTTTTCCACGAGCCGCAGATACCAGTAAACCTCCAGTGCCCGAAACTGCGGCGAGCGGAGAAAACGCAGATTCTGTCCAGCGTCGTCAAGTCGCTGGAACTGGAGAATTTCGCTGATGGCTGGAAATTGTTCACAGAGGTAATCGTTCTCACGCCATAGGCGGGTGCGGTCGGCGAGTAGCTGGTAGAGGTGATTCATGATTTTCCTTTTAAACAACCGGCACAGAAATCGGCATGGCTGACCGGCTCAAGGGAAACACGCATGGTCGGAGGAATTTGAAGTACAATTTTGTCAAAAATACGAGGCATGAGGTACCAAACAAGTCACTTTAAATTGTGATAATACATCATCGTCAATGATGATACGGCTCGTTATTCAAAATCGTAAACGCCCGGTAAACCTGCTCCAACAAAAAAACCCTCACCATCTGGTGGGTGAAGGTCATTTTTGAGAGCGCCAGCAATTTTCCCCGTCGGCGAAATTCTTCGGAAAAGCCATAGGCACCGCCGATTACAAAGATCAGTTCGCCGGTTCCGCAGTCGCGCTGCTTGCCGACAAAAGCCGCTAATCCGGGTGAATCCAGCTGTTCACCCCGTTCATCCAGCAGAATCAATGACGCGGCAGGTGAAATATGCTTCTCCAGCCGTTCACACTCCCGGCGGCGCATCTCTTCGGCTTCGGCACCCTTCTCGTCACGGATATCAATCAGATCCAGCGGCATGTAGCGCCGGATGCGACCGGCATATTCATCGATAGCATCCTTGACCCACGTGTCACGACTTTTACCGACCCAAAGTATCTTCAGTTTCAAAAATCGGATTCCTTGCGGGCGGCTTTGATTTCCGGCGGAAGTTCCAGCTCGGGCGCCATGCCCCAGACACCATCCAGATCGTAGTAGCGACGAATCTGGTCGTGGAAAATATGTACCAACACATCGCCATAATCCATGACAATCCACTTGCCATCTTTGGCGCCTTCGATGTCGTTGACTTTACCGAACTTTTTCAAGCTGGTGCGGATATTATCTGAAATGGCCTGGTTCTGTTTGTCGGATGATCCGGAGATGATCACCAAATAGTCGGCAATCGACGATACCCGCGCAATATCGCGCACACAAATATCATAACCCTTCTTATCATAGGCCAGTTCAGCGCATTTCAGTGCGCGTTCGATAGCAGTCAGCGTCGTTTTTTCGACTGGTTTACTCTTTTTTACGGTTTTAACGGCGGTTTTAACGGTCATGAGTGGTAGATCCTTTGCTTCAAGATATATGCTGCTACGTCAGATGGAACAAGCTGTTCGATGCTGCTGCTTTCGGCAGCCAGGTTGCGGATTTCGGTTGAAGAGACATCCTGCGGACAGCCCCGTACAAAACAGACCTGTGTTCCGGACCGATGCTGCAGACGGTCTGTTGCGCTCTGATAGCTGAATTCATCCCGGATGTCAGCCGGCACTGCAGCCAATCGATCAGGGATCAGACAGCCGGGGCGCTCGACAACAATCAGATTGCAGGCACAAAATATATCTGCATAACGAGACCAACTGCTGATCTCCAGAAACGAATCCCCTCCGATGATAAAAAACAGATCATCCTGCGGATACAGCTCCCGAAAAATCCGAATCGTATCAATCGAATAAGATTTACCGAGCCGCTCTCCTTCAATGGTGGAAATTTCAAAGCCCGCTTTTCCGGAAATGGCCAGCTGAACCATCCGACAGCGCTGATCAAAGGGTATATTTCCGGCCAGCACTTTGTGGGGTGGATCCGCTGCCGGAATAAAGATCACGCGCTCAAGTCGGCAGGCGCTCTGAGCCTGCTCTGCAATCAGCAGGTGAGCGCGGTGTACCGGGTTAAAGCTGCCCCCCAGCAGACCGATTCTCATATTGCCAGGATCTTGTTCTTGAGGATCAGCATTTCAAATGCCAGCGAAGCCTTATGTACCAAGGCCTGAAGTTCGGCCTCACCCTTTGCAAGCTGATCCATCTCTGCGGAAACAACCACTGCTGCCACGACTTTTTTCAGCATGACAATCGGTACGATCAGGAGCGGTGTGTTGAAACCTACACCCAGAACTTTGAGCAGCTGGAGATTTTCGGCGGTCAGCGCCAGCGTGCCTCTGAACAACTTTACGCTCTCAAAAACATCCTTCAGTACGGACGGTTTACCGAGGGGAAGATTCAGCTCTGCAATATCAGCGATATGGTTGCCGGCAATAGCTCCGCACCACCCCACGGCAACATTCTTGCGAAAAATAATGAGAGCCACCACCGAAAATTTCAGACCGAGATATTCAATGAACGCAGCTGCAATCTGATCCCGGTTTCTGGCTGAAGAAAGTCTGGCCGAAAGTCGGTCACTCGCCTGCTGCTCGGGACTTCCTGCTTCATCTGCAAGATCCTCTTCATAGCCGGGCAGCGCGGCAAAGCCCTCAAATTCAAGCGGGATTTCAACGTTAACCGTCTCTCCGCTCTCGTTCATTGTCGAAATGACGATTTTTTCAGCTTTCGGATCAGTACTCGCTTTCGGTGCGACTTTGCGCTTACTTTCAAGCACACCCTCAACCATCATGTAGCGGATATCACCCCGCACGTGGTAGTAGCGGGAAAGAGCCGAGGTAATCCTGACGTCCGGTGCAATATGCGGAAGAACGATGAAGCCGGTCACGAAGGCAACCTCATCTGTCGCCTTAAAATCCGTCGGATCAGACATTGCCAGAGCCAGCTTTTTCCCTTCAATCCTGATCGGAACAACGCGGTATTTTCCGGCTAATTCAGCCGGAACATGAGCCAGCACGTTGTGCGGTATCGCCGCCAGGGCGCGCGATGACACCGCAGGAACACCCAGTTTTTCACTCAATAAGCGGCACAACTGTTCGTCGGTAATGAAGCCGAGTTCAATCAGACTGCTCCCCAGCTTGATGCCAAAGATAACCTGATTCTTCAGCGCTTCATCAAGCTGCTCCGGGGTAATCAGATTTTCCTGTAGCAGCAACTCTCCAAGCTTGACTGACATCTCTTTTCCCTCGTGGAAAGGTAACCCTACAAAATTTGAGGTTTTAGCAACGTCCCTTTGATCGGTACCTTGTAGACACCCGGAGAAACCATGAATTTGGCTAACAGCATAAATACAAGTTTCTGCTTCTCCAGAAATTCCGGTTTCGGCATAATCTCGAGTGTCAAGGAGAGCGGCGCGATACCTGCACTGGCTCCAACGGGGAGATCACCTGACAGGCGCATATAGATTCCTTCGCCAGCCAGCGTAATACTTTCCAGGCGGGACGTTCCATTGGTGACCCTGACCATTCCCTGCGCTTTCAGACCGGTCACATCCGGCAGCGGAAACGCCCCCAGCTTGACGCCGGAAAATTGGAGCTGTTTTATTTCCAGTTTCAGGTCACCATTCAGTCCCGTGGCACTGCGCAGCAGCGTGCCCCGGCTCCAGAGTTCACCCGCCACCGTAGCACCCAGGATCGTTTTAAAAAAAGGTATCTCTGACAGATTGACGCCATCTGTCGAAAGCGTAACGGCTTCTTTACCGTTCAAAGCATAGACAAGATCGAGCTCTCCTCTGCCGATAGCTGCGCCGCTGGAAATAACGGCTTTCCCCATCAGGAGCGGCAGCAGTAAGGGGCGTAACTGCAGCCGACGACAGTGGAGCAGCTCACCCCGACTATCTGCAAGGGAAAGATCATCCCAAGCCAGGCCGGGCAGCAGCGTCTTGTGCACTGCCGGTAATAACGTCAGCCCTTGCGAAGCCAGCGCTGCGCTGATAACCCTGTCAATCTGGGCGGTCGGAAACGACAGATACATGAAAACGATAAACAGCAGTACTGCCCCGCTGACAAAAGCTGCCACACGGGCTATACCGGCGAATTTCTTCACCGCGCCGCTTCCGGCGCCGGTTTGAGCAGAGCCACCGATATGATCAGATCGCAGCGTGACGGATCATCAAAACGGGTGCGCAGATTGCATTTTTTGATGGCAACCGGTCGCCCCCCCTTTTCCAGACGATAGATCAGGTTAACCGCTTCATTAAGTGTAATGCCATCGATGCGTACTTCAGCTGCGTCCTCCGTCATCCCACGCCGCTCTTCGCCCTTGAGCGGAGCTATTTTAATTCCTTTGCCCTTGATGCCGATCTCTTCGATAATTTTAGCCGGAGAGTCATCAGGCCTCACAGAAGCCATACGACCTGTCATTATATCGGATGATTGCCGGGCCGCCTGATATGCCACCTTGAGCGGCAGGATCTCTTTGAGGGTCATTTCACGGGCCGCTCGCTTCTTCTCCAGCGAAGTCACCTTGCCGGCCAGCGCCGACCATCCCACCGACAGTGCCAACAGCACAATCAGGGCATATCCCGTGTAGAGACGCATGCGGCTGTCCAGACCACCCCAGAATTCACGTGCATTTTCAAGAAGTCTCATTTCTGTCCCTCCTTGATCGTTCCGGTCAGACTGAAGGCCACGGTCCCATCCGAGCGGGTTTTTATCTCACCCAACTGGGCTGAGGTCAGCACTCCGGAAAGCGACGCTTTAAACTCGTTCACCGCCTGAGCGGAACGGGCATCACCTTTCAGACGCAGCGTACGCCCGTCAAGCTCGGCTTCATACAGCCCGTTGATCGTGGCACCTTTGGCGTCAGCCACCCGCTTGAGCGTATCAAGATAATCGCCCGAGGCCTCGCCGACTGCCAGTTTTTTCAGCTCACCCCTGATTTCCGACAATTCATCGACCGCCTTGGGGCGAGTAGGAAACACTTCGCGATAGATGGCGGCAATTGAGCGGTTCAGCGAGACAATGTCTGTCGTAACCGCCCGATATTTCATAACCTGCGAGGCGAACAGAATTGCAGTCGCCGCGCACACGAGGATGCCGGTAAGCTGCAGTTTCCTGCGGACTTTGGCATCGCCGACGGTCCAGGCCAGCTCTCCCTGCCGAAAATCGGGCAGCACTCCGGTACAGCAGGCCTGCGCTACGGCATACAGACCGACCAGCTGCTGAAACGTAGCTTCGTTTTTAAAAAGGTGTCCAAGCTCAGGCGGAACATTCAGGCGCTCCACCTCATAAGGAACTCCTTGCCACTCCTCAACAGCGCGGCTTTCACCGCTGATCAGACAAAGCCTGCCCGGCACTTTCGTACCGGACAGCTCCAGGGCCGATAGTGTTGCAAAGACCGTCGCAGGTGCTCCGGCAGCATCCAGGGCACGGACATAGCTTACCTGTCCGGCGGACAGCAGCGCAACTGTAGAACCGTCACACACTGCGCAATCCTTCGGGATTCCCGGTAACCGGCTCCAGGCAAACGGCGTAGAGCTGATCATCTGGGGTTCGAGTCCGGCCTCGCTGAAGAGTGCTATCGCGTGACTGATGTCAGACTTTTTTGCCCACAGCGCCAGAAAGCGACCGTCACCGACCGGCACGGCATCCAGCACAAGCTCTTCAACCGACAGCGGAATCTCCCCTTGCAACTGCGCCGGTAACACATCACGAATCTTGCGCAGATCCTTAAAAGGGAGCGGTAACGTACGGTGCCCGAACAGGTCCGGCGGAAGACAGAGTACCACCCGGGGCGATCCGGTTGTTCCGGCGACAATCTGCCGGACCGCTTCCGAAAGTGTCTGCTCTTCA
This sequence comes from Desulfuromonadales bacterium, assembly GCA_013349325.1. Lineage (GTDB taxonomy): Bacteria > Desulfobacterota > Desulfuromonadia > Geobacterales > Pseudopelobacteraceae > JACRCG01. The sequence goes on from DUZX01000018.1 coordinate 37,968, forward strand.
TCCAGCTCAAAGGCGGCCGCACCGCTCATCTCCACCGAGCGTCGTGTTATGCCGAATCGAGCTACCGTCAGCCGTTTTTCTTCGACCTGCAGTATTAGATAATCCATTGGTTACTACCGCCTTACCTGCTTATACCAATTCCATATCAAGGCCCTATCTTCGTTGGCTCGTCTTCGGCTGCTCAGCGTACGGATATGTACGCCTCGCCGCCTCAATCCTTGCCGCCTTGATATCATCCTTGATCTGAAATTGGAATTAATGCTCCTGCCACGTCAGAAACTCGGCCGCACCACTGCTCATACGAACCACGGCTTCGACGGTCCGCACGGCATCTTTAGACCTGGCCACACAGTTGATATGAAAAAGATTCCCTTTGACACTGATGCGACCAACCAAACCGATGGCAATCGTATCGAGACCGGGAACACGCGCCAGCTCTGCCGTTGATTTGAACGGCTGCAGACGTCGTTCCGCGACGATCCGCTCGGCCATACGCTCATCAATCCGGTCGTCGAGTGCCGTCAAAACCTCTTTAGGAGCCGTATTGATATTGATCGTCGCCACCGGCGCACCGGCCTGATCCGAATAGATCGTGATGAACGGCAGCAAGTCACCATAACGCTTGGTAGTGAAGCCGTTTACCAGCGTCAGTTCTTTGATGGTTGACAGCTTATCGTTGCGAGCTGAATATCCCGGTCTCAAACTGCGATAGAACGCGTTTTCAACACCACCGGAACGGGGTAAATCGTCACTATCGATCCAGTCTGCCAGAGAACCCCAGATATCCTCAGGCATCTGAAAACGTTTGCCCACCCTTTTCAACATATTCAAAGTGACATCGTCATAGACCCCGTTCGGTTGCACAAGGCCATTGATGTTTATCTTTCCGCTCTCTTCAGAAAGCTGGATTTCGATCGATCCGGCTTCATCCTGCAGCTTGATCGGTGCCGCCCACGGGTCAGACAGTGACGTGTAACTGCGACCTGAAAGCCCGGTCTGGAGTAGTTTGGCAGCGCCTGTCACCCCCGACTCCGCCAGAATCGAGGCCTGCTGTCCATCACGAAAACCACGACTCAGCGACGTATCGACGTAGACCTGGTGAATCATTTCAACCGCCACCGCCACCATCAGGGCGGTTACCACCAATGTCAGCACCAGCGCAAAACCTGACTCACCTTTGACGCACGACTTCATAACCCAGACACCCGTGGTGCGCTGATGGTCGTAAATTCGACCGGTTTGCCCTCTTCTTCAATCTGAATCGTAATCCGTATGCTCTTCGGCAAACTACCGTTAATAGCGGTGTCCCAGGTTTTGACCCACTTCGAGCCGTCGTAGCACTCCACCAGAAATGATTTTATCTGCTCCATCTGGGGATAATACGCAGCCACATCAGTCGCTCGCACAAAAGCCAGATCTCGCTCCTGGCGTTCCAGGATTCGGGCGGTTTTCTTTTCCGCCAGCCGGTACTGGACCGATACGATACCGGATTCCGCCCGCTGGTAGACGGACGGTGGCGCGATGGTTGTCAGATCCAGCGTGGAAGACGCGACACCAAAGGCATCGCGGTCTTCTACAATAAAGTGCAGCTGTTTATCGTTGCGGGTAAAGCGTGCCGAAGATATTTCACGGCGCAGCAGATCCAGTGTAGCACCCAGTTCCCGGCGGGCTTCCATGCCGGATGAAGCCCGGTCGCGAGCTCGAATTACCGTAAAATAACTGCCGTACAGTGCCGAGGAAAGAATGCCGAGCAATACGACTGCAATCAGAATCTCCAGCAGCGTGAAGCCCTTATTTTGGCAGATAGCGGACAAGTGCCACCTCCCGACCATCGGATGCACGCCGCACGCTGACAACCAGTTTCTGCAACCTCGGCAGTTCTGCCGGTAGCAGGTCCGCCTTCCAGGTCAGTTCGGGATGTAACGGCGCCAGACTCCCCTCTCCTTTGGCCGGTGACTGCTCCAATTCCGTCATCCGCAGCCGTGCCAGAAGCGTTAATGCGGTACTGTCCCGCTCATGGGCGATGATGGAGAGATGGTAGGAAACGGAACCAAGAATGGTCAGGGTCACAGCCGCCATAATTGCCAGCGCTATCACGACTTCGAGTAACGTAAATCCCTTCACAACGCTTCCTCTTGATAGCCTTCGTAGACCTTGACCTTGCCGCCGGACGGGAAGGCCATCACGGTGCTGAACTGACCATCGCCAGCCCGCAGGTGGATGATAACAACATCCCGCAGCCCGCCTGAACCTATGTCCAACCGCACCTGACCATCTTGCACCTTACCGAGGCGCGGGATGAAAACATCGGTAACTTCGATGCCTTCCTTGATCGGCGATTTCTGCAACAGCGGGTCTACAGGTTCTTTGTTGCTCTCGATGTCGCTGTATTCATAGGTATGTATGGTTCCGGTTCCAGGTACCACGTTGATGTAATATCCGGTGCGTACTGCTGTTGCCCGTTCCTGCACGTAGCGCAGTGTGGCAGCCAGCGTCCGGGCAGATATACGCAGATTTTCACGATCGGATGACGGTAGTCGCGGGATGACCAGCAGCAGTACCATGCCGACGATGGCCAGTACCACGGCAATTTCGATCAGCGTAAAGCCGGCCGTTTTCATAGCACTCAGTTCTGTGCAAGCACGTTGATCAGATCGCCGCCAAAGAGCTGCTTCTGCCACTGCCGCATATCAGTGATCGTATCAAGCTCCGTAATCTCGGCGCCGGAAAGTTCCGCCACCTCTTCCAGCAGCCAGTTGGGCGCCAGTACACCCGGATCAAGAGCGTACGTGCCACTGAAGTGCTGACGCCAGCTTTTAAGGTTCTTGATGCGCTCCTTGGTTCTCTCGGTTACTTCAGATCTGCGGGTCTGCGGAAAGTGCGGCAGCTTATCTTCCGGCAGCTCCAGGCCACGCATGACAGCAGCCAGCAGCCCCGCACCATGTCGGCCGGTCTGTCCAGGCGTCATCCCTTTGATTCCGCTCAAATCGTGTATCGATCGTGGACGTACTTCGGCAATTTCCATCAGCGTTTCAGCAGATAAAACCTTGAACGGAGGTCGGTCCAGTTCACGCGAAAGAGCATCGCGCAACTGCAGCAGCTCTTCCAGAATCGCCAGGCTGCGCCCTTTCAACTTGCCGGCACCTTTGCAATAGAGATACAGCGGACCCTCTTTTTCGTTTACCCTGGCCTGGCAGACAAGCCGGCACTCTTCCAGACACCACTCCAGCCGGTTCTTATGCAGCAGTTCGCCCTGTAGCTGGTCATACAACGGCAACAGGTCAGACGTGTCTGCGACGGCATAGGCGGACATTTCACGGCTTAAGGGGCGCTTGCTCCAATCAGCTTTCTGATATTTTTTGTCCAATTCGATGCCAAAGCGTGCATTCAGGAGTGCTGCCAGGCCGAATTCCGTTATCCCCAAAAACCGCGAAGCGATCATGGTGTCAAAGAGGTTTGAAACGACAATCCCAAAATCACGGTGCAGTGAGCGAATGTCGTAATCGGATCCATGCATGACAACCAGCAACGCAGGGTCGCCCAAAGGAGCGGCTAACGGGCTTAAATCCCGGCAGGCCAGCGGATCGATCAGCCAGTTTTGTGAACGCGTGGAGACCTGAATCAGGCATACTTTTTCCTGGTAGTGGTGAAGTGAATCCATTTCCAGATCAACCGCAATCTCTTTCTGCTGCAAAAGTATATCTGCCAGTTCTGCAACCTGCTGGTTTGTTGTAATCATGGTAAAACTACTGGCTTGTAAAGTACGCCCGCTCACTGTGTAAACTCCCGCACAATAGAATATGTGGTACTGCGCTGGGCTGCTCTGAACCCGGCCGCCTGTATCAGTGCAATCATCTCATCCTGCGACATCCGAAAACTACATCCTGCTGCTGCAACGACATTCTCTTCCAACATAGTGCCCCCGAGATCATTGGCACCGAAAAAAAGTGCGACCTGGGCCATTTTGGCCCCCTGCGTAACCCAACTGGCCTGAATGTTTGGGATTGTATCAAGTACGATTCGTGAGAGTGCCAGTATCCGCAGATACTCGACACCACTGGCGGTCTGCCCACCCAGTTCCGTGTTGCCCGGCTGATAGCTCCAGGGAATAAACGCGGTAAATGAGCCACCCTGGTCCTGCAGTTCACGTACGCGAAAGAGATGCTCGATAATATCTTCCGGCTGCTCGCCACTACCGAACATCATGGTAGCTGTCGTCGGCATGCCTAAACGGGCGGCCTGTAGCATGACGTCACCCCACTCCTGCCAGCCGATTTTGCGGGGCGAAATGCGTCTGCGCACCTCATCAACCAGTATTTCGGCGCCCCCTCCCGGAATAGAATCGAGCCCCGCCGCTTTGAGTCGTGTGAGTACCTCTACAACCGAAAGTGATTCGGTTTTCGCAATGGCAGTAACTTCAGCCGGAGAGAGTGAATGTACCTGGAGAGTTGGATAACGATTTTTTATCTCACGGAAGAGCGCTTCAAAATATTCGATCCCCAGATCGGCGTTGAGCCCACCCTGCATCAGCAGTTGAGTACCGCCACGGACTACCAGTTCGTCGATTTTTGTATGGATCTGGTCGTGCGGCAGGATATAGGCGTCATCTGCACCCTTATCCCGGTAAAAAGCGCAGAATGAACACTTCGACTCACAAATATTGGTATAGTTGACATTACGATCAACAACAAAAGTTACCATCCCTTCCGGGTGTAGTCGGCGACAGATGCTCTCGGCAGTTTTTCCCAGTGTCAGCAGCTCTTCCTCCTGAAGCAACTGCAAAGCCTGTTTTCGATTAATTCTCGTATCAGCCTTCATAGCAAACGTCTCTTCTCCATTTCATTTCACTCGTGCGGCGCCGGGACAGATTCGAGCAGCGTACGCAGAGTTGCCGGTATCCGCACCGGTTTCAGTTCCGGATTGACGCACACCAGGGTGATCACCGCTTCTGCCATTACGGTGCCATCGGATTTTCTGATTACGGAATGGCTGATGGTAAATGATGACCCTCCCGTACGAACCGGCAGGGTGGTTATCGTGAGAAGGTCGTCAAGACGAGCCGGCGATTTATATTCGATTTCTACACGGATGACGGGAAAAACAAACCCGTCTTCGGCGAACTGTGCGACCGTCAGCCCATTGTCACGCAGGTATTCCGTCCGGGCCCGTTCAAAATATTTGATGTAATTCGAGTGATAGACAACTCCGGCGGCATCGGTATCTTCATAATAGATTCGTATATCCATCTTTTAACGCAGCCTCAGGTTGATATTTTTAACGACACCGCTATTTCTGAATCTGAGCTGTAGCCGCAACTCCTTGACGCTTTGTGCTTCTGCAGGGAAGAATATAAATCCGTTGGCCAGTGCGTTAGCCTGCATGATCTTCCCTTCAACCCCTTTTTCTCGGACATCGTTGGCGATTTTATTTTCCTGCTGGCGGTTATCACCAGCTTTGCCAGCTCCTCCGATAACTGCCCCACCTGCTCCGCCAATGACGCCACCCTTGACCATCGACTCAGCGGCGTTGCGACCAGATACGATTCCGAGCGCCAAGCCCAAAAGGGCACCGGCCGCAGCACCGAAAGCAGCGCCCTTACCAGCGCCGCTCCCGATCGCTCCGGATTCTGTCGCTTTTTGAACCCGCTCAATGGCTTCCTCATTAGCGAGGATTTTCCAGTAGCGATTTGAGCCATCGATCAAAAACGTCTGACCGGAGACTACTTCAATTCCCTGACCACTGGCGTTATCCAGAACAATCTGAATCGGCAGCAATCCGGCTCCACGAATATCAAATCCGAACGCATCCTCTGCAGTCTGTTTGTCTGAAAATGATTCCGCGCCGATCATTAAACCATCAGCATTCTGAAAGTTCGTATAATCCTGAGGCGGTCTGAAAGATATCGCCCGGTTTTCATACGTCGCACAGGCGCTGAGGTGTGATGCAATAATAAGCATACAAATAAATCTTTTCATAACATCCTCCCACTATGCTTGGTGCTATCGCCGCTACACTGTAGTGCAGTTCATTCGCATCCGCAACTTTTTCTCTGACGGATTGATCTCAAACAGGCAAAAACGGCTATAACGCTCAAATATCAGCCAGAGGCAACGAACGTCATTTTTGAACCCGACTATATCAGTCAGCCGCTAAAAACGCTGTAGAGAGGCGTTTTCGAGGTCAACCCTTGAGCCCTTATTCTATGCGGCTTCACGAGGAGTGAGCACGGTGATTGCCCGCTTTCCCATAGTATACGGCAGACAGTACCGTTGTGTCGATGCCACACAGAATCCCAAAGCTGAAATAGCCGAGTCACTGACTCCAATTTCATCTTCGACGTCGTCACCTTTCATCGCTATGAGTCTTCCACCTTCTGATAAGAGCGGAGCAGCCAGAGAGACAAAATGATCAAGCCGGGTAAAGGCACGCGATACGATGACGGTAAATGTCTGATCGTATTTTTTTTGAAGCTCTTCTACACGAGCGTGGACAGCTTCAATTTTTGTCAAGCGAAGCGTTCGAATAATATGACGCTGAAAATTAATCTTCTTTGCGACGCAGTCTACGGACATCATTTCTGTGGCTGGCTTGACAATTTTCAACGGCAGCACCGGAAAGCCGGCCCCGGAACCGATATCAAGCAGGCGATCTTCAGATGTAATGAGCGTACTCAGATGTAGCGAGTCCACAAAATGTTTAACTGCGATTTCCTTCTCACTTCTAATAGCGGTCAGGTTGATCTTGTTATTCCATTTTTTCAGCTCATCAGCCAGCACCGTAAATGAGTTAATTTCATCCTGCGTTATCGACAATCCGCAATCGATAGATTCGTCGGCTAAAATTGTTGCAACCAGAGAACTGCGTACCGTCATGAGTGAGCGGCTCCCTTCCAGACGGATGCTTTCAATGCAATCGTTAATAGCGACATGGCCGCCGGTGTCACACCCGGAATCCGTGAAGCCTGTCCGAGAGTATCCGGGCGATTCCTGGCTAATTTTTCGCGAACTTCGGTGGTTAAACCCTGTAGAGTGTTGTAGTCCAGTTCATCTGGAATACGAACTGATTCCATTTTTTTGGAACGCTCGACCTGCTCCATTTGACGATCAATATATCCGCGATACTTGGTCTGGATTTCAACTTGCTCAGCTACTTTGGCATCTGTTTCACGTGAAACAGTGTCGAATTCGGCCAGATCCGCATAACTGATTTCTGTCCGCTTCAGCAGCTGTTCCATGGTTATACCTTTCGGAACGTCCTCAAGACCGCAGTGCGAAAGCACCTCTGTTTCATGATCTGTCATCGCAAGTCTCGTCACAGATATGCGCTGCAGTTCAGCGGTTATCTTGGCGCGTTTTGCATCAAACAACTGGTACTCTTCATCGGAAACAATACCCAGTCTGTAGCCGATTTCACGCAAACGCATGTCTGCATTGTCCTCACGAAGCAACAACCGATACTCTGCCCGCGACGTAAACATACGATACGGTTCCTTGGTACCGAGCGTAACAAGATCGTCAATCATGACACCGATATATGACTGGCTGCGCCCGAGAACTAATGGCTCTTGACCGGCTACTCGCAGAGCGGCATTTATACCGGCCATAAGACCTTGGGCAGCCGCCTCTTCATACCCGGAAGTTCCGTTGATCTGACCGGCATGATACAGGTTTGGGATATGTTTCGTTTCGAGTGACGAGTGCAGTTGGATCGGATCAACGTAGTCATACTCAATAGCATAGGCAGGACGCATAATTTCTACCCGTTCCAAGCCGACTATCGAGCGATAAAAAGCGATCTGTACATCAACCGGAAGCGATGTCGACATACCACTGGGATAGACCTCAATAGTGTCGATCCCTTCAGGCTCAATGAATGTCTGATGGCGGTCTTTCTCCGGAAAGCGCACCACCTTGTCTTCAATTGAGGGACAATAGCGGGGACCGATTCCCTCGATAATTCCCGAGTAGAGCGGAGAACGATCCAGACCGGAGCGAATTATATCGTGAGAGTGGTGGTTGGTATAGGCGATATGGCAGGGAATCTGTGGCATCGTTATCGCGCTGGCAGAGAATGAAAACGGCTGCGGTGGATCGTCACCGCGCTGCTCTTCCAGTACGGAAAAATCGATACTGCGGCTGTCAAGACGCGCAGGAGTTCCCGTTTTTAGACGGCCAACGAGAAATCCAAGCGACTTTAAATGATCAGAAAGACCGATTGACGGTTGATCGCCGGCGCGTCCACCCGGATAATGATTAAGGCCGATATGAATCAGCCCGCGCATAAACGTCCCGGTGGTCACAATCACGGTTTTTGAAAGATAGCGCATTCCTGAGCGCAACTCTACGCCGCGTAGTTCGCAACCTTCAAGATACAGAGCAGTGACCTCACCCTGCTTCAGATCAAGATTTAGCTGTCGTTCAAGAACACTCTTCATCCGCAGACGGTAGAGCTGTTTGTCCGCCTGAGCTCGTGATGCTCGTACAGCGGGCCCTTTTCTGGTGTTGAGAATCCGAAACTGAATGCCGGTTGCGTCGATGTTTTTAGCCATCTCGCCACCCAGAGCATCGATCTCCTTTACCAGATGTCCTTTCGCAAGCCCACCGATGGATGGGTTACATGACATCAAGGCAATTGCATCCAGATTGATTGTCAGCAGCATCGTGCTGCACCCCATCCTGGCGGACGCCAGCGCTGCTTCGCACCCGGCATGCCCTGCTCCGACAACAATTACATCATAGAGCCGTTCGTACGTCACCATACTTCAATCCTGACTGGTCTACGTTTCACGTGGAACATAATGGTTATTTACCGATACAAAAAGATGAGAAGATTGCATCAAGAATGTCATCCGGGGTGGTCTGGCCGGTCACGGATCCAACCGCTGCAAGTGCATCACGCAACTCAACTGCCATAAGCTCAAGGTGTCCGTCTGTGAGCAGATCGTCGGTACGCAGCAGGGATTGCTCTGTAGAAACAAGGGCATCACGATGGCGGGCACGCGATAGTGCGACAATGTCACGCGTGTCACGCTCTGCGTCGACCATAAAATAGCCACTCACGGCATTTTTGAGTGCGGCGATACCATCACCGGATAAAGCGGTAATAGAAACCTGTGCATTAAATGAAGATCCATCCGGTACAACAAGCGTGCGTGGCAGGTCACACTTATTGAAGACCGCCATAACAGCGAAACCGGCAACTGCGTCGAGAATAAGCTGATCCTCTGCGCTGAACGGACTGGAAGTATCCATAACAAACAGAACCAGATCAGCTGACGGAATTTTTTCCAGAGTTCGTTTTATCCCCTCAGTCTCAACAACATCGTGTGTCTGACGAATACCGGCCGAATCGAGCAGGCGTACCGCCAGCCCATTGAACAGAACTGTCTCCTCAATTATATCTCTGGTTGTGCCCGGAATATGAGTGACGATGGCCCGGTTTTCATTCAGCAGACAATTCAGAAGACTTGACTTGCCAACATTGGGCTTACCGATAATAAGGACCGAGACACCATCCCGCACGACCCTTCCCTGATCAAAACTGGCCAGTAAGGTTCCGGTGTCAGACAACGATTCATGGACACTCTTGCGAATGGCAGCGAGATCCGTATCTCCGATATCATCATCAGGGAAATCGATATACGCCTCTACCAGGGCAAGCGACTGTATCAGGTAGCTGCGGATTTTTTCGATACTGCGCGAAAGGAGTCCCTCACGCTGTTGCTGTGCCAGCTTGAGAGCCGCTTCGGACCGGGATGCAATTATATCCATAACCGCTTCAGCCTGAATAAGATCAATGCGCCCATTCAGGAAAGCCCGGCGCGTAAACTCACCCGGATCAGCCAAACGTGCGCCACAGAGCAGGGCCAGCGACAGAACACGTTCTACCACGAGCCAACCACCATGACAATGAAGCTCCAGAACATCCTCACGAGTATATGAACGTGGAGCGCACATCAGGACAGCCATAGCCTCATCGATAATGTCGCCCGAATTCTGATCAAAGATGCGTCCAAAAGCAAAACGGTGGCTCACAAGGCCACCGTCATGTATTGGTTTAAAAACTGCTTTTCCTATAGCAGCGGCCTGAGCACCACTTATCCTTACAATGCCGATTCCTCCACTACCTGGAGGAGTGCTCACCGCCGCTATCGTGTCCCGGACATACATAAATTTCAGCTCTAATCTGTAACCAGTTTATTGATATACATCTGCTGACCTATGGTAAGAACATTGTTGACCAACCAGTACAATACGAGACCGGAAGGGAAGCTGAGAAACATGAAGGTAAATACAACCGGCAGAGCCAGCATCATTTTCTGCTGCATCGGATCCATCTGCGACGGTGTCATTTTTTGCTGAATAAACATGGTTACGCCCATTATAACCGGAGTCACGTAGTAGGGGTCTTTATCGGCCAGATCCGTAATCCAGAAGAAGAATGGGGCATGCCGCAATTCAATAGAGAACATCAGTGATTTGTAGAGGGCAAAGAAGACCGGGATCTGTACAACCATCGGGAGACAGCCACCCATCGGATTGACCTTGTGCTCTTTATACAGTTCCATAACCGCCTTGTTCATTGCATCGCGGTCATCCTTGTATTTTTCGCGCAGTTTGGCCATCTCGGGCTGTATCTTCTGCATCCCTTTCATCGACTTGTAGCTTTTATGTGTCAGCGGGAAAAAGAGCCCTTTGAGAATAATGGTGATGATAATAATAGCGAGTCCGTAGTTGCCAACGTAGCTGTAGAAGAATTTGAGCGTATAGAGGAACGGCTTGGCGATGACCGTGAACCATCCCAGATCCAGCGATTGCTCGAGCATGTTACCCTGCGCCTTAAGAATATCGATGTCTTTCGGTCCGACAAAAAGACGATTGGTAACCGTCACAGACTGCCCGGGATTGACCGTAAACTGGGGAGATGATGTAATTGATTCGAAAAAACCGGCCGTGTTTTTCTTAACTTCTACGGACGCTATGCTCCCCTTTTCAGCAAGCACGGCGCTCATGAAATACTTGTCGGCAAATCCTGACCACTGGATAGTCTTGTCATACCGTTTTGACGCTGTAGCGACATCCTTGATCTTGTTGGATTGCAGGCTGTTGTCTGAGAAAAGATACGAACCAGCTGTGTCGAAACGGTTATCTTTAACTTTCGGTTCAGCCGGATACGTCATAACGAGCTGCAGTGCGCCGCTTAACGGAGCTGATGAATTATTGAATACTTGAGTATCAAGTTTGATACCGTACGAACCTGGTGTGAACGTATATATTTTTCTGATCGTAAAGCCCTGACCGGAAATGTAATTAAAGGTAAGCTGTCGGGGAGTAGCATCAGCCAGCGTAATCTTATCGCTGTCAGCCAGATAGATTAAACCATCGGGTACATTTATACCGGTCGCTCTGCTTGAAAAAGCAAGCACGTTCGGATCGGCATCGTTGCCAAGCAGAACCTGTTGGGCCTGCGGGCTGTTCTGCTCACGGTATTTTTTAAGTTTCAGACTTTTAAGGCTCGCTGAGCGTGATGAAAAAACGGCCGTATAAAGATCCGTATCAACGACGACCTCTTTTTGGAGAGCGACCGTTGGTAGAGATTGGGCAGGATTTGAGGCCGTGCTCGGAGAAAGTGAAGGAGCAACATTTGGAGAACTGATGCCGGCAGCTGCAACCGTACTCTTGGATGGAACCGGCTCAGGCAGTTTCTTCTCAGGACCAAAAAACATCGAAAACAGATAGAATACTGCGATTGAAAGACCTACAGCTATAAACGCACGCTTTTCCATGAAGGCTCCTGATTAGTGCTCTTGCAGTTAGGGTACCGGGTCATGACCGCCCGGATGAAACGGATGACATTTCGCAAGCCGTACAAGACTTAACGCCATCCCTCTTACTACACCATACCGGGTTATTGATTCGCGGGAGTACTCGGAACAGGATGGATAAAAACGGCAGGTCTGCGGAAGAAGTGGAGAAAGTATCTCCTGATACGCCTTGACTACGAGGAGCATGAAGCTCTTCAACATGGTAAGATGCCTATGAGCCGAAAGGCCTTAGTAAGTTCCCGCTGAACAGCAGAATAGTCCATAAGTGCAGATTCCCGGCGGGCGATAACATTCACATCAACAGCTTCAAGTGTCAGGCGGTTGTGCCTGAAAATCTCCCGTAGGTATCGCTTGACCCTGTTTCGAACAACGGCGCACCCTATCTTCTTGCTCGCCGTTATCCCCAGTCGTGCCACCTGCCGGTTATTCGGCTGCCATACAATAAGAAAACCTTGTACAGATTTTTTATGCTGAGCATGCGAAAGCTGTAAAAATTCGGCTCGTTTTCGCAAACGCGCCGATTTAGGAAATGTTACAGCAGCATGCTCATGACACACGACGGATGACTATTTCGTTGCAATACGTACGGAAAGGTTCTTGCGGCCTTTTGCTCTTCTCCGTTTAATCACGAGACGACCATTTTTGGTAGCCATACGTACCAAAAAACCATGCGTGCGTTTACGTGATGTGTTGCTCGGCTGAAATGTACGTTTCATTGTTGTTTACCTCATCAATATAATTTTATAGGAAATGAGTTATTAAACATAACAGCCCACCTGTGTCAAGTTTATTCTTGTATGATCACATTCAGTGCATATATTTGATTTGCCTTGAAAAACGGAGGCAGCTCTGGTACCCTGCTGCTGAAATAAACCTTATATTGTCCAGAATTACTTCCAAGATACTGTTTTTAATAAATAAAAAAGTTATCAACATCTGTTGAAAATAATGTTGATAACTTTTTGAAAACGTACCTATTATCTGTAAAAAATAATTGCAATAAAACCGGTTACACCTGCATAGGTGATGTTGATAACCGTACTACGAATGTGAATGTGATATCCGACCAAATGCTCGAAGCGTGGCAACAAGCAACTGAAAATATCGAAAAAGTCCTCTCAAATGACGATTATACTACCTGGATAAAACCGGTCAGTTACAGTCACCACGATGAATCATCTGTCTATTTATCGGTTCCGAACTCATTTGTTAAGGAATGGCTTGAAGACCATTACCTCAAAGTGTTGACTGAAACCCTGTCAGTTACCTATGGGCAAACGGTATCACTGCATTTTGTGGTCAGAGATGAAGTTGAGTTGCAACCTCAGCTGTCGGAAGTTACCATCCAAAAATCCGGCCAGGAGATCGTTCCTCAACAGACTGTTTCCGTTGAACCGATTTTCACACCACTCAATGCCAAATATACATTCGATCTGTTTGTCAGCGGTACTGGCAACCAGTTTGCACATGCCGCCGCCATGGCGGTTGCCAATAATCCCGCTGATACCTACAACCCTCTCTTTATATACGGAGGTGTAGGACTCGGAAAAAGCCATCTGCTGAATTCAATCGGCCATACGATTCGAAAAAATTCCCCTGAAATGAATGTATGTTATTTTTCAGCAGAAAAATTTATGAACGAGATGGTTAACCATATAAAGTTTAAAAAAATGGATATATTCAGAAACCGCTTTAGGACTGTGGATGTACTCCTGGTAGACGACATCCAGTTTATTACCGGTAAATACGGTACGCAGGAAGAATTTTTTCATACTTTCAATTCACTGCACGACTCCCATAAACAAATTGTAATTACTTCTGATAAATTTCCACGCGAAATATCTGATCTTGAAGAACGTTTGCGTTCCAGATTTGAATGGGGCTTGATAGCTGACATTCAACCACCTGATCTTGAAACTAAAATAGCTATTCTTAAGAAAAAATCTGAAATTTCTCATGTTACACTGCCGGAAGATGTGTACTACTTCCTTGCCTCCAGCGACACGAGAAATATTCGTGAGCTTGAAGGTATGCTTATCAGATTAGGGGCCTTCAGCAGCCTTCAGAACATACCCATAACACTGGATATGGCAAAAGAAAACCTCAAAGATATCCTTGGCGATCGACACAAGGAAGTCACCGTTGAACTGATTCAAAAAACTGTCGCTGACTATTTTGATATGAAAATAGTTGATTTGAAATCTGATAAACGACTGAAGAACATTGTCCATGCGCGTCAATTGGCAATCTGGCTCTGCCGGGACATGACAAAAGTATCCTATCCGGATATAGGATTAAAATTCGGTGGCAAAGACCATTCTACAATCATCCACTCGTTCAAAAAAATAGATAAATCACTACCAAGTAATATGAAAACAGTTAAGTTACTTGAAGAAATACGACGTCTCATTCTCAAGTAGGTAAAAGTTGTTAACTGCCTGTGGAAAGCTGTGAATATCTTGAACGCCTGTGTATAAGATTTAAAATGACCGTAATGAATCAACAGCTTTTATTACTCAGAAAAACTCTGAAATCCGACATGTTACAGAGTTGTTATACTTTTCAACAGTACCTACTATCTACTACTTGGTTTTACATATTTTAAAAGAATATATTACTAGTCATAAGGGGTGACGCATGGAATTCAGAATTGAAAAAGAGTTATTTCTCAAAGCCCTTCAAAAAATTCAGGGTATTGTGGAAAAGCGGACATCCATGCCGATTCTTTCGAATGTCCTCTTGGAAGCGACAGAAAATAATCTGCTCGTGACGGCAACTGATCTGGAAGTCGGCATGAAGAGCAGTTATCCGGCTGAGATAACATCGACGGGAAAAATTACGGTTTCTGCAAAAAAGCTCTATGAAATTGTGAAAGAATTACCAAACCAGCCCATTCAGTTTGTGACAAAGGATAACGATTGGGTCGAAATAAAGTGTGGTAAGGTCCAGTTTAACATTGTGGGTCTTTCATCAGACGAATTCCCCTATTTTCCGGATGTAAAAGAAGAAAATCTCTTTGAAATAGAGGGTCCACTGCTGCGGGGAATGCTGGAACGAACCGCCTATGCCATCTGTACCGACGAAACGAAATACAACCTGAACGGGATTTTTGCCAAAGTTGAAATCGGCCCTGATAATGATAACCGGCTTAAAATGGTTTCCACCGATGGGCATCGCCTGTCGATTGCATCCGGGTTTTTTAAAGGAACTGCCGGTCCGGAACTTTTGAAGGGGGTAATTTTACCTAAAAAGGGCGTTTTCGAGATGAAGAAAATCACCGATGAAGAAGGGGGCACGCTGTTATTCGGTTTTATGGACAACAGTGCCGTCATTAAACGTGGTGATACCTACATGATTATGCGTCTTGTCGATGGTGAATTTCCTGATTACAACCGCGTCATACCGGTTGCCAACGAGCGGATAGTAACGGTAAATAAGGAAAATTTCAGCCACTCGGTACGCCGTATGGCGATCCTTTCCAGCGAGAAATTCAAGGGCATCATGCTTGAAATCACGTCAGGGGGAATCAGAATTTCGTCAAGCAATCCGGAATTGGGTGACGCCATGGAAGAGCTGGACGTCAGCTACGAAGGCGAACCAATTTCGGTCAGATTTAACGCCCGTTATCTCCTGGATGTGCTTTCGGTAACTGAAACCGAACAGGTAAATATGAAATTCAAGGACGAGCTGTCTCCATCGATTATCGTTCCTGAAAACTCCGCCAGTTTTCTGGCAGTCATCATGCCGATGAGGCTCTAAAACGGCTGATGCGGCTTTGTTCTCTGGCTATTGCCAACTTCAGAAACATCCGCTCTGCTGCCGTCGAACCGGGTCACCGTTTTAATCTGATTCATGGTTGTAATGGTCAGGGCAAGACTAATCTGCTGGAAGCGATCTATCTGTTGGGAAGCCCACGCTCATTCCGGCCGTCGCGAATCCCTGATCTGATCAGACATGATAACTCTCTGGCGCAGATAGCCGGAAATGTGGAATCCGGTGGAGTGAGTAACAATATACGACTGACAATCGAAGCTGTCGGACGTAAAGTAGAGATTGACGGAAAAGGGGTTCATAAAGCATCAGAGTTACATGGTAAGCTGAATGCGGTGGTTTTTTCTCCCGATGATACCGATATGGTCAGGATGGGGCCCGAGAGCCGCCGCCGCTATCTTGATCGTGCCGTTTATATGGGTGACCTCGGGTATCTGCACTGCTGGCATGCCTATCAGCGCATCCTCAAACAGCGTAATCACCTGTTGAAAAGTTCAGACAGATCGGGTCTGGATATCTGGACTGAAAAACTGGCTGAAACGGGCGCCGAACTTGTCGAGCGGCGCATTGGTTTTGTTGCTGCATTGGATATAAAACTTCAGCGCTATTACGCTACCATTGCCGGAAACGGTGAAAGCGCACGACTCAGCTATCATTCAACCGGGGTACAGTCAACGGAGCGGCAGCAGATTTGTGAGGAACTGATGCTGCTCTTTAACCGGCAGCAGCGTACTGACGAGCGGTACGGTACCACAACAGCCGGGCCGCATCGCGACGATCTGCTGTTCATGCTTGATGAACGGTTACTGAAAACATTCGGTTCTCAGGGACAACAGAAAAGCTTTGTTCTGGCGCTCAAGATGGCTGAAATGGAAAATCTTCAAGAAGTTTTCGGTGAAGCCCCGCTGCTTCTCCTCGATGATATGAGTTCCGAACTGGATGCCGACAGAAACCGTAACCTGATGGAGTTTCTGACAATCAGGGAAGTTCAGGTTTTTATTACCACAACAGAGCGTTCTTCAGCATTGCTGTCGAATGCCCAACACTGCGCCATTTTCCGGATGGAAAATGGCAATCTGACGTTTGAAGGAAAATAATCGCATGAGTGAACAGGAAAATGTAGCGCAGGGTTCCGAAGAGTATGGTGCCGAGAATATCAAGGTTCTGGAAGGGCTTTCAGCGGTCCGCAAACGACCATCCATGTACATTGGCTCTACATCCAGTGCCGGTTTGCACCATCTGGTGTATGAGATTGTTGATAATTCGATTGATGAAG
Organism: Desulfuromonadales bacterium; assembly: GCA_013349325.1. GTDB lineage: Bacteria > Desulfobacterota > Desulfuromonadia > Geobacterales > Pseudopelobacteraceae > JACRCG01. The sequence goes on from DUZX01000018.1 coordinate 54,839, forward strand.
CACTGGCAGGTCACTGCAACGAAGTTTCCGTAACCATTAATACGGATGGTTCCATAACCGTCGTCGATAACGGCCGTGGCATCCCGACCGACATTATGCCGCATGAAGGTAAATCGGCTGCCGAAGTTGTTTTGACGGTTCTGCATGCCGGGGGCAAGTTTGATAACGATTCGTACAAGGTTTCCGGCGGCCTGCACGGAGTTGGCGTTTCGGTTGTCAACGCACTTTCAAAATGGCTTGAACTAGAGATCCGACGTGATGGAAAAGTGTTCCGTCAGTCTTATCGTCGCGGCGATCCGGTTGCTCCGCTGGCTGTCAGCGGTGAAACCAAAAAGCGCGGTACCAAGATCACCTTTATGCCGGATGAGGAAATATTCGAAACAACAGAATATTCCTTCGATATTCTTTCACAACGTATTCGTGAGCTGGCATTTTTGAATGCCGGTGTCCGGATCAAAATCAGCGATGAACGGGTGGATGGTAAATCACACGAGTTTCATTATGAAGGGGGTATCAACTCCTTCGTCGAATATCTGAACCGTAACAAGGTCGCGATCAACCCCAAGCCGATGTATTTCAGAGGTGAAAAAGGGGGCGTGGAGATGGAAGTCTCCATGCAGTATAACGACTCCTACGACGAGAAGATCTTCGCATTTGCAAACAATATCAACACCCATGAGGGTGGCACGCATCTGGCCGGCTTTAAGGCCGCCCTGACGCGTACCATGAACGCCTACGCGGCGGCCAACAACCTGCTCAAAAACGAGAAGGTTACCGTATCCGGTGATGACCTGCGCGAGGGACTGACCTGTGTCATCTCGGTTAAAATCCCGCAGCCGCAGTTCGAAGGGCAGACCAAGACCAAGCTCGGTAACTCTGAAGTCAAAGGCTATGTTGAGTCGCTGCTTAATGAGCGCATGGCGGTCTACCTGGAAGAAAACCCCAAGATTGCCAAAGATATCCTGAACAAATCCATCGAAGCTGCCCGCGCCCGCGAAGCGGCCCGGAAAGCCCGTGATCTGACCCGCCGCAAAGGGGCTCTCGATATGGGCGGTCTGCCGGGTAAACTGGCCGACTGTCAGGAAAAGGACCCCGCACTCTGCGAATTGTATCTGGTCGAAGGTGACTCGGCCGGTGGCTCAGCCAAGCAGGGGCGTGATCGTAAGAATATGGCGATTTTGCCGCTCAAGGGAAAGATACTCAATGTCGAGAAGGCCCGCTTCGACAAAATGATCTCTTCACAGGAGATCCGTACCCTGATCACGGCGCTCGGTACCGGTATCGGCAAGGATGACTTCAATATCGCCAAATTGCGCTATCACCGCATCATCGTCATGACGGATGCCGACGTCGACGGTCAACACATTCTCACACTGCTTCTGACGTTCTTCTACCGCAACATGCGTGAGCTGATTGAACGGGGACACCTCTACATCGCCCAACCACCGCTCTATAAGGTCAAACGCGGCAAGCGGGAGCAGTATCTGCGTGATGAACATGCCATGCAGGAGTTTCTGTTGGAAGAAGGCTCGGAAGAGCTGACGCTGCGCCTTGAAAAGGGCGATCGGACGTACAATGGAAAACAGATTATTCCGGTTATCAAGCAGTTTATTGAAAACCGGGCCATATTCAATAAGGTAGTCAAGAAGGGGATTTCTCCCGAACTGCTTTCGATTGTCATTCGCAGTAACGTCCCGGCCGGTCTGGAAGATATGTCCCAGATTGTGCCGCATCTGGAAGCGATGAAATCGTTGGCAGCAGGTTCGGAGTATGATGTTGAGGAGCATCGCATTTCGTTCCGGATCGGCAATATCCGCTCTATTATAGACCAGCAGACGCTGTCGGTACTTTCGACCCGTGAATATGAGCTTCTGGTTGACAACCACCGCCGGATTGAAGAGACCATGGCCAACGGTCGCGCATTTGTCGAGCAGGAGGGTGGCAAAGTTTTACTGGAGACATCCAATCATCAGGATTTACTGACGTTCTTCCTTGAAAATGCCAAAAAAGGTCTCGGCATCCAGCGTTACAAGGGTCTGGGCGAGATGAATCCTGAACAGCTTTGGGAAACCACTATGAATCCGGAGAACCGGGTTCTGCTGCAGGTCAAGATAGAGGACGTGGTAGAATCAGACGAAATATTCACAATCCTTATGGGCGATCAAGTCGAGCCACGGCGAGATTTCATTGAGAGGAATGCGCTGAACGTTGTCAATCTGGATATATGAGAACAACATTTGTACGGGTGCCCATAATGTGATTTTTTGGCCCCATAAAGCGAGTTTTTCATACAAAAAGGGAGTTATTAGCGTCAGTAAGTGATAGTCTTGATTAGGGGGGAATACCGTAGGTTTCCCCCCTTTTTTTTTATATATTCGCATCATAGAAGCATCTGAGGTTATGTGTGAAATGATATTTCTTTCTGCACTCGAAATCCGGTGTTTGTCGAGGGGGATCGCCTCAAGCAATTCAATGTGTTGCTGGCAAATCCGCCATACTCCATAAAGCAGTGGGATCGTGATGCTTGGTCCTCTGATCCATGGGGCAGAAACATCTATGGTACGCCACCCCAGGGGCGAGCCGATTATGCCTTCTGGCAGCACATCATCAATAGCATGGACCCGCAATCAGGACGCTGCGCGATCCTTTTCCCTCATGGAGTTCTCTTCCGTAACGAAGAACTTGCCATGCGTGAAAAGCTCATTGCTCATGATGTGGTTGAATGTGTACTGGGGCTTGGGCCGAATCTATTCTACAACTCGCCCATGGAAGCCTGCGTTGTCATCTGTCGGATGAACAAGCCAAAAGAGCGGCGTAACAAGATTCTGTTTATCAATGCCATCAATGAAGTCACCCGTGAACGAGCACAGAGCTTTCTGACCGATGACCATATCCAGAGAATCGTTGACGCCTACCTGAAGTTTGCAGATGAGGATGGTTTTGCCAAAGTAGCCGGTAATGATGAGGTTCGGGAAAAAGGGAATAACCTGAGTATACCGATGTATGTGCGGGCACAAACGGCAGGATCGGGTATTGTTGCCGAACATCAGGCGATATATGGAAAAAACAGCCTGACGCAGACCATCACCAGCTGGCAGGAAAGTTCGCTGAACTTGCGGGAATCCATGCATGATCTGTTTGCCATGCTTGAACAGCAGAAAGGCGGTTACAGGTGAAAGAAAGAAAACAAAAGTTGAAGATTATGGTCTCTTCAACCGTATATGGCATCGAAGAATTACTGGAACGCATCTATACGCTGCTGACCTCTTTCGGATATGAAGTATGGATGTCCCATAAGGGAACGGTTCCGGTTTTTTCCAGCCGGACAGCGTTTGATAATTGTCTGCAAGCCGTTGAAAATTGTGACCTGTTTCTTGGCATCATAACCACATCCTATGGGAGCGGTCAGGACCCCGACGATCCGTTGAGTCGCTCGATAACCCATCATGAAATCCTGAAAGCTATTGAACTAAAAAAGCCGCGCTGGTTATTGGCTCACGAAAACGTCGTGTTTGCCAGGACGCTGCTGAACAATCTTGGCTACAGCGGCAAAAACGGAAGAAAAAAGCTTAAATTAAAGAAAACCCCGGTTTTTACGGACCTGCGTATTCTTGATCTCTACGAAGAAGCAACCATTGATCACGAAGCGCCAAAGACTGTCCCGCTGGCAGAAAGACGTGGCAATTGGGTCCAGAAATTCCGGTCGGATATTGATGGCTCCATTTTTGTGAGTTCCCAGTTTTTTCGCTACCAGGAAGTTGAAGAGTTCATCAGGGATAATTTCCAGAGCGGGAATCCTCTTCCGAAGAAAAACGGAGGAAACAAATGACCCCAGAACAGATCACGACATTACTATCTCTCGGTGAGGGGCAGCGCATCGAATTGAAATCCTCTGCTCGCAATCTGGATGCTTTGGGCAAGGTCGTTTGTGGATTCCTTAACGCCTCAGGCGGTTATCTGATTTGCGGGGTTAATGACAAGGGAGAGGTAGTCGGTATTGATGCATCTCCCGATGCCATCAAACGGATTGAACAGCTGTTCATCGAAAGGATTTCACCCAGGGCTTTTGTTGCGGTGCAAATCGAACAATTGGAAAATAAGCCGGTAATTGTTATCGAGGTGCCATCAGGGAAGGATGTGCCTTACGCCTTCAAGGATGTAATTTATATTCGCGACGGAGAAGAGACTCAAAAAGCAGATGCGGAAACCATACGCGATATCGTCATGCGCTACCAGATTGAACCGGAACGGTGGGAGCGCCGATTCTCCTTCGCAGATATCGATGAAGATATTGATATGACAGAAGTGCGGGCAGCTGTGTCGGATGCTGGAAAGGTGCAGCGGGCTTTTTTTCGCAATGCAACCAGGCCGTCAATGGTATTGGAAGACTTCTCGGTTGCACGCTACGGACGCGTGACAAACGGCGGTGACGTTCTTTTTTCCGCCAATCCTGCCATTAGGCTTCCTCAAACTCGCATCCGAGCTATGCGATACAGTTCGGACAAAGCCGGTGATACCTTCAGTGACATGAAATCCTTTGAAGGTCCGCTTCACCGTGTATTTGAAGAAGCCTATTCATTTATTATTCGCAATACGCCCAGTATATCTCGCTTTGTCAAGGGAAGCCCCAAACGGCAGGACTCGTCTCTTTACCCGGAAGAGGCGATACGTGAAGCTTTGATTAATGCGTTGGCACATCGTGACTACAGTGCGGCATCCGGTGGAGCCAGCATCCATGTCTATCCGCGGCGTTTGGAAATCTGGAACTCAGGCGCTTTGCCAGATGGGGTTACAAAAGAGAACCTGTTAAAAGGGCATATTTCCGTGCTCCGTAACCCGGATGTAGCTCATGTGTTGTACCTGCGGGGGTTGATGGAAAAAGCCGGCCGTGGCAGCGTGCTCATGGTGCAAAAGTGCCAGGAAAACGGGTTGCTTGCTCCGGTATGGGAATCGGATTCCAAGTTGGGGGTAACGGTAACTTTTTTAGCCCCGGAAGTTACCCCGGAAGTTACCCCGGAAGTCACCCCGGAAGTCACCCCGGAAGTCACCCCGGAAGTAAAAAGTCTGCTGCACCATCTTGAAGGGATGATGAATCGTCAGACTCTGCAGGATGCAATGGGATTGAAGGACGCAGAACACTTCCGGAAGTCGTATCTGCTGCCGGCACTGGAGTTTGGTGTTGTAGAAATGACAATTCCCGACAAGCCCAAAAGCAGCAAGCAACAGTACAGACTTAGCGTAAAGGGGAAAGAGTTGGCAAAGAAGGGTAATTACTAATGAGTGTGACTACCCTCAAACCTGGCTGGCAGATCCTCAAGTTCGAGGATTTTGCAGAAAATATAGCTGTCCGCGTCTCCCCCTCGAAAGCTGACACCGATATTTATGTTGGTCTTGAACATCTTGATCCGGAAACTATCCATCTACGAACATGGGGCCATCCGTCTGATGTAGATGGTGACAAGCTTCGTTTTCAAAAAGGCGATGTAATTTTTGGTCGCAGGCGGGCATATCAGCGGAAGTTGGCGGTAGCTGAATTCGATGGAATTTGTTCTGCACATGCCATGGTAGTCCGCACGAAACCAAAGAAAATGCTTCCTGAAACCCATGCGGGATCATAACCTGCTTCAGGCAATCTGCCGCACTAATCGTCTCTACACCGGCAAAACCCATGGATTGATTGTTGACTACCTTGGAATCTTTGATGACGTCGCCACTGCGCTCGACTTTGATGAAAAAGCCGTGCAGCGGGTGATTACCAATCTTGACGAGCTTAAAAAAGACCTTCCGAACCGCATGACTGATAAAGAATACTGTTTGAATGGCAGATAGAGGACATCACTTCCTGCCGGCATATCATCTACGGGCACTATCGCACCATCTTCCGTATCTCCGCTCAGACAGTCAAAATCCTGCGAATCATTCATGTAGATGTAGCGCGGCGGCTGGATAGCCGGCTTGTTGGGGTTGGTTAGCCTTTTGGGCAGCGGCCATAGCGATTATCAACAGGGTCGCTGTCCTGTACCAGATAGACCAGAAGAATGACGGTGCCGATGATTGGAATCAGGCTGAGTAGTGTCCACCAGCCTGTGCGGTTGGTATCATGAAGTCGTCGTACCGAAGCGGCAATTGTCGGTATAAGGACCGCAACGTTGTAGATGCTGCCGAACAGACCCATGCGCGCTTCCGCGCCGAGATTTCCGGTTTTACTGTCGACCATGGCAAGAACAAGGTTAATGAGAATAGTGAACAGGACAAAGCACCAATACTCCTTAAGACCGGCTCTTCCCCGAAATACGGCATAATTTTTCAGAACTTTGATATACCAGCGCATATTGTCCCCCGCTCTACGAGAAAATATGGAGAATGACGTGAGATTATTTAAAGTATTGTTACCGGAGAATCAAGGGAATTAGTGATTCTCTATCCTCGCCAGCGCTTCTTGAGTTTTCTGCAGACCTTCCAACGCTCCGCACGGCATGGCAAGATGTGGCGGACGTATCTCCGCTTCACGCGGATTTATTCGAATGACCGTGGCATGTTCCAAATCCCATCCGATACGTTCGGATGTTGCTCTGATGGTCGGGATCGCGCTGCCGGCACCTATCTCTATTACCGCTATGCGGCGCTCTTTGTTGTCACTCAGAAACCGTTCAAAACGCTCTTCCTGAGCTCGTGTTCGTTCTGCCAGCCAGTTCCAGTCGCCGAACATCAGTATATTCGGCCGTGTGACTTTTCCGCATTCCGGGCAGTGCGGTAAAGGGCTGATGGCGCGCATGCCGGCACCGTCAATTTCGATACTCGCATTATTGGGCCAGATGCGGCCATTACAAGCTGTCTGGCACTGCAGATAGTGAATCGAGCCGTGCACCTCGCATATGTGCTCTTCAGCATAGCCGGCTTTTTGAAATTGACCATCCACGTTAGACGTTACGACAAAATAATCTGCTCCGTTGTGCTCAATCCACCGGCGAATAATATGAAAGCCTGCATGTGGAACCGTCGCACGGTAGAGGTTGGTGCGATGGCCATAAAAGCCCCAGCCAAAGCGGGGATCGCTGGCGAAATGCTGCGGGTTGGCGCACTCCGCAAATGAGAGCCCCAGACGAGCATAGGCCGGATAGGCGTTCCAGAAACCCTGGTCGCCACGAAAGTCCGGCAATCCGGAATCGACCCCCATGCCGGCGCCGGCCGTAATGACGAACGCTTCAGCATCTCTGATGATTGCAGCGGCTTGTGTAAACATCTGATCCTCCGTAAATGCGAATTTAATCAGCGTGTCTCAGCTCCGTTCAGGATGAATCCGATTGACAATAAATACTTCGCATAGCTATGTTGACATAATTTTGGCCGGAAGCGGGGCACACACATGCAGAATCCTACAATTCCCGATTTGTTACACAGAAATTCCCCCGGCGATTCGGGCGACCTGAAAGGTCGTTTTGTCTCGTTTTTCCAGTTTTCCTATTCAATCTGGAGCAATTTTCTTCTGCACCAGGGGCCCCTGCGTGCATCGGCGCTCACCTATACTACCGTACTTTCTCTGGTGCCTTTTCTGGCGATCGCTTTTTCCGTATTAAAAGGGCTTGGTGCGCAAAACGCTCTTGAGCCGATGCTGCATCAATTTGCCGGCGATTCCGAAGAAACGATTACCCGAATTATCGCCTATGTCAATAATACCAACGTAAAATCAATGGGGGCCATTGGCCTTGTGATGTTGATTGTAACGGTAACTTCATTGATGGGGAGCATCGATGAAGCCTTCAATGCGGTCTGGGGGGTAACTGAAACACGCTCTCTTCAGAGGCGCTTCAGCGATTACTTGAGCGTTATCATTGTCGGTCCGATCCTGCTGCTCGCCGCTACCAGTATGACATCATCTCTGCAGAGTCAATGGCTCGTACAGTGGCTGATTCAGAATACGTATCTTGGCGACGCAATACTGATGCTATTCCGCTTGCTGCCGTACCTCAGCGTCTGGATCGCCATGGTTTTTCTGTATATTTTCATACCGAATACACGGGTGCGCTTTTCATCTGCCGTGACGGGTGGGATCATTGCCGGTACGGCCTGGGAGCTGGCACAGTGGGGCTACTTTCATTTTCAGGTCGGTGTTGCCAACTATAACGCCATTTATGGCACTCTGGCGGCGCTTCCGGTTTTTCTGGTCTGGATCTATACAAGCTGGATAATCGTGCTGTTCGGGCTTGAAATTGTGCGTGCTCATCAACATCGCAGGCAGCACAACAGCACAGAATGTGCTGCCTTTCAGATGACCACGACTATTCGGGAAGAGTTAGCGTTGGCGCTGCTTGTGCAGGTGAGTTGCCACTTTCAATCCGGAACACAGCCGACTGCCCAACTTCTGGCTGATGAACTGAGTGTGCCGCACCTGCAGCTTGAGCCTCTTCTCGATGAACTGGAACATCTGGGGTTTCTGGTGGCTATCGCCGGAAGTACTTCTGGCTGGTTACCGGCGCGTGACCCATCTGAACTCCTCGTGAGCGACATACTGGCTGCACTGCGCGGAGTTTCTCCCTTGCCGACAACCGTCCCCGCTCTTCAGATTGCCAACGCTATTGTACAACAGGGGTGGAATAACGGCGTAATAACCCTGGAAGATTTGTCACTGCGTGATCTGCTCGATAAAATGGCGATGAAGTGACGTTGCCGTAAAAATAACCCTACCGCGCCTCACACCGGCATCCCTGCCAACTGCCGCGTCTCGTCAATTCGTTAATGACGGCGTACCACATCTGATTGTTCTTCAGCCCCCAGCGCGGGGCGACACAAATATCCAGCGGGGCCGAGCCGTACAGACGCTGGATACTGATGTCGGGCGGCAAATGCTCAAGAAAGTCGGCGGCCGTCGTTACGTACTCTTCCAGCGTGGGGGGCACAAACTCGCCGCGCCGGTACATGTCGGCCAGTTCGGTCCCTTCAACGGCGTGCAACTGGTGCAGTTTGAGCGAATTGATCGGTAACGACGCCATCAATGTGGCGGTTTGCAGGAAGCTGCTGCCGGTCTCACCCGGGAAACCGTAGATCAGGTGGGCCGCAATGTCGAAGTTTCTGCCGGCGGCCCGTCCTACGGCCGCAACGAAATCATCCAGAGTATGTCCCCGATTGATCCGTACAAGTGTGGCATCATCCATCGATTGCAGCCCCAACTCCAGGCAGACGTATTTAGTCCGGGCGATCTCGGTCAGAAGATCCAGAGCTTCATCCGTAAGCGAATCCGGGCGGGTACCGACGGAAATACCGATGACGTCGGGATGATTCAGCGCACGACTATACAGATCTGCCAAAAGTTCAACAGAACCATAGGTATTGGTATATTTCTGGAAATAAACGATGAATTTTTGAGAGCCAAGCCGCAGGCGGTGATACTCCATACCAGACGCCATCTGTTCTTCAAGCGCAATGACAGCCTGGGTTTCTTTCGGGGAAAAAGAGACATTATTGCAGTAGATACAGCCGCCGACCCCTTTACTGCCATCGCGATTGGGGCAGGTAAAGCCGGCGTCAACATTGACCTTACTGATCCGGCAGCCAAAACGGCGGCGCAGGTAGTGCCCGTAAGAGTTGATATGCAGTTGTGGGTGCAGTCGTTCGTCAGGTGTGGTGAGCATACTCTTCGATCTTTGTAAGCAGAGACGCAGCGTCTCTTTGCGGTTCTGCAGCGGCTAGAATGGCGGAAATTACGGCAATGCCCCGTGCGCCGGCAGCCAGGACGGCAGTACTGTTATCAGCTTTGATCCCCCCCAGGGCATAGACCGGAATATCCAGGGCAGAGACGGCTTCAGCCAGCTTGGCAACTCCGCACGGCTCGCCGAAGAGGGCTTTGGATGGGGTAGCGTAGACCGGGCCAAAGGTGACAAAATCGGCGCCATCACCCTGTGCCCGTCGCGCTTCATCAACGCCGTGAGCGGAGTAGCCGATGGTCATCCGGGGGCCCAGCAGGCGGCGGGCTGCCGACACCGGCAGACTGCTGATACCGAGCTGTACGCCGTCCGCCGCTGCCGCCTGAGCGATATCGATCCGGTCATTGATCAGCAGGTGAGCGCCGTAGAGGTTGGTCAGGCGGCGCAGTTCGATCGCCAAACGAAACAAATCGGCACTGCAGAGATCCTTTTCTCTGAGCTGAACCAGCCTGACGCCACCCTCCAGTGCGGCAGATACAACTTCAACCAAAAGTCTGCCGCCGGTCTGGTGGCGGTCCGTGATCAGGTAGAGCCGTGCTTCACTGCCGGGCATCAGCGGGAGGATCAGGCAATCAGGCCATCCAGCGGGCTGGAGGCGTTGGCGTAGAGCTTGCGTGGAATGCGACCGGCCTTGTAGGAGAGGCGTCCGGCAATCACAGCCAGTTTCATCGCTTCGGCCATGGCGATCGGGTCCGTAGCACCGGCGATAGCGGTATTCATGAGGATACCGTGACAGCCGAGTTCCATGGCAATGGCGGCGTCGGAAGCCGAACCGACACCGGCATCGATGATAACCGGTACGGTGATGTTTTCGAGGATAATGCGGATGTTGTACGGGTTACGGATACCCAGGCCACTGCCGATCGGCGCTCCCAGCGGCATAACCGCTGCACAGCCGATATCCTGCAGTTTTTTGCAGACGATAACATCGTCGCTGCAGTACGGTAGAACGGTAAAACCCTCGGCAACCAAGATTTTAGCGGCTTTGAGCAACTCTTCATTATCCGGAAAGAGTGTCTTTTCGTCTCCCAACACCTCAAGTTTGACGAAATCGGACATACCGGCTTCGCGGGCCAGCAGGCATGTCCGTACGGCGTCATCGGCGCTGTAACAGCCGGCCGTATTCGGAAGCAGGGTGTATTTTTTCAGGTCAATGTAATCAAGCAACGATTCCTTGCTGCGATCAAGGTTAACCCGCCGGACAGCGACCGTAATGATCTCTGCACCCGAGGCTTCCAGAGCACGGGCGGTCTGTTCAAAACTTGCGTATTTGCCGGTACCGACCATGAGTCGCGACCGGAATTCCCGGCCGGCTATTATGAATTTGTCTGCTGAGTCAGTCATACTGGTTACCCTCCGCCAACAAAATGGACTATTTCAATTTTATCATCATCCGCAAGCAGCTGCTTTTCGTAGTTAGCCTTTGGAACAATGGCGCCATTAAGTTCAAAGGCAACCCGGTCGCGCCCAATACCAAGTTGCAGCAACAGGGCAACAACGGAGCATCCGTCGGCTGCCTCAACAGCATCGCCATTTACCACAATACGCATATACACACCCCACAAACGGAAAAAGCCGCAAAATCGGCTTGTGCATATCGTTCAGCGCACTTCCCTATGCCGGCAAACAAAGAGCACTACCCAACCATTCCGTTATGTCCGTTACATAGAATTTGGAACCGTAATTTAATTGTTGTGGTCCAGGGCGACGGATTCTACACATAATTTGCCCCGACGTCTACGGTAAAGACCAGGTCAATGCAGGATACTTACCTTCGACTTCTGCAGGCGAAGTCAAAGGTATAATGACCATTGAACCACGCGACACTCTTCTTGTGAACACCCACCCCAAATATTTTCACAACATTTACCAACTTGCCACGTGTATGTAACCTGACAGTGTTACGGTGCCTTCCAAACAATAACGGGAGGGCATATGAGTGACAGATCGGTAAAGTTGCGGGTTGTTCGGGAGATTCGCCCGGTAGTCTCTGCTTTTACAGCTGCCGCAGGATTCATGCGGAGTATCTCTTTTAAACGCTTTACCCCCGCAGTGCGCCGACGCGAATTTGCCGTTCTGCAGCAGAATCAGGATTCTCACCGTTCACGCTGTCAGATCTTTCGGGAAAAAGGTGCCGGCCCGGTACCGACAATCGTGCTGGGCGGGTTTGTGCCGGACGCTACTGAAACCGTCGAATTTCAACGCTCACTGTTGCGCCAGCATGGCTCGGTCTACTATATCAACTATGCGCGCAACGGATTTTGTCAAGAGATGTTCAGCGCCCAGCTGGCCGATCTGATCGACGATCTGAATCGTAAAGGGCAGAAACCACTGATTATGGCCGTCAGTTTTGGGTGCGGATTACTGGCCAACTTCCTGCAAAAGGCCGATGAGCAGCTTCATGAGCGTATTCGCGGATTAGTTCTGGTGAGTCCCGTTCTCAGCACGGATGACCTGATCAGACCGGTCGGACCGAAGCGTGACGGCATACGAATGCTGGAAAGTAATCTCAAGAAAATTGTCGCTGCAGATCCGACCAACGAAGTTGATATTTCAAAACACGTAGAGCGTTCACGGCGCTGCTTTCAGGCTCTTTTTAATGCCGGGGCCGAGAATAGATCCCTGAGTGTCCGCCATCTTGCCATTCGCAAAAAAATCAACAACGTGATCGAATACACTACAGCTCGCGGTGGCTTTGAACGGGTAAAAGCCCTGCGCGACTTTACGTTTCCGAACTTCAGCAACACGCTCTTTGCCGGTCCGGTATTGGCACTTCTTGCCGAAAATGAATCCGACATCCTGGTGCCGACCTCACCGACTCTACATATGTTTTCTGAACCGTCTACGTACACACGCATATTTCCATCCTGCCGGGTTAAAACGGTAACATCCTCTGTTAACGGTGACGGCGTTGCTCATGCCTCGCTTATTTTCCACCATGAAGCATACAATTCTGTGCTGGAGAGGTGGTACGACAAACTCCTCTATCCGCGACTTCTGCTGGCGGTGTAAATGGGAATGCTGTCGAAATTACAACGTGCAGAGCCATTACAGAAGCTTCTGTATTCACAGGCGGTCAAACGGGCATGCCGGTTTAACCGGCAAGACCCTCTTGAAGCTCAACGGCTGATTTTTCGCGACTTGATTGATACGGCATCATCAACGCAGTTTGGGAGAGATAATGACTTTGGTCGTTTGAGAAATATCTGGTTTGACGTTGCCTATAAAAACTACAAAAGCCGGGTGCCGATCCGTTCTTATCAGGATTTCATGACAGACTATTTTTATCACGATCAACCCGATCCAGTCAGCCAAAGATCCGCCCCCACGCTTGACAATATGACCTGGCCGGGTACTATCCGTATGTTCTGTGAAACATCCGGCACGACAGCGCCCTCTAAATTCATCCCCTTTTCTGATCAGATGTTTGCCGAGAACCGCCGGGCAGCCCTTGACATGATCTCCTGCTATCTTGCCGCCAATCCAAAGTCACAGATCCTGGACGGCAAAGTGCTCTATATGTCCGGCTCCACGAGTCTGACCAGCGTCAAGCGCGGAGTCTGGTCGGGTGACATGAGTGCGCTGACGCTTCGTTTCCGCCCCTTCTATCTGACTCCCTTTGTGGAACCACACGCAGAGATATCTGCTCTCCCCTGGGAGGAAAAGCTGCAGGCCATGGCAGAACTTCTTCTGCAGGACGACCGTATCCGCGTTATCTCCGGTGTGCCCCCCTGGATCATCCTGCTGTTGAAACGCTGCATCGAGATCGGTAAACGACCGCTGAGGGAGTTGCTGCCTCATCTTGAGCTGATCATCCATGGCGGCACCAGCATGGCTCCCTACCGCAAAGAAATTGAGACCCTGTTTGGCGGCCACCTCCCGCAGTTTCTGGAACTACTCCCCTCATCGGAAGCCTTTATGGCTTTTCAGCAACCGGGCGAGGATCAGATGCAATTGACACCCTACTACGGGGTCTTTTTCGAATTTGTCCGTTTTGAAGATCTGGACGCACAGGGAAAACCGACACCTTATGCAGATGCGGTTCCGCTGGAACAGGTCGAAGTCGGACAGCGCTATGCCATCATCCTGAGTACCTGCTCAGGTCTCTGGCGCTACCATATCGGTGATACGATCCGTTTTACCTCTACGACGCCACATTTTATTGAATTCACCGGTCGCGACCGATTTCTGGATAAACTGGAGGAGAAGGTTACTCAAGGTGAAGTTGAGCAGGCGATCGCCGCACTCAACCAGACAGGTGGCTGGAACGTACGTGAATTTATGGTAGGCGCAGATATTCCCGGGCGGCGGCATCAGTGGATACTGGCACTGCAGGAGAACGGGCGCAGTCGAGCTGAAGCTGCACGCATATTGGACAGCACGCTCTGTCAACGAAACGCCGATTATGCTGCGTTTCGTAGCCAGGGTCGCATCAACGCACCGGACGTACTACTTGTGCCGGAAGATGGTATCTACAGATGGTCACAGGCAGAACGCGGCAAACTGGGCGGCCAGAGCAAGATACCGCATATTGATCCGACTCCGGATTCATCGATGATTCAGAGTCTTGTTAGATACCGTTCAATCAGCTAATCTACTTTCAATTGTTACAATCGCGAGAACTCTACAGTACGGCCTTGCATCGTTGAGTTTGAGATTCTGCTCAACAAACTGAAACTCCCTACCCACGTTCGCGAAACTGCATCAGTTATTTTTCAGGCAGAGGATGCTTTGCTGCTGGAGAAATTTAGTGCACTCATCGAACAGAAGCCGCTCAGCTAACTACGTCTCCATTCATGGCTACGAAGTGCTACATTCCGAAGTGGTTTATCTGCAGGCCATGCTGACTCACAAGGATCTGAAAGCGCGTCGAACCATTGCCGGCCTCAATCAGGACCGGGCCGACATTATTGTGGCAGGTGTGGTCGTCATTGACGAACTGATGCGCTTTCTGACTGCCAACCGGGTGTTAATAAAAGAACGGGGTATCCGTGAGGGGTTGCTCATAAGAGCGATGAAACGACTTGGTTTAGTCGCCGGTGGTAGTACGCCGCCGACCTGGCGAGAGGCGGTCAAGGAATTTGCGCACTCCTGTCATGTGACGCGCCGCACACACTGCACGTCGCAGAGATTGTCGCGTCGATATTGGCGGTGACGACTACATAGTCATAACCGGTCCCCACCATGCCGAGTACATCTCGACTCAGATTATTTCGGCGCTTGAAGAGCATTTGGCCGAGTTCCATGGAGAAAGTGATTGTGCTGCAGGTAGCTACAGCGCCATAAATCGTAAAGGTGAACAGGAAACGTTCGGTCTACTCTCGATTTCAATCGGTATTGTCAACACCCGTTTGACGCCGGTCAGTTCTTGCGCCCAGTTGGCTTCCATCTCGATAGAGGTCAAAAAGGCCGCCAAGAAACTGCCGGGATCATCGGTAGTAATCAATCGCAGGCTGGGTGAGGAGTAGGGGAATAGGGTGTTCAGGTTGTTTCGGAACGCAGACAAGTCATGTTTACCGGAACCAAACTTTCCGGTGGCAGCCAGCGCCCGTTGCCGTAAATCCTGAATGTTCACGGTATCAGGTGATGCAGTGAACATGTCAACCGCTCTTCGTATACCCGATCGAGATATGGCTCGACTCGCGTCTTTGATTCTCAGTTTTAAATTCACTTCGATCGCACACATCATGGTTTTGGATAAACCGGATATCACGTGGGACAACCCTGAAGCTGACCGGCTCTACACCACCATGGCCGGTCTTTTTGAGCTCAACCAGCGCTATCTTGAAATTAAGCATAAATCAGAAACACTACTGGACATGACCGATGTTTTTACCAGTCTCTCCCACGCCCGCCGCTCCGCCCGCCTTGAATGGATTATTATCGTACTGATTGCTATCGAAATTGTGATTTACATCATGCAGCTATATAGAGGAACTTAATACTTTGTAGTCGGTGCGATCATGATGCTGACAAAATAATGGCATGCAGCCGGTGTCTGGAACGTGGAGCAGTTCAATCCTGAGCTGTTTCTGGATGTATTGGGGCCGATGGGGCTACCGACTGTTGTTGTGGATGGCGGCGAATGGCCGGAGCTGTAGAGCGCTGTTGAGATGAGCAGACACTGCTGAATATAATTTATTCAGCAGTGTCTGTGGGTGAATAGTAAGGCGGGAGTTGATACGAGTCCCTCAGCATACGAAGTTTTGCAATCTGAATATCCAGTTCGGTAATTCCGTTTAATTTCGGCAGTCGAAGCCACGTGAACAGTGATGTCAGCCGTGTGCACATTGCTTTCACAATCCGGCAGCAATTGTGCTGTTACCTAATGAACTACCACTATCCGGCAGCAGCATCGGTTTGTGGCAGGCACCGCACGTTGCACCATCAATCATTCTTGTCCAGAGCACCCGATTTTCTGAATCACACCAGTCGCAGCACCAGAAATAATAATCTTCATTGAGTCGTATTTTCATAACGTTTTCCTCCTGTTTTTCTACGACTATACATGATGTTTATTACAAACATGTGAAGGTTAGATAAATCTTTTGTAAATTCTGTAATTTTGTTGGTTCCTGAAATAAGTACACAATCAAGTTCTACGTAATCGTTATCTGACTGAAATATTCTTGTAACATTTGTGTGGTATCAAGGAGCCGAGTAGCTCGATTTGTAGTTATTACCTGATTCCTGTGTGGGAGCATAACATGAAAAAAGTGTTGATTATTGAAGATGAAATGGATCTGGCTGAACTGTTAGCGTTCAACCTTGAAAAGGAAGGTTATTCCACTTCGTGTGTTCATGATGGGAAACTAGGCCTTGAACGGGCATTGACAGATCTACCTGACCTTATTCTACTTGATCTGATGTTGCCGGGGATGTTGGGAACGGAGATCTGTAAGGCACTTCGCAAGGACAAGCGTACTGCACAAACTCCGATCATTATGATAACGGCAAAGAGTGATGAAATAGACCGGGTGGTTGGCTTTGAGGTTGGCGCTGATGATTACATCGTCAAACCGTTTTCCATGCGTGAAGTATTGTTGAGAGCCAAAGCTGTCATGAGGCGACTTGAACATGACACAGCCGTGCTGCTTCCGACGACCCCTGATCTTTTTGCAATTGGTGAAATTGTGGTAGATAAACAGCGTCATACGGTAGTAAGTGCTGGAAGCGAAATTGACCTGACCAGCACGGAGTTAAAACTGCTACTCTTTCTGGCGGATAAAAGAGGATATGTTCAGAGTCGAGAGCAGCTTTTGGAAAATGTCTGGAGTTACAATAACGCCGGCGATACCAGGACGGTAGACACTCACGTTACTCGTCTGCGCAGCAAACTTGGACCACCGGGCGATATCATTAAAACTGTGCGCGGATTTGGCTATAAAGTTGAGGAGTAATTTTACGATGGGATTTCGTTCCAAGCTTCTGCTCTCCTACATAATTTTGATAGCATTGATCACGGGAAGTTTCTACGTTTACTTTGGTTATTCGATGCAGCGGGGAATGTTAGAGGATAGTAACGTCAACCTGACGAGCCAGACTCAAATAGCGCGCTTATTGGTGATGAGAGATAAGGGTGCTACAAAGCCACATCAACTGGCTGCCGATATCGGAGCCGTTTAAGATGTAACCAATCTTTTTCCATTCTGTAACATGGCTGTAACAATAATCTGGTATGGTAGCCGCATATCTGTAACAAACCCCACAGGAGGAATATCATCATGTTCAAGAAGTCACTTATTACCGCACTGCTCGTTGCCGGGAGCGTAGCCTGCGCTCAAGCCGCTCCAACCCACGTTGATGCCAAGATTGCCCCCTACAAATCCGCTGCCGGCGTATCCGGCAACCTCGGCAGTATCGGCTCCGACAGCCTTAACAACCTGATGACCTACTGGGCCGAAGGTTTTAAGAAAAAGTACCCTAACGTCAATATCCAAATTGAAGGCAAAGGCTCCAGCACCGCCCCTCCGGCCCTGATTGCCGGTACCGCCCAACTGGGTCCGATGTCCCGCGAAATGAAGAGCTCCGAAATCGAAGGATTTGAAAAGAAATACGGCTACAAACCGACTAAAATCGGCGTAGCCCTTGACTCCCTGGCTGTCTTTGTCAATAAAGATAACCCCATCAAAAGCCTCTCGCTCGACAAAGTAGACGCCATCTTCTCCAAAACCCACAAACGTGGCGGGGCAGATGTTACCACGTGGGGACAGTTAGGCGTTACCGGCAAGCTGGCTGCCATGCCGATCAGCATCTACGGCCGTAACTCCGCTTCCGGTACCTACGGCTACTTCAAGGAACATGCCCTGAACAAAGGTGACTTCAAAAACAGCGTTAAAGAACAGCCCGGCTCAGCCTCCGTTGTCGAAGGCGTCGCCAAAGACATCGCCGCCATCGGCTACTCCGGCATCGGCTACGCCACTTCCGGCGTGCGCGCAGTACCGCTCTCCGCCAAAGAAGGGGGCAAAGTCGCCGAAGCCACCTATGCCAACGTCTTAAACAACAGCTATCCGATGAGCCGCATGCTCTACATCTACGTCGCTAAAAAACCGGGCCAGCCGCTGCCAAAAGTTGTTGAAGAATTCCTGCGCTACGCCCTCTCCAAAGAAGGCCAGGCAATTGTTGTAAAAGACGGCTACGACCCGCTGACCGCCAAACTGGTCGATGACCAGCTGAAAACACTCAAGTAAAACCAGCTTTGCACATCTCACCACAGAGTCACTGAGTACACAGAGAGAAAAACAGAATGATTTTAATTATTTTTCTCAGTACTCTCTGTGACTCTGTGGTAAGGTTGTCCGCTTTTTATTATCTCATTACCACTCCAGACTGCGACTAATTCGAATGGCGAAAAACTTTACTGATACCTCCCGGCGCAACGACCGGATTGCCGAAGTCCTTATCCGTATCGGCGGCGTCCTCGTCATTGTCTCCGTGATCTGGATTCTGGTCATGATCTCGCGGGTAGCCCTGCCGCTCTTCTACCCCCCCTCCGCGAAAACAGCCGCCACCCTGAAGCTCCCGGCGGCCGCACTGGGCGGTAAAATAGTAGCAGTCGGCGCTGAAGAGACCCAGCAAAGTAGTTTCATTCTTGATGAGAGCGGCAACTTCCATTTCCTGAAACTATCC
>DUZX01000019.1 GCA_013349325.1 Desulfuromonadales bacterium
CATCAGGAGTATCGGAGCAACAACCTATACACCGACGTGCGGTGGCAGGGGTACAACTGGCGGTGGAGCTGGTACGTGCAGCCGTAGCAGCATGGGCGGCTATACTCCGGGCGGCGTTTACTAGAAAACAGTACATAGGAATGCAGTATCAATTTAGCCCCGCCTGTAAAGGCGGGGCTTTTTTTCAGAGATAGCTTAAATTATCGAACTAGAGGTGTTTATAATGTGGCCTATTAAATGTGCGTCCATGCTGCGATTGCTTGTATTTCCTGCAATATTTTTGAGTGTTACTAATGGTTGCGATACCAGTTCCAAGACCGTCGCTGCACCTGTCAGTAATAAGGTGCTCGCAGTTTCAACATTGCTGGCTACGATTGATGAATCGGAGAAACCGGATACCCTGGTTGAGGATCCCAAACATGCACAAAACCCACCTGCTGAGAAACAGCCTGCTCATATTGTTGTGGAGATGAATAAACGTGGCAGGGGGGTCGCGTACATTGCCAAAATATCAGATGGAGTACACGTAGTGCACAACAAAACTATTGGTAAAAGTTATGGTGAAATTGATTCCAGTACATTGACGCTTAGCCCGGACGGCCAGCGGGTCGCCTATTGTGCCAAAACCGGTGGCAAGTGGTTTGTTGTTGTCGATAAACGTGAATATGGGCCGTTTGACGATAAAGGGCCGCCAGTGTTCAGTCCGGATAACCGCCATATCGCTTTTGAGGCTCAAGCAACTAACTCATGGTATCTGCATATCGATGACCTGAAAAGTACGCCACAAGTATCGTTCTTCAATAAGCCCGCTTTCAGCGCCGATTCGAAAACGGTACTTCGCTTTGAAAATACTGACGATGAGAAAAAATTCCGTCTTGTTTTCAGCTCTTTGACGTTTGGTTCACCGCAAACTATTCCACTACAGAGCATTAATGTAAGTATGGACAACGGAAACACCAAAATTGCTGCAATTGATCGACCGGGTGACAAGTATCAGGTTAAGCTTATCGAATTCTCACAACCTCAGAACATACACGAAGGTACGGTATACGATGCTGTCCGAAACCTCGTTTTCAGTGAGGACGGCAATCATATTGCATACGTCGCCCAGAAAGGTACGTCATCCTACCTGATATTAGACGGTAAAGAAGTTGCTATTCCTACAGGTATCTATCCATGGCCCCCGGTAATCCGACCTGATTATAAAGGCGCCGGCATTATTGTTGTTGGAAAGAAGGGCGCCTCTATGCATCAGGCATTTTTTGATGACGGTATTCGTACGCCGCAGAATTATAAGGAGTGCGCCGATCTTGTCTACAGCAAGGATGGGAAAAATCATGCCTATGTGGCTATTCGCAATGAGCGCTTCGTAATTGTTACCAATGGTGTTGAAGGCCCGATGTTTGATCGTGTTATCTCGCCTCAGTTCAGCCCAGACGGAAAATTCCTTATTTATCGTGCTCGTCAGGACGGCAAGCGTTTCGTTGTCGTTGCTGACGCAACCGGAAAGATAGTCAAACAGCATCCTGGCTATGAGCGGGTATTTGATACGACATTCACCGAGGATGGCAAATCAGTGGCGTATGGAGTCAAGGATGGCAATCAGCTGTGGTGGAAGGTGGAGAAGATGTAAAGTGACCACTTGCAGGTTATATTAAGACATGGTAGGTTTGCTGCGATTTTTCTTGAAATAATTGATCTGCATAATCATGTATGCCATACCATAGAGTCATAAATATCAACGAGAAAACATACAATTAAATCATTCTGGATGGAGTTTATGACTGAATTTAGTTCCCCGCCTGAGGCAGAACAAGAAGACGAAATATTTCCCGTCGAGCCTCGCTATCACCCGATTCATAAGCTGACACGCTCAATATATGATTTTCTGGCATCAGCCAAGCTGGCCATGTTTCTGCTGGTGGTTATTCTTATCTGCTGCGTTGCAGGGGTAACCGTCCTGCGGGACAAGCGTGCCTGGGAGCTTATTTTTTCAGCTCTCTGGTTTAACGGTCTGCTCGTGATACTGATTGTCAATGTTGCCTGCTGCTTCTTTGGTCGCATCTGGGGTCGCCGGGTAACGCTGGTGTCATTGGGTATGATCCTGTTTCATCTTAGCTTCGTCACAATGTTTGCCGGCATTATATATAACAGTCTTTTCTATTTCAGGGGGACGATCAGGCTCACAGAAGGGGAAACGCTGCCGAGTGGTGACCCGCGGAGTTATGATCTTATCAACCAGGGGCGATTTTTCAACTTTGCCACGCTGAAAGGCGATACGACGCTGATCAAAATGCATACCGGTTATAAGGCTGATGGCAAGGACAAGCGGGCAGCGTATGAGATTGCAGTCGGCAGCGGACCGCTGGCAAAGCAGGCTATTATCTATGTTACTCACCATATGGAGTACCGTGGTTTCAAATATTTTCCTGACAAGGAAGGGTATTCTGCGCTGACCATTCTTTCCGATAGTGCAGGCCGTGAAGTCTATGGCGCACATCTGCCGCTGCAGAGTCTTCAACAGAGTGATAACACCTATCTTTACACTACCGGCACCAAAGACGGGCCGATGGCAATACCGTTTCCACAGGCGCCGAATGAGCCACAATTCACTCTTAATGTGACATATAAGCCGGACTCGAAAAATGAGCGGGGCGGCGAGGCCCGTTTTCAGGAATACCTGCTGAACAAGGCGGATCCGAAAAAAGAGGCTCAGCCCAGAGTCGCCGGTACGGCGGCTATTGGGGCCAGTTTTAATGCCGGTGACCATTCGCTCTCGGTAAAAGAAATTCGCTACTGGACCGCTATGGCGGTTCGTTATGAACCGGGCCAGCCGATTATTCTCACCAGTTTGTGGGTCGGGCTGTTCGGGGTGACCTTGACGACGCTGGCCAGGATGTTCAGGAAGCGGAAAGCAGTGTAACCACACCTCAAAATAACTCATAATACGCAGACCTCCGAGAATTATAACCCGGAGGTCTCTTGGTACTTGATGCAGCCATGTATAAGATATCTCACACTCTGACAAACTATGAAAAGTGGCTGCTGCCCGCAATTCTATTAATCACACTGGCCGTATTCAGCCCTGTTGTCTGGCATGACTTTATCAATCTGGATGATGACGTGTTCGTCTACGCGAACCCAAACATGAAATACGGTCTGACACTTGAATCAATCCGCTGGGCGTTCACCACACCACATGAAGTCAACTGGATTCCTCTGACCTGGATTTCGCATCTGCTGGACGTCACCCTGTTCGGCATGAATGCCGGTGCCCATCATGCTGTAAACCTGCTTCTGCACGCTGCCAACAGCGGGCTGTTGTTTTTGTTTTTAAAGCGGGCAACGGGTGCGCCGTGGCGTGGTGCGGCGGCTGCGTTCCTGTTTGCTCTGCATCCGCTGCATGTCGAATCTGTTGCCTGGGTAGCAGAGCGCAAAGATGTATTGAGTGCCTTTTTTGGCATGCTGACGCTGTATGCCTATACCCGCTATGCTGAAAAGCCGGACGTTCCCCGTTATTTGCTGACGCTGATTTTGTTTTTGTTGGGGCTGCTTTCCAAGCCGATGCTGGTGACACTGCCGGTAGTGCTGCTGTTGCTGGACTGGTGGCCGCTTGGTCGCCTGCACGGTGCTGCCGCAGAGGCTCTTTCTGCCACTCGCACTAATGGCTTTCGTTTGCTGATCGAAAAGATTCCTTTTTTTATCCTGTCGTTCTGTTCAAGCGTCATTACCTATATGGTGCAGCAGGCAGAAGGCGAGCTTGCCCAGGGCTATACCCTCCTCTCCCGGACCGGCAAAGCCTGCATCGCCTATGTAACCTATCTTCAGAAAATGGTCTGGCCCGCCAAACTGGCGCTGCTCTACCCTTTTTCAAAATACCCGCCCACTTCAACCCAGATAGTTTTCTCGTTTCTGCTGCTGCTGCTCCTCACTGCTGTCGTGATCTGGCTGTGGCGACGTGCTCCTTATCTGGTAACAGGTTGGGGGTGGTATCTGATCACGCTGCTCCCGGTAATCGGACTTATTCAGATCGGCCAGCATTCTGTGGCAGATCGCTATACCTATATTCCGCTGATCGGAATTTTCGTGATGGTGGTGTGGGGATTGCCGCAGCTTATGGAGGGGTGGAAGTGTCGGAACAGTGCGCTCTCCTGCCTGGCAGGACTTTGTCTGGTTGTGATGATTTTGCTTACTTCGCTGCAGTTGCGGCATTGGGAAAGTGCCTTTACCATATTGACGCATACTATAGCGGTGACGGAAAGTAATTGGGTGGCACAGAATAACCTGGGGCTCATCTATCTGGGGAACGGGAGGGTAAATGAAGCCGTTTTTCATTTCAAGGAGTCAATCAAGGCCAAACCATCGTATATTCTGGCTCACTTGAATCTGGGTGTCGCGTATATGGAAGCCAATGAACTTGACTTGGCTCTTGAGTCATTCAGATGGGCGCTGCAGTTTGATCCGCTCAATCCTTCTGCACATTATTCCCGAGGTCGGATCTTTGTTGCACAGGGTGACAAACGGCGGGCTTTGGAAGAGTATCAGACACTTCAGCAGGTTGGCTCGTCGTTTGCGCCGATGCTGCTGGAAATGATACAGGCTCCGGTACGGTGAGTCTTTAATGAACATGCAACTGAACGGCCAAAAGTTGGATTCGTATCTGCTTGGTGCTATAGCACTTGTTACGCTCGCAGTTTTCAGCCCGGTACTATGGCATGAGTTTGTTAATTTTGACGACTCCATCATCATTTATGCGAATCCCCATATCAAGTCAGGGGTAACTTTCAACTCACTCTACTGGGCATTCACCACCGTTTATGAGACTAACTGGATACCGTTGACCTGGATATCACATATGCTTGATGTGCAGATGTTCGGTATGCATGCGGCAGGACATCATTTAACCAGTGTACTGTTTCATGTAACTAATAGCGTATTGCTTTTTCTCTTCTTTAACAAGGCAACAAGAGCACCGTATCGAAGTGCCGCAGTTGCTTTTTTGTTCGCCCTGCACCCGTTGCATGTGCAGTCGGTGGCCTGGGCAGCCGAGCGAAAGGATGTGCTGAGCGCCTTCTTCTGGCTGCTGACCCTGAATGCATACCTTGGTTACAGTGAGAAGCGGAGTATGGCCAGATATGTGACGGTAATTTTGCTGTTTTGCCTTGGGCTGCTGTCAAAGCCGATGATTGTCACATTACCTGCCGTTCTGCTCCTGATCGATTGGTGGCCGTTGGGACGTTATACAGATGCACCTGACGGAAGCGTGATCCCTGCACGTACGGTCGTTTCGCTGTTTCTCGAGAAAATCCCTTTTTTTCTGCTATCTGCCGGAACTGCTCTGATAACAGTGCTGGCTCAACGTAATTCGGGCGGGATTGTAACCGATTACACCTTTCTTGAGAGACTTTCCCGGATTGATGTCTCGTACATCGAGTACCTGGAAAAAACGTTCTGGCCCGGCAGACTTTCCGTCTTTTACCCGTTTGTAGGAACACCCCCATCCTCACTGCTGGTGGCAGGTTCTCTGCTCGCTCTTCTGCTGATTCTGATGACAGTTGTGCTGTCAAGAAAGCGGTATCCATTCCTGGTTACCGGGTGGCTCTGGTATGTTGTTACGCTGCTGCCGGTGATTGGTCTTATTCAGGTGGGAGATCATTCCATTGCCGATCGCTATACCTATCTGCCTTTGATCGGAATATTTGTGATGATGGTATGGGGAGTATCGCAGCTGGCTGAAGGGTGGCGTCTGCCTCGTAACGTACTTGGTATCACTTCTGCTCTTCTCCTTGCCGGAATGATATGCGTTACTTCACTGGAAATCAGTCACTGGAAAAACAGCTTCACATTGCTCTCCCATGCTGTTGAGGTCACGGAAAAAAACTGGCTGGCACTCAACAATCTTGGGCAGGCGTATTTGAATGTCGGCAGGGTTGATGATGCACTCTGGTGTTTTTCTGAAGCGGTCAAGGCGAAACCGTCCAGCGTGCTTGCGCTCGTAAATCTGGGGGCGCTGTATGTATTTAAACAGGAGTATGATCGGGCTCGATTGGTGCTGTCACAGGCATTGAACTATGAACCGAATAATGAGAAGGCCAAATTGTTACTGGCGGTAATGGCGCAGCAAAAATAGTCTGATTATTGCGAAAGTTCCCGCAGACGTTTTTCCGCATGTTCCCGCCCGCCGGGGAGCTGTTCGGAACTACCGGGGGAGGTCAGAAAGAAAAGGTAATCAGTTATGGCCTCTTTCGGTCTGCCAAGTTTTTCGAGTGTAATGCCTCTGTTTAATCGGGCTTCGTTATCATAGGGGTACACTTCTATAGCCTTACTGTAGCAATACAGCGCTCCCGCCAAATCCCCCTTGTTTAGTTTAATATTCCCCAAATACGTGTAAATCATGGGAAAATTAGGATCCATGGTGATGACTTTTTCAAATTCCTGTTCCGCAAGTGCGGTGTCATGTTCCTTGTCTTTGCCGTAAAAAACTTTTCCCAGGCCGACATGGGCATGAACATTTTCAGGGTAATGCTCTATGAGACTTTTATACAGCGAATAATTGCTTCTCCACTCCTGGTTACGTTTGATTGTTAATGCGGCAAGTGCCAGAATTACTATTCCAGCTGCTGCGACGCCAATAGTGCGGAGTACCGGTCTATCGACAGGGAAGTATCTGCAGATCTGGTCGGAAATAATCAGCCAGAGGCCGATTTCAGGAATATAGAAAAAACGGTCCGCCAGAGGGGCGCCGGGTACAAAAACGATGCCGCTGACCGGCAGCCAGAAAAAAACCAACCAGGCAAGTCCGAAAAGTGAGGCTGTGCTGCGGCCTCGGGTACAGATCCAGCCAATGCTGGCAAGTATGCAGAACCATCCGCCAACGAGCGGCAGCGCCAGGAGATTGAGGTCCTCCGGCATGACATAGCGTGACGAGAGGTGCAGCGGCCAGATTGCTGTCAGGAAGTAACGCGGGATGATATAGAGGTCATCGAGCAGTCGTGTACCGAGATCGGTAGTAATGTACATATTCTCCAGAAGCTTTGTACCGACACCGGGAATGATACTGGTCTGAATGCCGAGCTTTGAGAGTGTCAGCCAGCGCATGAACAGGTAAAGTGTTATTGCGGCAAAGTAGGGCGTGAGACGAATAACAGTTTGCAACCGGATGCCGGATCTGTTTGAACGCAGAGACTGATATTCAAGTGCGAAAACAAACGGCAGAATCATCAAAGCTGTTTCTTTGGAAAAGACACCGGCTAAAAACAGGAGCGCCCCTGCAAATGCCCCCGTTTTTTTCTCCTGCAAAATGCTTTTGCTGTGCAGAAGGTACGCTGAAATTGCGAAAAGACATGCCAGCATGGTGTTGCGACCACCGGCATTGAAATCTACCCCTTCGCTCTGCTGCGGATGCACGGCAAAGAGAATCCCGGCCAGAAGCGCAACGTAGATATTCTCCTTGTTGAGAGATCGGGCGAGTCGATAAACTAGAAACGTATTAGCGGAATGGAGCAGTACGTTGGCAAGGCGGACGAAAAAAGGATTGAAGCCGTGCAGGTGCCATTCAATCATGAAGGTGAGATAGGTAAAAGGGCGATAGAAGGGGAGCAGTTGTGTTTCGCCGGTTGTGTCAATGCTGCTGAAGAGGGATAAGAAATTCCCTTTCAGTACCGGATTGTTGAGAATTACGCTGTCGTCATCCAATGTGAAGCCGTTGCCGAGAGAGTTGGCGTAGACGAGAAAAGCAATAGCAGCAACGAGCAGGCCGAAAAGGAATTCATTATTGTTTTCTTTGCACATAGGTTGGAACATTACCAAAAGAGCCAACTCTGGTACAAGAAAAATAATCGGAAAAATCGGTCTTGAATGGAGGGTTCTATTGGATTTTACTCGCAACGTATAGTATGCTGACGGCCAAACACTGTCGTGCTGGATGGTTCCAGAATTTTACTATTGAAAGGAGTGCCGTATGAAAGTGAAACTGATTGCTGTTACCCTGCTGTTTGCTCTGCCAATGGCTGCCTTGGCCGAATCCGCTGAGCAAAAGTCTCAACAGAAAAAGAAAGGCGCTACAGTTTCGGCAACTGCTGTGAAACCGATGATTGAGCCGACCACCGGTATTGAATTTATCCTGGTTAAGGGGGGATGCTACCAGATGGGGGATGTTGTCGGAGGTGGAGAAGCGCAGGAAAAACCTGTGCATGAAGTCTGTGTTTCCGACTTCTACCTGGGTAAATATGAAGTCACTCAAGCTCAGTGGCAAAAGGTGATGGGGAGTAATCCGGCTTTCCGGAAAGAGTGCGGACCTATCTGCCCGGTCGAAAATATCAGTTGGAATATGGTTCAGGAGTTCATCGGCAAACTGAACAGCAAAGGCGGCGCTCTGTATCGACTGCCAACTGAGGCCGAATGGGAATATGCTGCGAGGAGTGGCGGAAAAAATGAAAAATGGGCCGGTACCAGTGATGAAAAAACAGTGGTTGAGTATGCCTGGCACGATATAAACGGCAACTCGTTGCTACATCAGGTCGGCAAAAAGAAACCGAACGGTCTGGGCATTTACGATATGAGCGGCAATGTGATTGAGTGGTGCCAGGATGTGTACGATGAGGCGTATTACGGAGCAAGTCCCAAAGATAATCCGGGGGGGCCGACTGCAGGTGAGAAGCGGGTTCTGCGGGGTGGTACCTATGGGAGCGATGCCAACGCGATGAGGACAACGTTCCGGGTTGGAGATGACCCGGCTGTTTGGGATGGCAGTTATGGCTTCCGCCTGGTGCGGGCAGTGAAATAGGTGGTTTGATCAATGGCCTCCGGGGTAGTTACCTTTGGAGGCCGTTTTTTTGCAGTGTACATTTATTCAATTCATTGACGTGATTTTCCGGGACATAGTACGTGATATCTGAAAAAAAAGAGGATCTGGCTATTGGTTTTGCTGTGGCCACGGTCGCATTTTTAGTTTATGCGAATTCGCTCGGCAACGGTTTTGTCTGGGATGATGATCTGGTTATCCTTGCCAATCCAGCGCTCAATGGCGCATTCAGTGATATTTTCAGCAGCATTGACACCGGCCGCGTTACTGAACCGACCCCGTACTATCGCCCGTTAACTCTCCTGACGTATTTCATCGAACAGCGCCTGCACGGCTTTACTCCCTTTCTGGTTCGAATCGTAAATGTGCTGCTCCATACCATCAATACGTTTCTGGTGTATCGCCTCGCCGCATCACTCACAATCAGTAAATCTGCTGCGGTGATTGCCGGACTGCTTTTTGCGGTACATCCGCTGCAGAGCGAGGCGGTTGATTTTAATTCAAGTCGCAATACCATGCTGGCGGCCTTTTTTGTTCTGACAACTTATTTGGCTCATCAGCGTAGTGTCAGAGACAATTCTGTTGCCTGGGCGTATGCCGGGGCCTCTCTTCTCTTTGCAGGGTTGCTCTCGAAGGAAATCGCTCTGTTCGTACTGCTGATGATCGGCTTTATTGAATTTATGCACGCTCGTGGTGACGCCTCTTTCACCTGGCGCGCATTCATATTCAGGTTGATCCCTTACACTATCAGTTTTGCGCTCTACATGGCCTTACGAAACCATGCGCTTGCCGGTGCCGGTGTTCATCTGGAGATACTACCCGGACTGGGAACAAGGCTACTTGACAACCTCTACATAATTCCACGCTATCTTCTGACGATTATCTGGCCGGTCTCGGGAAGCGCCAAGTACTTTGTGCCGGATGACCTGAATCTGCTTGCGCTGCCACTCGTTACAGCGTGGTCGCTTATTATCGCCGCGTGCGTCTGGTTGTTCACCCGAGGTCTCTCACCGGCGACTATTTTCGGGTTTGTCTGGCTATTCGCCTTCTGGCTGCCGGTCAGCGGAATTTTTCCGATTCCGAGCGCTCCGCTTGCTGACCGCTATCTGTATGTGCCGGTAATTGGGCTCTGGCTGATTGCAGGTGATCAGTTCGTTTCATTATTTCAGTCCACCCGTCTGCCGCAGCGATATGGAACGGTTACAATGGTGGCAGTTGTACTGTTGTTGTCGTTTGTGACATTTCGGAGAAATATGGTGTGGAATAACGACATCTCTCTTTTTACCCGGCTAGCTGATCAGCATCCGGAGCGTGCGTTTGCCTATCACAACCTCGGCTGTGCCTATCTTGATAAAGTCAAAAATCTTGATCTGGCGGAGCGATCGTTCGAGAAAGCGCTTGCTCTTCAGCCGACGTTTCCGAGGCTGCACACCCAAATCGGCTATGTCAGGCTGCTACGGGGAGATTATGCAGGAGCTTTACAGCATTACACGGAGGCGTTGCAAATTAATCCGTTTGACGCCGAGGCACATCTGAACAGCGGTATGGCGCTTGAAAATCTTCAACGCTATGACGAAGCACTTTTTGAATACCAGCGGTTTCTCGAGACTCCAGGAAATGAATTGCCGGAGGCTCGTCGTACCACTCCACAAAAAATTGCGGAACTCTCCCGACTACGTGATGAGGTGATCGTGAAGTGAAGCTGTGATGAGTATGTGGTAGCGCTTAAATGCAGAGTTGGGGAGATGCTCAGATTTAAATGCAATTGACAGACTGGATAGATCAAGGCATAAAAGCAGAGAACTTTTTTTGAGGAGATGCTATGAAACCAACACTGATGTTTTTCTGGACAGCTGTTTCTTTGTACGGTGTCAGCACTTTCAGCTACATCTTCGGCATGATTGCCAAGCAGGAGAAGTTGTTTACAATTGGTTTGTACTCGGCGCTACTCGGCTTTATTCCTCACGTGGTGACCATCGCCTTGCGCTGGTCAGCCACTGGTATAACGCCATTCATTGATATTTCTGAGTCACTCACCCTCGGCGCATTCATGGCGGTGCTGATATTTTTGATTTTCCAGTTCACGACCAATCGGGTGCGCCCCCTAGGCGCTCTGGTGATGCCGGTAATTTTTGTGCTGATGGGCTGGGCGGGAACCCTGATGAAGGAGGTTGCTGCTACTCTCGCACCGGCGCTACAGAGTGGCTGGATCTGGGTGCATATTGTTGGTGCGTCGGCCGGTTTTGCATCGGTGCTGATTGCCGCCGGCCTCGGCCTGATCTACCTGCTGAAAGAAAAAAAATCAGGTGGGATCTACGAAAAATTACCTGATCTGGCAACCATTGATATGTATTCATACCGCTTTATTTCGGGTGGTTTTATCATGTATGGCCTGATGATTGTGTCCGGGTGCTTTTGGTCTAACCAGGTGAAAGGCAGCTACTGGGGATGGGATCCGGTCGAAGTCTGGTCGCTTGTATCATGGTTAATGTACGGTATCTATCTGCATTTACGGATAACTTTTGGTTGGCGTGGTAATCGATTAGCCTGGTATGCGTTGATTGCGCTTATTGTTATGATAGTCAGCTACTGGGGTATACCGTTTTCAGTAGAAACATTTCATAGCGGCTTTAGGATTGACCACAACTAACGTCTGATTTCATACGAAAGGATATGCACTTGAAGATACTTTTGCTTGCATCTGTTGGCATTATAGCGTTGAACATTACGGCCTGCTCTAAAGGTTCGAATGAAAAGCAGCCGTCAGCAACAGGAATGATGGTTGAAAAACGTGATGGAGATTTATTGAAAAAGAAGCTGTTTCATGGTGATCTCAAGACAAGCGCTTCTTCAGTACCCGGTACACTCGGAATTGATGCCTTGAAGAAAAACCATTTGGAGCTGAGTTCGACAAAAACCATTGGGGA
This sequence comes from Desulfuromonadales bacterium, assembly GCA_013349325.1. Taxonomy (GTDB): domain Bacteria; phylum Desulfobacterota; class Desulfuromonadia; order Geobacterales; family Pseudopelobacteraceae; genus JACRCG01. The sequence continues at coordinate 11,731 of DUZX01000019.1, forward strand.
GGTATTTGACTCTTACACGCATGCGATAACGAAAGAATGGCGGGAGACATCGTCCGAAAACGGGCCACATTACATCGATTATATCTGCTGGTTCAATATAAGTCCTGTTTCTTCCGTTGCGATCAGGGATGGTGTGGTAAAGCGGGGGCTAGAGATCAAGTTTGTGGTGCGCGGAGATGGGGAAACGTATATTGCTATGATCAGTCGTATCGACATCAAGAGTGACGGAATGCGTTCCGTTTCCGTTATAGATCCTCCTGAGATTAAAAAAATCGTAACCGCAATATATGAAAATCGGGAGATTACTTTTTAAATGAAACTCGCCATCATCTTTCCTCCCCTTCCGTTTGGCTGGACGCCGGTAGCTCCTCCGATCTTGGAGTATCTTGCGGCGCTTACCCGTCGTGAAGACCCGGACATCGAGATCGAAGTATACAGTGCCAGTGCCACTCCGGATGTCTTTGATACACTGGATTGTGATCTTGCGGCCATCAGTCTTCTGACGCCGACATCAGTACCGGGATACAAGATTGCTGCCAAATTGCGGGCCCGGGGTGCCAAGGTTGTTTTTGGGGGAATTCATGCGTCACTTCTTCCTGAAGAAGCTATTCAGCATGGCGATGCGGTTGTCACAGGAGAAGCTGAAAGTGCCTGGCCCCTGGTATTACGCGATTTCAAAGCAGGTTCACTGAAAAAGTTTTACGAGGCTCAACGTTTGCAGCTTGACAATCTGCCGACGCCGCTCTACGGGATGCTCAAGCATGGCCATCAGTTTCGTATCGTCAATACCTCCCGAGGCTGTCCGTACAACTGCACCTTCTGCTCGGTCAAGCCGTTTATGGGCGCTGATATTCGCTTTCGCCCGATTGACCATGTTGTCAGAGATGTGAACGCGATTCCGGAGAAGATGTATATAAACGGTGATGAAAACATCTGGTGGCAGGGCTTTGAGCAGCGCGCGATTGATATGTTTACAGCGCTTAAAGGGAGCGGCAAGAAGTGGATGGGTTTTGGAAGTCTGCGACCGGTCATGACACCGGCCGGTTCCCGTATGCTCAACGCAGCTCGCGAAAGCGGCATGTTGACGGTGTGGGTCGGTTGGGATGCTATTTCCGATGATGCCCTGACCGCCTACCGTGCCAACGGTAAAACCGGAGTCGACCGGGAGCGTGCGGTTAAAACCCTGCGGGATCATGGCATCGACGTATCACTTTTTTATATGTTGGGTGGCAGAAACGATTCTCTTGATGATTTCAAGCGTTCTGTTGAGTTGGCAGACCGCCTTGGCGTGAGTATGCATCCGTCGCTGCTGGTACCGTACCCCGGTACAGAGCTCAGGCGTCAGTATGAACCGTATCTTTACAGAGATCTGGGATGGGAGTATTACACCGGCGCGTATGCCTTGTTTGAGCACCCTGATCCTGCGATGACCCCTGAAGTCAGAGAAGAATCTTTTTATACAAGTTCTCTTGAGCTATTAAGCACGTGGCGTGTTGTCAGCCATATGCGGCACGTACCGATCTCTGGTTTTCCGTATGCTCATATTTTGTCACTTATGAACCAGTTGCCAGTGCGTAAGGGGATGAAGATTGCCTACGAGAAGTGGAAGATTGACAGGGAAGAGGTACGAAAGAAGCAGTACGTCTGATTGTTTACAGCAGGGGTTTAATTAATACACATGGCGGCTGGAATTTTCCAGTCGCCATGTGTCGTTTGTTAGCTGCTTACGATGTCTTTTTTGCCGGTTTTTCCGACTTGAGTCCTGCCGGATGATCAAGAAGATCCTGTTTTTTCTCTTCTGAAGCATACCAGTCGAGCGGACGATCAGTCTGGTCCTTAAACGTGTTGAGCGATGCATCCCGCAGCGCCGCAGCCTCTTTGCTTGATTGCGACATCAATATTTCATCCACCACCTGTGGACATGAAGCAACGGAACCGGGACGGGCTTCGATCTCTTCCCGAATGCTCGGTTCGGCCTTCGGATCTTTCGCAAAGCGCATCTTGAGATCAATGGAGAAGTTTGAGTAGGTTTCCAGCATGCGGAAGATGGTGGAGTCACCCATAGCTCCGATGGTTTTATCTTCATCCGGCAATGGAGAAACTTTACCGTTTTCGATCTTGGCGCGCCCGACGATTTCACAGCAGGTGCCGTTGTTTTCGGTATATCCGAGGTTGTCGGTAATGACAGCGAGAACAGTTGGCACATTGGCCAGATCCCAGTGAGCAAGCAGGCCAACTTCGCCGTCAGGTAGAGGTGACAAATCATCAATGTTCATGGCCAGAACGCGCGACCAAGGCGGGACCGGGCGGGTTCTTGTGCGTGGTGGTAATCCTTTTATATTACGACGCAGCGTATCATCAAACAGATTCGTGGCGGTCTCAGCTTCTCCCAGAACATTAACGCAGTGGCTCTCAGGAATATCCAGGATCTCTTTGACCATGGCATAATAATCATCACGGGTCACAACACCGAAACGACCACGGTAGCCACCGCCGTCGCAGATTCGGCTTCCGGGAGGAAGTTTGAACTTCATCTTTTTCCGGCGGCAGGATTGGAAGAAATAGACGTACGCGGCGGTTGCGCCGATTAAGGCCACCGGTACCCCGCTCGCTTCGGATTCACGCAGAGCTTTTAAGAGGTTTTTGACGTCTATACCGGTTTTGCCGAGCAGAAAAATACTGTCGTCTGTTCCGAAATGGGTACGGGTCTGATCCATGCCGATCGCCATGCCCATCGAGGGGGCCAATTGTGGGCTGGGAGCGAGGATCAGAATACGGCAGCGTTTGCCCTCTTCAAAATCCGGGAACAGGTACGAGGCGGTCATCTTCTTGTTGGCGCCGAATACCAGCTTTTTACCATCTTCATCACGAAAGATGCGACCACGTTGGGTGAGACTTGTCGTGCCGCCGGTCAGGCAGGCCATGACGGCCTGCTCAAGAGGAAAAGATGCCACGAGATGCGTTTTAAAGACGTCGTTGTAGACCATCGGGACGTCCTGCCAACGACTGATTTCACACGGTTTTACTTTTTTGAGATCGCAAAATTCTCGGAAAATTTTGTTAGTTTCGTAATGGAGGGCAAACATTTGCATACAGTAGTCGTTGAATTTTTCATCCGAAAGCTCGGCGTCGACTCCCGCTTCAATAATAGCCAGTACTTCTTCTGTCAGGCGATGGCTGGTTTCTGCGTTTGTGGGCATGGTGAACTCCTCTGTTAAAGGGTGGTGTCGTGCAAAATGACCCTTTTGCACATGCAACTTATACACCATTGACAATACAAGTGCAATTACGGTTATTTTTGACTGGATGAACAGCAGATCTATGAGAAAACTGTATAACAATTGTGCAGGTGTCGCCTTAAAATTATTCAGTTCGTATTCTACTGGCGTCTGTGAGTAGCGGTTTAGCTGGTTGTTTGAATGTAAATTTCTTTCAGATGCGTGGCATAGAGTGCTTGTAGGCTGATGTACGTTGCTCAAAAGCTTGCAAATTGAGAAGAATGCGGCTAGGTTACGCGCAGGAGGAAACGGTATGCAGCAGTACGAGATGACTTTTTTCTGGACCGCTGTAGCCTGCTACGGTATTGCTGCGTTCGGCTATATTTTTGGGTTGCTGGCGCGTAAAGAGGCTCTGTTCAATTGCGCTCTTTCATTTGTTGTGGTCGGGCTGTGCGGTAATGCTGGTGCAATTGCGGTACGCTGGTTTTTTGGCGGTGTGCCCCCCTTTATCGCAATTTCCGAGTCACTGGCATCCGGCGTATTGATTGCGGTACTCATTTTTCTGATTGCCCAGTTTGTTGCCAGAAACCTGGAGGCGGCCGGAGTGCTGGTCATGCCGGTCTGCTTTGTCCTGCTCGGATGGGCGGGTACCATGATGAAAGGCTATGATGGTACGTTGCCGGCGGCGCTGCAGAGTACCTGGCTCTGGACGCATATATTTGCCGCTGCTACCGGTTTCAGTGCTGTTTTGCTTGCGGCTGCCGTAGGTCTGCTCTATCTTTTTAAAGAGAATAAAAGTGGCGGCCTGTATGAGAATCTACCTGATTTAGCCGCGCTTGATGAGCTCAGTTACCGATGTATTGCCGGTGGATTTGTCTTTCTGGGGCTGATGATCATCTCTGGAGCCTTCTGGTCTAATCAGGTCAAGGGGAGTTACTGGAACTGGGATCCTGTCGAAGTCTGGTCACTGATCAACTGGCTGGTGTACGGTATTTACCTGCATCTGCGGATTACCATGGGATGGCGTAATCGTCGCCTGGCCCTCTATGCACTGGCTGCCGTGGCTGTTATGATATTAAGCTATTGGGGAATTCCTTTTGTATCATCAAACTTCCATACCGGTTTCAGGATTGAACATTGATAGGTGTAGTTAATGGCGTCTGGAATTTGGAGTATTTTGGTATGAAGCGTGTTGGTACGATTTTGTTTTATCTTGGTGGCTGCGTGTGGATAGCGTATGCCATCGCCAAATATATTTTGGGGTGGAATGTCACGCTTCGTCAGTTTCTGCCCTATCACCTTGTGGCTGTTATTCCCGGGGTTGCATTAAAGCATGGTTACCCGTTGTACGTGCGCTTGTCCAGGCGTTGGCGCCAAGGCGGTTGAAGTTGAATTAGGTTTACAGGAGATACGCTGACTATGGATCTGAAAAAAACAGCCGTTGTGGTAAACGGTTTTGTCCACGATTTTGCTGCCGGCATCTGGCTGGCTATAATCGTCACGATTTCAGTGCTGCACACTGCCCATCTCAAGGATGCTTCTGTTACAAGTATCCTGAATCAGCTTGAACGTACTTTTTTCTGGTGGAGTGTTGTGGCTGCTGTACTGATCATGGCTACCGGTGCCGGCCGAACATTCACGTATGTAGACAACTGGTATGGGGAAGATGCCGAGCGACAGCGACGTAAAGCACTGATTGTAAAGCATGTTATCCTTTTTTCTGCTTACGCGTTAGGCTATCTTTGGATTTGGAGCAAAGTGTTTCATTCGGTCTGAATTGTCTGGTAGGTTTTTTGCAAGCATAAAATAAATCTTTCAGGATTGATTTTATCCTGTTATATTGCTCAGGAATTCAACTCGACATTTATGGATACTTTATGACTTTAAAACGCGTTGCCCTGATTACCCCCCCCTATCATTCTGGAGTTGTAGAATCTGCCGGTACCTGGCTCAATGTCGGCTTTGTGTATATGGCTGGTTCTCTTCGTGCTGCCGGCTATGAAGTCGATTATTATGATGCCATGTCGCTCTGGCACAAGTGGCCTGAAATCAAGGCCCGCATTGAGGCTTTCAAGCCGGATGTCATTGCGACGACTGCCTATACCGCCTCAATTGTCAAAGCGCTTGAGCTGTGTGACCTGGCCAAACAGACCAATCCCGCTGTTGTTACCGTACTCGGAAATGTGCATGCCGCCTTCTGCTATGACGAAGTCCTGCAAGGAGCTCACGAGGCAGTTGACTATATCGTTCGCGGCGAGGGTGAAGTAACGCTGGTCGAACTTTTGAACTGCCTCAACGCCGGTAGCGACCCGTCAACCGTTGCTGGTCTGGCTTTTTGGCGGAATGACGCAGTGGTCGTTACGCCTAAGGCCGCATATATTCATGACCTGGATGCCCTGCCGACAGCCTGGGATCTGGTCGAGTGGCCGATCTATACCTATCGGGCCAAGAACAACGCCCGCCTGGCGATCATCTCGACCGCCCGCGGTTGTAAATCTCAGTGTTCCTTCTGCTCGCAACAGCTCTTTTGGGCACAATCATGGCGGGCCCGTTCCGCCGAAAACGTTGTCGATGAAATCGAAATGCTGTCGAAAACATACGGCGTCGAAGTGGCCATGCTGGCGGATGAACTGCCCACTTACGATCGAGAACGCTGGGTAAAAATACTGGATCTGATGATTGAACGTCAGGTACCGGTTAAACTGCTCATGGAAACCCGCGTTGACGACATCCTGCGTGATGCCGATATCATGTGGAAATACAAAAAGGCCGGTGTTGAGCACATCTACGTTGGCGTTGAAGCCGGTTCTCAGGAAACACTGGACCTCTTTAACAAAGACACCGAAGTTGCCCAATCCAAACAGGCCATAGACATCATCAATGCAGCCGACATCGTCTCCGAGACCTCTCTCGTACTGGGGCTCCCCGATGATACCGTCGAGTCGATTGCCCAGACAGTCGAACTGGCCAAACATTATAACCCCGATATGGCATTCTTTCTTGCAATCGCGCCCTGGCCTTATGCTGAACTCTATCCGCAACTAGAGCCGTACGTCTTTACCAAGGATTACAGTAAATACAATCTGGTCGAACCGGTCGTCAAACCCAAAAACATGACCGTTGAAGAACTTGAAAAAGAGCTTGGCAAAGCGGCGCAGAAATTCTATATGCACAAGTTCCAGCATCTGCATGAACTCACCCCCTGGAAGCGGGAGTTCATGCTGTCGGTACTGGATATCTTTATCAATCACTCCTATCTGGCCGGCCAGATGAAGGCGGCCATGAAAGATGGTAAGGACATGCCGGAAGAGGTCAAACAGTTGATGAGGGCCGTTAACGCCCATACCAAGGGCAAAGGTGAACATATGGACCGCCATCCGGCGATCGCTCCGCTGCCATAGCAGACTCATGCTGTATTACAAAGTTTAAGCCCGGCCCCGATGGTATTCGTCACCTCGGGGCTTTTTCTCTTTTTTCTGCTTGTACCGGGGAGAGTAGTTTGTACCATGTGCAGCATTGAGGTGTTGATTATCGATATCGGGGAGGGGTGTGGTGGGAGCTACCGTCAGATTCGGCATATCGCTGGATGAAAAGCTGTTACAGAATTTCGACCAGCTGATTGAGCAGAAGAGCTACATGAATCGTTCCGAGGCCATTCGCGATCTTATTCGGGCATCGATCGTGGAGGAAAAGTGCGGCAGTGAGGATCAGGAAGCGGTAGGCACGGTGACATTGGTCTATAATCATCATGTCCGGGAGCTTTCTGATAAATTAACAGAGCATCAGCACTCCCATCATGAGCAGATCGTATCAGCTCTGCATGTGCATCTGGATGCACATAATTGCCTTGAAGTTCTTGTTATTCGAGGTACCGTATCGACCATCAAGCAGATTTCACACGAGCTGATCGGCGTCAAGGGTGTCAAGCATGGCAAGCTGGTGTTGACGACCACCGGAGATGATCTTTAAAAGACCATCGTTCATAATGTGAACAAACTTCTTGCGCTTCTGTGCTTGTTCGTATTATTGTTCAAGATATGAACAATATAGATGGAAAACCGCTTGACTCATCCCGCTCACTCCAACTCCTTTCCGAAATCAGCGGCGAAGAGCCGCTTTCTCAGCGCGAACTCTCCCGCCGGCTCGGCATTGCCGTTGGTCTGGTAAACTCCTACCTCAAAAACCTGGTCTCAAAAGGATTTGTGCGGGTTAAAAACTTCCCCAGCAACCGCTATGCCTATCTCCTCACCCCACAAGGCATCGCCGAAAAAAGCCGTCTCGCTTATCAGCACCTTAACTACTTCACCAGCCTGTATACTGTTGCGCGGCAGGATTACCTGGAACTGTTTCGCCGCCTGGAGCGTTCTGGCGTGCGTGAGGTCGTGTTTTGTGGCGTGGATGAAGTGGCGGAAATTGCCTACTTGTCGCTGCAGGAGACCGGGTTGGAGTTGGTGGCGGTTATGGATGACGAGCGGCAGGGGGAGATTTTTTTTGGACTTCCGGTTGTGGCGTTAGCAGATGGGGGGAAAGAGATACGAACTTCATTCGTGATTACCTCTCTAAAGCGTAATGACAAAATTGCGGAAGTACTTCGAGGATTAGGCGCTGCATATTTTCAGCCTGTAATTCCGGTTAAGTAAGTTTATGCACTGCTTGGGTAACAACAAATATATTGTAAATGTGACTTGCCGTGAGTTTGAGGAGCTGGATGAAGTATCTTGAGAAAGTACAACAGTTAATCGACCAATTTGCAAATTTAAAGGCTGAACTAGGCTGGATAATGCTTGGGCAGGCCTTAGGCTTTGTCGGTGGCTTTTTAGGCATCAAAGTGTTGACAAACTTCATGGGCCCGAATGGTTATGGGCAACTTGCCTTGGGGCTCAGCATTGCAGGCGTATTATCAACATATGTATACGGTCCTGTTGCAAATGTTGTCGCAAGATATTTTGTCGTTTATCGGGAACGCAGAACACTTGAAGTATATTTCTCCGTTCTCAAAAAATGGCACCGGCAGCTTTTAATCTTACTCTCTTTGGTTGCTATTGTTGTCACAGGTATTGCTGTTTTGTGGGTTGGATTGGAGTGGGCACTTCTCGTTCTTTTTTCTGCTTTGTATGGCATATCCAGTGGGATAAACTCGTCTTATCTCGCAATGCAGAGCGCTATTAGGCAACGAAAAATAGTGGCCCTCCACCAAGGATTAGACGTTTGGTTGCGGGTAGGAATCTCAGTCGCGCTATTATTGTTGTTTAGGAATAGCGGATATGTAGTCCTTCTGGGATATCTTTGCGGTACTCTCTTGATAACTGTTTCTCAACATTGTTTTGCCATGAAGAATGACGAGATACGTCAGCACTGGTATTCTGAAAATATAAAGAAAGAATCACTTTATAACGGCAGATGTGAATTTCTAGCCTATGCTACTCCGTTTATTTTTTTTGCCGGCTTTGCGATTGTCAGTCTCTATGCTGACAGGTGGATTATACAGGTGGTTGGTGGTGCGAGCATGGTTGGGGTTTATGCCGCAATTTTTCAGATTGCGTCCTCTCCGGTGAATCTCCTCTTTTCTCTCGTTAATCAATTAATGGTCCCTATTGTATTTGAGAGGGCTGGCGCCATGTCTTCACAGGTTCAGGTGCGGGAAAGTGCTGACTTGCTGCGTCAAACAGTCTTGGCGTCAGCATCGGCATCGTTTTTGATAATCATCGTTGCCATATTTTTTAGCAATCCTATTATGAGGCTATTCACTAACCAATTATTTGCTGCGAATCATAATATTCTCTGGATCATAATTCTTGGACTTGTACTGTACAATATAGGTCAGTTATTTTGCTTAAAGGGTATGTATTCAAATCAGCCAAACATATATTTCTGGCCAAAAGGTGTGCAAGCACTATCTCTTCTATTGTTTGGTTATCTGTTTACATGGCACGATGGCCTGGTTGGAATGGCATGGGCCCTCTGTTTTTCTTCTGTACTATATGTGGTTGCCGTTTTAATTGTGAACTACAAGTTAAGGCTGAAATTTGATTGTGGATTACATACAATTGCGTGATAAATGATCTGTAAAGGACTTTATGTGAAGCTAAATAGTTCAACACATTATTTAATTAAGCCATTAATAAAAAAAATCCGGCTATTTGCGTGGGTATATTTATGTGTTAAAAAAAAATATTTATATGTAAATTTCCTCTTAGATTATTATGCATTCAACCGCTTGAAAGGGAAAGACCGTTCTTATTTTAGACTTAATTGGAGCGATAGATATCCATGTCTCAATGACAAGACTAAAGGTACCGGTTTCGATCGACACTACATTTTTCATCCTGCTTGGGCAGCTCGCATTCTCTCAAATACACGACCTGCGTACCACGTTGACATATCCTCCACCTTGCAATTCTGTACTATCATTTCCGCATTTATTCCGGTCAGGTTTTATGATTATCGGCCTGCCGAACTGGAACTCAGTAATTTGCAATCAGCTTCTGCAGATCTCCTTGAGTTGCCGTTCCCTGACAACAGTATTTCATCACTCTCCTGCATGCATGTTGTTGAGCATGTAGGCTTGGGGCGGTATGGCGATCCTCTTGATCCTGATGGCGACCTGAAGGCAATCTCGGAGCTGAAAAGGGTTCTGGCCGATAATGGAGACTTGCTCTTTGTTGTGCCGATGGGAAGTCCAAGCCGAATCATGTTCAACGCTCATAGGATCTACGAATATGATCAGATTATGGACTATTTTCACGATTTGGAATTGAAGGAATTTACATTGATTCCTGATTCTGCAAAGGATGGCGGACTCGTCAGAGACGCATGTAAAAATCTCGCGGACCAGCAGACGTATGGATGCGGCTGTTTTTGGTTCAGAAAGACGTCATGAACATCAAAATAGGCACAAACAACGAGTCTACCAGGCGACTCTGGTTGGAACAGACATTACAACAGATTCCACAAGGTGCCAGAATACTGGATGCCGGTGCAGGAGAACTTCAGTTCAAGCGATTCTGCAGCCATCTTGATTATGTGTCTCAAGATTTTGCCCAATACGATGGAAAGGGCGACACAAGTGGGCTGCAGATGGGGTCATGGGATCAGAGCAAGCTTGATATCGTTTGTGATATTACTGCGATTCCTGAGCCAGATGGTTCCTTTGATGCCATAATGTGCATTGAAGTGTTTGAGCATCTGCCAAACCCTGTGCTTGCACTGAATGAGTTTTTCAGACTATTACGTCCTGGTGGGCAACTTATTTTGACAGCGCCATTTTGCAGCCTGACGCATTTTGCTCCTTTCCACTTTTATTCGGGCTTCAATCGATATTTTTATGAAACGCATCTTCCTGCCTTGGGATTGGATATTGTTGAGATTCAACAAAACGGAAATTTTTTTGAGTTCCTTGCGCAAGAGGTGCATCGGATTGCGTTTGTAGCTAAAAAATATGCGCACACAAAGGTCAGTCTGTTTGAAAAGATTTTTTTCAAAATATTTCTGCTGATAATCTCGAAATATGCAAAAAAGGATACTGGCTCAGCGGAGATTCTTAATTTTGGTTATCATGTCAGGGCAGTGAAGGCAACTATATGATAATCGTAAAACTGTCAGGAGGCCTCGGTAATCAGATGTTTCAATACGCCGCAGGCCGCAGACTTGCATTTCATCGTAATGTTCCACTCAAGCTGGATTCGACAGGTTTTGCCAAAGCTATGCCTGATGAGACAGTCAGGCATTACGTCCTAGACGTATTCAACTTGTCTGCAGATTATGCACATCCTGAGGAAGTGGCAGAATTGTGCAGGGTCAGCACCAATCCGATCATGAAGGCTTTCAAAACAGCTGCGAGGACTTTTCAGCCTTTGAACATGCAAACCTTTTTCAAGGAACGATATTTTCACTTTGATCCTGACATGTTACTTCTTGGGAATAACGTTTATTTGGATGGATACTGGCAATCTGAAAAATATTTTTTAGATGTTCAAGAGGTCATTCGCAAAGATTTTACGGTCAGTGCTCCTATTATTGGCATAAACTTGGATATTTCCAGGAAGATTATGGCAACCAATTCCGTCTCTATTCATGTCCGTCGCGGTGATTATGTTACCAACCCCATCGCGGAGCAATACCATGGACAGTGTTCACTGCAGTACTATCAGCGGGCAGTGGAATACGTTGCCGACATAACAGGTGATCCTCACCTAATGATATTTTCAGATGATATTCGCTGGGTGCAAGGACAGTTGCAACTTAAAAGCCCCATGACATTTGTGGAACATAACGGACCAGAATTGGCATGCGAAGATTTGCGCCTCATGTCACTCTGCAAACACAATATCATAGCCAACAGTTCTTTCAGTTGGTGGGGTGCGTGGCTGAACCGCAACCCTGAAAAAATAATTGTGGCACCCGAACACTGGTTCAAACGGCAGGATATATCAACCACAGACCTGATTCCATCTGCCTGGCACAGGATTTAGAACATGTCCAATCCACCTAGGGTAACCGTATTGATGTCGGTATTTAACGGCGCAGCTTACTTGAGGGATGCTATTGACAGTATTCTTACACAATCCTTAACAGACTTCGAGTTTCTGATTATCAATGACGGTTCCACGGACAGCTCTGCTTCAATTATCAACACATATTCCGACCCTCGCATCACGTTAATTAACAACGACAAAAACCTAGGGCTGATCTCATCGCTGAATATAGGAATTACACATTCTCGTGGAGAATTTGTGGCCCGGATGGATTGTGACGACATCAGTCTGCCCGGACGTTTGTCAAAACAAACTGAATATCTTGAAACACACCCCACATGCACTATGGTAGCGGTAAAATGTTATTTCATTGATGCCGTGGGCAAGGAATGCGGATTCTGGAACGATGACTGTAATTTTACGTCATACGACGAGATCGTTCAACGCCTACCTCGTGCAAATTGCATTGCACACCCTGGTGTTATGATCAGGAGGCAAACTCTGTTCAATTATGGATATGATCCACGTCAGGCAAATTCGGAGGATTATGATCTCTGGCTCAGGCTGATCGCCGATGGACACAGAATTGACAAGCTCGACGAATATCTTCTCAAATACCGTTTAAGCCCACTTTCCGTAACTTCCATAAGCAACAAACACAATCCGGACTTAAAAAATGTCCGAACCAAAAGCAGATTCGTCTTTGATCGCCTAATGAGTGGCCGCGTCAACCCTTTTGTAGCTAGAGTGTTCCTGAACATTTTCAAAGACCTCTATTACTTTTCAGGCAAACTGGTAGTAACTTATTTTATTGATTCAGTAGCCGCCTTTGGCAGGTTTATTGGGAGTTTACTTCCTTTCAGTAACCAAAGCGGACTATTCTTTTTCTTTCCCTTCTGTCACATTGGGGGTGCAGAAAGAGTCCATGTAGATATTGTCACCTGTTTTGCTGACCTGAAACCATGGGTATTCTTTACTAAATGGTCACCACGTCCAGGAACGCTCCGGAGTGAATTTGACAGGGTAGCGCGCACCTTTAATTGGTGCCTTCGTCTGAAATACACATATCCTCTCAGTGCCTGGCTCATGGCGGGATTCATCAATAAACACCCCAAAGCCGTTGTCTTTGGCTGCAACACTCTTTTCTTTTACAAAATGCTCCCTTACCTCTCTGAAGACGTCAAAGTTATTGATTTGCTGCATGCATTTGGCGGAGGATCGGAAGATTTCAGTCTGCCGGTTATCCACCATCTTGACAAAAGAGTAGTAATAACGTCGCAGACCAAGATGGATCTGATGCATCAATACAGTGTCAAAGGAATTGATGCGGCGTTGGGAGAGCGGATAGAGTTGATTGAAAATCGTGTGGAGATACCACATGAGTACCGTGAAAAGGTTGTGGCCGAAAAACTAAACATACTGTTTGTTGGGCGCGGTTCGGAGGAAAAGCGGGTCCATATTGCAGGGCGAGTAGCCGCTCTCTGTGCATCAAGGAAAATTCCGGTTATGGTTACTATGATTGGTGATGTGACGGAAAGTTTTGCAATGAGTGACCGGCCCTTCTGCCAATTCACGGGAGAATTGACAGACCATACGGAACTGAGAGGTTACTATGAACGGGCTCATCTACTCCTTCTGACCTCCAGTCGTGAAGGGTTTCCCATGGTGATCATGGAGGCTATGGCACAAGGTGTCGTGCCGATTACGACAGATGTTGGCGGTATTCCTCTGCACGTGAAATCAGGGGTCACTGGAATTTTGATAGACAATTCTTCGAATGAAGATCTGATTGCCGAAGCAATGCTCGCTGCGATAGAAAAGCTGACTAGTAACAGGGATCAGTTGATGACGATGTCCCGTAATGCTTATGATTATGCACGCGTGAGTTTTGGCGGAGAAAGGTTCTGCAGTCGGTACCGTTCGGTACTGCTCGCCGATATTGAGAGCTATCGGAGTGGTAATGCCCAAGGTTAGTATTGTCATACCCTGCTACAATCAGGGCGAATTCATCGAAGAGGCAGTTGAGTCGGCACTGGCTCAGACGTTCCGTGATTTTGAAATTATTGTCGTCAACGACGGCTCGACGGATGAGGTGACAAATCGCCTATTGGCCAGTTTCAAAAAGCCGCAGACGAGTATCATTACTACAGAGAACCAGGGTGTTGCCATGGCCCGCAACACCGGAATATTACACGCTCGCAGCGAATACATTCTGCCGCTTGACGCAGATGATCGCATAGGAACGACCTATCTCGAAAAGGGGGTGGCGATCCTTGATCGTGATCCGGAGGTCGGGATTGTCTATTGCCTGGCAGAATGCTTCGGCGCTCGTCAGGGGCGCTGGGACATTCCCGATTTCTCCGGATGGGGAATGCGATTTACCAACCTGATATTCTGTTCAGCACTATTCCGTAAGGCGGACTGGGAAAAGGCGGGAGGATTCAATTCGAATATGAAGAAAGGTTGGGAGGACTGGGACTTCTGGCTGTCGCTTCTGGAAATGGATAAAAAAGTATTCCGCATTCCGGAGCCGCTTTTTTACTACCGTGTAGCGGCAGGCTCCCGGGAACGTTCCATGGGTCGATCCGCCAAAGTTGAGATGCACGTGCAACTGATGCGTAACCATTCCAGGCTATTTCCGTTTCAGTCTCGAATTCTGCTGGAGCTGTATTACCTGCTGCGTGACTCAAATCTGTACCGAATGGCCAAGAAGGTGCGGATTCCTTATCTAATTGGTAATAACATTTCGAATAAACAATGAAAATTGTCTTTCTCGCTCCTTTCGGCATCCGTCCCAAAGGTACGGTAATTGCCCGTATGCTGCCGCTCGCGGCGGGACTTCAGGTACTTGGCCATGAAGTGGTGATCGTAGCACCACCCTATACCAATCCCGAAGATTCCGGAAAAACGGAGCTGCTTCGTGGAGTGCTGCTGGTTAATGTCGTACTCCCCACGTGTGGCAAGTTGTGTGGTGCATTCCTGCTGACTTGGCGGATGTACCGGGCGGCACTGGCTGAAAATCCGGATATTGTTCACCTCTTCAAGCCCAAAGGGTATGGCGGACTGGCGGCCATGCTGCATATTTCGCTGCAACGCATCGGAATCAGGCTGGCGCCGCTGTTTGTGGATACTGACGACTGGGAGGGCAATGGCGGCATGAACGACCTTATCTCCTATTCGTTGCTGGAGAAACGACTTTTTGCTTTTCAGGAACAGTGGCTGACCAGGCGATCCGTGGGGGTGACAGCCGCCAGTCGGACTTTGGAGGGTCTCAGCGGTAACATGGGGGTTGCGGCGGAGCGAATTCTCTACCTGCCCAATGGTGTTGTTGCAACTCCTGCAGGAGATGGTGCTCGTATTCGGCACAAGCTGCATATTCCAGCCGGAGCGCCGGTCGCCGTACTGTACACCCGTTTCTTTGAATTTGACCAGGAGCGGCTATATCGGGTTTTTGCCGGGATTGTGCGCCGAGTTCCGGATGTTCGTTTCCTGGTGGTGGGAAAGGGGAGAAAAGGGGAAGAGGAGCGGTTGGAAGCGGCAGCCTGTGACAGGGGGTTTGCTGAGGCTCTGGTAATGACTGGCTGGATTGAGCCGGTGGAAATTCCTGATTACCTCGCGGCAGGTAGCGTGGCAATCTACCCGTTGGACGATACCATGGTAAACCGTGCCAAGTGTCCGGCCAAGTTGACCGAACTGCTGAGTGCCGGTATTCCGGTGGTTGCAGATCGGGTAGGGCAGGCACATGAGTATATTATGCATGGGATCTCCGGGACTTTATGCGATCCGGACGCGCCTGATCAGATGGTTGATGAAACAGTACGGTTGCTTCAACATCGTGAGACGGCTGTACAACGTGGTTCAGAAGGAAAACGGCATATTCTGGCTCACTTCAACTGGAGCGAGGCCGCAGTAAAACTTGATACATTTTACAGGAGCATCGTAACGCCATGACAAAGCGCAATAAAAGTACTTTTCTGCTGCTGGGGTTACTGGCTCTGCTGGCACTGTATTATTCACGCATACTATTCACCGACAAGATCATCCGTGCACCGGATATCATCAATGAAGCGTACTGGTGGATGAAAGGTTACAACGACAAAGCGTTGTCAGATTTGTATTCGAGCAATCTGAAAGCAAGTTGGGATTACCTTATAAATAGCGGTTATACCAATGAGGGGGGCATGAGTTCCATGCAGTTTCTACTTCATCTGCCGCTCATTCTGCATGTTATTCCTGCTCCTGCATCAGTGGCCTGGTTCATTGTGCTGCACCTGTTTTTCGGCGCTGTCGGTACATTTTACTGTTGCCGTGTAGTGGGGACAAGCCGTCTGGCCGCATTCTCTGGAGGATTGATCTTTGCTCTGGCTCCGGAGATTGCAACGCTTATTAATGCCGGGCATGTGATGAAAATAGCGACAATTGCATATGCCCCGTGGGCTTTCTATTTTCTGGAGCGCGGTTTTCAATCGCGGCGGATAATTTTTTTCCTTACCACCGCTTTTGTATTGGCGTTTCAATTTTTCAACACCCATTGGCAGATCGCTTTTTATACCTGTCTCTGCGTCGGGGCGTATGGTCTGTTCCGCCTTATCGGTGTTGCGATAGCAGCAAAAAAAGGCAAGAGAGAACTTCCTAAATTGCTGGCATTAAATATGGCGCTGCTGCTGTTTTTTCTGACAACGGTTTCAATTTCACTGCTTCCGCTTGCGAATTGGTCGAAGGATACCAACAGAGGTATTGAGAGCGGCGCCAGTCAACCTGCCGGCGGTATCAAAGGGGGCCTGGATGTGGAGGAAGCCATGTCCTGGTCACTCCCTCCTGAAGAGCTGGGCGCCCTGGTTATTCCCGGCTTATTCGGGCTTTCCCGTCAGGAGGCCGGACCGAATCCTGACAATATTCCCTCCTACTATTGGGGAAGGATGCATTTCACCCAGACCGCCAGCTACATGGGACTACTCCCCTGGCTGTTGTTGCCGCTGCCGCTGCTGTTCCGACGGGATCGCTACACCTGGTTGTCGCTGGGTGGGATAGTTGGCGGCATACTCTTCTCGATGGGTAAGTACACACCATTTTACTGGTTGTTATACAAGTTTTTCCCCGGAATCAATCATTTCCGCGTGCCGAAGATGATGATGTTCATTCCGGTGCTGGGGTTGGCAATTCTTGCTGCGCGCGGTATCGATCTGCTGAGCGATGAGGATGTTCGTAGGGCAAAGGCGTTTAGCCGCTACCTCATTGGCGTTTGCGCGTTACCTGTCCTGCTGCTGGTTCTGCTGGGAATCGAAGCCGGTGGTGCGTCATATTGGGTGAATACGTTTGCCGAGCTGCTTGCGCAGCCGACTCGTTATGAACAGGGGGCGTATCTGGTGGGGCAGCGCTGGGGAAATATAGTTAGTGAAACCGCCATCGCAGCTGTTTTATCAGTGATTATCGCCGTAGTATTCCTGCTGCTTAAAAAACCGCGCCTGGTGCAGATTGTTCCCTATCTGCTGCTGTTACTTTTTGTTGCTGACACCTGGCGGATTAACGATAAGTTTCTGTTTCTAACAACTGCTCCGGTCAAGGTAAAAGAGGGTGAGCCCCCCCCGTTGATAAAATTTTTAACGACGGTTTCTAATGCCTACCGAGTATTACCCATGGATGGTAGTGACCCGATGCAGTATGCCTCTCAACATATTCCAGTCATGTATGCTTCCAATCCGGTGCAGCAGGTGCGCTGGCAACAGTTTCTTGATGTCTTCTCTGTTGCCGGAGCGATGCCTGACATAGTGAATGTGAAGTACCTGATTATGCCGAATGCTGATTACCAGACACAAAAATCTGCTTTGGGGGAGAAATTTGCTCCTGTTTTTACACAGCCAGGAGGTGCCACTGTTGTCCTGGAGAACCGCAACGTCCTTCCCAAAGCCTGGCTGGTTCCCTCTGTGGCGGTGGTTAATGATCCGGCTCAACGTCTGGCGATTTTGCAGAATCCTGCCTTTAATCCCAGAACCGTGGCAATGGTTGAGAACGCACCGCCGTTTGCTATGGCAGATCCGGATCGGGCGCAGGTGCTGTCAACAGGAAGCGTCACGGTAACGCAGTATGAAGGTGAGCGCATTACTCTGACCGCTTTTGCACCGGTAAACGCTCTGCTGACGTTAGGTGAGAAGTATTACAAGGGATGGGAGGCTACTGTTGACGGCAAGGCTGCCAAAATTGTTCCGGTCAACCACATCCTGCGCGGCGTCTACCTCACCCCCGGTACTCACAAAGTCGAGTTTCGCTTCGATCCGCTCCCCTTTAAAATCGGTAAGTATCTGACGTTGGCGTCATTTGCACTGTTTGCCGGAATGCTGGTGCGGGAGTGGCGCGTGAGAAGGGGGCATGTTGACGAGGGATGAACTGAAGCTGTTTAACCTGCAGATTCTGCAGCCGCGCCATGGATATCGCTATTCGTTGGATCCGCTGCTGCTGGCTCGTTTTTGCGGGCTTGTGCCGCCAGGCGGGACTGTTATTGATCTGGGAGCCGGTTGCGGGATTATTTCGCTGGTACTGGCACGGCTCAACGCAACGGCATCAGTGGTCGCTCTGGAAAATAACCTGGAGATGGTCGCTCTGATTGAGCAAAATATTCACGCAAACGATCTTGCCGGGCAGGTAACGTCGTTGACGGCGGATGTGATGGCGTATCGCGCGGTTTCACCTGATTCCAGCTTTGATCTGGTAGTCTCCAATCCCCCCTTTCGAACTCCTGTCAGCGGTCGTATCAGTCCACGTGCCGGTCGTGATGCCGCCCGCCATGAAACAACCGCCGGTCTGGTCGATTTTCTGACTGCCGCCAAATATCTGGTCAAACCATCAGGAAAAATCTGCATTATCCAGCTTCCCGCACGGTTGGTTGAGCTGACCTCAATGGCAGCGGCGATGAAGTTGTCGATCCTGCGGCTGCGTATGATTCACAATAATCAGGTTTCACCGGCCACAATCTTCATGGCAGAGTTGGCCAAGGGGAGAAGGACGGCGCCGATAGTCGAGGCGCCGTTGTTTGTACGAGATATGCAGGGAGAATACACTGCTGAGGTCTGGCGGTAGTTTGTGTTGACGCCGCCGGTGTCACACTATACAGTTGTGTAAGACTTTGTGTGGAGGTGCCGTATGGCAACAAATCTGGCGATTGATGATTCACTTATTATTGAAGCTCAAAAATTGGGCGGACATGCAACAAAAAAAGCTACTGTTTCACATGCATTGATGGAGTACATTCAGCATCGTCGTCAGCTTGAAATAGTGGATCTGTTTGGTGCAGTGCCATTTGATGAGGACTATGATTATAAAAAACAGCGGATGTTGAAATGAATGTTCTGGTAGATACCTGTATCTGGTCGCTGGCATTACGCAGGTCAGCACCAAAAGGTGTTCCTGAAGTTACGGAATTGCGTGAGCTTATTCAAGAGCAGCGCGTACTGATTGTTGGGGTTATCCGCCAGGAACTGCTTTCAGGAATTCGGGAAGAGTCACTTTTCATAAACCTGCGGGATCACTTGCGGGCATTTCCTGATGTCCGGCAGGTATCTGAAGATTTTGAATGTGCAGCGGAATTTTTCAACAGATGCCGTAAAAACGGCGTTCAGGGCTCCAATGCAGACTTTTTGATTTGTGCAGTGGCGAGTCGCATGAATGTTCCCATCTTTACTACTGACGCAGACTATATCAGTTACAGCCGATTCCTCCCCATAACGCTTCATTCAGCTCGATAAATTGCGTTAATCCTTAATCAGCAGGATCAGTTCCATCCGGTCGCCATCCATGATATGAATCGGGAAGCTGAGGGCGGTAAATCCGTTCGGCACCGGGAGACCCTCTTGTGGCGGATGCAGCGTTTCCGGAGGATTTATTTCCATGACGATGCCCATCTGAGAGGCCTTGGCTGCTACGTTGCCGCAGACCACGTTGGCAAATTCCATGACGGTGTCTTCCAGTACTTCTACGGGCTCGTTTTCAACCGAAGGCTCACTCAAAATTGCCCTGGCAATACTCTTCTGCATCCCTTCCGAGACCGAAATCATATAACGTGCGTTGACATCGCCGCTAAAATCCATGGCCGCCAGCATGCAGGCGGGTGCAATTGAGCTGATTACGGCACATTTTTCGGTGCGGAATTGCAGATCGAGCACGCGGGTAATCATTTTATAGGTCAGATCGGCGGTCATTTCCCAGATAGCGTTGTTGGGCAGATTGACCGGCAGTTCGATGCCGTTCGATACATACCGGGCCTGATCGGCCTTGAATGCATCCAGATGTACCTGCAGATCCGCTGCTGAGAACGCTCCGACCTGGACCAGTGCTTCACCGATGTAGAGGTGGGTTTCTTTCTGGCGGGCGATGACCCCATTCAGTTGCGTCGCGGACAGTATGCCCATTTCAACCAGAAGATCGCCCAGTTTCATATCTTTTGACATCTGGGCGTTGTGAGCCCGTTCGATATCGGCAGGAGTGATATACCCCATCGAAAGCGCCATCTCGCCAAGTTTGAGATTGTTCTTTTCCTGAAGCTCGATAGCGGCGAGCAGACTGTCCCGTGAAACAAGCCCTTTCTCTACCAGAAATTGACCGAAAAATTTGACAGCCATGTGCAGATCCCCTTGTTAAATTGTCGATAAATGTTATGAGTATCAGAGTTCGCGCAGGATTCTGAGTACGCCCTCTGCTTCGAATGGTTTTGAAATGACGTTTTTTGCGCCCAGTTTCAGCGCTTCGGTAAATTTGTCGCCAACGCCACCCAGTGAGGTCACCATGACAACTTTGACCTGTTTGTCCATCACGGAGAGGGTGCGCAGTGCGGTCAGACCATCCATTCCGGGCATATTCATATCCATGCAGATAATCTCCGGGTCTTCACTATGATTCATCCTGATCGCTTCAGCGCCATTTTTTGCGTGACCGACGCAGGTGAAGTCGCCTGATTCAGCAATAATTTTTTCCAGCTGCCGGGCAACTGAAAGACTGTCATCAACAACCAGAACCCTCTTCATTTCCACGTTTCCTCCCGGTATCGGCATCAACAAAAACCTGTAGACTAAGTGCAGATGTCACGTAATGTGCGCGTAAATGTACCGTAGGGGGCTGCAAATGTCAAAAGTATGTTTGGCTTTTCATCAGACTGTCGACTGTGTTATGGTGCGACAACGTAACATTTCATCCCAAGGAGATCTTGTACCATGCAGAATTACCATTCGTATTTGAAAGTTTTTGTTGTCGCGGCACTGGTTTTAAGTGGAACCGGCGTTATGGCTGTTGAACCAGCTGCAAAACTTGAGAGTGCTCCTACCGTTGCAGCAGCCCCCGCCGTATCTGAGGTTCAGGGAGCGGTGGCGCGCGTCAATGGTGTGGCTATCGATGCCGTCGAATTGCGCCGTGCCCGTAAGGTGCTGTCGCGTGGACAATCGATACCGCAGGAAAAACAGGCAGCGCTTGACAAGCAGGCTCTTGAACAGCTTGTGTCTGCTGAACTGCTCTATCAGGCTGCCGACAAGCTGGAAGTCAAAGATCTGGATAAGAAGATTGATGAAAAGCTGGCTCAGGGTAAGGCGCGCTTCAAGGATCAGAAGGACTTTCAGAATGCGATCAAGGAATTGGAGATGAATGAAAAGGACCTGCGTGAGTACACCCGTCGTGACCTTTTGATCTCCAATTTTGTCGAGAGTACGTTGGCTGCAAAGGCGACCGTATCCGAAGAGGACGTCCGCAAATTTTATGACCAGAATCCGGACAAGTTCAAGCGTGATGAATCGGTCAAAGCCAGCCATATCCTGATCGGAGTTGAAGCTGCCGCTTCCGGTGATGATAAGAAAAAGGCGCGTGAAAAGGCTGACAAACTGCGCAAGGAGCTGGCTGGCGGTGCCGATTTTGCCGAACTGGCAAAAAACAACTCGACCTGTCCCAGTGCCAAGCAGGGGGGCGATCTCGGATATTTCGGCAAGGGACAGATGGTGGCCCCCTTTGAAAAAGCTGCCTATGCGATGAAACCGGGGGACATCAGTGATGTGGTCGAGACGCAGTTCGGTTACCACATCATCAAGTTGACGGACAAAAAGGCTGCTGAGTCGGTTGCGTTCAAGGAAGCCAAAGTTAAAATCGAAGAGTATCTCAAAGGGCAGAAACTTAATTCCGCCGTTGGGGCATATATCGCCGAAGCAAAAAAGAGTGCCAGGATTGAATTATTGCTGAAATAGCCTTTACAAATAATTGTCGCGCAGTAAAAGACGGCCATCCGGATATTCCGGCTGGCTGTCTGCTGTTTTAGCTGTTTCCATTCTGAATGCTGATATGATACTACTAGCTGAATTTAATGGCGCTACTGAATGTGACGGGAGGCATCCTGCGCGATCCCAGATCCCACATGTACTCTTTTCTGCTGATCTGCATTACTATGCTGGTCTCTCTGTCCTCCGTCGGTCCGGTGGCGGCTGCTCCCGTTCCGCATATACTCGTCCTCAATTCATACAACACCGGCTACGACTGGTCGGAACATGAACTGGAGGGGCTTCGCAAAGGCCTTTCAGCATCTTTTCCGCGTGTTGAACTGCTCCTTGAGCATCTTGATACCAAAAAATTCCCTGCCAAAAAACATTTTTCCCGTCTGGCCGACCTGCTGGAAGCCAAGTATGCAGGGCGGCATCTGGATGTCATCATTGCTCTGGATAACGCGGCGCTGGAATTCGCCCTGACCTACCGGCAGAGATTTTCTCCCGGTACACCACTGGTGTTCTGCGGTATCAATGATTTCGTTCCGACCATGATTGCCGGGCAGTCCGGCGTCACCGGCGTAGCGGAATTTCATGATTTTGCCGGTACGCTGGAATTGGCGCTGCGCCTGCATCCGGCGGTGCGCGACGTGGTCGTGATTCATGATTTCACTGATACCGGTCTTGCCATTAGGAGTGAATTACAAAAGACCGCACCGCTCTTTCCCGCCATCAGGCTCCATTTTATGGAAGAAATGCCGCTGGAAGAGACGGTGCAAAAGCTGAAGGCAATTACACCCTATCATCTAGTGTTGATGCTTTCCTATACCGTTGAAAAAGGTGGCCGAACGTTCACGCATTCTGAAGCGGCCCGACTGGTCAGCAGCGCCAGCCCGGTTCCGGTCTACTCCGTTTATCTGGAACAACTGGGAGCCGGGGTTGTCGGTGGACGTATGATGGCGGGGCAGATGCAGGGGCAGAAAGCAGCCGAACTGGCGGTGAAAATTATCGCGGGTGAATCTCCGGAGCGTTTGCCGATCATAACAGATCATCTTTCTGACCCGATGTTCGATTACCGTGTCCTTAAAAAATTTGCTATTTCTCCCTCCGGGCTGCCGAGTGATGCGGTTGTTATCAACAAGCCGCCTGCAACTCTGGCAATCAGCAAGACAGCTTTCTGGATGGCGGGACTTTTTACGGGCAGTACAACGGTCGGGTTGATTCTGTTGACCCTGAATATTCGCAAACGGAAACGGCTTGAGGAGCTGCTGCGCCTCAAAATTGATCAGTATCAGGAGTCACAGGAAGAGTTGCTGGCAACGGAAGAGATGCTGCGGGCGCAGGTCGATGAATACCTGCTGAGTCAGGATGGTCTGCTGGCCACGGAGGAGATGCTGCGCTCTCAGATAGACGAATACCAGCGCACCCACGACCAGCTGCTTGCTACCAAGGAGATGCTGCGGCTGCAGCTGGAAGCGGTTGAATCAAGCTCTCAGAAATTCAAAGCGGTTTTCGAGAGCTCCCCGATAACGGTGGCCCTGACGTCTCTGCCGGATGGAACCTTCACCGAGGTCAACCAGGCGTTTATCGATATGTTCGGATATTCGCGCGAGGAAGCGCTTGGTAAAACCACGCTGGAGCTGGGGATCTGGCAGCATGAAGCTGATCGGTCACGATACCTGCACATCCTGCGTGAGCATGGTCACGTACACAACTTTGAAGTGGATATGTGTCGCAAAGGTGGTGGCCAGTTTACGGTTCTTTTCTCTGGCGTCTGTCTGGAAATGGCTGGTCAATCAAGCGTCCTGAGCGCGGTGATGGATATCACCGAGCAGAAACGGCTCCAGGCCCAGCTGCATCAGGCGCACAAGATGGATGTTATCGGCCAGCTGGCCGGGGGCATTGCCCATGATTTTAATAATATGCTGGCCGGAATCATGGCCGCTGCCGAGCTTTTGCAACGCCGCCTGGCGGGAGATGCCAGGAACCAGAAACTGGCAGCTACCATCGTCGATGCCGCTACCCGCTCTGCCGAACTTACCCGTGATCTGTTGACCTTCTCCCGCAAAGGTAAAATTGCCGTACAGCCGGTACATTTGAATGAAACGATTACGTCGGTTGTAGCTCTTCTGGAGCGTACCATCGACAAGCAGATCCGCATTCGAACTCGCCTGGGGGCGCTTGATCCGGTTGTTCTGGGTGATGCCACCCAGCTACAGAACGCGCTGCTCAATCTGGGGGTTAACGCCCGTGACGCTATGCCGCGCGGGGGTACCTTGACAATCGCAACATCTGTGATCATGCGTCACGGCTCTGGAAGCCCACAGTCGGGATCAACTCTGGCCGCAGGCACATATCTGCAGATTACGGTGTCAGACACCGGCGTCGGCATGACTCCGCAGGTAATGGAACATATCTTCGAACCTTTTTTCAGTACCAAGGAGACCGGAAAGGGTACCGGTCTGGGATTGGCAGCTGTCTATGGCACGGTCAGAAATCTGGACGGAAAAATCACGGTGCAGAGCGAGCCGGGGCTGGGCTCAAACTTTACGCTCTATCTCCCGCTGGCGGCAGAAGCGGTTGATTTTCAGGTGGCACCAGTGGAAGCCGTTACCGGCAGCGGCGGCATCCTGCTGGTCGATGATGAGGAGATTTTGCGTGAGGTTGGGCGTGATATGCTCGAAGACCTCGGTTATACGGTGTTTCTCGCACAAAACGGGGTAGAGGCGCTTGAGGTTTATGAGGAGCACCGGGATAAGATTGCGCTGGTCATGCTCGACATGATCATGCCGAAAATGGGTGGCAAAGAAACCTGCCAGCGTCTGCATCAGAAAAATCCCGGCATCAAAATTCTTTTCTGCTCCGGTTTTCATCGTGAGGGGACTGAAGCTGAGCTGCGGGAGCTGGGCGCAATGGGGTTTATTCATAAACCCTACAGTCGCAGTGAACTGAGCCGGGCCGTGGCAGATTCTCTGACATGCTCGTAACCGTGACAGGCTGGTACTGCGGAGAAATATGATGAACTTTCAAGCTGAAACCAGGTGCATAGGTGAATCGAACTATGGCGGGCTTGTTGAAGACGTGCGTGATATCAGCGAGTTAAAGCTGGCTACCGAGCGGCTGGAACAGTTCAAGATGTCGCTCTCCGCTATTCTTGATACGCTCCCTTCAATTATCGCCACTGTTGATCGTGATGGTCGTATCGAACTTGTTAACCGGCGTTTTGAACTGCTGAGCGGTGTTGTTGCCCGGGATGCGTATGGAATGCAGGTAGAGACGCTGCTTCCGCAGTTCAAGGATCAACTGCATCATGTGAAAGAGGTAATTGATCACAAGGTGCCGGTAACGCATGAACTGATTCTGCATCGTACTGTCGCAACCAGCCGCTACTATTCGCTGCATATGTATCCGCTGATCTCTGAAAATTCCTCTATGGCGGTCATCCGTATCGAGGACATCAGCGAACACGTCCG
This sequence comes from Desulfuromonadales bacterium, assembly GCA_013349325.1. Classification (GTDB taxonomy): domain Bacteria; phylum Desulfobacterota; class Desulfuromonadia; order Geobacterales; family Pseudopelobacteraceae; genus JACRCG01. The sequence continues at coordinate 37,122 of DUZX01000019.1, forward strand.
CATCGAAGAGATCATGGCCCAGACCGAAAAGATGTCGATGGTGGGGGGGCTGGCGGCCGGTATGGCACATGAGATCAATAACCCGCTGGGCGCGATCATGCAGAACGCCCAGAATATAGAGCGCCGGGTTTCTCCTGATATCCCTGCCAATCATGTTGTCGCTGCAGAAGTCGGCGTCAGTCTGGAACTAGTGCGGGCCTACCTCGATAAGCGCGGAATCTTCGATTTTATCGGCCATATCCGTACAGCCGGTATGCGGGCAGCCACGATCATCACCGACATGCTGCATTTCAGCAGGCGCGGTGAGGCCCGCTTTGAAAAGGTTGATCTGGCATCGGTGCTGGATGAAGTTCTGAAGCTGGCTGCCAGCGACTACGATATGAAAAAACTGTATAACTTCAAAAATATCCGGTTGGTACGCGAATATGCCGCTGATCTGCCGTCGGTCAGTATGATCGTTTCGGAAGTGGAGCAGGTGCTGCTGAATATCCTTAAAAATGCGGCGCAGGCCATGGCTGGCTCCGGTCAAACGGAAGCTCCGCATATTTTATTGCAGACCACGCTGCGTGAGGGTATGGCGGTGATCCGGATCGTGGATAACGGCCCCGGCATGGACGAAGTCACCCGCGTGCGGATTTTTGAGCCGTTTTTTTCAACCAAGCCGGTCGGGATCGGTACCGGTCTTGGGTTGTCGGTCGCCTACGCGATAATCACCAAAGGGCACCATGGCTCGATCGAGGTCCAGTCTCAACCGGGTAACGGTTGCTGTATTTCGGTCATGCTGCCGGCGACGAGTCTGGATGTGCGGGGAGGGGTGTCATGAGTGGGAACGCTGACATCAGCGTCGTACTGGTCGATGATAACGACATTGTCCGCGAGTGTGTCGGGGCCTATCTTGAGGATGAAGGCTTTACGGTATTCTATGCGGTTGACGGCGAAGAGGCCTTGGAGCTGGTCGCTCAGCAGCTTCCGACGACGTGTATCTCCGATCTGCGTCTGCCCGGCATGAGCGGTGAGGCGTTTATTGAGCAGGCTTTCGGCATCTCGCCGGTAACCGCGTACCTGCTGCATACCGGCTCCGACTACTTACTCTCGGATACACTCCGCTCGCTTGGCATGACGCCGGAGGATGTTTTCTTTAAACCGATCCATGAATTGGCCACACTGACCGACAGAATCCGAGCCAGAGCGCTTCGCAGGGGGGCAACCGTATGAGCGTCAACGTCAGCCCTCCGGTGCTTTTAACGATTGATGATGAAGAGGCGGTGCGCAGCAGTATCGCGGCTTTCTTCGAAGACTGCGGATATATCGTGCTTCAGGCCTGTGATGGTCACGAGGGCATTGACATGCTGACGAATATGCGCCCGGATGTCATCATAACCGATCTGCGCATGCCGAATGTTGATGGACTGGAAGTGGTTACCTCCGTCACCAGCCTTGATGACAATCTGCCGATTGTCGTGCTTTCCGGTACCGGTATGTTGACGGACGCCTTGCAGGCTTTACGCTGCGGGGCCTGGGATTATCTGCCGAAACCGCTGGCCGATCTGGCCGAACTGGAGTTTGTCGTTAACCGTTGCCGGGAACGCGCCCGTCTTGTCAGTGAAAACCGTGCCTATCATGAAAATCTGGAACTGCTGGTCAAGCAGCGGACGGCTGAATTACGCACTCTGTGTATCGCCGTCGAACAGAGCGCCAATAGTGTCGTTATTACCGATGTCAACGGCACCATCGAGTATGTCAATCCCAAATTCACGGAAGTATCCGGCTACAGCAGTGAAGAGGCGATCGGGCGGAATCCGCGTATACTCAGGTCCGACAAACAGCTGGACAGCTATTATAAAGAAATGTGGCAAACTATAAGCTCCGGCCGGGAGTGGCAGGGTGAATTCTGCAATAAAACCAAGGATGGCCGTCAGTACTGGGAGCTCTGCAGTATTGCTCCGATCAAGGACGAGCACGGCTCGATTACCCATTATGTTGCCAACAAGGAAGATATCACCGCTCGCAAGCGTCACGAAGATCAGCTCTATTATCAGGCCAATTTTGATCAGTTGACCGGACTTCCCAATCGTTACTATTTCCAAAAATACCTGGAACTACAGCTAGAGTTGGTCGATCATGACACCCAGTTCCTGACTTTGATGGTGCTGGATATCGACAACCTGAAGGCGGTTAACGATACCTTCGGGCATGACTTCGGTGATCTGCTGCTCAAAGAGATCGCGCATCGCATGGAGCTGGCCTGTGGGCTCAATACCGTCGTGTCTCGATTTGTGGGGGACGAGTTCACCGTTGTGCCGCCGCTGTCGAGAGAGGCTGATAGTGCCCTGTTTCAGGCGGAGCGTATCCGCAGCGCCTTGAACGATGTGTTCATGATTAAGGGCACCGAAATCACCACCTCTGCCTGTATCGGCGTGGCCATCTACCCCGAAGATGGGGAGTGCGTCGAGAGCATGCTCAAAAATGCTGAGGCGGCCATGTATCAAGCCAAACGGGACGGCAAAAATGCGGTTGTCTTGTACACTCGCGAGTTGAACAGCCAGCTGGAACAGCGATTTCTGTGGGATGCCCGACTGCGCAAGGCGCTGGAGCGTGATGAGTTCACGCTCCAGTATCAGCCGCAAGTAGATCAGTGCTCACGGTCAATCGTCGGTGTCGAGGCGCTGTTACGATGGACACCGGCTGGCGAAAGCCCGGTTACACCGACGCAGTTTATTCCGATTCTGGAGGAAAACGGGCTGATTGTACCGGTCGGTGAATGGGTGCTGCAGGAAGCGTGTCGGCAGGCGGTTGCCTGGCGGCAGGCCGGACTGCCCGCCATGCGAATATCGGTCAATATCTCCGCTCTGCAGTTCATGCGCAGCGATCTGGAACTTACCGTGCGGCGGGTTCTGGAACAGAGCGGACTTGAGCCTGTCTGCCTCTGTCTGGAACTGACCGAAAGTGTGATCATGACCGACAGTGATCCTACGCTGAAGAAACTGGCCGATTTGAAGGAGATCGGCGTCACGCTCTCACTGGATGATTTCGGTACCGGCTATTCATCGCTGGCTTATTTGGGGCGTTTGCCGATCAATGAGCTCAAAATCGATATATCGTTTGTACGGCGGATGCTCTCCACACCTAATGATGCGGCCGTGGTCAACACGATTATCGCCATGGGGCATGGACTCGGTGTGGAACTGGTGGCGGAAGGGGTGGAAACCGAAGAACAGCTGCAGTATCTGCTGGAGCGTGGCTGTCCCGTCATTCAGGGGTATTATTTCAGCCCGCCACTGACAGCGGAACGATTTGTTGCATTTTGCGGCGTGAACGCGAAGGTATGATCTTTACCTTTCAACCGGACTCTGTTATTTAATTAACGCTGTTCTATCCGTCGTATGCCCATTCGGAGCCCGGTTATGTCGCAGGATTATTACCTACGGGTACGCCACCGCTTTATTCTGCTGGTCAGCACGGTGCTGCTGGTCATGTTGTGCCTGTTCTGGTGGCAGGCTCTGCGTGAACGGGATTTGATCATCGCTGCTGCCGGCAGGAGCGCTGCCAGTTATGCAGCAGCACTGATGGAACATGCCGACCGTGTCTTTGTCGAGGTGAATAGTTCACTTGACGAGCTGATAGCCGATATCGTGGCCAATGGCGGTATTGCGGCGCCCAGATCACCGCGCTTCCATCGGATCATTCGGAACCGAATCAGCAGCGAACTGCAGTACAGCTCAATTTATGTCCTCGACCGGGCCGGCAACCTGACTGCCCACTCCCATGAATTTCCACACGCTGTTAGAAATCTTTCCGACCGCTCCTCTTTCAGGTATCACCGCGACACACCCGCCTCCGGCCTCTTTATTTCAGCACCTCACACGAGCAACATTACCAACAGTACCCATTTCAGTCTTTCCCGGGCGCTTCGCGCTGCTGATGGAAGTTTTGACGGCGTGATCTCGCTGACGGTAGAAAGCTCGTATTTTGAAAACTTCCATCGCAGCGTCGATGTCGGTTCTTCAGGGCGTATCACCCTGGCCACAGTTGGCGGCGATATTCTTACGTTGGTGCCCACTCCTCCCGAACCGTATGTAAAGGATATCAAAGGCTCCATCCTCTTTTCAACCTGGTTGCCTCAATCGATAGCGGGTGTGCACCATATCCGCTCCCCTTATACCGGCGATGAACGGATCATCGCCTACAACAAACTGCACCGTTTTCCGGTGGTGGCGATTGTCTCCTACAGCCGTGCGGATGTACTTGCCGCTTGGAGAACGGGGCTCTGGAAGCAGGGTGTCATTGCCCTGGTTCTGGCGCTGCTGGCACTCTTTGTCTCTGTAAAATTTCTGCGCCAGTTGCACGAGATCGCGCGGGTAAACCAGAGGCTTCACGCTCAGCAATCCGAGCTGCAATTCAACTCGCAACTGCTGGAAATTGCCTCAGACGCTGTGCTGCTGCAGGATGAACAGGGCGCCCTGATCTATTTTAACCAGGCGCTGCCGGACATGACCGGCTATACACAGGAGGAAATCTGCCGGCATGGGCTCGCGGGTATTGAACCGCCGGACTATGCCGACCGGCTGTTTTCTGCAACCCGCTTGCTGCAGCAGTCGGGGGAAGCGTTCTACGAGTCGGCCTATCAGCGGAAGTCGGGCAGTTACCTGCCGATCGAGGTGCATGCCCGTGTTCTGGAGTTGGATGGCTGCCGGCGGATTCTGAGTACGGTGCGCGATATCTCGCTGCATAAAGAGCTGGAATACAAGCTGGAATCGGTGGCCATGGAATGGCGGACCACCTTTGATGCCTTTGATGATGCGGTCTGGCTGCTGGATATGAACCGGCTCATCCTGCGCGCCAATAATGCGTCGCAGAAGATCTTCAAGTGCGCACCGTACGAGATCGTTGGCAAACACTGCTGTCAGGTCACCTACGGAACGATCATGCCGCGCATCGATTGTCCTTTTGAACGGATGCAGCGCAGCAGAAGTCGAGCGTCCGTGCAGCTGGAGATTGAGGGGAAATGGTTTGAAATTGCCGTCGATCCTGTGTTTGACTCCGGCGGTGAAATTGTTCGCGCGGTGTATATCGTCAAGGATATCGATGAACTGAAGCGTGCCGAACAGCGTGAACGGGTGAGGTCCACCATCCTGGAACGCATCGCCATCGCCGAGCCGCTGCCGGCTCTGCTGGCCGGTATTGTCGGGGTCATCGAGCAGGAAAGCCCGGGTGCACTCTGCTCGATTCTGCTGGTTGATGAGGATGGTGCCCGCCTGACCAACGGGGTTGCTCCGAGTCTGCCGGATGCCTTTAATCAGGCTGTTGACGGGATACAGCTTGTCGATGGAGCCGGGTCGTGCGATACGGCGGCGTTTCGGCGGGAACGGGTGGTTGTGGAGGATCTTGCAAGCCATCCCTTCTGGAAAGATTTTGTGCCGGCCCGTGAAGCGGATTTGCGCTCATGCTGGTCGGAGCCGATTTTTTCCTCTGCCGGCCAGCTACAGGGCATTTTTGCGTTGTATCGCCGTACTACCGGTGTTCCTGCTGAAAACGAGCTCCGCCTGATACAGCAGGCGGTTACTCTTGTTGCGATAGCGGTTGAGCGGAGCCGCAGTCGGACCGAGCGGGCCGAGCTGCAGCTACAGCTGCTTCACGCGCAGAAGATGGAGGCGATCGGACACCTGGCCGGTGGCATCGCCCATGATTTCAACAACCTGCTGACGCCGATTCTGATCTATGCCGACATGCTGAAACGGGTGCTGCCGGAAGATGCCACGTTCCAGTCACGTGTTGACGGCATTATAAAAGCATCCGGTAAAGCCCGTGATCTGACGCAGCAGCTGCTCAGTTTCGGTCGCAAGCAGGTCATGCAGATGCAGCCGGTTGATCTGAATGAAGTCATCACCTCATTTCACACCATGATCAGCCGCACGTTGCGCGAAACGATCACGCTTGAACTGGCGCTGGCGCCGCACCCGCTGCTGATTAATGCGGATCGTTCCAAACTTGAACAGGTTCTGCTGAATCTTACCATCAACGCCCAGGATGCCATCGCGGTCAACGGCACTATTACGATTGAAACCGGTCATGTCACGATTGATGAAGAATCTGCCGGTCAGCATCCCGGTATGAAGCCGGGACACTCGGTGCTGCTGTCGTTTCGTGACACTGGCTGTGGTATGTCGGATGAGACGATCCGGCATATTTTCGAACCTTTTTTCAGCACCAAGGAGGTCGGACACGGTACCGGTCTTGGGCTGGCCAACGTCTATGGCATTGTGAAACAGCATAACGGTTTCATAATGGCTTCCAGCTGTGAAGGTCACGGCAGCACGTTTTCCCTCTATCTGCCCGCCACAAATGAGCCGCCGCAGGTTGTCAGGGCGGAGGTGGACGCAGCTGCGACGCTGCATTCCGGCAGCGCCACCATACTGATCGTGGAAGATAACGAAACGGTGCGGATTATGACCAACGAACTGCTGCAGGGGTTCGGCTTTCGGGTCTACAGCGCCGAGCACCCCGAGCGAGCCCTGCAGATGCTGAAAAACATTCCGGAAAAAATTGACCTGGTGATAACCGATGTTGTCATGCCCGGTATGAATGGTCAGCAGCTTTTTGAACAGATCAGGCATGATTATCCAGAGATTGATACGGTTCTGTATATCTCCGGCTATACCAACAACGCTTTTGATCAGAACAGTGCTGCTGCTGACGGGAAACACTTCCTGCAAAAACCGTTTACCGTGAACGGCCTGATGGCAAAGATTAACGAACTATTACATCAGATGTCATGATAAATACGTTGCGCGATCATACCTCCAGCATGTGGAGCGCACGAGTCTATTATCTTTTGATACTCGTCGTCATGGCAGTTTTTGCGGTGTCCTTGACGACGTACTTGACCGGTCGACTGGAAAAACGTACCGAACAAGAGCTCACTAAGCAAGTTGTTCTCCTTGAAGCGAGTATGTCCTCCTACCATGCCGCGTTAGCTGATAGTACCGTCAAACTTGCCGCCGTCTTCAGGTCGTATTTTCCGGCCACCTTCTCGATTGACCCCGCCATGAGCATCATTATTGCTGGGAAAAAATCGCCGCTTTTAAGAAGCGGATCGACTATTCTTAATCGTAATACCGAAGTTGTGGACCGGTTTACTGATGTCACCAAAGCGTTCGGAACCGTTTTTGTGCGTTCGGGTGACGATTTCATCAGAGTGTCAACGTCTCTTAAAAAGGAGGATGGCAGTCGGGCTGTCGGAACGCTTCTCGAAAGAAATCATCCGGCCTATCAAGGACTTATGCTGGGGGTCGATTATGTCGGTAAGGCGGAGTTGTTCGGCAACGATTACATGACTTCATACCAGTCCATCAAAGATGATCGCGGCAATGTAATCGCTGTGCTTTTCATCGGACTTGATTTTACCGATCATCTCAAGGGTCTTATTGAAAAGATCCGTCGCATCAGGATAGGGCAGAGCGGTTCTATTTTTATACTGGATGCCAAGGGTGGCGCCAGCATAATTGATTCCAGTGATGTTGAAGGCGCTACAATTGTAAGGGCGATCGGCGGAAAAAAAGAGGGTATTACCCGCTATCCCTGGACCACCTGGAAGCGCGGCGAAGCGGCGCCACGCGACAGGCTGGTTGCCTATCGTACTTTTGCCGATTGGGATTGGATCATCTGTGCCGGTTCATGGGCTGATGAGTTAAACAGTGAAGCAATGCTGCTGCTGAAGGCCACGCTGGTGGCGACTGTTTTGGTAGCTGTCATTTTAATGCTGCTTTTCAAAAATATGGTGCGGATGGAAAAGCGCCTCACCGCTGAAGTACAGTTGCAGGTGGACGAGTATCAGAAGAACCAGCAGGAGCTGGCGCTAACAGAGGAAATGCTGCGGGCCCAGATCAAGGAATACCACCAGACGTATGATCGACTGTTGATAAGTGAAGCAAATTTACAGGTTCAGCTTAATGTTGTTGAAGAAAGCGCTCAGAAGTTCAAGGCGGTTTTTGATACATCCCCCATCACCGTCGCGCTTACCACAGTTCCGAAAGGGACCTTTTACGAGGTCAACCAGGCCTGCATTGATATGTTTGGTTTTGCGCGGGACGAGGTAATCGGGAAATCGCCTCTTGATCTGGGGCTCTGGGTGCTGGAGGAAGATCACCGGAACTATCTGAAAATGTTGCGGGAACAGGGCGCTGTCCACAATTTTGAAGCGCAGATGCGGCGTAAGGATGGCAGGATCATCACAGCGCTGTTTTCCGGCAGCCGCGTGGAGATTGGCGGCAAACCGTTCATACTGAGTACGGCCCTGGAAATATCCGAACAGCAGCGTCTGCGCGAGCAGCTTCAGCAGGTGCAGAAGATGGAGGTCGTCGGGCAGTTGGCCGGTGGCATCGCCCATGATTTCAACAATATGCTGGCGGCGATTTTGGGAACTGCCGAAATGTTGCAGCGGCGTCTTTCGGGCGATGAGAAAAATATGAAGATGATCGCTACCATTCTTGAGGCTGCCACGCGCTCGGCCGATCTGACCCGTGATTTGCTGACCTTCTCCCGCAAGCAGAAGACGGATTCCGCTCCCGTGCATATCCACGAAACGATCCGGTCGGTTATCACACTGCTTGAACGAACGATAGACCGGCGGATCGAGCTGCGTACCCGTTTCACAGCCGGCGACCCGGTTGTGATCGGCGATCAGACCCAGTTGCAGAATGCGCTGCTCAACCTTGGCATCAATGCCCGTGACGCCATGCCGGAGGGGGGTGTGCTGACCTTTGCAACGGCGCTGATCGTTCTTGATGGCGAGGCCTGTCTCACGCCGTCATTCTCCTTCCAGGCAGGCAGCTACCTGGAGATATCGGTTTCCGATAATGGCTGCGGCATGACCGACGAGGTAATGGAACATGTCTTTGAACCGTTTTTTACTACCAAGGAGAGCGGCAGAGGAACCGGCCTCGGCCTGGCAGCCGTGTATGGAACGGTGAGCGCCCATGCCGGAGAAATTCGTCTGCAGAGCCAGGCAGGACTCGGCTCGGTATTCAACATATACCTGCCGCTGGCAGTCGCCAAAACCAGAACACCATCTGACAGTGAAGCGGCTATACGGGGGAGCGGCGGCATTCTGATGGTTGATGACGAGGAAATTTTACGGGCAATCAGCGGGGAAATGCTGGAAGATCTGGGCTACACGGTCTATCTAGCCGAAGATGGTCAGCAGGCCTTAGAGCTTTATGCCGCTCACCGCGACGAGATACATCTGGTGATTCTTGACATGATCATGCCACGCCTGGGTGGACGTGAGACGTATCTTCGTTTGCGCGAATCTGATCCGCATCTCAAAGTGCTCTTCTGCTCCGGTTTCCACGGTGAAGGCACTGCTGCAGAGCTGGGTGAACTGGGTGCCTGTGGGTTTCTGCAGAAGCCGTACAGTTGCAGCAGTTTGAGCAAGGCCGTGGCGGCGGCACTCGCAACCTGATCAGATACCCATTTTAAGAAGCGTTCTGCGCCCCGATGAAATCCCTTCAAACCGTAAACGTCCCACGTAAACGCCGTTTTTATAGAGGCTGCTCTCTCCGGGCGGTAGATAACCGGGAGTGGTATTGGTTATCGTACCGGAAAAGCGGGTTGCGATCCCCTCCTGATACGTTTCTTCCGTGAGCGGCAGCGTAAAGCTGGCCACCGCCGCCAGGCTCGATTGTGGCAGTGGATATGTAACGGTTCCACGTTCGGTCCAGGAGTCGCTTGAGACCCTGATGCGTGCGTCAGGATAGCTGCGTGTCAGTCGGGCGGAAAGCCGCAGTCGGGCTGTTCCGTTACCAAGCAGATGAAGGTCATACTGTGGTTGCCATCCGGTTTCTCCGATCGCATAGCGGACAAGCAGCGAGCCATTGGCCGGAGTAACGGTGATACGGGCGCTGCTGCCGGCAGTTCGCCTGCGAGCGCGGGCTGCGCCAATACTGGCGTCAATTTTTTTTATCTCCTGCTCTGTCCTGCGACGGGCGGTATAGACCGCTTCCAGTTGCGCAATCGCAAAATCGGTCCCCTGACGAATCGTCTGCAGCGGGTCAGGGTTGGTCTTGGTCTTGCGCGGTGCCTTGCCCCCCTGTGATTTGGCCGCCGCCGTAAAAATTTCTTCGCGCGTTGCCAGTGCCTGCAGTCGATCCTCCATCCGCCGTCGATTCTCAAGCAGTGCGTCAAGCTCAGTGTCGTGTTTTGTGCCGGTCGTGGCCGGTATGATCTCGACCGTCAGAACGGTCGTTCCGGCTGTCGGGAAAACTTTTAACGTCCCTTCCATAAGCCCCGCTGCCAGTGGCACGACCGCTACCCCTTTTCGTGCCGAAGCATCCTGCTCAAGCAGCGTGCCGTCCCGATAGAGCGTAACCAGGTTGGCCGCTGTCGTCGGCATAGGCAGCAGCAAAAGGACAAAAAGGTGCCCTATCGCAGGCATTAGTACGGTTCTCTTCGGTATTTTCATGATGCACTCCCCGGTCGTTATACGCTATCTCAGCCAGCGTGTTGCGCATTGTAGCAGCAGCGGGTATACTCGCACAAATTTTTATGAAAGGCACGTTCTATGGACATAGAAGATGATGTTTCTGTCAAGGATATTGTCACGTTTTATATCAAAATTAATGATTCTTCCAAGGCAAAAAAAGACATCGCCCAACTGTCGGCCAAGGATAAGGCGAGCGCCTTCGAGATCATTGCCGAATCGTCCGCAACCCGTGAATTCAGAGTAGATGTTGCCCGCTACTTTATCTATGATCTGGATGCCCGTGTGCGCAGGAAAGCTGAGCGTTTCATGGAAGATCTTGTGCCGGGCTGGGTAACTGATCCGGCCGAAAGTATTCTGAAGCTGCTTAAATCTGCCGATGGCAAGGGGGCCAGCAGTCGTAACGCTGCCGTCAAGTTCCTGTTCGGTATTGTCGATTCCGGCAGTCTGCGTGATACGTTTCTGACGCTGCTGAACAGCCGCAACCGTATGCACATGGCACAGATTATTGCGATTCTGGAAGATTATATCGACAGCTCGCGGGATGAACCGGAACAGGTCAGGATTTTTGATGCCTGTCTGGATATCGTGGTTTCAGATGATACCGACGACAATATCAAGCATCATGCTTCCAATCTGCTGAGTGTTTTTTTTAAGAAGGTCCGTTCGACCAATCTTGGCGAAACATTACGCCACAAATACATCGAACGACAAGTTGACAAGGCCGAGGGGGTCTATCGCTTGCTCTGTAGCGGGTCGGTGGGGCTGAATAGTACGTTTCTGGCGGATCTGCTGAGGCCGCTTAATGATGGTGGCAGCAGTTATCAGATTACGTTGCTGAATTATTTCCGTATGGTTCTCCAAAAATCGCAAACATCCGAGGGGGCTGATACGGTTTTGGATACCTATCCCGACTACTGGAATCAGGATGAGCCCTCCAAAGAAGATAAAATTCAGACCGTCTGCAGCCGGATTCGACAGGCCGTTGATCAATTATGGGATGTCTCCGATGATCAGGAGGTCCGTAATCTGATCATTCAGATCCGCTATGATGAGTATGCCAACAAACGTGAGTTGCTGGAACAGATCCGCCAGAAAGCCAAAGAACAGTCTCTGCAAGACGCTGCACGGGAAAAGCTGGCACTGATGCTCCCCTGCTTTCTCTCTCCTGATCAACCCGATGAGCTTAAACTGCAGGCAACGCAGATGCTGCTGTTCACGTTTGGTGACGTGCAGAGTCGCCTGGCGGCCCTTGATTACCTGGCGTATTATATCGAGAACAGGGCGCTGAACTACGCCGAAAAGGGGAGTATCGCCACGGTGGTCGAGTCACTGTTAAACGAAAAACGGTTGGGCGAGAAGGTGCGGGAGCGGGCCTGGTATCTGTTGTTCATCGCCGATCAGCAGCGTGTGCACGGGGAGGAAAATCAGAAGCTGCTGCTCGGTTATCTGCGCGGAGTGGTTTCGGGAAACGGGTTTTCGTCGGAAAGTGCCCAAAAGCGGGTACTGGCTGAGTTATCAGTCTTTTCAGACAGAGCTGAAATTGATGAAAAACTAAAAAAAGCGGCCCAGTATCTGGAGTTCAAGATAAAAAATCCCAAAGCAGAAGTTACCTGGAGCAGTCTCTCGCGGTAACATACAACATTGCGAAGCGTATGATACGGTGAAAGCCCCCGGTAGTATTGAAAATTCAATACTACCGGGGGCTTTTACGTACAGTTCATTTCCATGAGATGTGGTATTCGTGCAAACAGCGTACAGCCTTAAATCAGTTCTGGCAGATCTCGTTATCAGATGGGATCTCGAATGCAGTGCTGAAATCAATCCTGTTTTTGTAGTTGTAATATGCCAGAAACTGGACAGCCAGTGTAGCTACCGAAATGGAACCGAGGATGCTTGCGTAGATGTACATGGTGAGTCTCCTTTTTAGTGAGTTTTTATTGTAGTGATACTGAACTGCCACAAGCATTACCGGGTTTGCTTCTGTCAGTTTGTAGTTGTTTTTATAATAGCAAGTTAAGTGCCAGTTTTGTTTTTTATGTGATTGATGGCCTTATATCGCTATAAGTCAATATGTTATGGTTTTTAATGTTCAGATGAAAGAATGCTTGCTCACATAGTGGCCTGACCAATGCCGTGAAAGAGAGGATTTCAACGTTATTTAGCGATATAACTGAGACCTTTTTGTGTTTAAGTTGTTATTTTGTTTTATTTCAGGTGCTTATGGATGGTTTTTATGAGGTGTATTGCATTGCGCAGTTATTTGGCGTGTTTTTGCTGCGAGGTTTGTAAGGCCAGATCCGTAATTATACTTGGTTCTTCTTCTCCCAAAATTAACCTGACCACCTGATTGGCCTGATGTGAGGCGGCGATGCCGACGCGCGGCGCCATCAGGCCGCTGCCCGGCTTGGCCTCAGAAATGTTATCTCCTACCAGATACAGTCGCTCCGAAATCTTCTGCGTGGCAATCAGGTTGTTGGGCCCATAGCCGGCTAAGCCTGATGCGGCAACGACGATGACATCATCCATCGACCCCAGCAGGGTGTTGACCAGCATGGCTTTCATGTCGGCCCGGTCAAAGGCCTCCACAACGAGCGGGCAGTTTTCAAAAATAGTCGGAATATTGTCCGGATGTAACTTCAGGCAGTGTGCTTTAACCGTGACGTAGGGATTTATTCTTCGCAGGTTCTCGCACAGCGCATGTACTTTAAACTGTCCGAGCTGATCGATAAAATACTGCTGACGGTTAAGATTTGAGGGTTCGACCACGTCAAAATCGGCGATGGTCAGGGTGCCGACACCGACCCGCGCCAGCGCCACGGCCACAGCTGATCCGAGTCCTCCCACACCGGCGATGCCGACCGAAGCCTGTTTGAGCCTGGCATGTACACCGGGGGTATGGCGGGCAGCCATCAGTGCTTCCAGCTCATGCTCGCTGGGAACTTCACCACGCCGGATCAGGAAGAGTTGATCCCCTTCGGAGATCACGGTTGCAGGTGCAGCCGGAAAACCGTTCAGGATCAGAACATCAGCGCCCGGCTTGAGGAGTGCAGCAATTTCTGCGAGCGTCAAACCGGCGGCAACGACAGCCGGTCCTTCATTCATGGTGATATTCATGACGGTTAGCCAATGGCCTGTTGCAGATCGGTAATCAGGTCATCGGCATCTTCCAGGCCGACGGACAGCCGAACCAGCGTGTCGGTAATCCCTTTACGCAGTCGTTCTTCGGGCGGCACGGAGGCGTGCGACATGCGGGCCGGGTAGGAGATGATGCTTTCAACTCCACCCAGACTGACGGCGAACGCCGCCAGATGAGAAGCTTCCAGAAGGCGTTTGGTGGTTTCAAACGAGTCCAGCTCGAATGAGAAGACCGCACCCGGTCCATCGGCCTGAGAAGCGTGGATCGTGTAGCCGGGGTGTTCGGGCAGACCGGGATAGTGGACCGCTGTTATGCGAGGATGTGTTTTCAGCCAGCTGGCGATCTTGATGGTGTTCAGCTGACTCTGGTCCATTCTGACTTTGAGGGTTTTGACGCCGCGCAGGGTTAAAAACGAATCCTGCGGACCGAGTCCAGTGCCGAAAGCGTTCTGGATATAGCGGATGCGAGCGGCCAGTTCGGGATCAGTGACGACTGAAAATCCGCAGATAACGTCGCTATGACCGTTGATGAACTTGGTGCCGCTGTGCAGCACGATGTCGCAGCCCAGTTCCAGCGGACGCTGCAGATAGGGGGTCATGAAGGTATTATCGACCAGGGTGATGATGCCGTGCCGTTTGGCGATCTGCACGGCGCCACGCAGGTCGGTGACCTTCAGCAGGGGATTTGAAGGCGTTTCCAGGTAGATGCCTTTTGTTTCGGGCTTGATGGCAGCTTCAATGGCGGCCAGGTTGGTGGCATCGACGAAGGTGGAGCTGATTCCCATCTGGCTGAAGATCGTGGAAAGCACCCGATAAGCGCCGCCGTAGACGTCATCGCAGACCACCAGGTGGTCACCGGGCGAAAAGATCATCAGCGTGGTCGAAATGGCCGCCATGCCGGAGGCGAAAGCCAGGCAATGTGCGCCACCTTCCAGGGTTGCAATCGTATCCTGAAGAGCTTCGCGGGTAGGATTATCGCCACGGGCGTAGTCATATTTTCTGAAATGATCAACGGAATTCTGCTGATAGGTCGATATCTGGTAAATCGGCACTCCCATTGCCCCGGTCTGCTGATCAATGTTCGGCCCTCCGTGGATCATCTGTGTTGCGCGTTTCATACAACCTCCATAGATTCTGAGAACCGGCGTAAGATTCTGATATTTCTAACAGTACGTGACTGAAATAACATATTTTCATTTCAGACAGCAATCGATTTCATAGATCTCAAGTCAGATAAGCTCCCTATAGAAGATACGGAAAGTAACAAATGACTAATCAGCTTTAAGGCAGCAGCTGCGATTGTAGCCGCATGTCTTGATACAACCGTTGTCAGAGTAAGAGATCGCGAAGCTGACATTTATGAACTTTTCGCACTTGAGAACCAAACTCAAAACGCCCCACTATTAGGTGTTGGCTCCACCAACCGGATAGGAGGACAAGGCACATCTCTATGGGCTATTCTTGCCGAAGAGAAGGAATCATCAGAGGGAATTGAACCACTCAGGTGGGGCTGCTTACAACAGCACCCACCACAACAGCATTGCAGACTCTTGTAAACCACTTATATCAAAAATGTGTAACTGAGCGGCTTCTGTTCAATGAGTGCACCAAATTTCTCTAGCAGCAAAGCATCCTCTGTCTGAAAAATAACTGAAGCAGATTTCCGAACGTGGTCTGGGAGTTTCAGTTTGTTGAGCAGAATTTCAAACTCGACGATGTCATTCATGCTCCCGAGCAGGGTCTGATATTCCTTGAGCAGATCCAGTACGGGAGTATTATCACGATCCAGAATCGGCGCAATGATCTCGAAGAAATAACGCCATTTCTTGATAGCGATGCGTAGGGCGTGCCGCGCAGATCTGTTTCCAGGAGCTGTAGCAATCGCCAACAACCGATGTATGGGGAGAAACAGCCGGATGGAGACGTCGGAAAAATAGGCTACCAGCGAGAATCTGTTGTTCTCAGCTATCTGTTCCCGGTTCATTCTGGCAACAATCTCCCGTACCTGGTGGTCGAGTTCCCGGGCTTTGAAGGCAACGAACACTTTTTTGATCCGTTTCAGTTCCTTGCTGCGCAGCACGGTAAGCGCTTTATAGAGCTGGCTGTCTATAGAGTGATCGACAGAATCGTGCAACCGGAAGAACGCGAGCGCTTCATCGACATTACGAAGTGCACCCAAAGCCTGAGTTACAATGCGAATACTCTTCTTCAGCGCAATAATCGTAGACTTCGGAGCGAACGGTCTACAGAGACCCAGCGCCGCCCTGAAACGTCGTGAGGCGACACGCAGATCGTGGATATCATCCTGCTCCGCTGACTTTTGCACCTCGCGGCGTAACCGTTCGAGTTCTCCCCACTGTGCAAACAGAAAACCCCGCGAGCGCTCCAGAATTATGGCTGGATCTGGCGATAAATACACTGGCGCATGTACCGTGCGGCCACTCATGTTTACGGAAATGCTTTTTGAAACGACGAGATCTTGTTTTTACCGGGTGTCAGGTGCCAGAGAAAACAGGCAGGCTTTTCAATCGAATTTTGATCCAGTTTTAAAGCGACACACGATCCTTTTTTAATCGGTACTATAGCACCTTCAAGACCTAACAGGCGTGCTATTAAGATTCCAAGCTGCGGTTCGTGTCCCACCAGCATGACGCGTTTGGCATCTCCATACTGCTTCAGATGGTTGACCAGTTCAGCTATGTCAGCCCCTGGAAGCAGCAGTGGGCTTGCTATGATTACATTTCTGCGACAGGCCTTTTCAGCCAGTATTTCTGCTGTTTGTACAGCGCGGGTCAGAGGACTGGTGACAGTAAGCCTGGCTTTAGGACCGTGCTTGAATATTTTTAAACTGATTTTCCTGGCTGCGGCCCTTCCTTTTTCAGTCAGATAGCGCCACTGGTCCTGCAGGGTTTCATTCTCCTCTATCGCTTCAGCGTGCCGAATTATATACAAAATCATGGTATCCTCCACAGTTAGTATGACATGGCCTCAAGTATAATCTTCATGAGAAGTAATGCAAGGCTGTACTGTAGAGTTCACATAATTGTAACATTTCCCGGCGGATTAACGGAAGGAGCGTTATCTAACAAGACTCTGAATCATCGATGAATCCGGAGTCGGACCAATATGCGGTAGTACCTATGAAAACCAGGAAAATTGTAGTGACAGCAACCGCAGCACTCGTAGCATCGTCAATCATAAACGATAAACGTATTGGCTTTAGCTGCACTTTCGATGTCAGATCGGTTCGCCGTCTAACATGATTTTGTGTGTTTCAATCGGGAACTGAGGTGCTGCGTCGTTACCAGTGATATCAGAATTCGATTTATGATGGGACGATCTTCCATGCGATGATTCCTTTTCGTACATCGGAATAGATTTTTTCTACGATTCTTCCTTGACCAGCAGGCCCAGATCTTTCAGGCGATACTGTAATGTCCGGAGTGAAATGCCGAGCGTATCGGCAGTCTGACGCCGGTTGCCTTTGAACTTTTGGAGAGTATTCATGATGGATTCTTTTTCGCGATGCTTGAGAATCCCGTCACGAGCTTCTACGTTCTGATATTGCAGCTGTAGTTCCGGTGGAAGTCCAGCGGCTGTAATCTCGCCGCGCGAGAGAATGCTGCCCCGTTCGATGATATTCTGCAGTTCTCGTACATTGCCGGGCCAGATATGCTTCTGTAACAACGACATCGCCTCCGGCGAAATGCCGATCGGACGACGCGCGCCGGCAGCTGCGGAAAAACGTGCACAAAAATGACGGACCAGCTGCGGGATGGCGTCAAGCCGCTCTCGGAGCGGCGGCAGAGTAATCGGAAATACGTTCAGCCGGTAAAACAGGTCTTCTCGAAAGCGCTTTTCGGCAACTTCCCTGCCCAAATCACGATTTGAGGCGGCAATTACGCGAACATCGACCTTGATCTGTAGAGATCCTCCCAGTCTCTCGAACGTCCGCTCCTGCAGAACTCGCAGTAGCTTGGCCTGCAAGAGCTGCGGCATTTCGCCGATCTCATCCAGAAAAACAGTGCCCCCCTGCGCCAGTTCGAATTTCCCCCGTCTGGCCTGAACCGCTCCGGTGAAGGCACCCCGCTCATGTCCAAACAGTTCGCTTTCAAGCAGGTTTTCCGGAATGGCAGCACAGTTGAGCGGAATAAACGGTGCCGATTTACGCGGACTGGCCAGATGGATCATCCGCGCAATCAGTTCCTTACCGGTTCCACTCTCGCCATGCAAAAGGACGGTTGCCGTCGTTTTGGCCACGTCCGTCACCAGTTTTTTGACCGGATACATTGCCTGCCCGGCAAAGATCAGTTCTTCAGGCGGCAGACCGGCCTGTTCAGTCTCGCGAAAAGAAACCGACATGCGTTCCAGCTCCACCTGCTCCAGCGCGCGCCCTACCGTTGCAAGCAGACTGGCCGGATCCTTGAGCGGCTTGGAGAGAAAATCGAAAGCGCCCTCCTTGATGGCTGCCACCGCCTCTTCTATCCGGCCAAAAGCGGTAATAAAGATAAAGAGCGGTGCAGACGGCTCGTCGCGAGTCATCCGAAACAGCTCCAATCCGCTCCTGATCGGCATCTTCAGGTCGCACAACACCAGATCGAAGCGCTCGTGCTGAATACGCCGCAGACCTTCGCCACCGTCAGATGCTGTGGCTACCGTGTAACCGGCCGCGTCCAGAATAGTACTGAGCAGTTCGCGAAAGACAGCATCATCTTCTACAATCAATATGGTTGCCGTCATGGAGTCCTTTCTTTATACGTTTGCCGCCAATGGCAATGTTACCGTAAAAATTGTGCCGTTCCCGACCACACTTTCTACGGTCAATGTGCCGCCATGCTCCTGTACTATTTTACGACAGAGAGCCAGGCCAAGCCCGGTACCACGGGCCTTACTGCTCCAGAATGCTTCGAAGATACGTGGCAGATTTTCCGGGGAAATTCCGATACCGGAGTCGCGAATACTGATGATGGCGCGGGAGGTTCTGTTGTCCAACCCCACGTGTAACCGGCCCCCCTCCGGCATGGCCTGGATTCCGTTTTTCAGAAGGTTGAGCAGGAGCTGAATAATCCGGTCGGAGTCTGCCACTATCTTCATGGTCGGTTGGCGGGTGTGAAACAGTTCCACGCCGGATGATTCTGCTTCCATTCTGACCATGGCGGCGCAATCATTGACAAGCATGGAGAGATCAGTCGGTTCTCGCTCGCCACGGTCTTCGCGGGCAAAAGACAGCAGATCATCAACCAATGACTCCATGCGCTGCGATTGGGTTACGATCCTTTCGGCGTAATGGCGTGCCTGATCCATATTTTCAGCACTCTCCATAAGCTGGGCAAAGCCTTTGATACCGGCCAGCGGGTTGCGGATTTCATGCGCCATAACCGCACCCATTTCTCCCAACCTGGCCAATTCTTCCCGGCGACGCATCTCACCCTGAAGACGTTCGTCCCGACGCAGCAGGTACAAAAGCCCCACGGTTACACCCCATAAGGAAATCGTGAGAAACAGTACCACGGATACACCGGCATGCGCCCGGCGGATTACCGTGTCGGCACGGTAGGTGTGCAGTGCCAGCAAGAGTTGATAGTCTGTACCGGCTGGATGAATACGGGACTGCAGCAGGTAAATCTCTTCGCCGGTACCAAGCTTCTTACGCCGCTCAACGATACCACTCGGAGCGTCGGCGTTATTCCGTTCGGGACTGATTGTACCGATCAGCGCCGCATTGGTATGGAAATGAATCTTCCCGGTTCTGTCAACCAGCGAAAAATAGGCGATATCCGGTGAGCTGTAGCGGGAAAGTGCAACCGTGCCGGTGTCGGCCAGCACCAGTTGTTCAATGGCTGCGGCAATCGAAAGTCCGGCACCGCGCAGGTTTTCGGCAGCAACCTGGGGCGCGGTACGGTAGGTTTCCCAGGCAAACCAGCCCACAAGCAGCGTGAAGCAGAGCGGAACCAGTATGAGATACCGTTCTCTCGTTCGCATCAAAAGGGGTAGCTAACTGCAATTCCGGCGCCGTAGTCCGGACTGCTGGCGCTGATACCCCGTGATGCAAAAAGATCCAGTGTGGCCGTGGTTACGAAATTCCAGAGCAGTCGCGTGCGAACTTCCAGAAGATCATCAGAATAGTCTGAAGGCGCCGTGGCACCCTTGACCACCAGCATCGGTTGAAGCGTTCCGGTCAGCTGATAACCGATAGTCCCGTTGTAACTGAGATAGTTTTTCAAGCCAAAACCATCAACCAAGCCCTGGTTGGCATACACTAGTTCTCCAGCCAGATGCAGGTCCCCAAACCATTTGGAGAGATCAAAGCCAC
This sequence comes from Desulfuromonadales bacterium, assembly GCA_013349325.1. Lineage (GTDB taxonomy): Bacteria > Desulfobacterota > Desulfuromonadia > Geobacterales > Pseudopelobacteraceae > JACRCG01. The sequence goes on from DUZX01000019.1 coordinate 57,050, forward strand.
CGCCGAAATCGAATTCTCCGGTACCAAGTCCATCTGCTGTAGAAGCTGTGGGTGTTTTAACGAATACGGATGATCTCAGCTGCGGCAGTCTGTCGCTCTCAAAAAACAGAATGTAGCCGGCGCGCACGATGATGTCGCCGAGTCCGGAAACGGCTGTGCGCCCGGATGATGAGCTGCTCGAAATCGTTGTCCCGGTTGCTGTGGTGGTTGTAATCATCCCGCCTGGGCCGCCACGGCGTGCAACTGTCTGTGAGGCGGCTGACGTGGCACCGCTTTGATACAGGGATGACGTTACCTGAGAACTGCTTTGATAGAGGTAGGGGAGCTCTACGCTCATGTCAAGGCGTGCCGTCGGATACCAGCTGATGATTATCGGCATGTAAACGCTGCGGGTTGTGGAACTGGCATTGTATCTGCCACTTGCGTATTCAGCACCGATACTGAAGGAGGCAACCGGTTGTTTTTCGGCACTGTCTTCGCTCCATGCCATGCCGGGCAGGATACCGAGGAGGAGAAGTATTCCGGCGTATGCTTTGTAAAAACATTTCATCGTCGGCCACCATTTCTCATGTCGGCACCACGATAACCGGCGCCGCCTCTCGATCCACGTCCGTTCATCTGACCGGCACCACTACCCGCACCGCTTCCGCCGCGCGACCACGCCGGAACGCCTGCGTCAGAACGGAGTGTAATACTGCTGTCATTACCGCTGTTTTGCAGTTTCTGGGCAAAAAGGTACTGCGACCCATCTTTCCCCTGAGCCTTCGAACCGGTGATACTGATTTCCTGATCACGGCTCATAACAAAATTTTGTCGTTCCCAGTAGCTCCACGGACCAAGCAATACCGTAACCGTTCCCTGCGGAGTGGCTAGATTCATCTCAGTATGATCACTCCCGTCACTTTTGGCCGGAAGTGTCATGACAGTCCCTCGCAGAGTGGTGACCGTGTTGGAGTCATATCCGGCAGCGACATCGAGCCCGCTGCTTTTTTCACGAGGGTCACTCCCCCAAAAAGCATGCGATGTCTGACTGATCGATAGCAGTAGTAGTACAATTGCAGTGGCCTGTAATGTTTGTTTCATGGCGGTAGTCCTTTCAAAAAAGCTCCGGTCAGGCGGAAGGCCTGACCGGTGGTAAATTTGAAGTTCCTAGGGTGTGGTGATTGTGGATGGCGGTGTCGCCAGGCGTGAACCGTCCATCAGCCCTTTACCATTCTGTGGGCGGATGGTTGATCCATTGGCTGTTGTGCCCGTGGTGAGGAAAGTGCCGTCCCGACGCTGCGAACCGGCCGGACGGGTTGCGGCTGAAGCGCCGACTGCTGATGCCGTAGTTGTGCAGGTTCCGTTACGCTGTCCATTGCCGCCACCATTGCCTCGCCCTGCTGCCGATACATCGCCTGCTGCGACTGCTGCCAACATTCCTGCTACTGCCAGTGTGGTGATAATGCGTGTTTCCATTGCTCTGCTCCTTCGTCTGGTAAGATAGTCAATCTGACCTTCTAAGAGCAGGCGACGTGCCAAATATGTAACATTCTGTTATATTTGCTGTTATAGGTTTGCTTGGGAAATTGTACACGCGTTTATGTGCAGATTTTGCACGAGTCATCGCGGTTTTGCATCTAGTTGCATGAAGTGAAAATCGTAAAAAGCTGACCGCTTGCTGTTACCATAGCTGGATGGTTACTTGAGCGCTTAAAAGGCTTGAGCGGTTGCCAAGAGCACCGGATACGCTTTTTCATTTTTTCCGATTATGGCAGCTGTTGTTACAGAAACATGTGAGTATCCGCAGTTTTCAAGCATAGCAGTCAGCTCTGTTGCGCTGAAACCGTGATGAAAGACACCGCTCGGGTCGTCGTGGAAACTCCCGTCTTCTGTGGCCAGATCTGCCAGGGCAATCCATCCGCCATGAGACAGGAACGCCCTCAGCGAAGAGAGGAGCGGTTCGATCTCTGTGATGTGATGTAGCGTCATGGCACTTGTTATAAGATGATATTTTCCTTCCGGCATTTCACCTGCAGCGAGATCCCGCAGGACGCTGCGTACATTTTTGATCCCCGATATTTTCACTTTTTCAGCCAATTTATCGAGCATTCCGCATGAACTGTCCAGGCCGGTAATGTTTCGTAGAAATGGCGCCAACTGAAGTGTAACCAGACCGGTTCCACAACCGATATCTAGCCCGTCCCATTCCGTTGAAAGTGGCACGCTGGACTTGATTGCCAAAACTATGTCCATCGCCAGTTGTACCCGCCTCGGCTCTTCATCCCACACGAGAGCGGCAAGATCAAAATTCCTTTTTTCAGTCATTCTGTTCTCTCCTGTAGAAACCTATTTTTACGGCACTCCGCCCTGCGCCATCTGCGCTTGGGGACCATGCTCGCAGGTCATAACGGTTCTGCGCCATTATCTGCCGGCAGTTGCGCCATTTTCAATAGTACTTTCCATCTTTGGGCGTGGATGGCACCTTCATTGTGACCAGTATTGATATTCAAAACCGCTGAGAACATCCCGTACAACCGGTGGATTTTTTGCTTTCAGACGTTGCAATAATTCTTGTGCCTGTATGTTGTACACCTCGATTAAACTGGCGCAGATAATGTGCCGCTCTTAATTTTTACCCGGTATTTTTCCAAAACGACTACCAACCGTCATCGGGTCACCGGCATAACCAAGTTCCTTCCAATCCATGCGCGATCCGCCGGCATGACATTCATTGCACGAGAGAGCCTCTTCCTTGGGTGCGATTTCGTGACTGAGCGCAAAATAAGAGGCTGTTTTTACAAATTGATACCTGCCACTATACGGGAGACCTGAACCTTCGGCCCCGCCTATGAGTGCTTTTTCCCAGTTGTAGTCAATCCAGAAGGATTTGTAGTGCTGAAATATGCTCAGATATTTAAAATTCGAATCCATAGGAAGATCGCCAATGAACCGTTTATAGGGATAGAGTTTGGCAGACGTGTCCGTAATACTGCCTGCCGGTTTGTTGATGACGACCGGTTGTGACGGATACTTGATGACATCACCTTTCATGTAACGCTCATATTTCCCGTTGTACCAGGCGTAGACCGGTTTTTCATTCATACCCCAGACAAAGCGACCCATTTTTTTGACGTACGTCTCTTTATCAAACTGATCTTCCGATATGAGATTCTTGCCGGCATCTGACCAGTACCATTCCATTCTGGTAGCCTGTGAGCGCGCAAAACGTGGGATATGACAGGTCTGGCATGCAACCGAGGCGAGGTGCCTGGCGATGACAGTACCGTTTTTCGATTTCTGATGGGGAGCCTTAACTCCACTGTGGCACGCCTCACAGGTAGCGCGTTCATCGTAATGGGCAGTCATACTGGAGGCTCCCGCTATCTTGTGGTTTTTGGTAGTGTGGCAGGCCTGGCAGGCCATATCGCCACCGCCACTGGCTTTCGTCCCCATATGGACATCCAGTTTACGATCTTTTTTTTCAAGAGTTGATTCGATGCCCGGCACCTTCACCGAATCTGCACCACCACCGAAGTAGTGGCAGGAACCACAGGTGCTGCGTGTCGGAAGACCGACACTCTTGGCCGCCAGTTCCAAATTCATGGAGCCCTTTTCAATCGCATTTTTATCAATATTTCCGCCAGCTGCTTTGGAATAGTTCCCCTTTAAGGCATGGCAGACCAGACAATCGATTTTACCGCTCTTGCTAAAATCGAACGTGCCGGTTGTCCAGCCGTATCCGGCGTGACATTTTGAACACTGTTCGTGAACAACGCCATTCTTGCCCCCTTCAATGGAGGTGCAGACAGCGTTAAGCATGTTGGCCTTGCCGAACTCTTCCTTTACGCCTTCTTTCCCCTTCAGATGATTCGGGGTTCCTTTCCAGGTCCAGTGAGTTGTCTGCATAAAATCATTGGCCTGTTTCTGGTGGCATTGAAGACAGACTTTGGTGACATCTTCTCCCGTTTTAAACGGGCCTTTGACCATTGACGAGTGGTCTGTCGCCGCCAGAACGAGCGAAGCGACCAACAGTCCGAGCAGCTGTAAAAAAAGCACATGTACCATTTTCATATTTTTCCCCTTTAATAAATATTCCCTAGCGGGATACAAGATCACGAACGACTTTGTATGTCATAAGCGCACACGGCCAAGCATGCCAGAAAAGATCAAAGATATCGATCGGCCGGTTGAGTGTTCCTTCTCTCAGCATCCTGAACTTTTCCACTATATGCGGCTGCGGATAAAAAGGTGCTAACCCAAGCAAAAGAACAAGCGGAATCAGAAACCTGTATTCCAGCAAATCAATCATAGTTGTCACCTGATGGCAGAAAGTTTTTTATGTCGGATTTTTTCGGCTTGAAATACTATATAATTATATGAATGTCAAGATATATAACTATCAAACTAATTACGTATTATTTACCAGAACAGTCAACATATTCGTAACACTGCATATTCTAATAACTATATGTTTGGCCATAATGTTGCATATGAGAATCAATATATTTGGGAAGTAAAATTACAAAGAGGGGGTGGATTGTTTTTCAGCTATTATTACAGTAGTTTTTGCAGAGACAACGAATCGCGGAACAAAAAAACTTTACGAATTGGAGGTCGTATGAAACGTGAAATGGCTAAAAAGGTTGTTTGTATCGCGGCTTTCGGCATGATGTTACCTCTGGCTGCCCAGGCGGCAGATGAAGATTTGATGCTAAAAATCGAGAAATTGAGCAAAGAAGTTGCCGATCTGAAGGGCTCGGTCAAAAAAGTCGAGGATAAATCCATTGGTAAATGGTTAACGATAGGCGGTGATTACCGTTTCCGGGTTGATTCACTTCATGGCCAGACGTCAGCGTATACCAATGCCATGGCTGTAAACGCATATCTTTCTAACCCGCTAAATGGGGTCAATCCGCTTACTGGCCCGACTCCGGCACAATTCGGCGCGGCTATGGCGTATGCTGCTGTTCCTGCAACAAAACCGAAAAACGAAACATTATATACCAATAAATTCGGTCTCGATCTCCATGCCAAAGCCACTCAGGATGTTACCGTCAACGTTAAGTTGGCAATGTACAAGTCATTTGGATCTCAAGGTACTGAAGCAACAACAGGAACGTATTTTGCCGACCGTGTAGGTGTGATGGATGGAACCATCGGTCATGTGCCATCAAGTAGTTTGCTCGACGTTGACCGTGCATATGCAACCTGGAGTAACATCGCCGACCAACCGGTATGGTTCTCGGTTGGTCGACGTCCTTCTACAGACGGCGCCCCCAGCAACCTGCGCTCGAACAGGGAACGTCCCGGTAATGGTGGTACCCCGGCGTTGCTTGTAGATTACGCATTTGACGGTATGACGCTTGGCTGGGCCCCCGACATTGAAATGCTGCCGGGAGCATACGCCAAGGTGTGTTACGGTCGCGGGTTTGACAGCGGCTTTAAAACATCAACCAACAGCCTTAAAGATACCGATATGCTCGGTATCGCGATCATTCCATATGAAACTGATCCACTACGCGTTTGGCTGCAGTGGAATAGAGGTTTTGACATTTTTGATGCATCCGCTATGAGCTCAACTTCTTTTGGTATGCCGTTCTCTGCTTCCACCAATCTTGGAAGTATTGATTGGTACGGCGCAGGTGCAATGAGCACCCTCAAAAACATTGGCCCCGGCAGCTTGAATTTCTTCACGGACTTTGGCTTGAGCATTACCCACCCAAGCAGCAACACTTCAAATGGACTCGGTCTATTGACCAACACATTTGATGGAATATTTGCAGGTCAGGCGCCCTCTACGTCCAGCAAAACCGGTTGGGCGCTCTACGCCGGCTTACGCTATGATCTTCCATCAAAAACCAAAATTGGATTTGAATTTAATCATGGTTCAGAGAACTGGATTCCCTTTACACCGGCATCCGATGACATGTGGACGGCAAAGCTTGGAACCAGGGGCAATGTTTTTGAGCCGTACATCATCCAAGAACTCAACCTGAAGCCAATTTCCAGCTATTTTGCAAAGGCATTTTTCAAACTTGGCTATCAGTATTATGATTTCGAATACACCGGAAGTAATAACTGGGTTGGTGCTCCCGTCAAAATATCATCGATACAGCCTACAACAGCTTTGATGATGGCTCCTGTAAAAACTGCGCATGATATTTACGGCACATTCGAAGTAAAGTTCTAATAACGTGAAATGGTAAGGAGTTACTTATGAGAAAATATTTTTCTATCGTCTTTGTGGCCATGATGCTGCTTTCAACGCTTGCACTGGTCCGAACCGCCAGAGCTGAAGACGTCAAGATGGTCGGCGTACTGTCGAAAATAGAGCTGGCTGCCGACGGAAAGTCTGCAATCGTGATCCTTAAAGACACAAAAACAGAAGCACCGGTTACGATCATCGTTACTGACGATCTGACGCTGGACAAATTTAAGGACAAGCGCATTGTTGAAGGTGATGAAATTCGCACAAAGTATGAAAAATCCGGAGATAAAAACACGAGCAAGATGTTTAAAAAAACGGCCGGCTGCTAGGCTGTAACTCATCAATGAGGAGACGTATCCATGACAATGAAGACGATTCTTTTCACCGTAACCGTGTGTGTTACAACTACGACTGTCTTAGCAGCAGAGCCTACCGCACCGTTTGTTTCACCTGCCAAAGCGACCATCGCCAAGATTTGCACCAACTGTCACAAGGCAGAGCCGGGTTCGGTTCGCGGTAACTTTGATATCGTGACATTCAAGGCCAAAACCATTCAGGTCAAAATCGATGATGCCGTCGAACAGTTCAAGTTTGATGAAGACGAGATAAAAGTCGTCAATGGTGCAGGCAAAACCGGCGACGGCGAGTTTTTAAAAGATAACCTGATTAAGAAAGGACATGAGGTAAAAGTCGAGTACACCGAAAAAAATGGTGTTAAAACGGCAACTAAACTCATTGCAAAACCGCCGGTCAAAGTTTCACCGGACATGGTTATGAAAACGACGGACATCGAAAAGCTTGTGGCCCAGGGGCCGGAGAAAGGAAAATATTTCCTCTTTGATTCACGACCGCTGCCACGCTTCCAGGATGGATACATCCCAACGGCGAATAACCTTCCGTTTCCGGCTTTCGATAAGCTTGCCGAAAAACTGCTGCCAAAAGACAAGAACGCCCTGATTATCTTCTATTGTGCCGGAGTGACCTGTAACATGAGCCCCGGCTCGGCCGAAAAAGCCAGGAAGCTTGGCTACACAAACATCAAGGTATACATAGATGGAATGCCGGCCTGGCTTGAGAAAAATTCTGCCGCTCTCACAGTTCAGTTCCTGAAAGAAGCCTGGCTTGACAAGAATATTCCCCACGTGCTGCTCGATGTACGTCCAGAAAAAGAAGCGGCCAAAGGGTTCATCACGGGAGCTGTTGCCTTTCCAGCAAAGCAACTTAACAAACATGTCAAAAAACTCGATGTCACTAAAAATGCTCCCGTCGTGATCTATGACCAGAAGGGGGGTAAGGAAGCCACGGTGAATTTGTTCATACTTTATTTCTGAAGTAAACCAGCAAGTTTCAAAATATGCTGGTCAATTACCTCCTCGTAGAGTAGAATATGCCTCATTCTACTTTACCTGGAGGTTTTTTTCG
>DUZX01000020.1 GCA_013349325.1 Desulfuromonadales bacterium
CATGTCCCATCCCGCAAAGCAGATCGATCAACTCCTGCCGGATAACTGGCTCGCCGCAAGGCAAATCTCATCACAATCATAAATCCGAAACACATTCAAGATGGTCTGAGGTTGACGGTTACGTAGGCAAACTGATTTTTGCGGACGATCTTGTATGTAGACATGTCAGTGCCAATGATATTGGCAATGGACGGAATAAACGACTTGGCTACACTGACCCCAAGCAGTAATTCAACAGAAAGGTCGGTATTCTTTTCAACAACCTCACGGATATATGGGCCGATCTTCTTATAGTTTGATCTCATAGCCCAATTCCTTGAAGACATTCAACAGGTCATTCTTCGACTTTAATTCCTCTTTCAGAAGGCTGCTGAACTTGGCCTGAAGCAGGGTCATCTTCTCGTCAAAATCAATATTCTCATCGCGGTTGATGAACTCAATATACTTGCTCGGAACAAGCGAATAATCCTTGTCGCGTATCTCTTCGATTTTTGCCGAATAGCAGTATTCCGGGACATCCTGGTATTCCTTCTCTGCGCGAACCTCCTGCCAGGTGTGGAAGGTGTTGGTGATCTTTGCCCGATCTTGATCAGAAAACTGGACATATTTCTTCTCAAACGGCTCGCCCCACTGCCGGAGATCCATGAACAGCACGTCGTTTTCCCGGTTCCGATAGTTGCGGATCACGTCAGCATGGGAAACGGTCCGTGCCTTCCTGTTCTTGTTCAGAATCCAAAGGGTAACGCTGATATCGGTGGTATAGAACATACTGCGCGGCAGGAGGAGAATCGCCTCAACAAGGTGATTCTCAACCATCTTTTTGCGGATTTTATACTCATCACCGCCACCGGAAAGCGCACCGTTGGCAAGGATGAACCCTGCCATGCCGTTCTCCGACAACTTGGCAGCCATGTGCAGAATCCAGCCATAGTTGGCATTGCCGGTCGGCGGCACGTCGTAGCCGCTCCAGCGCGGGTCATCGGTTAGCTCGTCGCTGGCCCGCCAGTCTTTCTGGTTGAACGGCGGATTGGCCATGATGAAGTCAGCTTTAAGGTCGGGATGAATGTCCTTGGCGAATGTGTCAAATCCCTTGTCGCCCAGCTTGCCGTTAATACCCCGAATCGCCAGGTTCATCTTGGCTAGCTTGAGGGTCGTGGTGGTCCCTTCCTGGCCATAGACAGAGATATCTTTGGTGTTCCCCTTGTGACTGTCCACAAATTTCATCGACTGCACAAACATGCCGCCCGATCCGCAGCAGGGGTCATAGATGATCCCCCGGTACGGCTCGATCAACTCGGCAATCAGGTTGACGATGCTCTTGGGTGTATAGAACTCTCCCTTGCCTTTCCCTTCCGCCAGGGCAAACTTGCTCAGGAAGTATTCGTACACCCGGCCTACCACATCCTGCGACTTGTCGGCAATGGTGTTTATATTGCTGATGGTGTCAATCAACGCCGCTAGCTTGCTTTGTTCCAGACCAAGCCGGGAGAAATAGTTATCCGGCAGGGCGCCGGTCAGGGCCTTGTTGTTCTTCTCGATGGTATGCAGCGCGGTATCAACCTTGATCGCCAGATCATCCTGCTTGGCATTGGCCTGGATGAAGCTCCAGCGCGATTCCTCCGGCAGGTAGAAGACGTTCTTCATGGTGTAAAATTCCACCACGTCAAGGTATTTCTCTTTCCCCTCTTTGTTCAACTCCTGCCGCCGCTCGATGAACTTGTCCGACGCGAATTTCAGGAAGATCAGACTCAACACCACATGCTTGTATTCCGAAGACTCCACCGAACCCCGCAGCTTGTTGGCGGAATCCCACAGGGTTTCTTCGAAGCTCTTGGATTTCTTGTTTGCAGTTTTTTCCTTCTTTTCTCTGGCCATCGGTGTCCTTTACTCGCTTATGTAGAAACGTCAATAGTTTCGGATTCACATACGAAACGAGGTAAAATTAAATGTATCTTCATAGCAGAAAAAGCAGTTGAATGACATTGGAAACCATCTTCATTAAATATTTCGTTTGATTGCAAGGGTAGTGAGAGTATACGCATTGGAAAGAAGAGGGCAGACAGGCATTGAGGTTATTAGTCCTAGAAAAAGCATTTGAAACACTGAGCAACAGAGCAACCGAGCAAGAACAAAGAAAATTTCAGAATAAAACGAGAAAAAGTCACTCACCATTTTGGTTATGTCAGTTGTTGATGTAACTGCCTGATTTCTCTGTTTCTCAGTTGCACTGTGGTTCATGAACTGCCGTTTTTAGGATAAATGGGGAGAGGATGGGGAGAGGAACGACAAGGCGCATTACCTCAAAAACAAAGGCCCTACGGAAAATATCCGTAAGACCTTGTTTTTTCTGGTGCCCGAAGCCGGAATCGAACCGGCACAGCGTTTCCACCGAGGGATTTTAAGTCCCTTGCGTCTACCAGTTCCGCCATTCGGGCACAAAAGCGTAACAACTCATTTTTTTAGCAGTTAACACGCTCTTTCAGCTCTTTACCGGTCTTAAAAAACGGGGTTCGTTTGGAAGGAATGCGAACTACTTCGCCGCTCTTCGGATTTCGGGCCTCACGAGCCAGTCGTTCTCGAATGGTAAAACTCCCGAAACCACGAATTTCAACCTTGTCACCTTCCCTGAGTGCTTCTTCTATTGAATCAAAAACCGTGTTAACAACTATCTCAGAAACTTTCATATTCAGCATGCCATGTGTCTGCATGACTTTTTCAATAAGTTCACTCTTCGTCACAACACCCTCCTGCAGATATCAAATTTAATTGTTGCGGTTGGTAATGCTCTGCTTCAACAGATCGCCAAAGGTAGATGATGACTCTCCCTGAGACCCAAGATACTGTTCAAACTCGGCCTTTTCCGTTGCAACATGCATTGATTTTATCGACAGCGAGATGCGACGCTCTTTGGGATCACAACTTAACACAATCGTCTCAAGCTTATCACCGACTGCAGCAAACTCTTTTGCAGAGGCAACCTTCTCGCGCGACAGTTCGGAAACATGAATCAAGCCTTCGATACCCTCTTCCAACTCAACAAACACACCAAAATCGGTCAACGATGTAACGGTGCCGGTAACCAATGCGCCGTTGCGATATTTGCCGGGTGCCAGGCTCCAGGGATCCGGCTCAAGCTGCTTGATGCCCAGAGACAATCTTTCGTTTTCAATATCAACTTTGAGTACAACCGCCTGGACCAGATTGCCTTTTTCATACACATCGGCAGGGTGCTTGATGCGTTTTGTCCAGGACATGTCGGATACATGAACCAGGCCGTCAATTCCATCCTCGATGCCGATAAAAATGCCGAAATCGGTAATGTTTTTGATCTGTCCTTCAAGTCTGGTACCGGCAGGATATTTTTCAGCAATCGTATTCCATGGATTCTCGGAAGTCTGTTTGAGACCGAGCGAGATCTTGCGATTACCCATATCGATACCGAGAATAACTGTTTCAACCTCATCACCAATAGAGAGAACGTCTGCTGAACGGCGTACACGTTTGGTCCAGGACATCTCGGAAACATGGATCAGACCTTCGATACCCGGTTCCAGTTCAACAAAAGCACCATACTCCATCAGGCTGACAACGGAACCTTTAACGCGGTTACCGATCGGGTATTTGTTCGGAACTTCAAGCCAGGGGTCGGCCAGAGTCTGCTTGATACCGAGAGAAATCTTTCCTTTGGTACGGTCAAATTTGAGGACCTTGGCCGTAACATGCTGACCCGGCTTGAGAACGTCTGCCGGTTTACCGACTCTGCCCCAGGAAAGATCGGAAACATGCAACAAACCATCAACACCACCCAGATCAACAAATGCACCGTAATCGGTAACATTCTTGATCGTACCTTCAACAATCTGGCCTTCTTCAAGTTTGTCGAGCGTAACATCACGAATGGCAGCACGTTCCTCTTCAAGGATAACGCGACGCGAGAGCACGATGTTATCACGACGCTGATTGATTTTAATGACCTTGAAGCGACTTTTGAGGCCGATATAGCTGTCGCCGTCAGAAGAAGGACGAATATCAACTTGCGAAGAGGGTAGAAATGCCGGCACGCCGATATCAACCGTAAAGCCACCGTTTACCTTACCAGTAATCGTACCTTCGACAATGCCACCTTCCTGGCCGGCATCACCGATTTTGTCCCAGGCAGCCAGCTGATCAGCTTTCTTCTTGGAAAGCACATACCCTTTTTTACCATCTTCACGGGTCATCAGCACACGAATCTTATCGCCTATCTTGACCGCAAGTTCGCCATTGGCATCACGGAAGTCTGAAGTTGGAACGTGTCCTTCCGATTTCAGGCCGATATCAACCAGTACTGTATCTGCATCAACACGTACAACCGTTCCTTCTATAATTTTATCCCGCTCGGGTCGTCCCTTGAGACTTTCCGTATAGAGAGCTGCAAATTCACTACTCTGCTGATCACTGTCGATTTCTTCGTGTTCCTCATCGACAGAATCAAGCCTTTTAAATTCCACCATAATACCCTACCCCCTGGACGTTTATATCGTTCTTCTCTTTTTTCGAGCTGTGTAATGTAGCAATATGATCGGAAAATTTCAATCGCTTTTATTCAATTCCTCAATTTTGTTCATAACTTCATCAATAATCCACTTGGGCGTAGAAGCTCCGGCGGTTACGCCGACACACTGAACACCATCAAACCAGGCAGCGTCAATCTCGGCAGCCGTTTCAATATGGTGCGTGCGGGGTTGTAATTCGGCGCATACCTCGGCCAGACGCCGGGTATTGGCACTATTGAAACCACCCACCACCATCATGCAGTCAACCTGTCCGGCCAATTCCTTGGCCTCTTCCTGCCGTACGGCGGTTGCATCGCATATCGTATTAAATACGCGGATTTCTCCGCCACGCTGCAGACATTCAACAACAACGTTCTTCAGGTTTTCAAATGACTGTGTTGTCTGGGCGACGACGCCGATCTTGTTCATCTTGGGAAGTTTTTTGACCTCTTCTCCCGAACCGACTACAAAAACCTTTTCACCTCCGTAGGAGACGATGCCCTGCACCTCAGGATGATCGGCATCACCGACAACAACAACGCCATAGCCGGTGTTGGAGAGACTTTTCACATGTTCCTGCGCTTTTTTTACAAACGGGCAGGTTGCATCAACGATCTCCAGATTTTTCTGAACAGCCTCGTTGATCTCTTCGGAAGCGACGCCATGCGAACGGATAATGATGGTTCCGCTCTGCATACTATCCAGGTTTTTGAGAGCTTTGACTCCCATCTCTTCCAGCTTGTGCACAACCTGCGGCGAATGAATGATCGGTCCGAGTGTGAACGTTTTCTGGTCTTTACCGGCCGCTTCAAAGGCCATCTGTGTAGCGCGCTTAACGCCGAAACAGAAACCGGCCTGTCGTGCAAGAATTACTCTCATAGCGTTGATCCTGTTGACTCTGTTCTCTGGTGAAAGATAGCCATCATCCGGGTAAGAACTTCTTCAAGTGTGAGATGTGAAGAATCAATGGCAATAGCATCTTCTGCCTGCCTGAGCGGCGCCAGATCCCGTTCGGAATCCTGCTGATCACGCGCGATCACCTCGGCAATCGTTCCTTCCAGGCTCACCTGCTCACCTTTTAACGTCAGTTCCTGGTAGCGACGGCGACCACGCTCTTCCGCAGAAGCGATCAGGTAGAATTTCAGCTCGGCATCAGGAAACACGACCGTGCCGATATCACGCCCCTCCAGAACAACGCCACCCTGGCTTCCCAAAAGACGCTGCAATTTTAGCAATGCATCCCGCACAGGCTTTAATGCAGACGTTCGTGACGTCAACAGGGACATCTCGGGCGTGCGAATCAGTTCTGTGACATCAGCTCCGTTGGCAACTACGCGCTGCCTGCCATTGTGCAGCTCAAGACGGATATCGAGCTCATTGCAAAATGCAACCAGCGCCAGCTGGTCAGTCACATCAATGCCGGCCTGTGAAATCAGAAGCGCCGCCGCACGGTACATGGCACCGGTATCGATCTGCATGTAGCCGAGACCATCAGCCAGCAGACGGGCTACCGTACTCTTGCCGGCCCCCGAGGGACCATCAAGAGCAATAATTATACCGTTCTTGCGGGCGCTCATACCTTAGTTTTGGGAAACTTTTTCCAGAAGCGGGAAAAAGGTAGGAAATGAGGTCGCAATACAATTGGTATCATAAATCGTGACGGCACCGGAAGCTACCAGAGCAGCAACAGATAAAGACATGGCAATCCGGTGATCTCCGTGGCTATCGACAGTTCCACCTGAGAATCGCTCAACGCCGGTGATATCCATGCCATCTTCGGTTTCGGTAACGGTAACACCCAGTATTCGAAGATTGGTCGCCATCGCAGTTATGCGATCGGCCTCCTTGACCCGCAATTCACGAGCATCCCTGATGGTGGTCACACCCTCAGCTGAGGCAGCCGCCACGCATATGGCCGGGAATTCGTCGATGGCACGAGGGACGACGTCACCGGAAATGGCGATACCTTTCAAGCGTGAAGAGCGTACCAGAATATCGGCCACCGGCTCACCCGACAGCTCACGTTCTTCCAATAGCCGAATATCGCCCCCCATGGCTTTCAGGATATCAATAACTCCGCTGCGGGTCTGGTTAACGCCGACCGAACGAATCAGCAGTTCTGAGCCGGGGGTAATCAGGGCAGCAACCATAAAAAAAGCAGCCGAGGAGATGTCACCCGGGATGATAACCTCTTGCGCGGTAAGTTCGTACCCTCCCCGTACGGTGATCCCGTTATTGAAACGCTTCAGAGATGCGCCAAAAAGATGAAACATACGTTCGGAATGATCCCGCGACGGGCTCGGCTCACGGACTGAGGTTTCGCCATCGGCATACAGTCCGGCCAGCATAATGGAAGATTTGATCTGGGCACTGGAGACCGGAGAATCATAGCCGATAGCGTTCAGATTACCGCCATTAATCGCCAGCGGAGCCAGAGTCCCGCCCTTGCGCCCCATGATACGGGCACCCATGCGAGTGAGTGGCTCAACGACCCGCTTCATGGGGCGTTTTCGCAGATATTGATCGCCGGTCACAACGGAGAAAAAAGATTGGCCCGAGAGCAGTCCCGTTATCAACCTGATAGTTGTGCCGGAATTACCGCAATCAAGGACATCACTCGCTTCCTGGAGACCATGCAATCCGCGTCCGTGAATCTGAAGAGTCGAACCGTCATCGTCGATCGTGACACCCATGGCGCGAAACGCGTTCATCGTGGAAAAATTATCTTCGCCGCGCAGGAAGCCGTGCACGACGGTAATTCCATTGGCAATGGCCCCCAGCATGATAGAGCGGTGTGAAATGGACTTGTCGCCCGGTACGCTTATCTCGCCTTTAACGGCAACAACAGGCTGAATGATGGTTGATTTCACGTATTCTCCGTTAACACAGCACTAAATTTATTTTATACGATTCCATCGCGAAACTGTTTGGCGATGGTGAAGAATTCAGTCAAACCGGGCTGATCACGACCGTCGATACGCCGACGTAGTTCGGCCAGACTGGCGGAAAAGCCGTCAATGCTGTTCAGTAATGCCTCCCGGTTCATCAGGGCTATATCGCGCCACATGACCGGATCTGATGATGCGATGCGGGTAAAATCCTTAAAACCGCCCGCCGAGAAGGAGAGTACATTTTCACCTTCAGCATCGGCACTCCCGACGGCATGCACTAACGCATACGCAACCGCATGCGGCAGGTGCGAAATTTCAGCAAAAATCCGGTCATGATGGCCCGGCTCCATCGAGCAGACTTCAGCTCCGCAGCAACGCCATAGACGTGCGACCGTTTCAAGTGCATCAGGATCAGTAGAGTCGGTGGGAGTTAAAATGCAGCGTTTACCCCGGTAGAGCGTGGCAAATGAAGCCGCCGCACCGGAATATTCCGTACCGGCAATCGGGTGCCCTCCGACAAAGTGGCAACCGGGAGGCATAAGCGCCTGACATTCACGGACGATAGCCGTCTTGACACTGCCGCCGTCCGTTACGATGCAACCAGGTGCCAGAGCCGGCGCAATCTCGGCAAGAACAGCAGGAATAGAGCAAACCGGCACGGAGATAAAAACCATGTCGGCCCCCTGCACCCCTTGGAGAGCGTCCTGGCTGATTTCATCGCAAATCCCCAGAGAGAGTGCATCTTCAAGATTGGCTCGCGATCTGCCGATGCCGACAACCCGCTCGACAGCACCCGCCTGGCGCAGAGCCAAAGCAAAGGAACCGCCGATCAGTCCAACTCCAATAACGGCAAGACGTTTAATGATCATTGCACGGCCCTCACATCGACCGGGGGTACGATCCGAGAATTTTAAGAAATTGACAGCACGGCTTGAGCTCTTTAAGTGCCTCCGCAACGTCGGAATCAGTGAAGTGTCCAAAAAGATCAAGGAAAAAGATATATTCCCAGACCTTGCTTTTGTAGGGGCGCGATTCAATTTTTGAAAGATTGATGCCCCGCTTGGCAAAGGGCTCCAGCATGCGGAAGAGGATTCCCGGTTCGTCCTTGACCGAGAAGAGCACCGATGTTTTATCGCTACCCGTCCGGTCGCACGCTTTACGGGAAATCACGAGAAAGCGGGTGAAATTATTTACCTGATCCTCGATCCTGCTCCGGACAACTTTAAGATCATAGAGCGAAGCGGCCAGTTCGCTGGCAATGGCAGCTGCGGTGTAATCCTCGCTGACGATCTGTGCAGCCACTGCGGTGGAGGCCACATCTACAAGTGGAATTCCGGGCAGGTTTTCATCGAGCCACTGACGGCACTGGGCAATCGGTTGAGCGTGCGAATAAACCTTCTTGATATCTTCCGTTCGACCGGTACGGGAGAGCAGGTCATGGTGAACTTCCAGCAGAATCTCCGCCGTAATCTGCAACTTGCTTTCCACAAACATATCAAGCGTGTGAGAAATAACCCCTTCGGTCGAATTTTCAACCGGAACGACTCCGTAGAGCGCTTTGCCTTTTTCGACCTCTTCAAAAACCGCCGGGATTGACTTCATCGGGATCAATTCGGCCGAAAGGCCAAACTGCTGCATGGTTGCCAGGTGACTGAAGGTTGCCTTAGGGCCCAGAAAAGAGACCTTCATCGGCGATTCCAATGCCAGACAGGCCGAGATTATTTCCCGGTAAACATTCTTCAAGGCATCGTTGGGAAATGGACCGGAATTATTACCGAGGAGTCTTTCGTAAATCGCCCGTTCACGACCAGGCACATGAAAATCGAGGTTATGACCCGACTTCAAGCGACCGACTTCAAGTACGACCTCAGAGCGTTCGTTCAGAAGTTTCAGGATGTCGTCATCAATACTATCAATACGAGAACGTAAATTCTGCATGGTGGGGGTCAAATCCTGCAAGGGGTACCGCCTGGAGGGAAAAATGAATACCGATGAATCGGGGTGGCAAACATAAATCATGGAGCGGGAAAAAGCAACCGTATATTACGACTGATTCAACAACGTAACGCCCGCCGGGTAGTATGTATGTGTGGTTTTCGTGCCATATTGAATTTTTTAACTGTCCATACCCTGCGGCATTCATACGCCACTTATAGCGAAAGCTATCGCACCGGCCAGCCCGGTGAATGCGGCCTCGGTCGTGTCTGCATTATGTTTTACGGACTTTGCAAAGGAAAGGATGACGCTCAAAGAATAATCAACCAAGTAAGAGCAGGACTTCAGGAATCTGACAGACAGTTCAAAGAAACTCAGCGCGATTGGGAGAACAAGCGACGTAATGATGAGCTCAACGATAAACGTGATAAACTCGACCAGCCGACCGGTGTGTAACAGACACTCAATCAGCTCAGGTTTTAAAAGAGGGCGTTCCAAACTGGAGCAACCATTCCTCAAAAATCTGTACCTTGGCCTGCCCGAACGCAGCCAGATTTCCCCTGATTTTATCAATACTCTTCTGGATATGCACGTTACCTGGTTTCTTTGAATAGAAAAGGTCAGCAAAACAGATCACCTGTTCTGCTAGAGATATCGGACACATATCCCGCTCAGGGAGCGGCAGCTTTTGCCTGACGATATCTTCACTGGTTATGCCGACACCAGTATGGCGCTCACAGACGAGTGCATGGAGCGGATAGCCTTCCTGCTCGAGAATCAGGCGGCCAAGCACGCCATGCATGATATAGCGTTGCGTTCCGTACAATCCGAGCGACGGCGCATTGACCTGACATACACCGATATCATGCAGCATGGCTGCCTCTTCGATAAAAACCATCTCAGCAGGCGTCATCTGCAACCGTCCGGCAACCTGCAATGCAAGGCGCATCACGTAACGGCTATGTTCACGAACGATTTCCAGCGCTTCACCGCTCAGATATCGTGCCAGCAGCTCTTCAGTCCACACGAAAACCACCTTAAAAGTCAAAATGTTGAATTTTTTTTGAATACTTGGACAACTTTTTGTCATATTTATGACAAAAAGCATAACACACTGTATTTATGCTATTATTTTTTTGGCACCTATCGTGCTATATGGAATACACAGTCATTGAGACCATGTAAATGGTATCTGTTTCTCTCGTATCGGAGGCCTGAAATGTACGCAAAATTTCCTTTTTATTCAGTTGCCCAGATGTACGCACTTACTCTTGATGTTCCGGTAGCGATTATGCTTGGAGAGGACTACCTGTACTGGGTTGTGGATCCGCAAAAAGAGGGAACCTACGTAAAAAACGGCTGTTCACTGCTCTCACATGCCTGCTGAACTGCTTACAGGGAGATTCGCCAACCGAATTGACTGCTCGTTACCGAAGCGGTCACTCCAGCTGATTAACAATTGAACTCCTCCAGTTGAACGCCTCCAGCTGAGCTGTCAAAAGTTCGTCAAGTGACAATCCGCACTCACCCAATAGAACCGTTACCGCTTCAAAATCAGCTACTTCCAGTTTCTCAGCCAACGTTAACATTTTGCCAAAACTCCCCTCTCGCCGCAAGAGCGCTGAACTGACGTCATCGTTCAGGTTCAGATTGGAGAGAATCTCTTCCATGGGGGTCTCAAAGAGGACATCCAGCAGCGAGAGGATACCGACCATAAAAGCAGCTTCAGCCTGTTCATCGCTTGTTGCGCGACCTGCTATCTGTGAACACATCGTCTCCATCAACCGTCCGCGAACAGCCGCCATCTCAAGCAGCGGATGATTTACCGAGCGGGCGTCATGACCGGCAAACAGCGAAAGTTGTGTCCAACGCCTCAAATGATTGACACCCAGCATGATAATTGCGTGACGAAGCGTCTTAATTTTTTCGCGCATGCCCATAGCGACCGAGTTGACCAGGCGCAACAGACTGAAGGAGAGACTGGGATTCTCTTTAAAGATCAGCTCAAGCTTATCGATTCGGGGGTCTGAGATCAGCTGTTGGAGCAGCTTGAGCAACGCCATACCGGATATATCTATCTTTTTGCGGTTGAGCACAACCGGGCGGGCAAAGAAATAACCTTGAAACAGATCAAAGCCGAGATCAAAGCATATCTGGAACTGTTCTATAGTTTCAACTTTTTCTGCCAAAAGTTTGACAGGATAGGTGCGTAAATTCCTGACGATCTCCGGTAAGGCATCCACACCGGTCAAAAGAATGTCAACTTTTATGATATTGACAACCTGATAGATATCGCGATGGGCCGGGTCATATTCATGATCATCAAGTGCCAGCATGAAACCAAGTGATTTAAGCTCACGGCATCGTTCCAGCACCTGTTCATCAAGCTCTATTATTTCAAGCAGTTCCAGAACAGTCTGACCGATTGGCAACAATTCAAGCATCTCAGAAAGCAGCAGACCGAGATGAACATTTATAAAGCCGAGTTTGCCACCCAACACCTCCTGAATGCCAAACGATGCCAATGCTGTTGTAATGACACTGGAACTGGCGTGCGAGTAGCTGTCGAATACGGCATGGTCCATATCTGCCGAACGAAACAGCAGTTCATAGCCGATGATTTCCTGTTTGCGATCAAGGATCGGCTGTCGCCCTAAAAAGAATTTTTCATTTGCTGTGATCATACTCTTTGTTCCTTCAAAAAAATGACACCTGGCAACGACAGGTCATGAAGACTGATTGTAATCGGATCATTGACTTCCAAAGTTCATGCGGATCTGTGTCATAATTCCGACGTACGGCTTTACATCTGCCCGTCTGACATGCTAGCGTTGCACACAAATACCGGCAAGAAGCTGATAGCTGGGATAATATTCTCTTCACACCACGACAGGAACTGCTCATGAAACGCAAAGCACTGGCCCTTCTTTCAGGGGGCCTTGATTCAACACTGGCTGTCAAAATTATGCTTGATATGGGCATCGAAGTGGAAGCCCTCAACTTTACCTCGCCCTTCTGCAGCTGTACCGGAAAAAGCTCCGGTTGTAAATCGGAAGCTGCGCGTGTCGCCCATGAATTCAACATCCCGATCAAGGTCATACCTAAAGGGCTCGACTATCTCGAACTGATCCGCAACCCGCCACACGGCCACGGAACAGGAATGAATCCTTGTATCGACTGCCGCATCTATCTGCTCAGAAAAGCAAAAGAGTACATGACTGAGAGCGGCGCTGATTTCGTGATCACCGGCGAAGTGCTTGGACAACGCCCGATGAGCCAGCGCCGTGATACCCTGCGTGTCATTGAGCGAGAGAGCGGTTTGGAAGGTTTACTGCTGCGTCCACTTTCGGCCCACCACTTTGAACAGACAATTCCCGAAAAAGAGGGCTGGGTGGATCGCACGAAACTGCTGTCGATTAATGGTCGTTCACGCCAGATTCAGATGCAGCTGGCTGACGAACTGGATGTCAAAAACTACCCCTGCCCGGGAGGCGGCTGCCTGCTTACCGAACCATCCTTCATACCAAAGATCAAGGATATTTTTTACCACACGGTTACACTCAATCTGCGTGACTTCACTCTGCTTAAAATTGGCCGGCATTACCGCATTGCAGAACAGAGCAAACTGATCGTCGGGCGTAACGAACAACATAATGATCAGTTGGAAACGATCCGCCATCCGGAAGAAGCGGCTCTAACCTGGCTGGATGGCAACACTCCGCTCGGAATTGTTTCCGGTTTGCAAAGCGTTGATTCCACCCTTCTGGCGGCCAGAATACTGCTGCGCTACACCAGGGCTGAAGCCGGTGCCACTTGTCGGATACGCGTTCGACAAAATGGCTCGGAAAAGATCATATCGGTATGCAACGACCTGAACGCCGAAGACGTTGTCGGGTATCAGATCGCCTGATTCACGCGAGACGCTATCCCAGATTCAATTCATCAAGCGACAGCCGGTAGCCTGGCAGAAATTTTTCAAGAAAGTAGCGTACCTCGGAAAGCGGGCTGGCAGCAAGCTGCTGAAAATGTTCCGTTTCTGCCCGCCTGAATTCACGATTTCCGCTCTTGCTCTCCTCGATACACTTGGTCAGTGCTGCAATTCTGTCAGCCGCTTTGACTAGCTGCACATACTCCTCTTGATCATCAAAAAAGAACAGCGGTTCATACTCTTTGGCCAAATCGGGGGGGAGCATGGCCAGCAGCTTTCTGCGGGCACGATCCTCCAACTGGTGAAAGGAACGTTTGAAGTTGGGATTAAAGTGTTTAACCGGCGTCGGCATGTCACCGGTAAAGATCTCGCTGGCGTCGTGAAAAACGCCATACAGAGCAGCACGGGACGGATCCAGCGTCCCTCCGTAATAGGTGTTACGAATCATGGCCAGAGCGTGCGCGATCACCGCTACATCCAGGCTATGCTCCTGAATATTCTCCGGTACCGTGTTGCGCATCAACCCCCAGCGACTGATATAGCGCATCCGTGAAAGAAACGCGAAAAAATCATACTGTTCTACAGGTGCCACTTTTTCCATCACGAGACTCTTTCATACGGCTCGAACAGCCGCTTATATTCGTCGAGTGCAAAACGATCGGTCATGCCGGCGATATAGTCACATACAACCCTCTGAAGACCGAACCGCTCAACCCGCATTTGATATTTGGGGGGCAGCAGATGAGAGTTACTCAGGTAGGTCTCGAATAATCGTGCGATAAACACTTCGGCCTTGACCCGCATCTTTTCAACCTTGTAGTGCCGATACAGATGCGTGAACAGAAACCGTTTCAGCGAAAGATTCCGCATCGTCATTTCATCATCAAAATGTACAACCGCCCGATTTACCCGCCGCAGGTCGTCAAGCGTCGCAATGCCGTAACGTCCGATATTGTCGAGGGAAGTCGTACAGAGGTTGCCGATTAAAAGACCAATCAGGGCGCTGATCGTCTGATATACCAGACGTTTGTCATCAATGGCCGGATACTTCTGTCTGACCGCGCTGCTGACCTGATGCCATAAATCGACCTGTTCGAGCATCGCCAACGTCACATAGCCGGATTTCAAACCGTCGTCAATATCATGGTTATTGTAAGCTATCTCGTCGGCGTAGTTGATTAACTGCCCCTCAATCGTCGGAATGACACCCGGCAGAAATTCCGCCATGGTTTGGACCGGCGCATCGTAGGGGGACGAATGCTTGATGATCCCTTCCCGTACTTCCCAGGTAAGGTTAAGTCCATTAAAGCCGGGGTAGCGCTCTTCCAACTCGTCGACAACCCGGAACGACTGCAGATTATGTTCAAATCCGCCAAACCCCTGCATCAAGCGATTCAGCACCTCTTCACCAGTATGCCCAAAGGGAGTATGTCCCAAATCATGCGACAGCGCCAAAGCCTCGGTCAACTCCTCATTCAGATGGAGTTTTCGGGCGATGGCCCGACCTATCTGAGCCACTTCCAGAGAGTGCGTTAACCGGGTCCGGTAATAATCACCCTCATGATTGACAAAGACCTGCGTTTTGTACTCCAGGCGGCGGAAAGCAGCACAATGAATGATCCGGTCACGGTCACGTTCAAAGGCAGGCCGGTTATCGCGATACTCTTCCGGATGTTTGCGACCACGGGTGGTTGCGCTACTACAGGCATATCCGGCCAGGTCGTTGCGTTCGGTCGATTCGGTCATATCTGCTCCATCGTCTAGTTGGTGTAAGGCGAGGCCTTTTTCGTATGCCGTTTTGCTCCGCCCCCCTTTTTACCGGTTACCCCGGCAATTGCATACACATCCGCCAGCTGCATTTTCCAGACGCCCTCCTGATGAGTCAACTTGAACTCACGGGTGCTTGATCCATTCCCCGACGTTGATCCTTCCAACCCTACCTTGACGTAAACAGTCGCTTCAGTCCGTTTTTCATTCAGAATTTTAAAATTCTCCATTTTCTGCCAGCAACAGGCGGGGCGAATGGTAGTCGACCCCATTTGTTTTACAAATGCCTCACGGGAGGTTTTACCGCGATGGGCCAGACGTTCAAAAAGCTGTTCATAGCGCCCTTCCCGCCAGATATCCAGCGTATCAGACATTGATTGTTCCAGAACAGTCGCTGTTTCAGCAGCCACCACTGGTCCGCTCAACAGCACACCAATAACAGAGAGTAGAAAAACAGTACCAGCAAATCTTCGAAACGTCATGATCCACCTCCGGATTTTTCCGGACATCCTAGTGTAATTACAGCCATCACGCAATGTAAAAGAGGTCTAATTACTCATCTCAATTCCTGTTTAATTCTAGCTCAGAATGCGCTACTATGCTTCAACTTGTCCGACGAGGTACCTTTCTCATGCAAACCGTAGAAGCAAAGCTACGCACGATTATCGATCTTGGCAATCAGTTATCCCAGTTCAAAGACATTGATCTTGTTCTGGAGAAGATTCTCAGCGAAGCGCGCACGTTCACCAACTGCGATGCCGGTTCAATCTACGTCCGAGAAGGGGACCTGCTCTCCTTCCGCTACGCCCAGAACGACACTATGCAACAACTTTTGCCCCCCGGTAAAAAGCTCCCCTACGCCAGCTTTACGATACCGATCAACAATAATTCGATCGCAGGTTCGGTGGCGGCCAACGGATCAATCCTGAACATCCCCGATGCCTATGAAATCAGTGGCAGCTTCCCCTTTTTTTTCAACCGGTCATATGACCTGCAAACCGGCTATCGCACACGTTCCCTTCTGACAATTCCATTAAAAAACTTCCGCAAGGATACCATCGGCGTACTGCAACTGATCAACGCCATGGACATCCAAAAGGCCGTGATCCCATTTGAGAAAGAAGATGAGGAAATTATCGGTTACTTTGCCAACACCGCAGCCATCGCTGTGGAACGCGCCAAAATGACCCGTGAGATCATCATGCGGATGAACAAGATGGCCGAACTGCGCGACCCTAAGGAAACCGGGGCACATGTAAACCGCGTGGCCGCCTATTCAGTTGTCCTCTATGAAGCCTGGGCCCGTACGCAAGATCTCCCGCAATTTGATATCGACAAGAATCGGGATGTTCTGCGCATGTCGGCAATGCTGCACGACGTTGGCAAGATTGCGATTTCTGACATGATTTTGAAAAAACCGGGGCGCTTTACCGACGAAGAATATCAGGCCATGAAACTGCATACGCTTCTGGGAGCCAACCTGTTTGCCGATATCTATTCGGAATTCGATGAGTCAGCCGCCATTGTGGCTCTGAACCATCATGAACGCTGGGATGGCAATGGTTATCCAGGGCATGTCGATCCGGTAACCCAGGAAGTTCTGGTCGGCTATCAGAAGGAGGACGGCTCTGCTCACGGCAAACGCGGAGAAGAAATTCCTTTCTTCGGCAGGATAGTTGCGCTGGCCGATGTCTATGACGCCCTCTCCTGTCGCCGTTACTATAAGGATGCCTGGGATGAAAAAGATGTCGTAAAGATGATTCAGGAGGGATCCGGCACACAGTTTGACCCGAATTTGGTGACTGTTTTTCTGGAGTGCCTGGATACCTTCCGGGAGATACGGGATTTATATCAGGATTGAATCTGGTGACCCCTTCCAGGCCTCCACGGATGTGGGAGGCTTGGAAGGGGTCTGAATTATAACGTATTTAGTAGTAGGCAGATTTTAAAGCGTCCTTCCGTCCACCTCGGCAAACAGCCTCAGTTTTGCCATCATCTCCTCGAATTTTTCCGGCCTGAGTGACTGGGCGCCATCAGATGAAGCATGTTCCGGATCAGGATGTACCTCGATAATCAGTCCGTCGGCACCGGCTGCTACTGATGCGTAACACATCGGGGCAACGTAATGATGGTTACCGGTTCCATGCGAGGGGTCGATTACAACCGGCAGATGAGTTTTTCCTTTCAGCACCGGAATTGCAGAAAGATCCAGGGTATTGCGGGTGGCGGTCTCAAAAGTCCTGATCCCCCGTTCGCACAGGATCACGTCTTGATTCCCCTCACTCATGATGTATTCGGCACTCATCAAGAATTCCTGGATCGTCATCGACATACCGCGCTTGAGGAGTACCGGACGTTGCAACTGGCCAACTTTTTTGAGCAGCGCAAAATTCTGTGAATTACGGGCGCCGATCTGCAGGATATCGGCATATTCAGCAACCAGTTCGGCTGTTTCCGGTTCGATAACTTCTGTCACAATCGGCAATCCGGTCAGATCGCGCGCCTTGGCCAGCAGCTTGAGCCCCTCTTCTTCCAGTCCCTGAAACGAATAGGGTGAGGTACGCGGCTTAAAAGCGCCCCCCCGCAGAACATGCGCTCCCGCTTTCTTAACAGCAAGGGCTGATTCTATAATCTGCGCTTCGCTCTCCACTGAGCAGGGACCGGCCATAACAACAACCTGCGTGCCGCCGATTACGACGTTGTCGCTGATTCTGATCAGACTGGCTTCTTTTTTGATCTCTTTCGATGCCAGTTTATACGGCTGCAGGATAGGAAGTACCTGTTCGACTCCATGCAGCGTTTCCAGTCTCTGTAGCGCCGTTTTACCATGATCACCACCAATCGCACCGATCACGTCACGTGTCTCCCCATGGATGATATGCGGCTTGTACCCCAATTCCCGGATACTCTTCAGCACTACGTCCCTGTCTTTTTTTGCCGCACCAGCCTTCATTACGATAATCATTTTCCTGCTCCTTTCCCGCAAACAGTTGGGCCGGAAGTTTCCCCCCGGCCCAGGCTGCATGATGACAAGATCAGACAGCAAAAAACCGGGGAGACTTGCGTCTGCCCCGGTTGCGGTTTCGTGTAATAGCTCCTTCGCTTACACCTCTACCCGGGCAGACGGCCTGAAATAAAAGCCGTACCAAAAGTAAAAGCTGAAAGCGGTGTAGAAGCGGTTTGAGTTCATGGAATGATAATTAATCATAGAGTAGGTGCGTTTGTCAAGCGTCAATCATTCAGAAATTTACCACCGTCACCTTGACTCTGGTCTAGCGCTGTGCTAGCGTCACTACCACTTACCCAATCTGGAGCGAGCATGTTTTTCCCCCCTTTTGAAACTTTCTGTACCCTGGCAGATAGCGGCAACCTGATACCGGTTTACTGTGAGATCATGGCCGACATGGATACGCCGGTATCCGCCTTCAAAAAGATCGATGACGGGCAGTTTTCCTTTCTCCTGGAGAGTATCGAGGGTGGCGAAAAGTGGGGCCGTTTCAGTTTTATCGGTTCAACTCCTGCTACGATTATCCGCTCGCAGGGAAATACCGTCGAAGTCATCACCAACGGCGTAACAACACGCCACGAATCACCGGACCCGCTCAACTCCGTCCGTGACCTTCTTGCACAGTATTCTCCGGTAGAGGTCGAAGGACTGCCACGTTTTTTTGGCGGTGCTGTCGGATATCTCGGCTATGACATGGTTCGGCATTTTGAGACGTTACCGGCCGAAAATCCGGTTGTGCTGGGGTGCTACGATTCCTACTTCCTGATAACCGATACGATCGTAATCTTCGACACCATGCGTCAAAAAATAAAGGTTGTCTCAAACGCTCATATCACCGAAAGCGTTTCTGCGGAAGAGGCCTACCGCTCTGCTACGCAGAAAATCACTACCCTTATTCAGCGCCTGCGAGACCCGCTTGCTACGCCAAAAAGTGCATCGTGTGTCAAACCGGTTGATTTCCGTTCTAATATTTCCCGTGCAGCGTTTGAACAATCGGTTGAAAAGGCAAAAGAATATGTACGCTCCGGCGACATAATTCAGGTTGTTCTCTCCCAACGTTTCAGTGGTGAATTGACCGCCGACCCGCTGGATATCTACCGTGTCCTGCGAACACTCAACCCTTCCCCTTATATGTTTTTTTTGCGGCTCGATGACACCGTCATCGCCGGGGCATCTCCTGAAGTTATGGTTCGAAAAGAGGGCAGCCAGGTCGAACTGCGGCCGATTGCCGGCACCCGACCACGTGGGGCCACACCCGATGCTGACGCAATGCTGGCTGAAGAGCTGCTTGCTGATCCAAAAGAGCGGGCGGAACATGTCATGCTGGTTGATCTGGGGAGAAATGATCTGGGGCGGGTCTGCGTTACCGGCAGTGTCACGGTTTCCGAGTTAATGTTGATTGAACGCTACTCGCATGTCATGCATATCGTATCAAACGTACAGGGAGAGTTATCAGAAACGTGCGACGCCTTTGATCTGGTACGGGCCACGTTCCCGGCCGGCACCCTTTCGGGGGCCCCCAAGGTTCGGGCCATGCAGATTATTGAAGAGCTCGAACCGCTTCGCCGTGAAATTTATGGTGGTGCGGTCGGCTATTTTTCTTTTTCCGGCAATATGGATCTCTGCATCACTATCCGTACCCTGATAATTAAAGACGGTAAAGTTCACCTGCAAGCCGGTGCCGGAATCGTTGCAGACTCGGACCCTTCTGCCGAATGGCAGGAAACCGTTAACAAAGGGATGGCGGTTATGCGAGCCGTTGAAATCGCCGAGAAAGGTTTACTCTGACATGTTACTCATGATCGATAACTACGACTCGTTTACGTACAACATTGTTCAATATTTTGGCCAACTGGGCGAAGATGTTCAGGTGCATCGTAACGACAAGCTTACTCTGGCAGAGATTGAAGCACTCCGTCCTGAACGTATCGTCATTTCGCCTGGCCCCTGTTCTCCGGAAGAAGCCGGCATTTCAGTAGCGGCCATTAAACATTTTGCCGGGTCTATTCCAATTCTGGGTGTCTGCCTGGGTCACCAATCGATCGGTGCCGCTTTTGGCGGAAAAGTAGTCAGGAGCGCGACTCTGATGCACGGCAAGACGTCTCCCATCCACCATAACGGCACGGATCTTTTTACCAACCTGCCGAACCCGTTTCAAGCTACCCGCTATCACTCGCTGATCGTTGACCGCCCTACCCTGCCCGACTGTCTCACCGTTACTGCATGGGTGGAAAACGAGGAAATAATGGGTATGAAACATCGTGAATTGCCGATCTGGGGAGTACAATTCCATCCGGAATCAATATTGACCGAAGGGGGCATGAACCTGTTGCAGAACTTCCTGGAAATTAGCCGCCAGTGACACAATCAAAACCTGCATCAATATGTACGGCTTCCCGATAGTTTTTTTACGTTGACATTTATCTGCAAGAATTGTTACAGTTACTATTCATTCAAGAACAAATTCAGGAGGAAAGAAGCATGAAGTGTCAGACCGTACTTTCAGGTACCGAGTGTACCTTTTGGGGAAAACAGGGTTGTATATTTCCAGGTGGATCTTGCCAGCCGATCGTTGAAAACTGTGAGGGATGTGAACGAATCGTTACTGGCACCATCGGCCAG
The DNA here is from genome assembly GCA_013349325.1 of Desulfuromonadales bacterium. Lineage (GTDB taxonomy): Bacteria > Desulfobacterota > Desulfuromonadia > Geobacterales > Pseudopelobacteraceae > JACRCG01. The sequence continues at coordinate 20,686 of DUZX01000020.1, forward strand.
GTATGTAGCGCCTATCCTGCTCCTGTAAAGAAATGGGATGGCGGCATCTGCAATTTTGCCTCGCACGTTAAAATTGAAATTAAGGTTGATGATGCCAAAGTCAATCCACTCAAAGCTTCCAAAAAAGCATCCGGCGGTTCTGCGAAGAAGAAGAAATAGACCTGTCATTCACACTGTTCAAAAAAAGGGGAGAATTCAGATTCTCCCCTTTTTTTGTGGAGCAATAAACATGGCGTACGATGCATTAACCTGCCCGCGTTGCGGAACTGACGTTAAAAAATATCGAAATCCCTTCCCGACTGTCGATATCATCATTGAAATCAACGACGGCATCGTTCTTATTGAGCGAAAAAACGAGCCATTCGGATGGGCGTTGCCGGGTGGGTTTGTGGATTACGGAGAGTCGCTTGAAAATGCTGCCGTCCGGGAAGCGACCGAAGAAACGTCGCTGTTCATTCAGAATCTGCGCCTGCTCGGCTGTTATTCCGACCCTGATCGTGACAAACGTATGCACACGATCTCTGTTGTATACGTCGCTAGAGGGGTTGGCACCCCGCAGGCTGCTGATGACGCAGCTGCTCTCGCTGTCTTCCCCCTGAATGCACTGCCGGAAGAGCTCTGCTTTGATCATGCCCGTATACTGGCAGACTATGTCGAATGGAAATCCAGAACGTACGACGTGGGCACGACTATTCTGTCGTAAAGCGGAGTTCAGGAACGTCAGGCAGTAAACCGATCTGATGGCATTTTTCATAAAAAAGGGTCAGGCCGACAATATTCCGCTCATCCAGTTGATAGGATATATTGTCCCGCCAGTAGAGCAGTAACCGCTCTCGCCCCATCCAGTCCGCCTCGTTCACCTTTTCAGCAATCTCGGTAGAATATGACGAAACCAACTCTTTAGCCTGAATCAACTGCCTCGACACAATTTTTAACTCTTTCGTTTCAGCCACCTCCTGACGGCATAACCAGAGCGCAAAGACAAAGGGCAGTCCGGTCCAATCATGCCACAGCGCTCCAAGATCATAGACATAACCATCTGATTCACGCAATGAGGCCCGGAGTGCGGCGTCGCCAATCAGCAAAATCGCCGGTGAGTCGACGTCCAGAGCGTCACCTGTCGTCCGGCGAGTGACAAGGTAGCGGCATTTGCAGCCGTAGCGCTGCTGCATAAGTATCTTCAGAAGATTGACTGAGGTCGCCGATTCGGAACTCAGCAGAATGGTAGTACCCTGCAACTCTTCGATTGGACAGCGCGAGAAAAGCAGAACACTGGCAACAGGGCCGTTACAGGAGATGGAGAGCTGCGGGAGAATACGATACTCCGAAGCATGCCGCGCAAACTCTATCGACGAGCAGGGGCAGACATCTATCTGGCCTAATGCCAGACGATTATTGAGGTCAGACGGCACTCCCGGAACAAATTCGTACCCTGAGCAGGGGAAGCGTTCTCTCAGGACATAAAAGAGCGGAGTACAGTTGGCGTATTCAATCTGCCCGATTCGCAGCATCAGCGCGTCGCAGAGTACAACGTATCGGCATCACGCTCAACAACACGAATACCTTCACGGGCTAAGAGTTCCCCCGTAACCTGCCAATAACCGGTCAGAGCATTTGCGTACGCAACAACCGCTTTGATCTGATTGCTCTTGGCGGTAGCAAGATCATTTTCAACATCAAGGACATCCTTGGTGGTGGCCAGCCCAACCTCGTTCTTGCGTATAAAGGCGCGTAAACGTTCGTCTGCAAAAGCACGCCCGCGATCAGCAACCTCAATTTGTTTAAAACCGGTATCCAGAGCACGAATTGCTGCTCTGACCTGATTGGCAATAGTCTCTTCCAGACTCCGAATCTGCAGGGCGGTCTGCTCCGTTTTAAGGCGACTCTTGCGATAATCGTTATCGGCGGCGTTGTTACCGAGAGGATAACTGAAATTAAGACCAATGCTCCAGACCGGATAGTCAAACGTGAACGTTTTATCCAGGTTGCGCTGATAGGTACTGTCCTGTCCGGTCAGTGAAGCGGAAGCTGTCAACGCCAGATCGGGCCTGATTTTATTGCGGAAAACCCTGGTCTGCAACTCTACCAGTTCAAGATTACGGCGTTGTTCACGAATATCCGGTCGATCAAGCGCCGACTGAATAGCTTCCTCATTATTGGTAGCATAGCGGTCTCGGGGAGGAAGGTCGACCGTACGCAGGTCACCACCCTTTATATCAAGCTGAAGCAGTAATCTGACAACATCCACCTGATCAAGAACGGCCCGTTCGGCGTCGATCAGCTCTTTCTCGCGTGTCACGACGCCGAATTCAGCATTCAAAATTTCCATGGCAGGCAGCACACCGGCTTTAACCCGAGACTGAGTTTCAGTCAGAATCTTGCGTGCCAGCGCGAGTGAAACTTTTTTTACCTCTTGATCTTCCCGCAGACTGTGAAGCTTGTAATATTCAGATCGCACCTGAGCAACCGTCGCCAATAACCGGGCATTAAACCGTTCCAGGGACGCAAATTTTGAGAGACGAGAGACGTTTATGGCGATCTCGGTCGCTTCACGCCCCGCATTTTTCAGAAGTGGCTGTGTGAAACTGGCACCCAGACCGGTCTGCCAGTAATTCGCAGCACTACTGCCGGTGTAGCCGTTATTAAAATAGACTGCAGTTGTAGCTCCGGTCCACAACAGCTGACTGATCGATGAATTCAGTATAAACGACTGAGAATCAAGGACTGTTGTGGAGCCGGCCATAGAGGTATTCGAATCCGCAAAACTGGTTTGCAGTGAAAGAAGCGGATCATAAATCGACCGATTCCGATTGATTTCAGCTTCATATTGAGCAGGATTGTACAGTTCTGCACGCACATCCAGATTTTTCTCAACGGCCATTTTGATGGCATCTGAGAGCGTCAGCGTAACCGGTTCACCGGCGGAACATGCAACAGACGGGAGGAGCAGGAACAACAAAAATAACGGCAGGCGCACGGCGGATTCCTTTCACATAAAAACAGGGCGAGATCATTGGTATATCTCGCCCTGGCTACAGAGGAAAATCAGAAATCAGTCTCTGTTTTCAATATAATCGGCGTAATCTTCGGCCGACATCAAACCTTTCAACTCATCCGGATCATCAAGCGTTATTTCAATCAACCAGGCACCATCGTAGGGGTCATCATTCAACAGTTCCGGTGTGTCAATCGCCTCGTGATTGACACTTTGTACCGTTCCACTAAAAGGCGCATACAGGGAGGCTACCGTTTTGTGCCCTTCAACAGAACCGACAGCATCATCCTGTTCCACCTCGTCACCCTCGTCCGGCAGCTCCACGCCGCTGATGATGCCTAACTCTTCCTGGGCAAAATCCGTGATGCCGATAACACCGGTACCATGCTCAATCCTGACCCAGATATGTTCTTTGGAATATTTCAGTTCGTCGGGAAATTCCATGATGGTTACTCCAGTACAATCCGTTCAAGAAACGAGGTGTCTATGTTTCCCTCAATAAAATCCTTATGGGCCATGATCCGTTTATGGAAGAAGATGGTGGTTTTAATCCCTTCAATACGAAACTCGTCCAGCGCCCGTGCCATGCGTTTGATGGCATCTTCACGGGTATCGGCATGCACAATCAGCTTACCCAGCAAAGAGTCGTAATTCGGTACAACAGAATACTGGTCATAGACAAAAGAATCGACCCGCACGCCTGGGCCGCCCGGTGGATGATAGGCGGTAATCTTGCCGGGACAGGGGGTAAATTTAAAGGGATCCTCGGCATTGATACGGCACTCGATGGAATGCCCCCTGATCTGAATCTCTTCCTGACGGTAGCGCAACGGAAGTCCGGCTGCAGAACGGATCTGTTCGCGAACGATATCGACACCGGTCACCATCTCGGTCACCGGATGTTCAACCTGCACACGCGTATTCATCTCCATAAAAAAGAAGTTGTTATGTTTATCAACTAGAAATTCAACCGTACCGACACTGTTGTAACCGACTGCAGCGGCAGCCTTGACGGCTGCATCACCCATCGCTTTACGTATTTCGGGTGTCACAACGGTCGAAGGGGCCTCTTCGATCAGCTTCTGATGACGCCGCTGGATCGAACAGTCGCGCTCTCCAAGATGGATCACATTACCATGCTTATCAGCCAGAATCTGGATTTCAACGTGTCGCGGCTGTTCACAGTACTTTTCGATATAAACTTCCGGATTGCCAAAACCGGCCTGTGCCTCGGCACGCGCCGTAGCAAAGGCATTCGGCAGGGCCGCAGTCGAATGGACAATCTTCATGCCGCGTCCACCGCCGCCGGCAGTAGCCTTGATGATGACCGGAAAGCCGATCTCCTTGGCAATGCTGACCGCTTCCTCAGCGGTATGAACACCTTCCTTGGTACCGGGAAGAATGGGTACACCCTGCTTGATAACCGCTTGGCGGGCACTGATCTTGTCACCCATAATTCTCATGCTCTCGGCAGTCGGCCCGATAAAGGTTATGCCGCACTTCTCGCACACTTCTGCGAAATTGGCATTTTCAGACAGAAAACCGTAGCCGGGGTGAATCGCTTCCGCATCGGTCAATTCAGCGGCGCTGATGATGGCATTAATGTTGAGATAGCTGAGAGCGCTGGACGCCGGACCGATACAGACACTTTCATCAGCCAGCTTGACATGCAGCGAATGCACATCAGCCTGTGAATAGACTGCGACCGTCTTAATGCCCATCTCTTTGCAGGCCCGGATGATCCGGATTGCTATTTCGCCTCGATTGGCGATAAGTATTTTATGAAACATGAAGGCAAACCCCTCTGAATCTTAGAATTAGAGTTTTTGAATCACAAAAAGAGGATCGCCATATTCAACCGCCTGAGCGTTTTCCTTGCAGAACTTCAAAATTTTACATTTATATTCTGCTTCGATTTCATTCATCAACTTCATGGCCTCAACGATGCAGAGCACCTGTCCTTTTTCGACAATCTGGCCTACTTCAACGTATGGTGCGGCGTCGGGAGCCGGAGCGCAGTAAAAGGTCCCGACGATCGGCGAGTCAATCGTTTCGCCAGCTTCGGCCACGGCAACAGGTGCGACGCTGGCCGCTGCAGCTGCTGGCATGTACTGAGGTACTACAAAGTTGTTCGCTGACGGAGCAGTCATCGGTACATACTCCGTTTTCTGCCCGCGCTTGATAATAATTTTTTCGTCGGCATTATCCATTTCGAATTCGGTAATATCCGTTTCAGTGACAAGCTTTATCAGCAGCCTAAGATCTTTGATATCCATTTCAATTGTCTCCTTTTGGCACTCGTCCGATAGTGGTACTTCTCATACCTTATGTTATGTAAAAAATCCGATCCGTCAGAACACAAGCAGTTGTTTAACTGCAGAGGTAAGCAGTCGGACGCCGTCAGCGGTGACTACAACGGTATCCTCAATCCTGACCCCACCGAATCCGGGTATATAGATACCCGGTTCAACCGTTACAACCATTCCTTCAGCCAGCAGAACGGAACTGCGTGGTGATAGTGTCGGTGCTTCATGTATCTGTAGTCCGACGCCATGTCCCAGGCCATGACCAAAATAGTCACCGAAGCCCTGATCGCGGATATAATCACGAGCTATGGCATCAAGCTCACGACAACTGATACCCGGCCGAACTGCCTCAATAGCCATGTCATGAGCGGCGCGGACTACTGCGTGTATCTCGCGGGCACGGCTCCCCGGCTCACCACAGGCAACGGTAACCGTTTCATCAGAATGGTAACCATCCTTGAGTGCCCCGAAATCAATCGTGATAAGCTCCCCGGACTGTATTACCTTGCTGCCGGCTTTGCCATGAGGCATGGCGCCTCTGACACCGGATGCGACAATAATATCGAATGCCAGACCATCCGCCCCCCGGCGACGCATCTCGAACTCAAGATCAATGGCAAAATCCACTTCACGAAGACCGGGTCGTATATTCGGTAATACGGTGTGCAGAGCCTGAGAAGCAAGTGTGGCAACTGTAGCAAGCCGCTCCAGCTCCGCCTGATCTTTGCATCTTCGAATTTCATCAAGGACCGCCCCGAGCTCAACCAACTCAATTCCAGGGAGTTTATCCGACATCATCCGAAACGCGGCAACGGTCGTGTGAGCCGCCTCAATGCCGATCTTGACGAGCGCATTCTCGACAGCCAGGGCAGCAACCGTATCCATTCTTACAGCGGCACATTCGCGTACCTCTGCACCAACCACCTCACCAGCCGCCTGCTCGGTGTAACGCGAATCGCAGAGCAACCAGGCTGCATCCATCGTTACAAGCAGTGCACCTTCAGATCCACTGAAACCGCACAGATAGCGGATATTCGGCAGATTGGTGAACAGAATTGCGTTCAACTTCAATTCTTCAAAGAACCGCGCCAGTCGTGAGCGCCTGTTTTTTAACATAGATGAAACCCCGACTACAAACTGTTTTTACAGAACACCAAAAAAGCGATTTCCACCATGTTGATCGATGTGCAACCAGAGGAGTGGCAACTCAGAAAGAGGGGTATGAATCGCGTTTACGACAGCTCCCTCGCCAGATCATACGAATTCAGCGCAAGCAGATAGCGCCCTTTACCATAATCCCCATCGCGACGCATGATTAAAACCAGAAACAGATCATCATTTAAAATCCTGATCAGCACCCTGGTGTTGCTCGTCGATATGGAGACCTCTTCAAGATTTCCGACCTTGATAACTTCAATAGCGCGCTTGATTTCCTTGAGTACCGAAGCGTATTCAACTGACAGAAGCTGTAGATCAAACTCCGACTGTTCAACGGTAACTTCATCAATCGGAATACCGTCGTACGCCATAATGATAGCCGCCAGTGCACCATCAACCGAGTTTATAATCGTGCTCAGTGTTTCTCTCAGCGACATGCTTTGATCCTCCTGATGTTATCAAGACACCTTTCCAGTTCGACCACTGCGACATCTGAGCTCCCCTGCTGAGGAACCTCAGCAGTTTCATTGACAGTTGAAGCGATCGCTATTGCGTAATCCGGAACAGGGAGCTCCGTGACAGCAACCTCAAGCTCTTCATCACTATCGTCATCCGCTTCATCATCAACGGATTCAGCAGCATTTTCAGCAGATGCAGCAGCGACCAGCGCCTGCAATTCCAACGCTGCAATCCGGGCTCGAACTTGGCTATTGCCCGGATCATCGTTCAGAATGGAACGATAAATATCAAGTGCCTTCTGGATATACCCTTGGGTAACATAGAGCTCAGCTACAGTTGCAGTCGAAAGGGGGTCGTAGTCCGGTTCAGACGGCAGGAGTGCTTCTACCTCCGGCTCATGATGATTCGGAACGGTATCAGAATGATCCGTAACGGCATCAACCTCATATTCCTCATCTTCGATAATTTCCAAGTCTTCTATTATCTCTTCATCATCATCCCACTCGAGATCAACTGACTCTGATGTACCGGCCAGACCTTCAAGAGCTGCCAGTTCCAGCCTGCATTCTACGTCATCAGGCTCAAACTCCGACAAAATCCGGTACGCCGTGACAGCAGCAGCCTGATTTCCGTTCTCGATATACAGGCGGGCCAGTAACTTCTGAGCCGGGGCATCTTCCGGAAGTGCTGCGGTCACGCGTTGCAACGCCTGCAGACATTCGTCATTGATCCCTTTGGCGCGACAGGCTAACGCCAGAGATCGCTGTCCCGCAAGATACTCGGGGTGGATCATGACCCCCTGGCGGGCCGTCTGCAGGGCATCATCAATCAGTCCAACTGCGAGATAAATTTCAGAAAGTTTCGCAAAACAGAACGAGTCGGGACTCTTGGACAGTTGCTCCTCAAAGTTTTTGATATCAGTCCAGAACGTCACGGAATCCTGCTGCATGGTCACGCCTCCAAACCGCTCAACACGAGCAGTTCCCGGGGAGTATGGTGCGACATGGCATAGCTGCCGATGCCCTGATTACAAATAAACGTGATGCGACCGCCTCTGGATTTTTTATCCGTAGCAATCGCCTCGAGCAGTTGATGACGGTCAAACGCCGGCACAGCAACACTCAGACCACACCGCTCAAGCAGTGCCGTGATCCTGTTACTCTCCTCGCGGCTGCAGAATGAGAGTGCTTCCGATATTCGCGTCGCCAGCAGAATGCCGATAGCAACCGCCTCGCCATGCACGAGTCCCTGATAACCGGACAGCGCTTCAAAAGCATGTCCCAGGGTATGTCCATAATTGAGGATCGCCCGCAGACCGGACTCCTTCTCGTCCTGTTCGACAATTCGCGCCTTGAGTCCGCAGGCACGACGTATCGTTTCAATCAGCGATTCAGATTCCAGTGCCAGAATTTCTTCAAGGTGTGTTTCAACGTATTCGAAAAAAGATACGTCAACCGCGACGCCATATTTAATTACCTCAGCCAGTCCGGCACGAAACTGACGCCGGTCGAGGGTGTTCAACGTCGCAACATCAATCAGCACCAGCTTCGGCTGGTAAAAGGCGCCGATAAGGTTTTTACCCTGCGGGTGATCAATGCCGGTCTTGCCACCGACACTGCTGTCAACCTGTGCCAAAAGCGTCGTCGGCACCTGTACAAAGGGAATCCCGCGCAGCCAGGTAGCAGCTGCATACCCGGCCACATCTCCGACCACGCCACCACCCAGAGCAACAATATACGAACTGCGATCAACGCCCCCGGCCAGCAGGTCGTCGTATAAACGATTCAATGTTGTAGAATTTTTGAATTCTTCACCGTCCGGAATTTCGATGACGACTACGTTGAAACCGGCTTCCTGCAGAGACGATCGCACTGCATCAGCGTAGAGAGCAGCCACGGTTGGATTGGTAACAACGGCTGCGGTACCCGAAAGACCGGCGTCTGCACAGCGCCCGCCAAGCGAGGCGAGTGAGCCGGTTTCGATTACAATATCATAGCTGTTTTTGCCCAGTTCAACGGTCAGTATACTCACGCGGACAACCTCATTAAGCGGCACGGATTCAAAGCTGCGACATCTTCCACGGATTTCCGGCCCGTGTCAATTCTAATATCCGTGACAGAATAAAATAGTGGCTATCAAGCGGTACGGATCTGCTCGCGATAGCCGGCCAGATTACGCGAAATTTCCTGAACTGAATCACCACCGAACTTTTCAAGAAATGCGTTGGCGATCTCAATTGCGACCACCGCTTCTGCTACTACCTGTGCAGCCGGAACGGCACAGGTATCAGAGCGCTCTACGGTCGCTTCAAACGGCTCATGCGTGCGCATATCAACAGAACGGAGCGGCGAGTAGAGTGTTGGAATCGGCTTCATGGCAGCACGCAGCACAATCGGTTCACCGTTCGACATGCCCCCTTCGATTCCTCCGGCATTATTTGTATCACGGTGATAGCCACCGTCACGGTAGAAGATTTGATCATGAACCCGCGAACCGGGACGACGGGCAGCCTCAAAACCGATGCCGATCTCCACCCCCTTGATTGCCTGAACACTCATCAACGCCATCGCAAGCCGCGCATCCAGCTTGCGGTCCCACTGCACATAACTCCCCAGGCCGGGCGGCACTCCGATGACCTGTACCTCGACAACCCCACCCAGCGTATCCCCCCCGGACTGGGCGGCATCAATTACACGTTTCATATCGAGCTCGGCCTCAGCATCACAGCAGGAGGTCTCCGAAGCGGCCGCCTGATTCCAGAGATCCTCATACGAGGCAGCCGGAGTGACCGCCGAAACGCTGCCCAACTCAACCACGAAACCACCCACACGAATACCGAAATGAGCCAGGAAAGCCTTGGCCACTCCGCCGACAGCCACACGGACAGCCGTTTCACGCGCGCTGGATCGTTCCAGAACGTTGCGGACATCGCTATGTCCATACTTCATGGCACCGCTCAAGTCGGCATGTCCGGGACGCGGACGGGTTATGGCTTCTGATTCGTCGCGGTGTTCAGCCAACGGAGACATCTTCTCCGACCAGTTCTCCCAATCGCGGTTCGCAACCACCAGCGTTACCGGAGCGCCGATTGTTTCACCCCAGCGGACACCGGAGAGCAGCTTGACGGTATCTTTCTCGATCTTCATCCGGTCACCACGGCCGTAGCCCAGCTGACGACGTTCCAGATCCACATTAATCATCTCTGTTGTTAAAAAAACACCGGCCGGCAGTCCTTCAATGATTGCGGTCAACTGCGGACCGTGAGATTCACCGGCAGTCAGATATCGAAATACGCACATAAAAAAACCTCCACATAATGAAAACAAAGTGGAGGCAAATTAGCATTTAAGATTCACGTACGGCAAGATAAAAGAGGCATCATCGCCGACCTGCAGGAAAGCACCCCTCACCCTGCGACTCCGCTCAGGGCAATGCCCTCACTCTTCACTCCTCACTGCCTCGCCCCGCTTCATCCGCATGATCACATCCCGCAGTTCGCCCGGCTTGTAGGGTTTGTGCACAAAGCCGGCATGATCGTCATCGTCGATGGCACCCTCAAGCGATTCGACACCGTAACCGCTGCAGATAATAATCGGCACAGAGGGGTTGATTGCGCGCAGATTTTTATAGGCCTCAACGCCACCCATCACCGGCATGATCAGATCAAGCAGAACCGCATCAATCTCGTTTCCATGCTCACGGTAAATCTCAAGCGCTTCAAGCCCGTTTGATGCGGTCAGCGCAGAAAAGCCGAGCGCATCCAGCAGCAGTTCGGCCATATCGCGAAGTATCTGTTCGTCATCCACGAGAAGGATGGTTCCACCACCTTTTTCCGGTAGCGCGGATATGAGAGAAACCGGTGCGGCATCTTCAGATTTTTCCGGCACGGGGAAACAGACCTTAAAGGTCGTACCGACACCGGGAGCGCTTACCAGCTGCAGGGTTCCGTCATGTGCCTTCACGATTCCGCGTATGGCTGACATCCCCAGACCCCGTCCGGTAAATTTGGTCGTATAGAACGGTTCAAAGATCCGTTTCATGGTCTCATCATCCATACCGCAACCGGTATCGCTCACCTCAAGACAAACGTATCCACCGGACCGGATAGCTGTTCCGAACGTGTCCAGCTCCAGCTGGTCCGACTCGACTAACATCCGCGAAAGGGCAACCGTAATAGTGCCTGGATTGTCACCGATCGCCTCGGCAGCGTTAATAATCAGGTTCATGATGATCTGTTGTAGCTGCCCGCTGTCTCCTTGAATCTCCTTGACAACACGCTTCATGCCGGTCTCGATGACCACATTTTTATTGATAGCGGCCCGCAGCATCTTGACGACTTCGTCCACCAGCAGCCAGAGATTGATTCGCGTCTGGATCAGCGGACTTTTTCCGGCATAGGTCAGCATCTGCCGACAGAGATCAGAAGCGCGATTGGCGGCATCTTCAATCTTCTGAAAGGACGTCTTGTATTCCAGCTCCGATGACACGTTCTGCCTGCCCATGTAACAGTGACCAAGAATTACCGTCAGGATGTTATTGAAGTCGTGTGCAATACCTCCGGCCAGTACACCAAGGCTTTCCAGTTTCTGGGAATGATGAAACTGTTCTTCAAGAAGTCGGCGTTCCTGTTCGGAATTTTTGATGGCTGTTATATCGGTTATTGTCAGGAGAATCGAAGCGGGGGCACCATCCTCACCCAACATGATCCGGCCGCTGACATAGCCCCAGAAGGTGCTGTCATCCTTGCGGAGATAGAGGCGGTCTGTTGTAACTTCAATTTCACGTTGTGCAGAAAGGTCAAGCAATCGGGATGTCCCGATCTCTCGCTGATCGGGATGAACAAGTTCCGAATACGTGATAGTCGAGAATTCGTCCGCAGAATAACCGAATAATTCCGTCATACGGAAATTACTGAATGAAATGGTACCGTCTGACCGTGTGATCAGGATCCCTGAGTTGGATATTTCCAGTATGGTTTTCAGCTTTTGTTCACTGCCACGAAGTGCATGTTCAGCTGTAATTGAAATGATTTGTGCCTGTCGCAGTGCGGTTTCCCGCTGAGCCAGAGTCTCCAGAAGGCGATTGAAACCGTCAATCAGTTCACCGATTTCATCCGGGCGTGGAATGGGTAACGGCTGTGGGAGTTGATCTGTATCGGCCAGAGTAGCCAAAGTTTTTGAGGCATCAAGCATCGGCGAAAGATGACGCTTTAACATCCTCAAGGTCATCCACCAGGTCAGTCCACCAGCCAAAAGGGTCAGGAGGATCGTGGCCATAAACATGCGTCGCTGCATGGCACCAACCGGAGCAAACACTTCTTCCGTCGGAAGCACCGCGACAACAAACCAGCCAGAGGCCGGAATATGCTTCGCAGCAGACAACTCATTGATACCACGCGAGTTAACTGCGACACCATACCCATCAAAGCCAATCACGTAGCGGTCATGCATCCGGTTTATCCCGTGAGCAGGAATCGGCTGCATAACGCGGCTCTTATCCGTAGCGGTGACGATCAGGTTATGTTGCGGTGCGATTAAGAGATAACCGCCCTTTTCGCCGTAACGGTACTGCGTAATCTTATCAAGAAAATTGGGTTTGCTTAAATCGGTGACTCCCGCCACGACACCGATCACGTCCCCGCGACTATCGCGTACAGGGGTCGCCATGACGAAAGTCGGGGCTTGAAGTGCCGAACCGGCGAGCGGACGACTGATTGAAGTTTTCCCCTCTTTCAGAACCGTAGCGATAAAATCACGATAGAGGTGCGTACGGGAGGCTCTCTTCGGGGCAGGAAAAACTTCAGCGATAACGGCCCCATCCTGTCGCGTGACAAAAGTACCACCGCTAAAGTGGCTCTGAAACACCTGCTGCCGTTCAAAAAAATACTGAACGTTCGCAGAACGGTCTGACAGCGCCGGACTGACGTCCGTAGCAATTTTTTCCAGCATTCGCAAGCGGTCATCCAGTTCCTGATTCACCTGTGCCGCCACAAGTGATACCGTTGAGTACTGCTGTTCACCCAGCAAGCGCTGCATATCCGCGCGCAACATCCGGCTGGCATACAGCGAGAGCGCCCAGATGCCGACCACAAAAATGGCAAGTGTAAAAAACGTAACGCGTGTTTTGAGCGATCGAAGCTGAAAATCAGGTATATTCATGGCAGATTGTGGGAAACAGTTCGGTATGAACTCTTTTCTGGCTAACCGCTATGCGATGCGGGACTGTACCGGCCATTCGTACGATTTCCTCATTTTCCCCGATGAGAGAGATCAAAAGTGTATATCCAGACCTATGCCAAGCGATTGTGGCGGGTTTTTACTGTCACTATGAATCTGTTCCGGCGTTATATACAGATACTTGTAGTCAAGATTTAACGTGGAGCGGGGGCCAAGCAGATAGCGAAAGCCAAATTGGCCGGCCATACCGGCCTTAACTTTCAGATTATCTCCCGGCTTGACTTCAGGCTGATAGCTATACGCCAGCCCGGTCCCCATATATGGTATGAAATCCTTTGCAATTCTGAAGCCATAGCGGGCGGTCACGATTCCCGGCTCCGGAGCTTTCGTGTCAAGGGGAGCCAGGGAGAGCGAGCCAAAGCCCAGTGAGAAATTATGTACAACCTCTTCGGCAGACGAAAAACGTGGTACGACGGCAAACAGGCAGACCAGCAGACTGACCGCAGCTATCAAAAACCGGCAACGCTTATGAGCGTTCGGGGCCATTCGCCCGTAAAAGCATACGTTCATGCAGTATTCGCGCATAGTCGATGTCCCTCATGACACCACGCACATCAGCCGGATTGCCACTCTGTTCGAAATGTCCCGTCAATACCGAACTCGTCGAGAGCGCACCTCTTGAATACAGCTTCCAGATTTCTCGACCATAGTCGCTGGAAAGCAACTCTGGTGCGAAACGACCAAAGTAAGCGGTAATATTATCGACATCTCTCTCCAGCATACTGCGAGCGTTATTGTTTCCGGCAGCATTAACCGCCTGCGGCAGATCGATGATTACCGGCCCATCCGCAGATACCAGAACGTTAAATTCTGACAGGTCGCCATGAATAATTCCGGCACAGAGCATCAAAACAATCTGGCCGATCAGAATGGCGTGATATTCAAGCGCCTGATTCTCGGTCAGCCGGATATCATTGAGCCGCGGGGCAACCGCACCCTCAGCATCCAGAACAAGCTCCATCACGAGAACACCTGCAACATACTCGTACACATGCGGTACACGCACCCCGATTTCAGACAGCTGCCGCAGTGCATCCACCTCGGTTGACTGCCAGGCCATTTCGAGTTCTTTACGACCAAAACGGGTATTCTTCTGCATGGCACGGGCCTGACGACTGCCACGCCCCTTGCGTCCCTCCTGATACTGAGCCTGCTGACTAAAGTTACGTTTCACCGCCTCTTTGTAAACTTTTGCACAGCGCACTTCTCCACGAGAGTAGACAACATATACATCTGCTTCCTTGCCGCTCATCAGTTGAGAGTATACTTCGTCGATAAGTCCGTTCTGAAGCAGAGTTTCAAGACATTTAGGCGTTTTCATGCCTGCTCGCAATACGACTGAATGACAAACATATTTTTCATTGATGCTTCCTTTACTATTTTATTGAACCATACCATTATGATGTTCATACGGCAAGTCGGATAGGAGAATGCAAACGATTATTTGATGTCATGGCACCATATATGCTTTAATGAAAACAGAGGACTAACTCAATCTCACAAGGAGCAATCGTATGAACAAGGTTCTTATTTCTGCAATTCTGATTGCACTGGCAGCCCCGGTTCTGGCAAGCGCCGAGACAAATGTCAACATTAACGTAGGTGTTCCGGCTCTTATCGTCCCCCCCGTTCCCCGCATTTTTTTTGAAACACCTCCGCTCTTTTTGTCGCCACCCAAGCTCGGTTTCTATGTAGGTGTTGACATGCCCTATGACATGGTCTTCATTTCGGGTACGTATTACCTCTTTCAGGGCAACACCTGGTATCAGGCCAGACACCACAACGGCCCCTGGAATGCAGTGCGAAATGACCGTTTACCGCGCGAAGTCAGAAACCATCGCATAGAAAGAATCCGTGAATTTCGTGAGCGCGAATACCGTTCTTACGAGCATGATCGAGACCGCTACCGTGGTCGCCACTACCGTCCCGTTAAAGAAAAAAAAGTGTATCGCTCGGAAGAACATCGTCACGAGAAACCGCGTGAAAGAGAAGAACGACACAATGACCGGAGACAGGATAAAGAGGAACGTCAGCAAGACCGTGGAGAACGACGCGATGGCGGCGGTGAGCATGACAGAGGACGCGGACATGGCGATAAATAAATACGAATGAAGCCAACCGCTTTATAAAGTACGGCCCGGTGCAGCTTGCACCGGGCCGTACTTATTGTCTACGTATTGATGTAATCAGAATGATCAGGCGCTAGCGGCAAGTGCCTTATCATAACCGATACTGAAGGCTTTCCTGTTCAGTTCAAGAAATGCTTCCGGAACACTTGAAAGTACAGCCTTTTCTGCATTTTCGCGACTAACCTGTCCGGTCAATGCCACCATAGCCCCCAGGGCTACGATGTTGGCAACAATCTCACGGCCAACATCGTTTTTAGCGGTATTGATAATCGGAAAAGAAACAATTTTGAAGTTCCCTTCGGGAAGAGTTTTGACGAGATCGGAATCAACCAGCAGAATTCCCCCCTTCTTGAGGTCATGCGTGTACTTGTTGCACGCTTCCTGAGTCATGGCCAACAATGCGTCGACCGTTGTAGCCTTCGGATAGTCAATCGGACCATCTGAAATGATAACTTCCGATTTGGATGCGCCGCCACGGGCTTCAGGTCCGTAGCTCTGTGACTGAACAGCTTGTTTGCCTTCATAGATCGAAGCTGCCTTGGCCATGATTATTCCGGCGGTGATCAGACCCTGTCCGCCCGCACCGGAAAACCTGAGTTCATATCTTGACATGAATATATCGCTCCTTTTTCCTGTAATTGTTACTTGGCAGCCTGGGCACGCTCAATAACTTTAGCGTACTCGCTGGTATAATCAGGTTTCACTTCTTTGTAGAGAATGCCGGTCAACACTTTGCCTTCCAGCTGCTCTGCTGACATTTTCTCGGCAGCTTTAACCGGAACAGCGACTTCTTTGAGACGATTCATCATCTCGATAACCGATTTGTACTTATTACGACGGCCATAGGTAGTCGGGCAGTCATCAAGAATTTCAACAACCGAGAAACCTTTGTGCTGAATTGCTTCAACAATCAGCTTATCGATCTGGTTGGCATGGTATGCAGTACCACGGGCAACGAAGGTGGCACCGGCACCAATCGCCAGTTTCGCGATATCAAAACCGGGATCCGGGTTGCCGTAGGGGGTTGTTGATGCCTTGTGGCCGGTCGGCGTACAGGGCGAGAACTGTCCGCCGGTCATACCATAGATATAGTTATTGATGATGATATAGGTCATATTGATGTTACGACGGCAGGCGTGAATGAAGTGGTTACCACCGATGGCTGTTCCGTCGCCATCGCCACCGACCAGAATGACATCCATTTCCGGCTTGGCCATTTTAACGCCGGTCGCAAAAGCAGCAGCACGGCCGTGGGCTGTGTGCAGCGTGCAGCAGTCAATGTAGCCCGGCAGTCGAGATGCGCAACCGATACCTGATACAAGCGCCGTATTTTCTTTTTTGAGCTGCAGCGTTTCAAATGCCCTGATCAGGCCTTTCATAACGATACCGTGACCACAGCCGGGACACCAGATGTGGGGGAGTTTGCCGGGACGAATCCATTTATCATAATCGAATGCCATGTTACTTAACCTCCTTGATCTTCGCGAGAATCTGGTCAGGATTGATCGGTTCACCGTCAACACGGAAGATACCGAGGACCGGAGCTTTACCCTGTGCATTACGCTCAACTTCAAGTGAACACATGCCCAGGTTCATCTCGGGAACGATAAAACCTTTTACTTTACCGGCCAATGCTTTGATCTGCTTGTCAGGGAATGGCCAGAAGGTTTTGATACGGAACAGACCGGCTTTAATACCCTGTTCACGGGCAATATTGACGGCAAAACGAGCTGAACGGGATGTAGAGCCATAAGCAACGACAACTACATCGGCGTCATCCAGCAGATACTCTTCAAAATGAACAATATCATCAACGTTGGCATCGACCTTACGAACCTGACGTTCTTCCTCAGCCTGAACGAGTTCGGCCTTGGTGGTCGGAAAACCGTCCTGAGCCTTATTGAGGCCGGTTACATGAAACTTGTAGCCGGAACCGAAAGCGGCCAGGGGAGGTACATCACCGCAGCTGGTATCATACGGTTTGTACGCATCTGGTGTTACCGTTGGAGAAATGCGTTCGAGAACTTCGATTTCGCCTTTTTCCGGGAAAACAACCCGCTCACGCATATGGGCAACAATTTCATCCGGCATAACGAATACCGGTGTACGGTATTTTTCTGACAGATTAAATGCACGAATAACTTCTTCGTACGTTTCCTGAACGGAAGCCGGTGTCAGGCAGATGGCAGGATGATCGCCATGTGTTCCCCATTTTGCAGACATGACGTCAGACTGACTGGGGCCGGTCGGCATACCGGTGGATGGTCCACCGCGCATGACGTTGTAGACAACACAGGGGATCTCAGCTATGCAGCCGTAGCCGATAAGCTCCTGTTTGAGAGAAAGTCCGGGACCGGAAGTTGATGTCAGTGCTTTGGCGCCTGCCAGTGAAGCGCCGAGTACAACGGCCATGGCACCGATCTCATCTTCCATCTGGATGAATTTCCCACCGATTTTTGGCAGTTCGATTGACATGACCTCGGCAACTTCGGTCGAGGGTGTGATCGGGTAGCCACCGAAAAAATTGCAGCCCGCATACAGCGCGCCTTGAGCTGCAGCTTCGTTACCCTGTAAAAACGCTACTTTTTTGGACACAGTTTATTTCCTCCCGTAGAATTATTCGGTTATGACTTTGATAGCGAAGTCGGGACAGCGTAATTCACACTGCATACACTTGATGCACGCCTCAAGATTTTTCACAGAGGCATAAAATCCCTTCATTTCAAGTACATCTTTCGGGCAGAATTCCACACAGACATGGCACCCTTTGCAGTATTTTTCGATAATCTCAATTTTTGGCAATGTTTTTTCCATCGTGGAATGACTCCTTTATTCCGTAATAAAAGGTGGTAAATACAAACTCCAGAAAGCAGCAAAAGAAGAGCGGGAATTCTTCTCTTCTTTTGCAACTTCCAGAGGAGTGATTATAAACTACTTCAGGGTACTGACGAGCTCTTTGACCGCTGCAACTGACTTGTCGAGCATGGCCTGCTCAGTGGCATCGAGTTTGAACTGGATGATTTTTTCAACACCGGTTTCACCGAGTACAGCAGGAACGCCAACGTAGAAACCGTTGACTCCGAACTCACCCTGCAGGTAACAGCAGGTCGGCAGAACACGTTTCTGATCCTTCAGAATCGATTCAGCCATGGAAATAGCAGAAGAAGCCGGTGAGTAGAAAGCAGAACCGGTTTTCAGCAACGCAACAACCTCGCCGCCGGCGCCACGGGTACGCTTAACCATGGCTTCCATAACTTCTGTACCCTTTTCTGCACCGTATTTCTGCTCAAGCAGCTCGGTTACAGGAATTCCGTTAACACTGGCATAACGAACCAGAGGTACCATATCGTCGCCGTGGCCGCCGAGCGTCATAGCGGTTACGTCCTTGACGGAGACACCCAGTTCCCAGGCAATAAAGCTGGCAAAACGGGCTGAATCGAGTACACCGGCCTGACCAATGACACGATTGTAAGGAAAGCCGGTAATCTTCTGACATAGTGTTACCATTGCATCCAGCGGGTTGGAAATAACAATAATGATGGAGTTGGGTGCGTAGGTTTTAATGCCTTCGGCAACCGAAGTCATAATCTTGGAATTGACTTCGATCAGGTCATCACGGCTCATACCCGGTTTACGTGGCAGACCGGCAGTGACAATAACAACATCGGAGTCTTTGATATCTTCGTAGCTGTTGGTACCTTTCAGACTGACATCATAGCGATCCACGGGACCAACTTCTGCGATGTCAAGCATCTTGCCCTGTGGAAGACCTTCGACAATGTCAAACAGGACAACGTCACCGAGTTCGCGTAAAGCACACAGCTGTGCAAGAACACCACCGATCTGTCCGCCACCGATAAGAGAAATCTTTTTACGAGCCATACTTTTACCTCCTCTTTTGTTTTTGTCTAAAATAAGGCGGGAGTACATCTCCAGCCACTGCCTGCACCTACGAAATAATCATATTTTCAGGAAAATCGCAACGTTCGTTTTCAGTTCATCTGCTTATTTCAGGAATTAATTATTGATTGCGTTAATAATGGCGTTCAAAGTTGCACTGGGACGCATTGCATTTTCCGTTTTGACCGGATCGGGGTTGTAATAGCCACCGATATCCTGCGGCTTGCCCTGAGCACCAATCAACTCTGCATTGATCTTTTCCTCATTCTCCTGAAGCTGCTGTGCGACTTTGGTAAAGCGTGTAGCAAGTTCCTTGTCAACGGCCTGCGCTGCCAAAGCCTCTGCCCAGTACATGGCCAGATAGAAATGACTGCCTCTGTTGTCGATCTGACCGACTTTACGTGCCGGGTTTTTATTATTTTCGAGGAACTTGGTATTTGCCTGATCAAGCGTATCAGCCAGAAGCTGTGCTTTTTCATTTTTGAAGGTAGCCGCAAGATGCTCCAGCGAGACACCAAGTGCCAGGAATTCACCGAGTGAATCCCATCGCAGATATCCTTCCTGAACAAACTGCTGAACATGCTTCGGAGCAGAACCGCCCGCACCTGTCTCAAACAGTCCACCACCGGCAAGCAGCGGTACGATAGAGAGCATTTTGGCACTGGTACCCAGTTCAAGAATCGGGAACAGGTCGGTCAGATAATCCCTCAAGGCATTTCCTGACACAGAGATTGTGTCCAGCCCTGCTTTTGCGCGTGGCAATGTGAAGCGCATCGCTTCAACCGGTGACATGATATGTAATTCAAGACCGGTTGTATCGTGGTCTTTGAGGTAGGTGTTCACTTTTTCGATCATCTGGGCATCGTGAGCACGGTTCTTGTCGAGCCAGAATACGGCCGGCACTCCGGTTGCACGGGCGCGGCGAACAGCCAGTTTGACCCAATCCTGAATCGGCAGGTCTTTTGCCTGACAGCCTCGCCAGATATCACCATCTTCAACGGAGTGCTGAATCAGCACGTTACCTGCGGCATCGACCACGCGCACAGTGCCATTTGCAGGGATCTTGAAGGTTTTGTCGTGCGAACCATACTCTTCTGCTTTTTGAGCCATGAGACCGACATTGGAAACACTGCCCATGGTAGTCGGATCGAACTGACCGTTTTTCTTACAGAAATCGATGCATTCCTGATACCACTCCGAATAGCACGTATCGGGAATAACGCATTTGACGTCTTGCAGCTTACCGTCCGGTCCCCACATACCGCCGGAATCACGGATTACAACCGGCATGGAAGCATCGATGATGATATCGTTACTCGCGTGGAGATTGGTAATGCCTTTGTCGGAATTAACCATCGCCAGTGCCGGCTGTTTCTTGTAAACTTCCTGGATATCAGCTTCAATTTCAGCCTGTTTCGCTTCCGGAAGTTTCTTCAGCTTCACGTACAGGTCGCCCATACCAAGATCCGGATTAACACCCAGTTCGGCAAATGTGGCGGCATGTTTTTCAAAGACGTCCTTGTAGAAGACAGACACGAAATGGCCGAACATGATCGGATCGGATATTTTCATCATGGTAGCTTTCAGGTGTACGGAGAACAGGACACCCTGTGCTTTAGCATCAGCAATCTGCTCGGCAATGAAGGTCCGCAGCGCTTTTACACTCATGAACGCGCCATCGAGAACTTCACCAGCCTGCAGAGCCAGCTTGTCCTTTAAGACTTTGACAGCACCGGTCTGATCGACAAACTCGATGCGGACATTTCCGGCTTCTTTCATGACAACTGATTTTTCACTGTGATAAAAATCACCGGCAGTCATATGAGATACATGAGTTTTGGAGTCCGCTTTCCAGGCACCCATTTTGTGTGGATATTTTTTTGCATATTCCTTAACAGCACGTGCCGATCGTCTGTCGGAATTACCCTCTCTCAGGACAGGGTTAACGGCACTTCCAAGGCATTTTGCATAACGCGCATTAAGCACTTTCTCTTCGTCGTTCTGCGGATCTTCCGGGTAGTCAGGAAGTTTATAGCCCTGTTCCTGTAACTCTTTGATAGCAGCTTTCAGCTGGGGGATTGAAGCGCTGACATTGGGAAGCTTGATGATATTGGCTTCCGGCTTCTGTGTCAGGTCGCCTAATTCGGCAAGATAATCAGGCCTTTTCTGTGCTTCAGTCAGATAGTCAGGAAAGTTTGCGATTATTCTTCCTGCAACAGAAATATCCCTTGTTTCTACGACAACGCCTGCTGCTTTTGTGAAAGCATTGACGATAGGGAGTAAAGAGTACGTTGCCAATGCGGGTGCTTCATCGATCTTAGACCAGATAATCTTTTGTGTTGTCATGTTCTCTCCCTTGGTTTTTGTGCTTATAACTTATGTGATATCAATAAGTTATAATTCTAAAAAAATCTTGTATACAGTATACAAAACACACCAGAGTGTCAAGAAAAAAGCTGGTACGGCAAACCGCGCTATGTATATGACGACTAAATAAAGGGGCCGGTTACCTCACCTGATGGCGCCGGATTTCTTCAGGATTCTCGACGTCGTTCCGACTGAAGTGACGCGGTATCGTCAGGACTTGTCCCGGCCACAACCTTTTTGGATCTCGGATTTGATCCCGGTTGGCACGATAAATTATGGGCCACAGTTCAGCGTTATTATAAATTTCTGCCCGGCCAGATATCTGCGGCAAAGTTTCACCACGTCGCACGGTGTATTTTGTTGTGGTAGGTTGATTTGGTTCTTTGCGGCTCCGCTGCATTTCAGACTCAACTTTTGCGCGTGCATCGGTCTCCGCCTGGATCTTTTCCTGTTCACGCAAAAGAAGCTCGGCCTGAGCAGCTTCACGCATCAACTGCTCTTCTTCTGCCTTGACGGCTATTTCAGCAACCCGCTGGCGCTCTTCATCTTCCTTACGTTTACGTACTCGTTGCAGTTCAGATTGAAGTAATTCCGCTTTTTGAAAGGCCATCTGATAATAACTGTCCGCCAGTTTGTGGTCTTTGGTAACAAGAAATATCGCTTCACCATGCTCAAAGGTTTCCAAAAGACTGCGGTACTCTTGCGGAAACAGCCGGGGAGCGTCCTGACGACCGACATCTTCAACCAGCGGTGCCACTCTGGAACGCCAGGTCGGCAACGGCGCAGCACAACCAGACACAAGCAAAAAGATCAACAGTATGAATGTTGCTGCACGTAAAATCACCGTTTACTATCAGACCGCTTTTTCAGCCAGACGTATTCCCAGCTCACGCAGCTGCTTGGTGTCCACGTGTGAAGGCGCTTCTGACATCAGACAGGTACCCCTCTGCGTTTTCGGGAATGCAATCACGTCGCGGATCGAGTCACTGCCGGTCAGCAGCATGATCAGACGATCCATGCCAAAGGCAATACCGCCATGCGGTGGCGTCCCGAATTCAAGCGCGTCGAGCAGGAACCCAAATTTGCTGCGGGCGCTTTCTACTGACATTCCGAGCATCTTGAACATCAGCGACTGGACCTGTTCCTGATGGATTCTGATCGAACCACCACCGATTTCGTTGCCATTCAGGACAAGATCGTATGCCTTGGCACGACAACGCCCCGGATCAGTCTCGACAAACGACACATCTTCATCCATCGGCGCAGTAAAGGGGTGATGTACTGCTGACCAGCGTTTTTCTTCTTCATCCCATTCCAGCAGCGGGAACTCTGTCACCCAGACGAAACGATAGACATCCTTGCTGGTCAGCTTGAGCAGATTGGCCAGATGATTGCGCAGTTTACCGAGCGAATCATTTACGACCTTGGGCTTGTCAGCCACAAAGAACAGCAGATCCCCCTCTTCCGCTCCAAAGGCACTGTTCATCGAGGCGATTACTTCGGGTGTAAAGAACTTGGCAATCGGTGAATGCCATTCGCCATTCTCGATCTTGACGTAGGCTAAGCCCTTGGCACCGTAGATTTTGACGAACTCGGTCAGATCGTCGATATCCTTACGGGAGAACCTTGCACACCCCTTGGCGTTGATGCCTTTGATAATGCCACCATTGGAGGAAACATCGACAAAGACTTTGAAACCGGAACCTTTGACAATATCAGTCAGATCACACAGTTCCATGCCAAAGCGCAGATCCGGATTATCGACCCCAAAACGGCGGATGGACTCGGCATAGGTAATGCGTTCCACCGGTAACGATACCGTAACGCCCTTGGCCTCAGTAAAGATGCGTGCAATCAACCCTTCCATAACGGTGATGATATCTTCCTGGTCGATGAAGGACATTTCGCAGTCGATCTGGGTAAATTCGGGCTGACGGTCAGCGCGCAAATCCTCATCACGGAAACAGCGTACGACCTGGAAATATTTATCAAACCCGGAAATCATCAGGATCTGCTTAAAGATCTGCGGGGACTGCGGCAAGGCATAAAACTGCCCCTGGTTGATTCGGGACGGCACCAGGAAGTCACGAGCCCCCTCCGGCGTGGACTTGGTAAGGAACGGGGTTTCCAGCTCGATAAAACCGTTATCGGTCAGATAGGAGCGTGTCAACTGGGAAACCTTCGAACGCAGGATCAGATTAGACTGCAACTGCGAACGACGCAGGTCGAGGTAGCGGTATTTGAGACGGATATTCTCGTTGATATCGCTATGTTCATCCAGCATGAACGGCAGCGGCTTGGAACGATTCAGCAGTTTGCACTCCAAAACCTGAATCTCGACTTCGCCGGTCTTCATACCGGAGTTGACGGTTCCGTCCGGACGCGGAATAACCGTGCCTCTGATCGCCAGTACAAACTCACTGCGGACAGCTTCAGCAACCGCATGTGCCGGAGCGTTTACTTCCGGATCGAATACAATCTGAGCGATTCCTTCGCGGTCGCGCAAATCGATAAAAATCAAGCCGCCATGATCCCGGCGACGCAGAGCCCACCCCATCAGAATAACTTCGTTACCGATATCCGCAGCCCGCAGGTCACCGCAGTAATGTGTCCGCTTCCAACTTCCAAGTGTGTCCATTTTAAAAACCTCCAGTAAGGGTCAAGGGTCAAGGGGCAAGGGGCAAGGAGTAAAGAGTAAAGAAATAAAAGGCCATTCTTGACCCTTGACTCATTGACGCTGCCGCTGGATTCCCTAGTTAATAAGTCTTCCGATATTCTCGAAGCGCGGGCGCAGCTTTTCGCGATTCCACGACCAGTATTTGATAAAAGCCAGCCCTTTGATCTGATCTCGTTTGACAAACTTCCAGAAGCGGCTGTCATAGGAGCGGTCACGATTATCACCCATCACAAAATAAGAATTAGCCGGCACCGTGACCGGGCCGAAGGTGTCGCGCGGATTCATCTCTTTGGGTATTATTTCCGGTTCCTTATGTATTTCATGCGGGTTTTTATAGAGGACACCGTTGACGAAGACCTGTTTTGCTTTTCCCTCAACAACATCACCGGGGGTTCCGACTACCCGTTTGATGAAATCCTTGCTGGGATCTTCCGGATATTCGAAAACGATCACATCGCCCCGCCGCGGGTCGCGGATTTTCAGCATACGTGCATCACTGAAGGGGAGTTTGGTGCCATAGATAAATTTGCTGACCAGCAGATGATCGCCGATCAGCAAGGTATCTTCCATAGAGCCGGAAGGAATCTTAAAAGCCTGCACCAGATAGGTGCGGATAACCAGTGCCAAAAGGATCGCAATGGCAATGGATTCGGCATATTCGCGGTAAATGCTTTTTTTATAGACCTTCTCTGGCGCTGCGGGTGCGGCAACTGCTTGCGGTGCTTCCTGCTGCTCTTCCATGCGGATTCCTTTACAACTCGCTGTAGTTATTCGACCTTCAAAATCGCTAAAAATGCATCTTGCGGCAACTCGACATTCCCGACGTTCTTCATCCGTTTTTTACCCTCTTTCTGTTTTTCCAGCAGCTTGCGTTTGCGGGTAATATCGCCGCCATAGCATTTTGCCAGAACATCCTTGCGCATGGCCTTGACCGTCTCGCGGGCAATAATCTTATTGCCGATAGCGGCCTGAATGGCTACCTCGAACATCTGGCGAGGGATGAGTTCCTTCATCTTGGCAACCAGGTCACGACCCCGATAATACGCTTTCTCGCGATGCAGGATCAGCGAGAGCGCGTCAACCACCTCGCCGTTGATCATGACATTCATACGCACCAGATCGCTGCGCCGGTACTCGAGATGTTCATAATCCAAAGAGGCATACCCCTTGGTGATCGACTTGAGGCGATCGTAAAAATCAAGTACGATTTCATTCAGCGGCAGTTCATAGATGATCATGACCCGCGTCGGTGTCAGATACTTGATCTCGCGCTGCACACCACGCTTATCTTCGCAGAGCGCCAGCACGCCACCCACAAAATCGTTGGGCACATGGATATGTGCCAGAATAAACGGCTCTTCCAGATATTCCATGCTCTGTAGTTCGGGCATCTGGTTGGCGCTTTGAATCGAAAACACGTCGCCGCTCTGCTTATGTACGCGGTAGACAACGGTTGGAGCAGTTGTAATCAGGTCCAGACCAAACTCACGTTCCAGCCGTTCCTGAATAATTTCCATATGCAGCAGACCGAGGAAACCGCAACGAAAGCCGAATCCGAGCGCCAGAGAAGTTTCCGGCTCGAATGAGAAGGAAGAGTCGTTCAGTTTGAGTTTGGCAAGGGCATCGCGCAGCTGTTCATACTGCACAGTGTCAATCGGATACAGGCCCGAGAAGACCATCGGCTGTACCTCTTTAAAACCATCCAGCGGAACCGGACAGGGGCGATGCTGCAGAGTGACCGTATCGCCGACCTTGGCATCGGCAACATCCTTGATGCCGGCGATAACAAAACCGACTTCACCGGCCGCCAATTCAGATACTTCACTCATGACCGGAGCAAAAACACCCACCTTAAGCGCTTCAAAGGAACTGTTAGTGGACATCAACTGGATCTTGTCGCCTTTTTTCAGTGTACCGTCGAAGATGCGTACCAGGATGATAACGCCCTGGTACTGGTCATACCAGGAATCGAACAACAGCGCCTTGAGTGGTGCATCTGCATCGCCGATCGGGGCCGGAATCTTCTTAATAATCTGTTCAAGGATCTCATGCGTACCGATGCCCTCTTTGGCACTGGCCAGCACGGCATCATGGGCATCGATACCGATGATATCCTCGATCTCCCGCTTGACCCGTTCCGGATCGGCAGCCGGCAGATCGATCTTGTTCAGAACCGGGAAGACCTCAAGGTTGATATCCAGAGCCAGATAGACATTGGCCAGCGTCTGCGCTTCAACCCCCTGAGAGGCATCCACAACCAGCAGCCCCCCTTCACAGGCGGCCAGCGAGCGTGAGACTTCATACGTAAAGTCAACGTGTCCGGGAGTATCAATCAAGTTAAGGATGTAGTCATCACCAGCTACAGAGCGGTACTTGAGCCGGACCGTCTGGGCCTTGATGGTAATACCGCGCTCGCGTTCCAGATCCATTTTGTCCAGGAACTGGTTCTGCTTGTCGCGATCGGAAACCGTACCGGTGTACTCCAGCAAACGGTCTGCCAGTGTCGATTTACCATGATCAATATGGGCAATGATGGAAAAATTGCGAATCCTGCTGATATCCATGAAATCCTTCGTCTGCGTAGAAATCGGACTGTGAACAATAAATAAAGATGGCTGGAAAGTAAAGGGGAAAAGGCGAAAAGCAGAAATCAGGGGGCGGCCCGCCCCGGCAATCAATAACACCGGCAACACCTGATCCGGCGGCACAATTACGGCAGGTAGACCTGTTCGTTCTTCGGCACAAACCACTTGATCTGATTGTGGCCTATACCGGCCGGAGCCGGTTCGATCCCACGAATGCGGGAACTGACGACCGGCAGGGAATCCGGTACGTAGAGAAATGTGTAGGGCTGCTCTTCAGCCAGGATTTCCTGAATGCGGAAATAGGCCTGTTTGCGCTTTTCGATATCAAAGGTGCCTCGCCCTTCCACCAGCAGACGATCAACCTCTTTGTTCTTGTAGCCGATAAAGTTCAGTTCACCCGGTCCGGTCTTGCTGGAATGCCAGATGTCATACATATCCGGATCCTGCGAAATGCTCCAGGCCAACAGCACAACTTCAAAATTGCCCTTGTTGATAAATTCTTTCAGAAAAGCGGCCCATTCCACCACCCGTATCTTGACTTCGATCCCGATCAGACGTAGCCGTTGCTGCACGATCTGCGCAGTCATCAGCCGCTGCTGGTTCCCCTGGTTCGTCAGAATGGTAAAACTGAACGGCTTGCCGTTTTTAACCAGCAAACCATCACTGTTCCTATCACGCCAACCGGCCTGCGCCAGCAGTTCGGCGGCATGTTTCGGATCATAACCGATATCTTTCAGGCCAGCGTGGTAAGCCCAACGCCCCGGCACGATCGGACCGAGCGACTTCTGCCCCATTCCGAACAATACCCCCTGAATCAGCTCATCCTTGTTGATGGCAGCCGTGATCGCCTGACGAATGCGCTGATCGCCGAACAGCGGATGACGCAGATTGTAGCCCATGTACAGGTACCCGGATGAGGGGTAGCGGTATTTATTGAAACGTGATGTGAACTGTGCATTGGAGGTCTGACGGGCATACTGTACCGGCGTCAGGTTCATCAGATCGATACCACCGGCCTTGAGTTCCATATACATGGTTGAGCTGTCCGGAATGATGCGATAGATGTAGCGGTCGATGTAGGGACGTCCCTCGAAATAATCATTATTAGCTTCCAGCACGATTTTCTGTCCGGCGATCCATTCCTTGAAACGGTACGGACCGGTACCGACCGGCTTGCGCGCCAGCGGGCTGGTGGTGATATCATGCCCCTCCAGCAGATGCGCCGGCAGAATGTTCATGCCCCACGAGGCCAGCGCCGGAGCAAACGGGACGCCATAGACGACCCGAACCGTATAGTCGTCAGGAGCCGTGATCTGTTTGACCTGCTTGAAGTCTTCGGCATAGGCGGTCGGAGTTTTCGGGTCAATGGTTACTCGATAGGTATACAGAACATCGCGGGAGGTAAAGGGTGCGCCATCGTGCCATCTGACTGTGCGGCGCAGATGAAAGGTAATCGTCAGTCCATCGGGAGAGATTTCGTACCTCTCTGCCAGATCGCCGGTGATATTCAGATTTTTATCGTATTTGATCAGGCCATTATAGACCTGTCCGGCAACGGCGTGTGAGGAGGAATCGGAAGCCAGAATCGGAATCAGGGTAGACGCTTCACCAATCGTACCTTCGACAAGTGCATCACCACGTTCAGGTGTGGCCGTCGCCGTACGGGCGACCGGCTGACGTGGCGCTTCGGGAGCGGGGGTACTGCACCCCATCATGTGAACGTTACAGAAAAACAAAAAAAGAAGCGTAGAGCTGCGGAACCGCCAGCTATCCGGAAACAGGCTCATTTTTCACCCTGTTCACCTTTGAGTTTGAGGATCTTTTCTGCCAGTTCCTTCCGTTCGGGAGCCAGCTCCTGAGCGCGTCGGTACTGCTTGAGAGCCTTCCTGACAGAGCGGCGGGCAGCATAGACATCCCCCAGGTGTTCGACGATAGTCGAGTCATCATTAACCAGACTGATGGCCTCTTCCAGGGCGCTGGAAGCAAGTTCATAGCGTTTGAGTTTGAAATAGACCCAGCCGAGACTGTCGAGAATAAAGGCATCGTTCGGCCGGAGTTCAACCGCCTGCTGTAGAAGTTTCAGCGCCTCTTCAAGGTTAATACCCATTTCAGCATACGTATAGCCGAGGAAATTGAGCGCTTGGGCATCCTGCGGATCAATGGCGATAACCTGTTTCATCCGTTCAATTGATTCTGCACGTTTGCCGAGCTTGTCAAAGAAAACGCCAATCCGGAAGTGATAACGGGGCTCCCTGGGAAAGCGCTGCTCGTTTTCAAGTAGCAGAGCCAATCCAAGATCCACTTTTTCAAGTGATTCGTAGAGTGCGGCCAAATTCAGATACAGCTCAACCTGCGTGGGGTTTGCAGCAAGAACTTCCTTCAGAATAGCTACGGCATCATCCGGCTTGCCCTGCTCCTTGAGAATCAGGGCGATATGACCGATGGCTTCCAAATAGGGAATGGACCCGGACGGAATTTTTCTGAATTCACGGAGCGCATTTTCAAGGTCGCCCTTTTCTTCATACGCAATGCCCTGATACAGACGGATATGGTGTGCAGAGGGGTCTTTGGCAAGCATCTCGCCAAAAATTGCCAGTGCTTCTTCATACTGTTCAAGCTCCAGATGAACCAGTCCTATCTTCCGGGCGGTTTCCTGGCCGCCAAATCCTGAATCACGCGACATATGCAGGAATTCGAGCGCTTCCTGAAAACGGCGCTGTTGGATCAGAAGCTGGGTCATGCGTTGTAATACGGCGCCCCGCTGCTCATCTTGGCCAAGCAGGCGGCGATACGTTTCGATCGCCTTCGAATAATCCCCCAGCGCTTCGTGGGTAGCAGCCATATCAATAATCGCCTGGTCGAACTCGGGACGGAGCTCAAGCGCCTTACTGAAGTAACCGAGGGCATCACGGTACAGTTTCATCTGGCTGTAGGTTCGCCCCAAATAATAATAGCCGAGCACAGAATCCGGACTCAACTTTACGAGCGTCTTGAGCGTGGTGGCCGCCTCTTCGTATTCAAACAGGCGTGTCAGCGAAACAGAGAGATGCAGGTAGGCGTCTTCTTTCGAAGGATCAAGTTTGATCGCCGTACGCAGGTAATTCGCTGCTTCCAGATCTTTACCGGTTGACCCCATCAGGATGCCCCCCAGAGCATACGGAGGGCGATAGGCAGGATCAAGCGTGATGGCTTTATTGATGTAGTCGAGCGCTTCGGGCACCTGACCGGTTTTGAGTGCAATTTCAGCCACATCGCCATGCAGCACAGCCGATCCGGGATCAATTTCAATAGCATCACGCAACAGGTTCAATGCGGTTTGATAATCGCCCTCATGCAATGCCAGACGGGACCGCGATACCAGATATAATGACCGGGAGAGTTTGTCGCGTACAGGGGGGGCTGAAGTCAGGTCTTGTTCCGTATGAGGCGTGCCGACAGCACAGGAGCAGAGCAGCAGGAGACAGATCAGTTTTATCAACAGCAGATACATGGCAGGATCAGTCCGTTTCTTCGTATTTTTCTCGAAAAAACGTAGCATGAATAGCAGGCATGGTCAAACGATATTAGAAAAGAAGTAAGAAGAGATTTTAGAAGATAACCGCACCTTGTGATCAGGTGACTTTGGTGATACTCTGAACTGCCATGACGACAGAAACTATAACAGCAAGGACACTGGAATCACTGATGAAACCGGAAGCTTACCCGCTGGTTACCCGGACGGTAGAGTTCCTGCAGACATATATCTCATGGTTATTTTTAACCGACACACACGTCTTTAAACTTAAAAAGCCGGTTCAATTCGGTTTTCTTGATTTTTCAACAGTCGAAAAACGCCGCTTTTACTGCCACGAAGAGCTGCGTTTGAATCGTCGCCTCAGCCCTGATATTTACGAAGGGGTCATTGAACTTCACCAAACTGTTACAGGTGCCGCCTTTCATGGCACTGGCACCGTCATGACCATGCCGTTATGATGAAACGCCTGCCGGCCGAGCGGATGCTCGACCGACTGGTTGAGCAGGGTGAAGTCACCGTTTCCGATATGAACAGTATTGCTGAAATCATCAGCCGCTTTCATGCCGCTGCGGAAAAATCAGCGCATATTTCAGAATTCGGATCGATTGAGCAGATCGTCTTTAACGGGGAGGAAAACTTTCAGCAGCTGCTCCCCTTTGAAACGGTAACGTTACCGCAGCATGAACGTGACGTGCTGCGCGCCTTTACCGAAAACTTCATCAGCACCCGTTGTGACCTGTTTCTGCGGCGTATCGAGCAGGGTTTTATTCGCGAATGTGATGGCGACCTGCATCTGGAAAATATCTGCCTCGTCGGCGGCAGCGTCTATATCTTTGACTGCATCGAATTTAATGAACGCTTCCGCTATAGCGATACGGCAGCTGACATCGCTTTCCTGCTGATGGATCTTGATCTGCATGGCCGGCCGGATCTGGGTGACGCATTTTTACGCAGCTATCTGCATGCATCCGGTGACGCGGAAATTGTCAATCTGCTCCCTTTTTACAAGCTCTATCGCGCCGTTGTGCGTGGCAAGGTCGAGAGTCTGCGGCTGAAAGACGCCGGTATAGCCCCGCAAGCGCAGCAGAGCGCCCGGCAGAAAGCCCGCCGCTATTTTCGACTGGCGCGCGGTTATTGTGAGCGCAGTACTCTTCCGACAACTCTCTTTATCACGTGCGGCACAAGCGGCTGCGGCAAAAGCGCACTTGCAGCGCAGCTGGGTTTTGAGTTGGGCCTGCGCTGCTTCAATTCGGATACCGTTCGCAAACAGAGGGCAGGACTATCCCCCGAAACGCCCGTTCCGGTGCCGTATCGTCAGGGGCTGTATGACACGGACGTGAGCCACGCCACCTATCAGGAGCTGCTCAAACTGGCGGAATCTGAACTCATGGCTGGTCGCTCCGTGATAATCGACGCCGGTTTCCGCAGCAAAGCTGACCGGGCTGCATTCGGCCAACGTGCTGCCGCCCATTCAGCAGGATTGGTGATCCTGCTGGTGACCTGTGACCCGGCGGAGCAGCTCCGCAGATTAACCGTCCGTGCAGCAGACGGACATTCAATCTCGGATGGCAGGATTGAACTACTGGAACAGCAGCAGCGAGAATATGAATATCCCGATGCCGCCGAAGGTCGCGTCATCACCATCATGTCGGACACCACGCCCGACCAACTCTGCAACCGGGTCTATCAGGAGCTGCAGCAATGTTGAAACGTATCTACGCCAGTATCATGCATAGACTTCAGCTGCGGGAATCGTGGGTCATTTTCTTCATTCTGGGGATCATCATGATGAACTTCCCCTTCCTGCACATCTTCAACAAACCGGTCATGCTGTTCGGGTTTCCGCTGATGTTTCTGTATCTTACGCTCGGCTGGCTGGTATCAATCGGCGTTATTTATCTGTTCATACTCGCCAATCGCGCGCCGCAAAACCACGACAAGAAAAAGACGCCATGAGTTCCCGCCTCGCCTTTACAGCCGGCATTTCAGCACTCTACACGATCCTGATCTTCCTGATCGCCTGGTACGCCTATCGTCGCCGGGAGTCCGGGCGCAGCATTATCAGTAATCCGGTCATCTATGCACTTTCGCTGGCGGTCTACTGCACATCATGGACGTTTTACGGCAGCGTCGGCAAAGCCGCCACCACAGGTATCGATTTCCTGCTGATCTATCTGGGGCCGTCACTTACGGCATTCTCCTGGCTCTTCCTACTGCGGCGCATCATCAAGATCAGTAAAGAAAACAACATTACCTCCATCGCCGATTTCATCAGTCTGCGCTACGGTAAATCACCCTGGCTGGGAGCCCTGGTCACCCTGATCGCCATCCTCGGCATCATGCCGTATATTGCGCTGCAGATCAAAGCGGTCTCGCACAGCTTTTATCTGGTCAGCGGACTACAGGCTGACACGTTTGCATTCACCCGACTCGGTTCGGATGCCAAGCTGCCGATCGGTCTGATTCTGGCCCTGATTCTGTCGCTCTTCAGCATTATATTTGGCGCCCGTAAACTGAGTTCATCCGAGCGTCATGAAGGCTTGATCGCCGCCGTAGCCTTTGAATCGCTGATCAAGCTGGTAGCCCTTTTGACGGTCGGGTTGTTTGTCACCTACGGGCTCTATGACGGCTTTACAGATATTTTCGGACGTTTAAAGGAATTCGAACCAACCGCCTTTGAACGATTATTCACCTTCAGCAGTGCTGCCAGCAGCCCCGATTCAATCCACACCTTTACACTGCTGTTTCTCTCCATGAGTGCCATCATGCTGCTGCCGCGCCAGTTTCATGTCATGGTCATCGAAAATTCCGATGAACGTCACATTTCAACCGCAATCTGGCTCTTTCCAGTCTATCTGTTCCTGATCAACCTTTTTGTCATGCCGATTGCACTGGCGGGTATTCTGACCACCGGCAGTACTAGTGGCGCCGATTATT
This sequence comes from Desulfuromonadales bacterium, assembly GCA_013349325.1. Classification (GTDB taxonomy): domain Bacteria; phylum Desulfobacterota; class Desulfuromonadia; order Geobacterales; family Pseudopelobacteraceae; genus JACRCG01. The sequence continues at coordinate 53,949 of DUZX01000020.1, forward strand.
TCGTCCTGACCATCCCGCTCTTGACCGGTCATGACACTATTACACTGCTGGCTTTTCTGGGAGGACTCTCGGCGGCGGCCGGCATGGTAATGGTCGAATCGGTAGCAATATCCACCATGCTGCTGAACCATATTTTCATGCCTGTCATTGTACACTGCAGACCGCGCAGCTGGTTCCCGATCCTGCTGATCAACCTGAAACGTTTCGGCATCCTGATGGTCGTCATGCTTGGATATTTCTACCACCAGATCGTCGGCGACTCCTACATGCTGGTCAATATGGGCTTGATTTCGTTTTCGGCAGCGGCTCAGTTTCTGCCCGCCATGCTGGGGGGACTCTACTGGAGGCGCGGCAACCGTGCCGGAGCTATCAGCGGCATCCTGTTCGGTTTTCTGACCTGGCTGTATACCCTGCTGCTGCCGTCGTTCAGCAAATCCGGCTGGCTACCGGATCATTTACTGACCGATGGACCATTCGACATTGCGCTGCTCAAACCGACCGCCCTGTTTGGGCTCACCGGCATGGACATGTGGAGTCACTCACTTTTCTGGAGCATGCTGTTCAATCTGAGCGCCTACATTATCTGCTCAATCCTGCTGCGGCAGGATGAAAAAGAACATGAGCAGGTTCACAAATTTATCGGGATTTTCGAGCAGGACCGTTCCTACCGCCACGTCGAGAGAAAACGGCTTTCAAAACCGGTCACAATCACACAGTTTGTAACGCTGATGGGAAAATTCATCGGCGTCGCAGAAGCAGAACAGGCCATAGCCCATTATTCTGCCGGTCGTGAGCCCGCTGCGGAAGGCACCGTATCTGAATTCGAACTGCCCAACCTGAAACGCTATACAGAGAAAACTCTGGCAGGTTCGCTCGGTGCCGCCGCCGCCGGCGCCATAGTGGACAGCTTTCTGTCTGACATGGGCTCTCGCATGGAATCGGTCTATGACATCTACAGCACCGTACGTTCAAACCTCGATCAGAGTCGTGAATCGCTGTTTGTCCGCCTGAAAGCGTCCGAAATTATCAATCGCACGCTCGATCTACAAATTATTATGGACGATCTGCTGCTGCTTCTGCTGAAGGAATTCAAACTCGATATGGCGCTGATTCAGTTCAGAGAAGCTGACGGGTCGTTCTCTGTTCGCAGTTATCAGGGGAGCAGCCGTCGTCCGATCAGCCCGCAGCATTGGTATATGGAAAGCCAGCCCTATTTCGACATGGTCTACCTTGACATGTTGCCACACTTTTCGAACGATATCAGGCTGATACAGGAAACAATACCGTTCGATCGCACCCTGGCAGAAGGCATCGTTTCCTGCGCACATATTCCGATCTTCAGGGCCGGTGAATCAGCTATCGGCATACTTTCGGTGTATTCGCGTTCCATCGCCGGTCTATTTACCGAGGAATTCATCGGCCTGCTCTCCAGTCTGACCGGCCAGCTTGCACAGGCAATTACGATTGTACAGGAGATCGAGGCCAAACAGCGTGAGCGCGATCAGAAAGAACAGGCGCTGCTGAAAAATGCCCGCGTCCTGCGCGACATGGAGATCGCCCAGCAGATTCAGATGTCACTCCTGCCTGAAAAAGCACCGGAACTGTTTGGAATCGAGCTGGCCGGACGCTGCGTTTCTGCGGCCCATGTGGGGGGGGATTACTACGATTTTTTTCAGCGCAACGAGCATCTGATCGATCTTTTGATCGCCGATGTTTCCGGTCACAGTGTCGGCGCAGCCCTGATCATGGCCGAGATGCGCACACTGCTGCGGGCGCAGGTCAACAGAGCCGGCAGTGCCAGTGCAATTCTGAATATTTTGAACAGCCAGCTTTATGAGGATCTGACCCGGGCCGAACTCTTTATCACCATGTTTTATGCGAAATATGACGCTGCAACCGGCAGGCTCAGCTATTCCAACGCAGGCCATAACCACCCCTTTTTACACCGCACCGGCCTGGAGAGCTGCATCGAGCTGGACACAGAGGGTTTGATTCTAGGCGTCAAAACATCGGTCGTTTTTGAAGAACGTACCATTGAACTTGTCAGCGGCGATGTGTTACTGTTGTATACAGACGGGTTGACGGAAGCCTTTGACAATCAGGGAGAAATGTTCGGTGATCAGCGCGTCTGCACGCATATGAGAGCAAACGCCCATTTGCCGGCCGCCGAGATCGTAGACTCTTTCTATCAGGCTGTTGCCGATTTTAGCGGCGTCCCGACGCTTCAGGATGATATCTCACTGGTCGTATTGAAAATACTGTAACCCAAGGAGACAACATGAACGTGAGTACTGAAACGAACAGAGGAGTTGTGATCGTCTTTGTCAAGGAAGAGCGTCTTGACGCGCACAACTCTGAAGAGCTTAAAGCGGAGTTGAACCGGATTTTTGAGGGGGGAAGTCGCGATGTAATTGTCGATCTCAAACAGGTACGTTTTATCGACAGTTCCGGATTGGGTGTGCTGGTTTCGGGCTTTAAAAACGCCTCAACACGGCAGGGAGCATTAAAACTTTCGGCACTGCAAACGCAGGTGAAATCAATGTTTGAGTTGACCAGGCTACACCGGGTCTTTGATATTTTCTCATCGGCCGATGATGCCCTGGACAGTTTTTAGCGGCTGACTGCCGTGAGATGGAGAAGATATGAAACATGACATCTCGCTTGACATAACCATTCCGAATCAAACCCGCTACCTGAGTATGATCGGCAGGATCGGAGAAAGCATGGCCAAAGAGATCGACTGTACTGAAGATGATCGCGAGTCTCTGGCCTATCAGCTGACCATTGTACTGACCGAAGCTCTGGTAAACGCCATCAAACACGCCAACCACGCCGATCCGAATAAAGAGGTTCATATCCGCATTAACATGAATGACAAAGAGCTGGCGATTCGGGTGTATGACAGCGGCTGCGGATTTGACCTGAACAGCATCAGCTCCCCCTGTTTCGATGCCTGCGCCTTGGAGGATACCGGACGTGGTATTTTCATCATCAGATCACTGATGGATTCAGTCGAGTATAAACGCGCAAACGGTGGCAATGTTCTGGAAATGAAAAAACAGCTCCCCTAAGCTGCAACCAGCCTGATCCCCCACCCCTCCAGTTCTGACAGAACCGCCGCAACCAGCCGGTCGAGTTCACATTCCACCTCTTTCGTCAGACCGATTTCCATCTCGATGCTGCCGGGCTGAATCCCGATTAAAACCATTTCACGAGGCGTATGCCCCATCAGTTCCGACACCGCCAGCAGATCTTTAAGCCCCATCTGATGCGGCGAAACCTTGGTCTCCAGGGCAATCGGCAGCTCCTCGCCGCTCAATCGGATGCAGCTACCCGGCTTCTGTCCGGTTTCGACAGCGTCAATCAAGATCAGGTGCGAGATATTCTCGAGTTTGGGGAGCAGATCAAGCCCCAGTGTGCCGCCATCCATAACTTCGACGTTATCCGGAAATCGATACTCCCGCTGCAGACGCTGGGCAACCAGCACCCCGACCCCGTCATCAGACATGACCAGATTACCGATACCAAGCACCAGAACGGCGGAAACTTCAGGTGATACATTCATGAGATGTCCTTTTGCGTACGAAATGTATATGTCGCCTTGGTTTCAACTACGATAAGAGGAATTTCATTGATAAAAAAAACAATATCAGCCCGTTTCTGATTCGGAAGCATAACAGACTGCGGAGATTCAGCGGATAAACTGGACCTGAGCGAGGAAGCCGGGCACTGCAAGCAACGGTTCGAACTCGTGGTGGTCGGAGGTGAGCAAAACGGCATCTTCGCGCTCCGCAAGCGCAACGGCGAAACAGTCAGCAAGAGATATGCGTCCCCGTGCTTTCAAGATTCCCGCACTCTTCCAGAAATCAATGTCCATATCATTCCGAACGACCAGGCCAGCTTCAACAAGATTGGCCAACAATTGCTCGGCAGGGTCTTTACCATGACACCGCAGGCAATCGTAATAAACTTCGCAGAGATTTACTGCATGGACAAAGCAGACATTGTTTTCGGCTTCGAGAGCCTGCCTGACGATGAGAGCTCCCTCTTCGTTTTTGATGAGAGAAATAATGGCACAGGCATCAAGTACATATCTCATGAGTGAAACTTCCGCTCTTCAAACACAATTTCTTCCTGCTTTATGCGTGAGAAATCGGCACTTGAGGTCATCATCGGATATGCTCCCGTAAGAGCATCCAGTGCCTTTTTTCGCTGTTCCAGGGGAAATTCCTGTTCAGAGACTACTTGTACTTGAAATGGTAAACCCTTACGGTTGCGGACTGCGGAAAGAAATATTTTGATTGCCTCAGTGGTGGTCATGCCAAGTTGCCGAAATATGGTTTCTGTTTCGGATTTCAACTGCCCGTCAATCCTCATGCTGATGGTTGCACTTTTTGCCATACGACGCCTCCGTATTCATTTCTTTACACAAATGTACTGCACATGAATTACAAACGCAATTTATGATAATCCGGTTGTACGAATGGTTCCGGTCATAAGCGTCATTCCTGAGAAGGAATCTCTCTTTCTCGCTATGGCGTATGGTTATCACCAATATTTCAGAAACGTCTCAATAATTATCAAATAACCATCCCTGTACTTTGGCTACTCTCACCCCCCCCCACCCATCAACACCCTACCCCTCCACCAACACCTGCTCCTCCTCATCAAGCCCGTAAAGCCGGTATACATGGGCGTCTATGGATCGTTCCAGCTCCGTAGTATCCGCCTTTGGATCAGCTTTCTTTGCAGCCAGAATCTGGTTTACCAGTTCTATAATGGGGGCTTGTTGTTGCGGGGTTGCTGTGGGAATGGGGAGTTGTTGAATATCACCAATCATGATTTGTGGAAAGGTATCGCTTGCTGAAATCTGAAATTTCTTTCTGAAGTACCAACCGATAAAACGGGAATTCAAGACCCCAAGCAGAAAACGGTAGGAATATCCTGATTCTTCAGTGATCTTTACTACATATAGCAGTGTATTACAGTAGGATGTTTCCGGAATATAGGTCGCTATCAAGGTTTCCGCCACGATCTTTCGTATCAGAATCTTTTCGCCTATGAATTTTTCCGGCTTGCGTGGTTCTGCAAGCCAGGGACCGTAATGAAGCCAGTTATTCCGGTTCCAGGTCAATTCATAGCGCCCAATATGCTTACCATCATAGAACGGAAGAAATTTCTCGTCCACTTGCACCGTCGAAGTGAATGGTTTGCTGTCACGTATTATAGCTGTTTGCGGCGGTTTTCCCTTGCCTACCTGATACGCTTTTATACCATAAAAAAGCTCTGCAATAGCGCTGACGACTTTGTACGTACCGGCAATTCGTTCAAGCAGAGTGACTTCTGCCAAATTGCTTTGGGCGTTGAATGTTCCTGATTTACTCCAAAGCGCCGTTGAAATAACGCGCACATCATCCGGAGTTTCAAGCGAGATCTGCCTGACCTGTTTATCGAAGGATTTAATGGTAACAAGCGATTCGTGGTATGTTTTTGTATGTTCCATTTTTTGCAAAAAGAGCAGGGTGGTGTCAACCGAGGCATCCTCAAACACCTGTGACGGCAGAAGAACCAGTTCCCGGAGTTTTGACTGACGCAACAGATGTTCCCGCAGTGCAGCTGTAAAGGAAAGATTCAGGTACGTATCAGGGATTATGAAACTGAATTCCCCCCTGCACTGCAAAATTTCCAAAGCGCGTTCCACAAACAGAACATAGCTTTCTCCCCGTAATGCAAAAGTTACATAATGGTCCTTCAATTCTTTTGGCAATGAAACACCATACGGCGGATTCCCGATCACGACATCAAAACCGACAAAACTCCCCTCTTCATCCAGCACTTCCGGAAATTCAAAACGCCATTCAAAAGCATTTGAATAGACCGTCTGCTGACGTGCCGCAATTTTCTCTTCCAACTCCGCCGCCCGGCTGTGCAGCTTTTCCCGCTTCTGGTGCCCAACCTCGTCAAAAGCAAACACCGCCTGGGTCAGCTCGTTTTTCACATTCAGCAGCTCCTTCATATAAAAATCGCTGGGAAGTGAAAAAGCACGCCACTCTTCCTTGATCGCCTCGATCTCGCGCCGCAGTATGCCCTTGTTGCTGGGTCCCTTTTCTCCCAGTTTGTAGAGCCAGACCTTCTCTTTATAACGTCTGGTCAACTCTTTCAAACGTTTGCGTTCCACCGGCGCATAATGGGAAAGGCCGCTTTTATCATCATTCAGGGAAAAACGGCTGACAAGCGAGTTGCCGCATTTGATGTTGATGTCGATATTGGGGAGGGTTTCTAACTGCAACCCCTCCCCGGCCCTCCCCTTATCAGGGAAGGGAGCAAAACCTGCAAGACTTCCTATCCCCCCCTGATTAGGGGGGTTAGGGGGGTTGGGTGTTGACTTTTCCCGGTAATACGCATTCTTCAGCAGTTCAATCCACAAGCGCAAACGGCAGATAGCCACCGATTTAGGATTGATATCAACGCCGAAAAGACAATTTTCAATGACGGTCGCTTTTTCGCGAAAGAGCGTTTCCTGCAATCGTTGCGATTCCTGGTTTTTGCGGTTGTAGCTGAATGATTCTCCTTCCATGACCACAATCAACTCGTCATTTTCAACTACGATCTCGACACCTTTCAGCCGCTTGCCATCCTGATGTTCCAGAATCTTCAACTCGGCTTTCAGGGAGATAATTTCATTGAGCGCAGAAACCAGAAAGTGACCGCTACCGACCGCCGGATCACAGATCTTCAGACTGTTGATAATTTCGTTTGCCCGTCGCCGGGCTGTAGAATCAGAATAATCAAGCTTTTCGCACAGATCGTCCCAGCCGACAATCACAGGCCATTCTTCCCGGAATTTCTGCAGCACCATTCGCCGTATCGCCTCGCGGCTCATGTACATGGTGATGTAGCCGGGGGTATAAAACGAGCCATCCCGATACCCGTTGATCTTTTCAAAGATCAGCCCCAGCACCGAGGCATTGATGATGGTTTTGGGAGCCTCCTTGACCAGCGTCGTGCCTTCACTGGCAAAATCATAGGCATCGAGAAACTCAAACAGGTAGAAGAGCGTGTTGCTTTCGCCGCTTCGCTTTTTGGCCGCGTCATTTTTCAGCACCGTGGCGGCGTAGAGCGGCATCGTCAGGCGCTGTTTGAGGCTCGAAATCTGTACGGCGTTTTTTTCAAGCGGGGTTATCTCAAACAGAGAGCTGTTGAGATACGGTACCGCGCCGAATTTGGCGGTACTATCTGCCGTACGCTCATGTTCCTGACGTGCCAGCACCTCAAAAAACAGCTCCTGCAGTTCATCAAAATCCTTGATTTTTTCACGATGTAAAAAAGAATAGTTCAAGTCGGCAGAGTTCCAGGCCAGCAGGCGACCTTCCAGCAGCTTAAGAAACAGTATCCGGTTGAGCCAGGTAATACAGAGTTCAAGGGCTACGCTGAAATACTGCTCCTCCTCATCAGAACCGTAGTCAGAGAGGTTTTTTATCCTCTCCAGCGATTGCTGCACCTTGAGAAGATTGATGGTGTTTTCCAGTAAAGCCCCTTCATTGCGCCGTTGCAGTGCGACCCGACTGATCAGCTTCTTCCCTTTTTCCTTGATCTCTTCCAGACCGACAATATGAAGCAGTTCGCCATAAAATTCGCGATTGAGGCTGTTGCTGTCATTACTGTAGGGGAGTTTCAGCAGGTGCCGCGGCGAGAGTAGTTTGTACAGCGCTATCAGGGCTTTGTTATCCGGTTCAATGTTAAAATCGCGCAGATCAAACCAGCAGCATGGCAGCGGTTCCTGCACATTTTCCAGCCACGGTCTGGCAACACTTTCATAAAAATGGCGGTTGTCATGCCCCTGCGACTTGAACGATTTATAAGCTTTTACCAGTGCCACGTTGCGGCGCACGTTGCGCTCAAACCAGACGCCGTCAAAGATGAACCACTCTCCAGAGTTCGTGATGATCAGATGCGTGATACCGTAGTTTTCTTTCTCGAAAACTTCCCGCAGGTAGTAGAGGATGATTTCATGCAGCGCCTTGGCATTCGGCCTTTCACGACTGATCATCTCGGCGCTGTTTGTGGATGATTTTGTTTCGATAATAACTGAAACCGGCGTTGTCGCGTGCAGGCCGGCATAAATGGCAAGATCGATATCGCCGGAGGTATTGATCAGATTTGATGAGCGATACCAGACATCTTTCAAAAAATCACTGATGTGGTTTTTCTGATGCTCTTCACGATTGGCGCTCCGGTTATGGTCAAGCAGGACAGTCAGCCCGGAGCAGAACAGCTCCAGCTCGCTGCGTAAGGGCGGCTGCAGCAGATACGATTTATTGATACTATCGCCAGGCGATATAATTTTCAATTTCATAGAGATCTACGTTCCCTTTTCTGATACGGAATGAGCCTATATACCCAGCGCCACAACCGCCTTCCATACCCCGACCGCCCCCAAAAGCGCCACTACCGCTCCCATGACACGCTGAAAAATTCCGCGACCGAGGGCTGAAAGCGTCGCCGCCACCTGCCCGTAAGCCAGCAGGACCGGCAGTGTACCGGCACCGAAGGCCAGCATCATGCTGCCCCCCTGAACGGTAGAAGCGCTGGTGGCCGCCGCGATCAACACACCGTACACCAATCCGCACGGAATCAACCCCATCAGCAATCCGGCCGGAATGGCAGCCAACACAGAACGACTGGCGGTCACGCGGGAAAGCAGCCTGCGGATA
>DUZX01000021.1 GCA_013349325.1 Desulfuromonadales bacterium
CACAACAATCCGCCCGACATCATTTAACACCATTTGACCATCGACGATATTTCCAAACAGACATTCGCGCTGCCAAGTGCATATCGTCACAAAATAGGCACCGGCCTGCGAATAATCATAATCATTCAGACGGATTGAATGTCGATGATGAATATCGGGGTTGAAGGTCATAACCAATACCCCGTAGGGGCGCACCCGGTGGGTCGCCCCGTCGCAATGGGCAACCGTGCTGCATCGTCACATCCACCGTTATCGCTTATCGCACCAGGGTGCGCCACCGGCGACGCCCCTACATCCCCATACTGAAATCCATTCCGAGCTGTTTCTGCAGCTTACCCGCCTGGCGTAGAGATTCGAGCAAAAACTTTCGATCCAGCTGGTTGAGTTCGTAGGGGTTGATGTGGTTGTGGGATTTGCTGCCGTTCTGCAGCAATTCAAACTGGTGGCGTATGCGCAGCGACTGCAGGAATGAAAAGGCATCCGCCCAGGCGTTGACTTCGCTCTGCGGCCATTTGCGCAGATCGCCGGCGGCGATCAGGCGCTCACGGGTGTTGCCGCGTGTGACGCCGGATGCCAGCGCAAAGGCTCTGGCGCCATCGACGAAGAGTGTCACGCTCAATTTAATATCAATCGTGCCGGGATATTCCTTGTTGTCATCAACTATAAAGTCGCGGAAGAAACCGAGTGGCGGTGTCCGCTGCTTGGCATTTTCCGAGAGCAGATGCAGGAAACGTTTTTGTCCTATGGCTGCATCTGCCAGCCAACTGCGCAGGCGGTCGGAGAGGGCGGTTTCTCCGTAGAGATGCCGGAAATCAAAGAAAATGGTGGCATTCAGGAGTGAAGTCGGGGTTGGTTCCTGAATCCAGGTATTGAATTTAATCTGCCATTCCCGGTAGCTGAGGCAGCAGTCCGGATTTCCGGCCATGATGTTGCCCTTGCAGAGCGGGAAGCCGACCGTATTGAGGGCCTGATTTACCCGTTGGGCGATAGGCAGCAGCCGTGCTCGCACATATTCGGTTGTCTCTCCTGTTGGGACATCGAAAATAATGCCGTTGTCCTGATCGGTGTAGAAGGTCTGCTCAAAGCGTCCCTGACTCCCCAGGGCTATCCAGGCCACTTTGAGATCGCTCAGATTTTCATTGGCCAGCTCCAGATCCAGCGTTCTGGTGATGATCTGGTCGTTGAGCGTGGAGATGATCTGGGTGATATGATCGGCCGTCACCCCCTGGATGAGCATGCTCTCTGCCAGCAGATTCATATCGGCGCTACAGCGTTTGAGTTTATCCAGATTATTGGCGGTGCTGATTTCGGCGTTGAGCTGACTGAGGCTGACCCGCTGCAGGTTGAAGAGATCCCGCTCTGTTACGATACCGGCCAGCTTCCCTTTGTCGATGAGAACAACGTGGTGAAAGCCGGCTTCGGCCAGCATCAGAGCTGCTTCGTAGCCGAGTGCTGAAACCGGCAGCGTCCGGGGTGACACGGTCATGACATTTTCAATCGGAATATTGATGTCACCATCCGGAACGATAATTTTTCGAAGCAGATCGTTCAAGGTGAAAATACCGATCGGGATAAGGTCATCATTAACGACCGTAGCAGCATCAACGTCGCGATCGGACATGCGTGCCACGACAGAACGAACGGTCTCGCCCGGTCGGGCGGTCAGTGGATCAGTACTCATGAAGATTGAAAGCGGTGTATTCAGACGCTGCTGTTCATCGCTTTTGTGCGAAAAATGGAGACGGTATACGCGGCGGGATTGCTCCAGAAAACTGAGCGAGCGGTATTTGCAGAAGTCGGAAAAAACAGTGCTGAGTTTTTTCAGCTCATCAAAGTCGGCGATGCTGAGGCGGTAGCAGATTGTGTCGGCAGTGGCGCGAAATGTCGAGAAGACCGGTCGCTGCTCCTCCAGTGCTTCAAGCGGGAAACATTCCCCTTCCACCAGTTCGGCCAGGACTTTGTGTTCACCTTCGGAGTTCCCGATCGCTTCCAGCTGAACCATACCTTTGTGAATGAAGAACAGCTCGACGCAGGGAACTCCCGGTTGAAGAATTACGGTGTCTTGCGTAAAGGTGATCGGATCAAGATGGGTTATCAGCCATTCCACCTGTGCCGCCGGCATGCGGTCAAACGGACGGCGACGGATCAGTTCGGCCAGGAGCTCCTTGGTAGGTTTCATCCGGTCACCCCACAAAACTTGTCGTACGCAGCTGGTGTCGCCAGTGCGATACTCCTCGGAATACCAATAATTACAGGCCGATACTTTTAACCTATATTTTTATAAAACAACAGTTTTTTTTGCGCGGTTTTTCGTTTGGTTATATATGTTCAAATATACTCTACCGCAAACAGCTGATCGAAAACGGACCTGATCTTGCCGGTGGTCTCTTCATAATCACAAATCAGCGCCGCCCCCGGATTCTTGAGTTTGGCATCGTAACCAAGTCGACGGGCCAACTTGTTCATATATGTTCTGGTTCCGGATAGATCATTTACCGAATAATCGTGGATAATGCGCAGACGGTTCTCCAGCTTGCGCAGAAATTTATAGCCCGCCAGCAGTGTTTCGGCAGCTCCCGCCGGCAACAGGCCCAGCACCGCGATCTCCTTGAGCGCCTCGATTGTGCTGACTGTGCGCAGTTCCGGGTAGTGAAAGCCTTCTTTCAGCTGTAGGTACTGGACCGCAAATTCGACGTCAACCATGCCGCCGCGACCGGTCTTGATATTGTAGTTGCCGTCTTTTTCTTGGGCCAGCTCGTTTTCCATGCGCATTCTCAGGCGGTGGATCTCGTCGCGTCCGGCATTGTCGAGACAACATCCATAGACCGTCTGCCGGATGATATCCTGCAGCTGGCCGGCCAGCTTGTCATCTCCCAGAACCACACGCGCTTTGGTGAGCGCCTGCCGCTCCCAGTTCTGAGCTTCCGTGCGGTGATACGTCAGAAATGAATCCAGCGAAGTAACCAGCGGACCGGCATTTCCGGACGGTCGCAGACGGGTGTCGATCTTGTAGACATACCCCTCACGGGTCTGCATGGTCAGGATCGAGATGATCTTCTGGGCCAGCTTGGCAAAGTATTCATGATTGGTGATCTGTTTTTCACCATCTGTTACACCCTGGTGATCGTAGACAAAGATGATGTCAAGGTCAGAGTGATAGTTCAGCTCTCTTCCTCCCAGTTTGCCCATGGCGATAATGGCCAGATTCGCCTCGGTGACTACCCCATCGTGCTGCCAGGTCGGGTGGCCAAAACGGTGTAGTTCGGCAACCGCCAGTCGGAAGGCGGCCGCCAGACAGACTTCACCCAAAAGGCTCAGCTGTGTGGTAATCTCACCCTGCATCAGGCGTCCATGAATGTCATTCAGGCCGATACGCAGGACTTCCTCGTTATGGTAACGCCTCAGGATATCCAGATAATCTTCAAAATAATCGCTCTGCTCCAGAAGGGAATCAATCTCCTCTTCCATTGATGATCTGGTCTTTGACAGCAGGGCATCGCCGCCGGCGATCAGGCTTTCCAGCAGCTCCGGATGACTGATCAGGATTTTTGAGAGGAATTCTGACATGCCGAACAGCGATACCAGTAACGAGATCGCGGCGCGTTTTTCGGCCAGCAGGGCATAGCAGCTTGAGCGGCTGGCGATGGCCGCCATGAATCGCTCCAGATTGATCAGCGCCATATCGGGGTCTGGTGAGGAAAAAACCTCCTGCAGGAGCAGCGGTGTGATCTTTTCCAGCATGCGACGGCTCCGTTCTGCCAGGTTACCGTTTTCCGGACCGCGTCGCAGCTGCACGAGGTTTTCATAAGCCCGCTCGACATCTTCAAAGCGCCGTTCGGCCAGCATATCCTTGACCAGATCCGGGTCGGCCTTGGGATCAAGAAACAGCAGTACTTCCGGATTAAGATCCTGCTCCAGCTTCTGGTCTCGCGATAGAAACAGGCTGCCGTAGATGAGTGACACATTGCTGCGATGCCCTTCCAGAACCTCACTGAAACGCTCCTGGCCATTGTCACGCAGAAAGCCGCTGCGCCGGGAAAGTGCCAGCATTTCTTCTTCTTTAACCGGCAGGTTGTGCGTCTGGCGCTCCTGCACCACCTGGATACGGTGCTCGACCGAGCGCAGGAAACGGTAAGCTTCCTTCAGTTTGCAGTGGTCATCCTCACCCAGTAGATTGGCTGCCAGCAGAGTGTCAAGCGCCTGCAGGGAGTTGCGCTCGCGTAATTTAGGGCTCTTGCCGGCATACACCAGCTGCAGCGCCTGAATGAAAAATTCAATCTCGCGAATACCGCCCCTGCCCAGCTTGAGATTGATCTCCCCTTCGCGTGATCGGGCCAGTGAAGCGTCAATCTTCTGTTTCATCTGTTTCATATCGTCGATCAGGTTGTAGTCAAGGTACTTGCGGTAGATAAACGGCTGCAGCGTTTTGAGCAGGCGCTCTCCGAGCCCCAGGGAGCCGGCCACCGGCCTGGCTTTGAGCATGGCGGTCCGTTCCCAGGATTGTCCCCACGATTCATAGTAGATCTCGGCCGAACGGAGTGATACCGCCATGTCGCCCGACTTACCTTCCGGTCTGAGGCCGACATCCACCCGGAAGACGAAACCATCTTCCGTTACCTGCGAAAGTGCTTTACTGATCAGTTCGCCTAGTTTGTTGAAGAAGGTGTGCAGGGAAACGGCCCCTTTTTTGCCGCCTGATCCGCTTTCTGCGCCGGCGGTCTCCCCCTGATTGGCATCGTGGAAATAGATGATATCGATATCGGAAGAAAAATTCAGCTCACGCCCACCCAGCTTGCCCATGCCGATCACGGTCATCTCGGCCTCGCGCTGTGTGCCGTCTTCTCCGGTCAGGAGCGGTGCACCATGTTCCCTGATCAGGCATGTGCGGCAGACCTCGTAGGCCACCTGCAGCGTGGATGATGCCAGATCGGACAGCTCGGCCATGACCTCTTCCAGCGATGCCAGGCCGTTCAGATCGCGCGCGGCAATCCTGACGATCTCCGAGCGTTTGAAACAGCGCAGAATGCGCTGCAGTACCACAAAGTCGGTAGTCTGATCAATCTGGGAGCGGAGGATCGTCAGCATATCGGCTTCGCTGTGGCGGACCTCGACCTGCTGTTCCAGAAAGAGTTGGCGAACAAGAACGGGAGATTTGTACAGCAGGTTGGCAAGGAAGGGAGAGGCGCCACAGACCATGACAAACTGGGCCAGCCGTTTCTTGTCCGCTGCCAGACGGTCGACATCCAGTGCCGGCATGATAGCGGCCAGGCGTTCGAAGGCATTCAGTGCCAGATCAGGGGCGGCGCTCCGCAGTGAGTAGAGAACAAGTCGGTGCAGTTTCTCGACCGATAGCAGTGGCAGTAACAGGTGAAGATTGTCGGCGGAACGTGAGCCGTGCCTGAATCCGTGGGATTCCAAAAAACCGGCCAGTTCTCTACTTCGCTCAACGGCATCTTCTATGGCAATGATACGGCTGAACTCCTTGGGAAAACGATCAATGTGCATGTTATTTACCGGCAACCTTGCGGAGTCCGCTGCGATAATCACCGCTGACGATACCGTTTTCAGTAACGATGGCGGTTATGTAGCGGGACGGCGTGACATCAAAGGCCGGATTGCGGACGCGAACCCCTTGCGGCGCAATAGCAACCTCTTTGATGTGCGTTACTTCGCTGGTAGTCCGTTCTTCGATCGGAATCTTACTGCCGTCTGAAAGAGACAGATCGAGCGTCGATATCGGGGCGGCAACGTAGAAGGGGATGTTGTTCTCATGCGCCAGCACGGCCACGGAGTAGGTGCCGATCTTGTTGGCGGTATCGCCGTTGGCGGCAATACGGTCGGCTCCGACAACGCAGCAGGTGATCTCGCCGCGATTCATGAAAAAACCGGCCATGTTGTCGGTGATCAGTGTCGTCGGGATGCCGTCCTTCATGAGTTCCCAGGCGGTCAGTCGGGCTCCCTGCAGCCAGGGGCGGGTCTCATCGGCAAAGACCTGGATCTTTTTGCCCGCTTCGTGAGCGGCCCGGATAACTCCCAGCGCAGTGCCATAGCCGGCCGTAGCCAATCCGCCGGCATTGCAGTGCGTCAGTATCGTGGCCCCCTCCGGGATCAGCGTGGCACCCCACTTGCCGATATTTTTACAGATGGTCAGATCCTCCTGCTCGATACGGATGGCCTCTTTCTTGAGGAGCAGCCGGATCTGGTCAAGGCTTTTATCCCGGTTGTGCTCAGCAACCTGCTTCATCCGCTCCAGCCCCCAGAAGAGGTTAACGGCGGTCGGGCGGGTGCGACCGAGGACGTCGCAGACATTTTCCAGTTGGCGTGAAAAGGACTCATACGTGTCGGCAATAATTGCCTGAGCACCCAGAGCGACCCCCATGGCAGCCGCTACGCCGATGGCCGGCGCGCCGCGTATGATCATCCCTTTGATCGCCTCGGCGACCGACTGGAAGTCGGTATAGGTGTTATAAACCTCTTCACCCGGCAGGCGGGTCTGGTCGATCATGACTACGGTGTCGTCAAGCCATTCAATTGTGCGGAAAGACATGCGCTAACTCCTTTTGATATATGCCGCACAGTATCAGCATGAGGCAATTTTGAGGATGAGTTTGAGGGAGCTAGTAGTATCACGGAGCGATGTATTCAGCAATAATTTCCATGCTGTTTCCGCAGTCGTTTCCGCTTGCCGTCGATTCTTCCGAGCTGTTATAATTCCGAAATGGAAACGAACTTTAAAAAAATGAAACATCGTACCACTATCACCCGGGAAAGCGGCCGCTATTTCCTGACGGACCGGATTCGGGATGAGGTCAACTTCTGGACCACGGCACAATCCGAAGGGATACAACCACCCCCCGCCCAGAAACCGCCTCTACCCGGCAGCCGGGTCATCACGTTACCGGATCGCGAAAGCTGGTCGATCCCCCCCTGCGATCTGCAATCCGCTTTTGTCGATCGGCAGAGTCACCGTCGCTTCACAGCCACTGCGCTTACGCCGGAAGAGCTGGCTTTTCTGCTCTGGGCATCCCAGGGTGTCCGCACAGTGCTGCATGAAGCCGCTGTTCTGCGCACCGTTCCTTCGGCAGGCTGCCGTCACCCCTTTGAAACCTATCTGGCCATTCTGCGGGTAACGGGTGTTGAAAGCGGTATCTATCGCTATCTGCCGCTGGACAACGCCATCGTTGCACTGCCGGGGGGGGACAACCTGCCGGCACAGCTTACTGCGGCCGCCCGGGGTCAGGCATTTACCGGACAGGCGGCGGTCACCTTCATCTGGACCGTCATTCCCGAGCGTACCGAATGGCGCTATGCAGAAGCATCCTACAAGGTGATCGCACTGGATGCCGGTCATGTCTGTCAGAATCTGTATCTGGCGTGTGAAGCTATCGGGGCCGGAACCTGTGCCATAGCAGCCTATGACCAGACCTTGCTGGATAATCTTGTGGGAGTTGACGGTGACCAGGAGTTCAGTATCTACCTCTCCCCGGTCGGTAAGATACGGTAACGGAAATGGATGCGATCTCCTCAACATACGGGGCATCAGCGGCAGGCACCTACGCTGCGCAGCTGCGCGTTTCGCGGCAGAAGAGTGCTGCTGCGCCGACCTCCGTCGGCAGTCAGCAGAATCAGGATCCGCAGATTCAGGCCCAGGTCGCCCAGCTGAAGTCGATTGAAGAAAAGGTCAAGGCTCATGAAGCGGCTCACAAGTCGGCTGGCGGCGCCATTACCGGCGCGGTTTCGTACAGCTACACCCAGGGGCCGGATGGCAGAAGTTATATCACCGGCGGCGAAGTGCCGATCTCCGTTTCTCCCGGTAAGACACCCCAGGAAACCATCAACCGGATGGAGCAGGTGGTGCGGGCAGCTCTGGCACCATCAGATCCCTCGTCGCAGGATCGCGCAGTCGCCGCTCAGGCAGCCGCCCAGCAGCAGGAAGCCCGCATGCAGCAGGCCGCTGAAGCCAGCGGTGGTGATGGAAGTACAAATCCTGCCGCTGCATCGAGCAGCAGCTCGGCAAACTCATCTGCTGCAACTCAGGAAGCAGGAACCGGTCCGGCAACTGCCGGTCGTTCCGATGCCGGTAATCGCAGCCGGGGAGATGCTTCTGTCGATCCCCTTGTCGCCCGTTACTCTCAAAAAGCCTACCGTGACCCGGCCAGTAACGGTCGCCTGGAGCCCCCGCCTGAACCGCTCCGCAACGAACCGCAGATAACGGCAACCTCTCTTTCAGGTGTCATCAACTCCTCAGCGGCCATCCTGACACCGGCCGCTATCACCGGTTTCGGAGCAACGCGGCCGATCTCTTTCCACGCCTGACAATTCTCTTCCTTCTGGACGTTACCGTGAAAATAGTGCAGTATCCCGGAACAATTTTGCACGTACGCAGGGGGATTGGAAACAAGATGACCGCTACACAGGTTAACAGACCGACTCCGCTGGAAGGTATTCGCTATTTTTCTCCCCCCTCCGACTTTGTGTTGCGCGGCAGAGATGGATTGGTTGAAATCCCGTGGGGTGACAGGCCACCGGTGCCGCTGCTGGTGGAGGATTGGCCGAGTGCCGAAGAACTCGCATCGGCCGACTACGATATGGTCGGGCGCGGGATCTATCAGGCGCTGCGGCTTGATCCGGACTGTGTTTATGCTGCCGACTACGCCGCTATCCTGAAGGAAGCCTATCCTCACATCGTCTCTGAGCTGGGCGGTCAGATTATTATGCTGGATGCCCGCGATGTTGACGGCCCGTACCTGGACCGTAAAATCAACTTTCTGCGGATCATGGCGCTGCTTGACCCGGCTAACGCCGGACTGCCGCTGGAGATAGCCCGCACCTGTGTCGAGAAGGGGTCGCGGCTCTCCAGTCTGCAGTTGGCGGTTTCAAGCTGGTATGATGCCGAAAAATATCTGCGCCGCTCGCTGGAACTGAACCGGGCTGATTTTCAGGCTGCTTACGAATATGGTGAGGCTCTGTATGTTCTGGGGCGCTACGATCAGGCCGCCGACATCTGGCACGGCTGTCTGCCCGGATTCGATGCCGCCGAACAGGCCCGTATTGAGGCGCGTATAGCTGCCATCCAGGCCGGTCAACTGCCGCTGGTCGCTCCGCTGGACTATCTGACGGCGCTCTCCATAGCGGTTGAGCAGCATCACAGCGGACAGAATGATTCTGCCATTGCAATTATTGAAGACGTGCTGGCGGATGCCGTGTTTGCGGAACAATTTCCGTTACATGAAGTGTACTATCTGCTCGGGAGCTGCTATCAGGAAGCGGGTCTGATGGACAAGGCCGCCCAGGCATTCAAGAGGAGTTGAACATGTTTGGTTTCAGTACGGCGGACTGGATATTTTGCGGGGTAATCCTGCTTGTGATCGTTTTCTGCGTTGCTATCAGCGATATGCGCAAAAAGAGTGAACCGTGAGGCACAGCTGATGGAAGATATCCGTGACAACGACCAGGAACAACAACGGCCGCTGGCGATGACACTGCTGGCCGGGCTGTATCTGTTCTTTTTTCTTTTGACGGTCTCCAGTTTCGGGCAGCCGTACCCTTTGCTGGGGGTGCTCTACCAGGGAAGGGAAGCTGAAGCTCTGGTGTTTGTTGACAGCCTGCTCTGTCTGTATCTGTTTCTGGGGGTGGTCAAGCGTCAGCGTCTGACCTGGTATCTGCTGCTCGGTTACAACCTCTTCGAACTGGCAAACACCATCCTGAATCTGGTCTCTATCAGCGCGGCCGAGCTGAGGGCGGTGGTTGGCGAAACGGTCGATCCGCAGGAGTTGCTGACCGGAAATCTGACCGTCATCGTGTTTATTCTCCTGCTTTCCGCCGTTATTATCCGCCATCGCAGTGCTTTCATTAACCGTTCCCGCTACCTTTTTTTTAACTGATTCCGGATATAAACCATGCAGTCGCCCGGCTATCACTCGACCTCAAAGGAGCTGAGCCGTTCGTATTATTTTTATTTGCGCGTCAGACAGAATCAGATATAGTGCCCCGCTATGGGAAGAATACTGCTTATTGATGACGACCAGCTGTTTACCAATTTTCTGGCCGCCTACATATCCGAAAACTACCCCCTCCTGAAGGTTGAGATCCGTAACAATCCGATGTCGGCCCTGCATTCCATCAAGACCGGTGACTACGATCTGATGCTGATTGACCTGGAGATGCCGGCCATGGATGGGCTCAAGTTACTCAGGTTTGCTGTTGACGCCGGCATGGATAAGAACAGGATCGTGATCCTCTCCGGGCGGGATGCAGACTTTCTGCACGGTCTCTGTCCGATGGGGACCTGCCTGGCCGTGCTGAACAAGTTTGAAGCACGCCAGAAGAGTGTTCTTGATATGGTCTTCAGTTCACTGAACAAAAAAGCCGAAGCGTCCTGATCGGCTTTGCCTGACCTCCCGAAAAGCGTTCTTGCCTTCCTTATCGTTTATGGCACAATGCATTCATGAAAAACACTGCCGCCACAATCATACTTGTTACCGGGGCCACCGGCTTCATCGGGCATCGCCTGACTCAAATGCTGTTGACAGCGGGATACGCCGTTCGAGGTCTGGTACGCACGGCTTCTGCCGCTCTGCCGCCCGGCGCAGAGGCCGTTGTCGGGGATATGCTGGCACCGGCTTCGCTGACGCCTGCGCTGGCCGGTATTGATACGGCCTACTACCTGGTACACTCGATGGCCGCCGGTCGGGCCGGTTTTGAACGGCGTGACCGCGAAGCTGCTGAAAATTTCGTGCGGGCGGCCGACCGGGCCGGAGTACGCCGTGTTATCTATCTGGGGGGACTGGGTGAAACCGGGGATGGTCTCTCGGAACATCTCAAGAGTCGATTGGAGGTGGCCGAAATTTTGCGGTCCGGCAAACTGGTGACGACCTTCCTGCGGGCAGCCGTGATTATCGGAGCCGGCGGTGCATCGTTTGAGTTGGTGCGCGGGCTGGTTAAACGCCTGCCGATCATGATTACGCCGCGCTGGGTCTCGACGCGCTGCCAGCCGATTGCCGTGCGGGATGTTATCGCTTATCTGACCGGCTGCTTGGCTGATGAACGGACCGCCGGTCGAACTTTTGACATCGGTGGGCCTGATATCATTACCTATCGTGAGATGATGGAGCGCTTTGCAGCCCTGGAGGGGAAACATCTCACCATCATACCGGTTCCGCTGTTGACCCCCAAACTATCATCCTACTGGGTGGCGCTGTTCAGCCCGGTACCCCCCTCGGTTTCCATGCCGCTGATCGAGGGGCTCAGTAACGAAGTTGTCTGCCGGGACACCTCCATTCGTGAGCTGATTCCGCTGCAGTTAACCCCCTATGACCAGGCAGTTGTCCAGGCACTTGCGGAAGAAAGCGGCGCTTCAGCTGCGCTGAAACGCTGAAATACCATGATAGAGGAGGAACGGACATGAAAAAAATTGGCGTACTGTTATCCGGGTGTGGCGTTTTTGACGGCAGTGAAATCCATGAGGCTACCTTTGCCCTGTTGGCAATCGACAGTCAGGGGTGTGAAGCGGTCTGTATGGCGCCCAATACCGAATTTCCGGTGACGAATCATCTGACCAAAGAGGCGACCGGTGAAAAACGCAACGCACTGGTTGAAGCTGCCCGTATCGCGCGTGGCACCATTCGCGACCTCAAAGATGTTCAGGCAGCCGATCTGGATGCGGTGGTTTTGCCGGGCGGTTTTGGCGCGGCCAAAAACCTGTGTGACTTTGCCGTTAACGGTGCGGCTGCCAGCGTGCATCCCGAGGTGACGCGGCTGCTGAAGGAGATGTCAGCGGCTGGCAAACCGATCGGTGCCATCTGTATCGCCCCGGTCGTCATCGCCACCGTACTTGGCAAACAGCTGGCCCCGACCGTGACGATCGGCACCGACAGCGGTACCGCTGCCGAGATCGAAAAAACCGGCGCGCAGCATCAGCAATGTCCGGTACATGAAGTTGTCGTTGACCGGAAAAACAAGATTGTCTCGACCCCGGCC
Source organism: Desulfuromonadales bacterium (assembly GCA_013349325.1). Classification (GTDB taxonomy): domain Bacteria; phylum Desulfobacterota; class Desulfuromonadia; order Geobacterales; family Pseudopelobacteraceae; genus JACRCG01. The sequence goes on from DUZX01000021.1 coordinate 11,980, forward strand.
TACATGCTGGCTACCAGCATTTCAGAAACGTACGAAGGGATTGATTCCTGTATAGCAGAGCTGGTGGCGCTGATGCAAGCCGTCTGAAAGGAAGGTAAAGCGATGGGAGAACACAGATTACACAAACGAGTGGATGGCGGCTCATCAAATTGTATCCTGATGGAGCTTGATGGCACTACCTATCATGCCTTGCTGGAGAATATTTCTCTCGGAGGTGCATTGATCAAGGTCGATGAGGAGACCCCCAACAGCTTGCAAGTCGGGGACGAATGTACGCTCATTTTATGCAGTGATTCAGGCTCATGCTCTTCTAAGCATCTCTGCCGCGTGGCTAGGTGTAATTTTGCAAACATGGGTATTCAATTTTTAACATCAAAAGATCAATAGCGGGAACTGTACCTGAAATAATTAATGCAGTCGGACCGATACCATCCGGGAAGCGCCCGGCTCTTCCATGGTGATGCCGTAGAGGGTATCCGCTACTTGCATGGTGGCTTTGTTGTGCGTGATGATGATGAACTGCGAAATGGCGCTCATCTCTCTGACCATTTCGTTGAAACGGCCGATATTGGCATCATCCAGCGGGGCATCAACCTCATCCAGCAGACAGAAGGGGGTCGGCTTGATCAGGAAAATCGAGAAGATCAGTGCCACGGCGGTCAGTGCTTTTTCGCCCCCCGAGAGCAGGGTTACATTCTGTAGCTTTTTGCCGGGGGGCTGTACGATGATGTCAATGCCGGTCTCCAGCAGATCCTCTTCGTCGGTCAGGTGTAGTTCAGCCCGCCCGCCGCAGAACAGGCGCGGAAAAACCTCCTGAAATTTGGCGTTGATCAGATTGTAGGTCTCCAGAAAGCGCTGGCGCGTGGTTCGGTTAATGCGCTGGATGGCCTGCTGCAGCGTCCGCAGTGACTCTTCCAGATCGTCCTTCTGACCCGTCAGGAATTTGAAGCGCTCTTCCATGCCGGCACACTCCTCAATCGCCATTAGATTGACCTCCCCCAGTTCGTCCAGCAGGCGCTGCAGATCAACCTGGCGTGTGCGGCGCGGCACTTCGTCAAAGTCGGTCCCATTCAGGCGCTCCAGAGCTTCGCTCATCGGGATCCGGCTTCGCTCCAACAGGTTCTGCTCCAGATGTTCGCTTTGCATGGTCAGGGTTGAAAACCTAAGCTGAAGATCGGCCTGCGTCTGCCGAACCGTGTCCCCCTGTTCGCGTGATTCTTTGAGCTGTGTTTCGAGAGCATTCAGAGTACTGCCGGCCTCTTCAAAAGCAGCCCGGATTGTTGCCAGCTGGCGTTCCGCCTGGAGCTGTTTGTGTACCAGCAGCTCCAGCTGTTCAGTTGCAGCAGCAATCTCTGTCTGCAGCTTCAGTCGGTTGGCGCTGCCGTTTTCCAGCTCCTGCTGATCGGCACCCAGCCGCTCGTTAATATCCTGAAGCTGCTGCTCCAGATCGGCCAATGCCCGCACGCCGGAGTCATGCTGCTCCTTGATCGTTGCAATCCGGACCCGGATGGCGGTCACCAGTTCACGGGCCGCTGACAGTTGTACCCGCCGCGTTTCCAGCTCACTTTTCAGCAGCGCCGTTTCCTCTTCCAGCCCTTTTGAGGCCGTGCCGGCCAGACTCACCTGCTCACCGGACAACTTCCGCTCTGCTTCGAGAGCCCCCTTTTCTTCAAGCAGGGTCTCTTTTTCATCCTCCTGAATCTCCAGTCGCTCCGTGATGCGGGATATCTCGACGCCCGCCTGCTGGCGATCCTTCTGTAGAACGGTCAGCTTCAGCTCTTCCTGGTGCAGTCGTGCCGCCGCAGCCTTGAGCCCTTCTGCGACTTCGTGGCTCTGACGGCGCAGGTCGTCCCGCTGTGTGCCGAGCGCTGCGGTCTGTTCTTCGAGGTTTGTTACCAGCAGCTCCAGTTCCCTGATTTCGCGCTTTTTATGGATCAGGCCTGATCCGGCCGGTTGGCTGGAACCACCGCTGACAAGGCCCCCCTGAGCAGCAATATCGCCACTACGGGTGACAAAGGTCAGATCGGGGTGCTGACGAGCCAGCCGGAGTGCTGTGGCCAGATCTTCAACTAGCAGGATGGTGGAGAGCAGCTGACGGATCAGGCCGGTAAACGGCCCGCTGGTCTGTACCAGCTCCAACAGCGGCACAGCGTCAGAAATGACGGGAAGTTGTGGAGAGGGACAGTCTAACGACAACGCAAACGAGGCCCGGCCGCCGTTGCTTCCTTTCAGCGATTCAACTGCGGCGATGGCATCGCCTTCATCACTACAGAGCAGGCATTGCAGTCGCTCCGCCAGGGCCGATTCAAGCGCCGCTTCCAGTTCGGGCGGTGCCTCGATAACGTCAGCCAGAACGCCGTTGAAGCGGGTACGTAGAGCAGCGTCTTTCATGACGCTCCGAACCCCCTGTCCGAATCCGGCAAACTGCGCTTCCAGCTCTTTCAGCGAATGCAGTCGTGCTGAACTGCGGCTCAATTCGTCCCTGCGTGACTGCCAGAGCTTCTCGATCTCCGGAAGCGCGGTCTTAAGCTGCTCTTCATGGCTACGCAACGTGCTGAGTTCTACCTGCAACTCTTCCTGCTGCTGCTGTCCAAGTACAACATCCTTCTCCAGAGCTTCCAGTTTCTGCGTCAACAGAACTCTGCGTTCGCCCAGCTGCGCCTCTTCGCGGGCGTGACGGTCAAGTCGCTCTGAAACGCCGCTCAGACGTTTCTGGGCGTTTTCAAAGCGGCTCTTGAATTGGGCAGCCTCAGAAAGGGCGCTAAAGAGTTCTCTGCGGCGGGCTTCAAGCAACTGTCCAAGTTCCTCTTCACCGCGCTGGAGAGTCTCCAGCTCCGCCTCGGCCTGATCAAGTCCGGCCTGCTCTCCGGCTACATCACTCGAACCGTTGTCCCGACGCAGCTCAAGCAGCTCCCGTTGCGCAGCGCACTCTTTCCGGCGCTGCTCCAGCGTGCTTACCTCGACTGTCAGACGCTGTAGCCGAACTTCAAGAGTGTTCAGCTCTTTGCGCTGGAACTCCAGCCCGTTTTCAGTCGTCGTGAATTCGCTCCGCACGCGAAAGATTTCTTCCTGTGCCACGGTCAAGCGTTTTTCCGCTTCCAGGAGCGTTACGCGTGCTTCTTCAGCGCGCGATTCTCCCAGAGCGGAAGCGGCAAAAACGGTACGGATACGCTGATTAAGGTCAGTCAGCTCCTGTTGCGTTGCAGCACGCTGGTTCTGCAGCGTACAGTACTCACGGGCGGTAAACAGCAGCTCGATTTCGCGCAGTTCGTCACGGATCTCGCGGAACTTCTCGGCTTTTTTGGCCTGCCGCTGCAGCGATGTCAGCTGGCGGCGGATCTCCCCCAGCACATCGGCCAGTCGGGACAGATTCTGGCGGGTCCCCTCGATCTTCTTCAGGGCCAACTGTTTGCGAGACTTGAATTTTGTAACGCCGGCCGCCTCCTCGATCAGGAAGCGGCGCTCTTCGGGGCGCGAATGCAGGATCTGGCCGATCTTGCCCTGTTCGATGATCGAATAGGCGCGCGTACCGACACCGGTATCCATAAACAGTTCGGTAATGTCCAGCAGGCGGCAGGGGGTTTTGTTGATCAGGTAGTCGCTCTCGCCATCACGGTACAGGCGGCGGGTAAGCTGGATTTCAGAATAATCCAGATATTTGGCCGGAGCGCGGCCATCCTCGGTGGAGAATACCAGCGATACTTCGGCCATTCCCAGCGGTTTGCGGTTTTCGCTGCCGACAAAAATGACATCTTCCATGGCTTTGCCACGCAGGTTTTTGGCGGATTGCTCTCCCATGCACCAGCGGATGGCATCCACGATATTGGACTTGCCGCAGCCATTGGGGCCAACGACGCCGGTCACATCCTGCTGAAAGTCCAGCACAACCTTGTCAGCAAACGATTTGAACCCTGAAATCTCGAGCCTTTTTATTTTCATAGCGGTGGAACAATACCTATGCAAGGCCGGTACCGTCAATACATTTGCTCTCAAAATGGATATCGAACAGCCGTTCGATATAAAATAATTGTTACTCAATCCAGTTTTCTGATAAATACAGCGTAACTGTTCAGCACATATTTTAAAAAGCTCTTGTCATTCCCGAGGGTTTAATCGGGAATCCAGACGGTGGCTTCATGGGTCCCCGGTAGAATCACACGGTGATGACAGGTTTTTTGCTAATATGCTAAAAAAACTGGATAGTTACGTATTTTATTTCTGAAACTTGCGCTTCAAGATGGCTTGTTGTATCGTGTCGCTACCCAGGTCGATAGAGGCCGCTTTGAATAACTCTTTGAGGTGATACACTATGAAAAAACGATATTCAATCATATTCACGGTTACTGCCGCTGCTGTACTCGTAAGCAGTATTGCCTACGCATCGAAGAAGAAGTTACGCTCTAAACCGGAACACCTGAAACAGGGCATGTCTGAAGTTGATCTGGCGTCACATTTATCGGATACAAGCCGCAGCGGGCAGCACACGTCACCAAAAGACCGCTTCGCGAAGAATCGCGAAGACGAACTGCTGAAAGACCTTACCATGATTGATGAATCCACGGCCGCTGTCAAAGCAGCTGTCAGATGATCTGACTGCCCGGCTCTTTAATTGATGAGGTCGTCAGAAAGAATCGGCGGACTCTCCCTGGTGCCGTCAGAAAGAAGCCGGTTTTCTTGCGCTTCATGGTTTCTTGTTGTATGTTGCCGAACCGATGTACATATAAAAGCACTAAAAGGAGGGTGTATGGAAACGGCTAAAACGTGTAGTTGTGGCGAAAGTCATCAAGGTCATATCTGTGTTTTACGAAGCAAGGGGCTCACGAAAGATGTTGAGCACCTGACAAATAATCCGACCGTATCCTGCTTTACCTGCGGTGTGGAAGCAAATTCAGCCGAAAATGTCTGTTCTCCGATAGCACTCTCCTGACATGAAACCTCTGCGATTGGCAGTCGGAGTTGCAGCCGTGCTGCTAAGTCTGAATATGGCGGCATTCTCGGCTATGTATAAGATTGATAATCCCGCCGACAGCATAAAAAACCCCGCTGAAAAGATTCACAACCCGGCATCGGAGATCAAAAATCCCGCTGCTAATATATACAATCCAGCCTCGCGGATGAACGATCCGAATCCGCTCTCCCCTCCCACCCAGTCTGTCTCGCAGCCAACCGTGACAGAAGTGGTAGTTGAACTGCCGCCTGCGGTAAAGACCAAAGAAAAACCTGCGCCTACACTGAGGCAGGCTATCCCGCATAAAAGCTATCACTTTAAAACGGCAAAAGCCTATCTCGTCGCTGCAAAAAAAGCCTTTAGCCGGGACGATTACCGGGAATTCATTTCTATTACCCAGGATGCGCTGAGGCGGATTCGTGCCGGATCGCTGCAAGCTTCTGCTGAGATACAGCAAAAATTGAGCAGGTACGAAACTTTTGGGTATGGACTCCTTGAGAACAACTGACGCTGAGGATTGACCGGCAGATACCCGATCAGATAAACCCTTGCGGGGAAACCGCTTGGTATGGTATTTTCCCCGACTTCATATCTATGACACCCTACCTCATTTCAGGAGAAATTCCTCATGGCCGAGAAAAATAATGCACTCGAAAAAAACAAGGCAATTGAACTGGCGCTGAGCCAGATTGAGAAGCAGTTCGGCAAAGGCGCGATCATGCGACTCGGCAATGATGAGGCCCTTCCAGGGATCGAGGCGATTTCTACCGGATCGATTTCTCTGGATATGGCGCTGGGAGTAGGTGGAGTCCCGCGCGGCAGAGTGATTGAGGTCTACGGGCCGGAGTCCTCCGGAAAGACTACTCTGGCGCTGCACATCGTGGCAGAAGCGCAGAAAACCGGCGGTATCGCGGCATTTGTGGATGCCGAGCACGCGCTGGACATCGGCTACGCCCGCAAGCTGGGGGTCAAAACTGACGATCTGCTGGTATCGCAGCCGGATACCGGTGAACAGGCGCTGGAGATAGCAGAAACACTGGTCCGGAGTGGTGCTATTGATGTACTGGTTGTCGACTCTGTAGCCGCGCTGGTGCCCAAGGCCGAGATTGAAGGCGATATGGGGGACTCCCATATGGGGTTGCAGGCCCGCCTGATGTCGCAGGCGCTGCGCAAGCTGACCGGTATTATCAGTAAATCCAACTGCTGTGTGATCTTCATCAATCAGATCCGCATGAAGATTGGTGTCATGTTTGGAAATCCAGAGACGACTACAGGCGGCAACGCCCTCAAATTCTACGCCTCGGTACGTATGGATATTCGCAAGATAGCAACGCTCAAGCAGGGTGACCAGGTGATCGGCTCGCGCACCCGCGTCAAGGTTGTCAAAAACAAGGTGGCACCGCCGTTTAAAGAAGTTGAGTTCGACATCCTCTACGGCGAAGGGATCTCGCGTACGGGCGATGTGCTTGATCTGGCGGTTGACAGGAACATTGTTGAAAAGAGTGGCGCCTGGTATTCGTACGGTAAGGAGCGGATTGGTCAGGGACGCGAAAATTCGCGCACCTGGTTGACGGAGCACTCGGAAACTCTGGCGGAAATCGAAGGCAAGTTGATGGATCTGCTCAAACCGGCCCCGTCACCTGAAAAAGTCTGATTTTTTCAGACCGGCCTGATTCGTCAGGCCGGTCTGAAAGCTTGAGGTGTACTAATGGAACTGAACGAAATACTCACCATCGCCTTCAAGGCCAAGGGCTCTGACATTCATATCAAAACCGGTCTGCCGCCGATCGTTCGTATAGACGGTCGACTGCACCCAATCCCGAATTCCCAGCGACTGTCGCCTGACTACGTCTCCTCTACGGCCCAGTCGATGATGAACGACCGTCAGCGCCGCATTTTCGAGGAAAATTATGAGGTCGATCTCGCCTATGCTGTACCGGGATTGGGACGTTTCAGGGTCAGTGTGTACCGTCAACGTGGTACCGTGGCGATGGTGTTCCGTTCGATTTCATTTGTTATTCCGAGTTTACAGGGCCTCAACCTTCCACCTGTCATCCAAAAAATCTGTCAGGAGGAGCGTGGCCTGATCCTCGTGACCGGGACGACCGGTTCCGGCAAATCAAGCACCCTGGCGGCCATGATCGATTCGATCAATCAGTCCCGCACCTGCAACATCATTACAATCGAGGATCCGGTCGAGTTCCTGCATCGTGATAACAAATGTATTATCAGCCAGCGCGAAGTCGGTTCGGATACACCCACTTTTTCGGCGGCTCTCAAAGGAGCGCTGCGTCAGGACCCCGATGTCATTCTCGTGGGGGAGATGCGCGACTACGAAACGATCGAAACCGCCATGACGGCTGCCGAAACCGGGCATCTGGTCATGTCGACCCTGCATACCATGGACGCCGCCGAAACGATCAATCGTATCATCGGTGTGTTTCCACCCTACCACCAGCGACAGGTGCGTATCCAGTTGGCCAGCATTATCAGAGGGGTTATTTCCCAGCGCCTTGTGCCGCGCGCGGATGGCAAGGGGCGTGTGCCGGCGGTTGAGGTTATGCTGGCGTCGGCCCGTATCCGTGAATGCATCGACGACAAGGATAAGACCAAGCAGCTGCACGATGCCATTGCGCAGGGGTATGTCACGTATGGTATGCAGACCTTTGACCAGTCGTTGATGAAGTTGTATTCAAACAAGCTGATCAGTTACGACGAGGCGGTTCGCCAAAGCTCTAATCCGGATGACTTTGCCCTCAAAGTCTCCGGAATCTCGTCGACTTCGGATGCATCCTGGGAGGGTTTTGAAAACAAGCCTGAAGACACACCCCAAGAGCTGGACAAGCTCGAAATCGAAAAGTTCTGAGCCGCTGACCGCTCAGCAGGGCTACCAGTATGCACTGCGACTGCTGACCGGACGGGACTATACGGTAGCCCGGCTCCGGAACAAGCTGGCAGCCCGTGACATTGACGGGCAGGATGTTGAGGCGGTTATTGTGCGGCTGCAGGAAGAGGGCTGGCTGGATGATAGGCGCTATGCCGGGCGCTTTGCGGAATCGGCGCTTGCAACGGGACGTTTTTACGGCCAGCGCCTGCGGATGGAGATGCGCCGGAGGGGCTTTGATAGCGGGCTTGTTGATGAAATCATACATCACGTATCTGACGATTACGACGAAGGTACGGAACTCCGCTCGATTATTACGGATCGATTTTCTGATTTTATGTTCTCGACCGCCGGCGACAAGGAAAAAAGAAGGGTCATCAGCTGGCTTCTGCGCCGTGGATTCGGAATGTCATTGATTATTGAAGAATTGCGTAAAGCAGGGGGATGACACGCCATGAAACATGTAATCGTTCTGTTATGTATTGTCTTTTGCCCTGGTATGATTTTTACGGATACGACCTTTGCATCGGATAACAGTCCTGTAACGGTTGATGTTGTGGGGTACGCCAGGGTTGAAGGCGGCGAACGCTCTCATGCCCGGGAAGATGCCCTGAAGAACTCTTTTCGTGTTGCGATCGAACAGGTTGTAGGGGTGATGGTATATTCAAAGACGGTGATAAATGACTCATTACTTCTGCAAGATAAAATATTTTCAAAAAGTGCAGGTTTTATAAAAAACTACAAAATCATCAACGAAATATTTGAAAGTGACGAATGTCGCGTCAATGTGCGGGCCATCGTTTCGGCGGTTCGACTGGAAAAAAGCCTCAAGGATGTCGGACTGCTTTCTAAAAAGCTGGGCATGCCGCGCATTGCAGTGGTGATTAAAGAGCAAAACATAGGGAATGATTCGGCTTCCGCCCCTCTTGGTGACGGTGACGGTTCAAGTAACGCAGGCATTGCGGAATCTATCCTATACGATTTTATTGAAAAAAAAGGGTATAACCTGGTGGATCGGGATACGCTGGTTGCTCATGCAAAGCAGAGTGGTGCTCTGACTGCTGTCGGCACACAACTGTCCTCTTCTGAGGCTGCGATTCAGGCTGCTGCGGGAGGCGGCGCCGAAGTGGTTATTATCGGGCAGGCAATTGCCAAATCTGGATCTACGACTCTGAGCGGTACGAATATGCGTACCTCCGAAGCGACGGTGTCAGTGCGGGTTGTCGATGCAGACACAGGGCAGCTGCTGGCATCGCATTCCTCAAACGCCAGGTCCGCACATGTTAATCCGATTGCAGGAGGTTCTGAGGCGATCAGGAAGGCAACTAAGGAAGTAGCTGAAAACATACATAAAAAAATTGTAGCGAAGTGGCATGGCAAAGTATCTGGTACACGAACGGCACGTCTGGTCTTTCAAGGCATGGATTTTGAGAACATCTCAAAGTTTCAGGAAATGCTACGTGAACAGATAGATCACGTAGAGAGTACCGTAGAACGGGGGTTCAAAGATGGTGTTTTAACCCTTGATGCCGAAATCAACGGTAATGCCAGAGAACTTGCTGAAGAGCTGACGAATTCAGAACTGAATGGACTCCGGTTCAAGGTACTGTCATTTACCGGTAACACCTTGAAAGTTTTAATGCAAAAATAAATACAGGAGGGGTTATGCGCAGACAAAAGATGATAGTATTCTGTATCGCTCTACTCATGGTGGCTGGTTGCGCGGGGCAGGGTAAAAAAAGTTTTGATGACGCAAGGAGCCTTGAGAATGTAAAGCGGTATGATGATGCCCTCGCTCTGTACGAGGAGGCGGCCTCCATGGAGCCAACCAACCTTGATTACACGATGGCTCTTAAATCAATCCGCACGCGTCTTGCGCTGAAGAGTCTGGAGAGCGCCAAAGAACAGTTAGATATTAGTCCACTGAAATATGACAATCTGCGCTCTGCCCAGAGTTACTTAGACAAAGCATTTAAAGTTGACCCGGAAAACAAAGAGGTAACAACGGCTCTTGAATCACTTAAAAAGCAACGGGAAGCGATGGAACGGAAGGCTGAGACTTCCTACGCGAGTGCAGTCAAGGCGTTGGATGCAAAGGATTGGCTGACGGCACGGGACAATTTTCGTGAGATCCGAAGCTACTACCCCGCTTATCTTGATCTTGCTACGAAGATTTCATTCACTGAAAATAACGCGCTCGCTTTCTATCTTAAAGAGGCCGATCGGCATAAAGCCGATGATAACGTAGAGGAACTGATAAAAAATCTTGAACAAGGGCTTGCAATACAACCGGATAACCGGATGATTGCAGAAGCTCTAAAGGGCGAAAAATCAAAAAATACTGCTGCTACAGCTCTTGATAAGGCCGATAAATTCGCACTGGAAAACCGTTGGGATCGAGTTCAGATTTACCTGAAGCGAGCCAGGGCACTTAATCCGACCAAGGAAGAACAAGAACGTTTAAACAAACTTTTTAACGATGGCGGGGCACGGTTGATAGCGAAGTCTGCTGCAGACCTTCAGAATAAGGCTTTATACAGTGCCTACGTCAATTGTATGTCAGCCTTTAATTTTGACGCGGCAGCCTTCAAGTCGGCTGAAGCAGATGAATTACGCACTAAACTGGTTTCAGAGATAACTGCTAAAGCTGATGAACTTGAAGCATCCGGTTTTATCGGGCTCGCCCTTTATTGGAGTGAGTGCGCTTTACAGGTTGCCGGTTCGCAGAAGGAACTGTACCAGAAGATCCAGGGGCTTAAAGACAAGGTAAAACAGAGGGTCATTAAAAAAATTGCTATCATGGACTTTAACCCGCCTACCAATAATCCTGATGCCGGGCGACTTGTGACTGACAGCCTGCTTTCCTACATGACCAGAAATACCAGCGGTGATGTAAAGGTGTTGGCGCGTGACATTCTGGGAGCACTGATAAAGGAGATAGAATTCGGTCAGGCCGGGTTGTACGATATTGAATCAGCCAAAAAATCCGGAAAATTAAAGGGTACGGATATATTCATTTTTGGGAGCCTTTTGCAATATAACGTGGAGCTGAGCAAGGAAGAAGGGCAAAAGCTGGTTGTCGCAAAGGTCGGCGTAGAGCGTGATCCCAATCCGCATTATACGGCATGGGCAGCTGAGCATTCCAAGCCGTCGGAAGAAGAACGTCTCAGTGCGCCACCACCTTTTATTGAAAAAGACAGGACGGAAACCATCCGCTACAAGGTAGGCACACATCGCAAAACGGCCAATATCACCATCTCATTCCGAGTTGTTGATGTTGAGTCGGGAGAGGTTGTCATCACTAAAACCTTAAAGAGCAGAAAAGAGGCCACCGGAAACTACTCAGAAGGTGTCGAGATAGCCGGAATCCCTTATCAGAAGATGGACTTGGCTTCGGACACGGATCTGCTGGAGAAAGCGGTTGACGAAGCTATTGCCGACCTGGGACATCAAGTGTTGTCGCGGTTTCAAAACCTTCAGGAAAAATATCTTAATGATGCAGAAATATTGAAAAAACGAGGCGAAACAGAGCCGGTTGCAGAAAAATATATGGATGCAGTCGTTGTTGAAGAAGTTAAAAATATCAAGTCACCTATTACGGAAAAAGCACGACTCGAACTTGATAAGCTGTTGAAGCAAGCTGAAGGCTATCCGTTATAAATGAATGATTAAACTGTTACGGAGTGGTTGATGCGAATAAAAATACCCGCATTATCTCTTGTTTTTCTATTGATACTCCTGACGGGGTGGGGTCTGGCCGATGAATCAAGCTTCAGACCCAGACTCGGCTGTATTCCCTTTATGGCTGGCAGCCTTCAGGCGATGGCCTTCACGGAAGATATATCATCTTCACTCCTTAACAGTATTGACAGAAGCAGATATTTTGAAGTTGTTGAGCGAAAAAAGATTGAGCAGTTTATTGAACTTGAAGGAATGCGGCTTGATAATCTTGACCATGAACGCATTCTCAAAATAGGTGCTAAAGCAGGCCTTGATTATGTTGTACATGGCAGCGTCGATGTAAGCGAGGTCGGCACCTTATTGGATATCAGTCTCCTGAGTGTGCGTAATCGTAAGGTTCTCTTGAAGCAGACCTTCCGGATTTCCCAGACCGATTTCGCTCGAAACCTGCTTGAAATCGCTGGAACGATTGTCGAGCGGGTAAAAAACGGGATAAATCAACCTCCGGTTGTCGTACCTGACGTGGTAGCTGCGCCGGTTACAGCGCCGAGTAACCTTGAGGCAAGCGGAACCACCAGCAGCATTCGATTGAGGTGGAAGAGTAACATGAAACAGGTCTCCGGTTTTAATATCTATCGGGGTACTTCTCCTACGGGGCCGTTCAGTCTGCAGGCGACATCATCTGAAACCTCATATACCGACGAGAGCATGAAGCTTAATGACGTGTTTTTCTATTGCGTCGCAGCCGTAAGCCAAAACGGAAGTGTCAGTGAACGTACTCCTATTGTTAAAGGGGCGACCGCTGTTGCGCCACTGGCGCCGATTTTTTTGAATGTAGAGCCTGATATTAAGGGAGCCAGGCTTGTCTGGCGTCCCCGCCTTGGTTCTGGTAGCGACCCGCTCACGGAAGTTCACGGCTATCGGATTTATCGTCGACAGATTGAAGAGACGGCCTTTACACTTGTGGCTCGTCTTCCTGTTGATGTCGTGTCATATACCGACAGTGGCCTCAGCGAAGGTGTAAAATATTGCTATACAATTACAGCGCATAATAACGATGGGACGGAAAGTGATTATTCTGCTCTGCTGAGCACGTTACCGCTTCCATCACCAAATGCGCTCAGAGTTTCATCCGGTAAAATCAGGCACATTCCGATTGCCTGGGATCGTTATGCCGATAAGGCAGACGGCTATGTCTTGTACAGGTCTGAAAAAAAAGAAGGCCCATATACTTCAATAGCAATTTTAGATGGTCTGGCGGTAACCAGTTACTCTGACCATGGCTTGGCCGATTCTACAACTTATTGGTACCGAATGGGCGTCTACAAAAAAAATACTACAGAAACAGCACCTTCAGAAGCGGTCGCTGCCACTACCAGAAGTATTCCACCTACTCCTGCTCATCTGAGTGCCGCCAGTTCGCAACCGCGAAAGGTGACACTGAAATGGCAGAATGCAGTGACTCCTGATGATGAAATTGCGGCGGTTATAATTTATCGGACGATTGACGAAAAAGGGGTCGTCCTGGAAAAAATCGGAGAAGTTGAAGCATCACAGACAGAATTTGTTGATGAAAAACCTGCGCTTCAGGATAAGACCACGTATTATTACCGGATTGCATCAAGGAATTCAGGCGGCGCTATGAGTAGACAAACTACCGTTGTTTCAGCCACAACCAAGTCTCCTCCGGCCAGTCCGACGAATTTTACGGGTACCTCCGGAGGCGTAAAGCGGGCCGTACTTTCATGGGATAAGAATAGCGAAAGCGATATACGGGAGTATCACATATTCAGTAAAAACCCAACGGATGCCTTATTCAAGCAGATTGCGACGGTAGTTGAAAATCAATATCAGAATACAGAGCTGCAAGACGGTACGGAATATATCTTTAAAATCAGGGCGATTGATAAAGATGGCTTGATGAGCGATTTTTCTCTGCCGGCAGTAATAAAGACAAAGGCGGTGCCTGCTAAGGTTACCGGATTTAATGCTGTTGACCTGGTTAACCGGGTTGTTTCCTGGACGCCGAATCAGGAAAAGGATGTCCGGAATTATAATGTTTATAAAAAGGGGTTTCTTGGCATCCAGCAAAAGATAGCTTCCGTTCAGGGAACCCAATGGCAGGTCAATGAAACGAAGGGTGCTATAGCGTTATTTGTTACCGCATTTGATGACAGCGGGCTTGAGAGTGAGCCTTCTGATGTCGTTGAATTTAAAGAGCGTTAAATCCATCGTAATCAAGGGAGGTTGCTATGCGGGTTATACGTATTGTGTTTGTAGTTATGATCATGATCATACCATCGCTGTGTGCAGCTGAGACCTCAGCTCAGAAAGAAATTGGCAGGTATCAGCTTTTTCAGGGTACGTTCACGACGTTGGACTTGAAGTATCGTCAAGCATCGTCAACGCATAATGCCGTCTTTTTGATTGATACGGTAACTGGAGTTGTAAAAAGGTATGTTAACAGGATCGATGAGGATGGCCGCTATATAGAAACATGGCTTACAACAGAACTTACCCAGCAGATGGATGTAAAAAAAATAGGTCTACCACAACCTGAAGGGAAATAAGACATGACAGGTACTGAAATTCGGAATCTCTTTTTACGTTTTTTTGCCGATCGCGGGCATACCATCGTTCCCAGTTCCGGTATTCTTCCCAAAAACGATCCGACTCTTATGTTTGCCAATGCCGGTATGAATCAGTTTAAGGACTGTTTTCTGGGGTTGGAGGATCGCGGCTATTCACGGGCCTGTAGTTCACAGAAGTGCGTGCGGGCAGGCGGGAAGCATAACGACCTGGAAAATGTTGGTCATACGGCCCGTCACCATACCTTTTTCGAGATGCTTGGTAATTTCTCTTTTGGCGATTATTTTAAAAAAGAAGCCATCAGTTATGCTTGGGAATTTCTGACCAAAGATTTAAAACTGGATAAAAGCCGTCTGTATGTGACCGTCTACAACGATGACGATGAAGCGGCTGATATCTGGCATGAGCAGGAGGGGGTACCGCGTGAGCGCATCTTCCGCTTTGGTGAAAAGGATAACTTCTGGTCGATGGGTGATACCGGTCCTTGCGGGCCGTGCAGTGAAATCTTTTATGACCAGGGGGCGGCTGTCGGCTGCGGACGTCCTGAATGTACGGTCGGCTGTGATTGCGACCGCTATATGGAAATCTGGAATAACGTCTTCATGCAGTTCAACCGTTCCGCAGACGGAGTGCTGACGCCGCTTCCCAAACCGTCTGTAGATACCGGCATGGGCTTGGAGCGGATAACCGCCGTTATGCAGGGGGTTTCATCCAACTACGACATAGATATCCTGCAGGGGATTGTCCGGCATATTGAACGACTGTGCGGTAAACGCTACGGAGCCGACCAGAAGGATGATGTTTCGATGCGTGTCATCGCTGACCATGCCCGTGCGGTAACGTTTTTAATATGTGACGGTGCACTCCCCTCCAATGAGGGCCGCGGATACGTTCTGCGGCGCATTATGCGGCGGGCAGCCCGTCATGCCAAGATGCTCGGCTGTGCCGAGCCGATGTTGTTCCATACGGTCGACGGCGTGCGCGAGGTGATGGGTGAGGCTTATCCAGAGCTTATGGAGCGCGAATCATACATTAAGAAGGTTATTCTGGGTGAGGAACAGCGATTTGCTGAAACTCTGGACCGCGGTCTGGCGATTCTGAATGACGCCGTGGCAGCCTTGCGTGCCGAAGCAGCACGGATCATTCCTGGTGACGTTCTTTTCAAGCTCTATGATACCTATGGATTTCCGATCGATCTGACGGCCGACATCGTTGAGAGTGAGGGGTTTACAATCGATGAGGCCGGCTTTGAAGTCTGTATGGAGCGCCAGCGTGCGCAGGCCCGAGAGCATTGGAAGGGGTCCGGCGAAGAGGGAATTGCCCAGATTTACAAAGAGCTGCATGGTCGTGAGCTGCGCAGCTGTTTTGTCGGCTACGACGAAATGTCCGCTTATTCTCAGATTCGAGCGATCATCAAGAATGGTGTTGAGGTAACACATGCGGAGAGTGGTGACACTGTTGCCGTTATAACCGAGGCGACCCCCTTTTATGGCGAGTCGGGTGGCCAGAAAGGTGATTGCGGCACACTCTCAACCGGCAATGCCTGTCTTCAGGTTACGACAAGCAGCCGCCCCTACAGCGATCTGATCGTGCATCATGGTGCCGTTAGCGAAGGAGTTCTGAAAGTCGGAGATGCTGCTGACCTGAAGGTGTCACGTCCGGAACGGACCGCGACCTGTCGTAATCACACGGCGACACATCTCTTGCAGACGGCGCTGCGGCAGGTGCTGGGCGATCACGTTAAACAGGCCGGTTCTCTTGTTTCGCAGGATCGTCTGCGCTTTGACTTCACGCATTTTTCGGGCTTGACTCTCGATGAACTGCGACGCGTCGAAACAATTGTTAACGAATTTGTCATGGCAAATGATCCGGTTACGACCAGTATCATGAATGTTGCCGAAGCGGTTGAAGCGGGAGCTACGGCACTTTTTGATGAAAAATACGGTGATTCTGTCCGGGTCGTACGGGTTGGAGACGTCAGCATGGAATTGTGCGGTGGTACGCATGTGCGGGCGGCCGGAGATATCGGACTCTTCAAAATCGTCTCGGAAGCAGGGATTGCAGCCGGAGTACGCCGTATTGAGGCTCAGACCGGTGCCGGTGCACTTGATTTTATCCGCCAGCTGGAGGATGAACAGCGTGCTGTGGCGGCCCTCTTGAAGGCCGAAGGGGGCAGTGCCGTTGACCGGTTGGAAAAACTGTTGGCCCGTCAGCGGGAGCTGCATCGCGAAATCGAAGCGCTTCAGGGTAAACTTAATGCGGCCGCCTCCAGTGATCTGCTCTCCAAGGTCGTTGAGGTCGGCGGCGTCAAGCTCCTGGCTGTACAGGTGCAGGTTGAAGATATCAAGGCTTTGCGTGATCTCTCCGATACTCTCAAAGAGCGTATTGGTGAAGGAGTAATTGTTCTTGCTGCGGAGCTCGGTGGAAAAGCCAATCTGCTGGTGGCGGTTACAAAAGGGCTCAGTGCGAAAATCAAAGCTGGTGATATCGTCAAGCAGATTGCACCGATCGTAGGCGGTAGCGGCGGTGGCAAGCCGGAGTTGGCTCAGGCCGGTGGCAGTCAGCCGAATAAGATTGGTGACGCTTTGGATCAGGTTGCCGTAATAATTGGTGCTGTCTGACACGCTGTTTTTTCTGGTTCGGGGTTCGCCATGACGAAGGCTCAGGCAGGAGATAAAGGAACGGGAGTATTTGCCGCGAAGGCAACCGTACTGGTTGTTGACGACGAGCGAATTATCCGTGAGCTCTGTGAGCGGGCGCTACGCGAGTATCGAGTGCTGCAGGCCGGAACCTGCCAGGAAGCTTTGCGCGTATTTGGAACGGAGCCGGTCGACCTGATCCTCTCCGATATCATGATGCCGGGCGGTACCGGAATTGACCTTTTGAAACAGGTAAAAATGCTTGATCCTAATGCAGCGGTCATCATCATGACCGGTTTTGCAGAAAAAGACGTCATTCTCAACGCGCTCAAGGAAGATGCCGATGATTTTATCAATAAGCCGCTTAATCTGCTGCAGCTCAGGACAACAGTAGAAAAAGCACTGAGCCGAAAAGCGCTCAAGGAGGAGTTGGCCAATATCAAGCGTGCCGATCAACTCAAGAGCGGTTTTCTGTCGTTGATATCTCACAAGTTACGAACGCCGATTACCGGTATTTCGCTGTTTCTGCAAAATCTGCAGCGGGGAGTGTTTACGTCAGATGATGACACGCTTCGCGAGTGTATAGCACTCGCCAGAGGGGAGGCCGACTATCTCGGACGTCTGGTGTCCGATCTGCTGGCGTTCAGTCAGGTAATGAGTGAAGGCACCGAGCTTCAGCGCGAAGAGTGCAACCTGAATACCATGGCATCAGCATTATTGAAGAAAAGCCGTGAAATGCATGGCAAATATGAAATTGAAGTTGATTTCAATCAGGGGCGTGTACCGTTGCTGATGCTGGATCGCGCTAAAATCGACTTCGCCCTGAAACAGATTATTGATAACGCCTTCAAATTTTCAGGTGCAACAGGACATGTCGGCCTTTCGATCCTGCCGGGCACTGATGAAGTTATCATTATTATAACGGATTCCGGTATCGGTATTCCGCCGGCAGAACTGCCCAAGGTGTTTGAAAAATTCTATCAGATTGATCCTGACAACACTGGTCAGGTGCGTGGATTCGGGCTGGGGCTGTTTTACGCCCGCGATTTTATCCGCCAGCATGCCGGCAGTGTCAGTATTGACAGTGCCTCCGGGTTGGGAACAACCGTAACGGTAAGTCTGCCTTTGAAGAGTGAAGAGTGAAGGGCGGTGCTCTGAGCGGAGTCGAAGGGTGAGGGGTGAGATGAAAAAACTAATTGAAAAAGCAAATACATTAATGGAAGCGTTGCCCTATATCCGGCGATTTTCCGGCAAGACTTTTGTCATTAAATATGGTGGCCATGCCATGGCTGACGAAAAGCTGAAGGAATCCTTTGCCCTGGATGTGGTTCTGCTCAAATCACTGGGGATCAACACGGTTATCGTGCATGGCGGCGGCCCGCAAATCAACGAAACGCTCAAACGTTACGGTATCGTTTCCGAGTTCGTTAAGGGGATGCGCGTGACCGATACCGAAACGATGCAGGTCGTCGAGATGGTGTTGGCCGGGCAGGTTAATAAAGAGGTGGTCGGTTATCTGAATCAGCATGGAGGCCGGGCGGTCGGGCTTTCCGGTAAGGACGGCACGCTGCTGCTGGCAAAAAAACTGCTTCAGGAGGTCCGGGGCGACGATGGTACTCTGGAGCAGGTTGATATCGGTTACGTCGGGGATGTCGTCACTGTCAACAGTGACCTGATCAGGACACTGGAGGCTGGCAAGTATATACCGGTGATCGCGCCGATCGGGGTCGGTCTGGAAGGGGAGAGCTACAACATCAATGCCGACCTGGTGGCCGGGCGGGTTGCAGCGGCTCTCAACGCCGAAAAGCTGATTCTGTTGACGGATGTCAGCGGTGTCAAAGATAAGAGCGGTTTGCTGCTGGAGAGTATATCAGTAGCAGATCTGCATCGCCTGATTGATGAAGAGGCCATTGTAGGCGGCATGATACCCAAGGTGATCTGCTGCGCCGATGCTCTCAAGCAGGGAGTCAAAAAGGCCCATATCATTGATGGCCGTATGGAGCATGCTGTGTTGCTGGAAATATTTACCGATGTCGGCATCGGGACGGAGATCGTAAAATGAATAGTCAGCAATGGATTGAAAAGTCGGATAAATACATCATGAAGACCTATGGCCGCTACCCGATCGTTCCGGTACGTGGTGAGGGGAGTAGATTGTGGGATGCCGACGGTAACGAATACCTCGATTTTCTGGGAGGAGTTGCGGTCAACAATCTGGGACACTGCCACCCGAAAGTAGTCGCTGCGCTGCAGAAACAGGCAGCCGAGCTGATCCACTGCTCCAACTACTATCAAATCCCGCAGCAGATCGAACTGGCTGAACTGCTCTGTACGCATTCGTTTGCCGACAAGGCTTTTTTCTGCAACAGCGGGGCCGAGGCCAACGAGGCCGCCATCAAACTGGCCCGTAAATACAGCCGTGATACCTACGGCCCTGAACGCTTCGAAATTATTACCGCCGCCGATTCGTTTCATGGTCGCACCATGGCCACCGTTTCGGCAACCGGCCAGGAAAAGGTGCAGCGTTTTTTTGATCCGCTGCTGCATGGTTTCAAGCACGTTCCTTTTAACGATGTTGCTGCGCTTGAGGCGGCCGTTACACCGACGACCTGTGCGATCATGCTGGAGCCGATTCAGGGTGAGGGGGGCATCAATATCCCGTCACCAGGTTATTTCCAGGCTGTCAGAGAGCTCTGCGACCGCCATGGTCTGCTGCTGATCTTCGACGAGGTGCAGGTCGGTATGGGTCGTACCGGCACGCTGTTTGCCTATCAGCACTTTGGCATTGAACCTGATATTATGACCCTGGCCAAGGCGTTGGCCGGTGGTGCGCCGATCGGCACCATGCTGGCAAAAGATCAGTTTGCAGTCGCTTTTACCCCTGGTACCCACGGATCAACCTTCGGCGGCAATCCGCTGGTCTGCGCCGCCGCTATCGCAACGGTCAGAACGATTCTCGAAGATGGACTGCTGAACCGCTGCGAGGAGATCGGCGAGTATTTGACCGGCGAACTCGAAGTACTCGCTAAAAAATACTCGTTTGTGCAGGAAGTGCGCGGTATTGGTCTGATGATCGGCATGGGACTCTCCATCCCGGGTGCCGAGATTGTCAAGAAGGGGCATGCCAGAGGCGTACTGCTGAATGTCACGCACGATACGGTACTGCGCTTTGTGCCGCCGCTGGTGGTAACCAAACAGGAGATCAACGCCATGATCGAGATTCTGGAAGGGATATTTTCGGAAGTTGAAGTGGAGGGGAACAATAAATGACGCGACATTTTCTGGCGTTACATGATTTTACCAAGGCAGAGCTGACTTCAATGCTTGATTTGGCGGCTGACCTTAAAGCCAAACAGAAGAGTGGTGTTTCTCATAAACTTCTGGATGGTAAAACGGTGGCACTCGTCTTTGAGAAAGCATCCACTCGTACCCGGATTTCATTTGAAGTCGGTGTCTTCCAACTGGGTGGCCACGGCCTGTTTGTGTCGTCCGGCACATCGCAGATGGGGCGGGGTGAGCCGATCAAGGATACGGCCCGCTGCATGTCTCGGTATTGTGACGGCGTCATGATCCGTACCTTCGGGCAGAATATCGTCGAAGAATTTGCGACGTATTCTGACGTACCGGTTATCAATGGGCTGACGGACCTCTTTCATCCCTGCCAGATCATGGCCGACTTGCAGACGGTCATTGAACGGAAGGGGACCTGCGCAGGGCTTAAATATGCCTGGGTGGGAGACGGCAATAATATGGCTAATACCTGGATCGAGGCGGCTGCAATTTTTGGATTTGAGTTGGCACTGGCCTGTCCGAAAGGGTATGAACCGGACGCATCTGTCATGACGTGGGCTCAGGCTGCAGCTCCAGGAAAAATCACCGTGACGACCGATCCAAAGATTGCCGTGACAGCAGCAGATGTCATCAACACCGACGTCTGGGCAAGCATGGGACAAGAGGCTGAGCAGAAAGAGCGTGAACAGGCATTTGCAGGGTACTGTCTGGATGATGCGCTGGTTGCACTGGCACAACCGGATTGCATCGTGATGCACTGTCTTCCGGCGCATCGAGGTGAGGAAATTTCTGATTCGGTCATTGAAGGACACCATTCCGTCGTCTGGGACGAGGCGGAGAATCGCTTGCATGTGCAAAAAGCAATAATGGCAACATTGATACAATAATTTCTTTCGTAAAAGGAGACTACACAAATGGCACCAACCAAAAAACCTGAAATTAACAAAATCGTACTGGCATATTCCGGCGGTCTGGATACTTCCATCATCCTTAAATGGCTGAAGAATGAATACGGCTGCCAGGTCGTTGCTTTTTCGGCAGACTTGGGGCAGGGGGAAGAGCTTGATCCGGTGCGCGAAAAGGCGCTGGCTACCGGCGCTGATACCGTCTACATCGACGACCTGAAAGAGGAATTCGTCCGTGATTTCGTGTTCCCGATGTTCCGTGCCAACGCCATTTACGAGGGACACTACCTGCTGGGAACCTCGATCGCCCGCCCGCTGATTGCCAAACGTCAGATGGAAATTGCTGCCTTGGAAGGGTGTGATGCCGTGTCCCACGGAGCTACCGGTAAGGGCAATGATCAGGTCCGTTTCGAACTGGGCTATTACCATTTCAATCCGGCTATCAAGGTTATTGCACCATGGAGGACGTGGGATCTGAACAGCCGTCAGGCTTTGATCGAATATGCCCGGAAAAACGACATCCCGATTCCAACAATTCAGAAACGCCCTTGGTCGTCCGACCGCAACCTGCTGCATATTTCGTTCGAGGGTGGCATTCTGGAGGATACCTGGGCCGAAGCACCGGAAGAAATGTACGTTTTGACAAAGCCGCCGGAAGAAGCGCCCGACAAGCCTCAGTACGTTGAGATCGAGTTCAGTAACGGTAATGCCGTCGCTGTTGATGGTGTTACGATGACGCCGGCTCAACTGTTGGCACACCTCAACACTCTGGGCGGTATTCATGGTGTTGGCCGCGTTGATCTGCTGGAAAACCGTTCGGTCGGCATGAAGTCACGCGGTGTCTATGAGACTCCCGGTGGCACTATTCTGCGCGAAGCACATTCGGCGGTTGAGCAGATTACGATGGACCGCGAAGTGCTGCGTATCCGGGATGGCCTGATCCCCGAGTACGCCCGTCAGATCTACGCCGGGTACTGGTTTTCACCTGAACGCCTGATGTTGCAGACCCTGATCGACGATTCGCAGAAATGCGTCAACGGTGTTGCTCGAGTCAAGTTGTACAAAGGGTTCTGTCGTACCGTCGGTCGTAAATCAGAGACGGATTCACTCTTCAACCTCGACTTTGCGACCTTCGAGAAAGATCAGGTCTATAACCAGGCCGATGCTGAAGGTTTTATCAAGATCAACTCTTTGCGCCTGCGTATCAGGTCGCTGATGCAGACCAATCGGAAAAAATAGACGGAGATATCATGTCCAAAGATAAACTGTGGGGCGGACGCTTTACGCAGCCGACCGATAAATTCGTTGAGGAGTTTACCGCCTCCATTCAATTCGACAAACGCCTCTACCATCAGGATATACGCGGCTCTGTAGCCCATGCCCGTATGTTGGGCAAGCAGGGCATCATCCCGCTGGAAGATGTCGAGAAGATCATACACGGTCTGCACAAAACCCTGGATAAGATTGAGGCGGGTGATTTCGATTTTTCAATCAGCCTGGAAGATATCCACATGAACATAGAGGCGCGCCTGTCGGCGTCCATCGGCGAGGCCGGCAAGCGTCTGCACACCGGGCGTTCGCGCAACGATCAGGTAGCATTGGATATCCGCCTGTATCTGCGCGATGAAATCGTCGAAATCAGTACCTATCTGGATCTGCTGATTGATGCCCTGCTGGATCAGGCCGAGGCCAATATTGATACTATCATGCCCGGTTTTACGCATCTGCAGACCGCTCAGCCGATTCTGTTTGCCCACCATCTGATGGCATACGTCGAAATGTTCAAACGAGACAACAGTCGGCTTGGTGATTGCCTGAAACGGGTAAACGTCATGCCTTTGGGGGCTGGAGCGCTGGCTGGAACCACGTTTCCGATTGATCGGGAGTATGTCGCCGATCAGCTTGGCTTTCCGGCAATTACCCGGAACTCACTTGACGCCGTTTCTGACCGCGATTTTGCGTTGGAATTTCTCGCAGATGCATCAATCCTGATGATGCATCTGTCCCGTTTTTCAGAAGAGCTGATCCTCTGGTCTACCAGCGCTTTCCGGTTCATCGAACTGTCGGACGGTTTCTGCACCGGCTCCTCGATCATGCCGCAAAAGAAGAATCCGGATGTACCCGAACTGGTGCGGGGTAAAACCGGCCGGGTTTACGGTAACCTGATGGCCATGCTGACGGTCATGAAGTCCCTGCCGCTGGCCTACAACAAGGATATGCAGGAGGATAAGGAACCGCTCTTTGATACGATAGATACGGTCAAAGGGAGCCTCAAAATATTTGCCGATATGATCCGCGAGATGCGTGTAAACGTCGGCAGCATGGCCACGGCCGCTGGTCAGGGTTTCTCGACCGCAACCGATGTGGCCGATTATCTGGTGCGTAAAGGGCTCGCCTTCCGGGATGCGCATGAGGCGGTCGGTAAGGCTGTGGCCTATTGTGTCGAAAACGAGATGGACATACCTGATCTTTCGTTGACGGAGTGGCAGCTCTTCTCTGCCAGAATCGATTCTGATATATTCGAGTTGATTACCGTAGATGCCAGCGTAAATGCCCGGAATGTGCCGGGCGGTACAGCTCGAGACTGCGTCTGGAATGAAATTCAATACGCGCGTGCAGGTAAGTAGCCTACGATGTACTGTGAATTCTTCGGTTTCTCCGAAAAACCGTTCACGATCACTCCTAATCCGCATTTTATCTTTCTAAGCGGTACCCACCGTGAAGCGTTTGCCCGGCTCCTGTTCGGCATCGACAGTCATGCCGGTTTCATCTCTCTGACCGGGGAGGTTGGAACCGGCAAAACGACGATGTTACGAACGCTACTCTCGCAACTCGATCACGACAAGTATACAAGCGCGCTGATCTTCAACCCGCGACTCTCGTCTGATCAGTTACTGGCAAGTATCTGTCGCGAGTTTTGTCTTCCGGTCGTTGAAAATAATCTGCATGAGTATCTTGAGCTGCTGAACTCTTTTCTCATCGAGCAGAATCATGTCGGCAGGACGGTTGTACTGGTTATCGATGAAGCGCAGAATCTCGCGCCGGACGTACTTGAGCAGGTCCGGATGATCTCTAATCTGGAGACGGAGCGCGACAAACTGATCCAGATAATTCTGGCAGGTCAGCCTGAGCTTGACGCAGTTCTCAATCGCCATGATCTGCGGCAATTGAAACAGCGCATCATGGTCCGTTGCGACTTGACACCGATGGATCTAAAGGAAACCGGAGACTATATCAATCACCGGCTCAGGATTTCCGGGAGCAGAATACCGGGTATATTCTCGCCGGGAGCCATCAAACGGATTTTCCGCTTTTCGGGCGGAATTCCTCGATTGATAAATGTAGCTTGTGAACAGGCGCTGGTCATGGCCTGGACACGGGATAGTCTTACGGTAACTCCGGCATTGGCCGGAAAGGTTTTGGATGAACTGAGGCCAAAAGGTGAGCGCAGTGGAATGGTGTACCGTATATCGCATTGGCTGATGAATGCCGGAAAGCTGTAGTGTTACTATGAGTTATATTCTGGATGCATTGAAAAAAATTGAGCGTGAAAAAGTAAAAAAATCGCAACCGGGTGGCATGACCAGTATTAGCGGCGATCTTTTTATGGAGCAGACTCCCCGAACAGTCAAAAGCCCTGCCGGTAAAATCGCTCTGCTGGTTATCGTAGTCTCTTTGATAGCATGTTCCGGCACCTGGTTTTACCTGCGAGATAACGGTGTTAAAGCGAATTCTATGCTTCGGACGGTCGGCGTTCCTCCATCGCCGGTAGCGATTACTCCACCATCAGCTCTTTCGCCGGTTCCAATTCCTGCCACAGTCTCTCCTTCTGCAGCGGTTGCACAGCAAACACCACCACCGGTCACGTTGCCGCCTGTACCTCAGCCGGTACTTAAGGATCGAACTTTACCTGCTGTGCCGGTAACTACCGTGCAAAGTTCAGAAATCGATCAGGAAGAACTCCCGGTCAGAAAGTCCCGCCAGAGAACGTCCCGTACGGTTCCTATTACCGTCCGTCAGCCGGAAATTACGGTCCAGGCGCCTGCAGATGTCAAACTTTCGGGGATAGCCTGGCAGGACGAACGTGCTGCGCGCAGGGCGGTTGTTAATGGTTTCCTGTTAAAAGAGGGGGCAGTGGTTTCCGGAGCACGGATTGTGGATATCCTTTCAGACAGGGTGCGTTTTTCGTCACCTGCCGGAAACTTTGAGCTCCGGCTTAATTCTGTTGCACCTGTGGAGGAAAAACGGTGAACCGTTTGGGAAGCTGTGCTGTTGTAGCGGCAGTACTTGTAAATCTTGCCGCGTGCGGGAAAAAGGGCTCCTTGCTCTATCCCGATATGCTGGTGCCGGATTCAGCGACAGACGTGAGCGCCTCTCAGAGTGGAGCCGCTGTAAAAGTGCAGTTTACCCTTCCGGAAAATGATCGAGCCGGACGCAAACTTTCTGATCTGGCCGGTGTCCGTATCAGCAGGCAGGTGCTGGCCTCGCAACAGGAACAGGTTTGTCGGGCCTGTCTGAGCGATTATCACCTCTTTCGCACATTGTATCTTGACCTCTTGCCGGATGACTCTGTCACGCATCGAAGCGGCAGTCGCGTCCAGCTTGTTGATGGCGAGGTGACGGCAGGGAAAAGGTATGTGTACAGTATTGTGCCCTTTACAAAAGAGGGCATCAGCGGCCCGGCATCTGTGCCTGCAACGACAGATGTGCTCCCGGCACAGCTCCCGCCAGCACTATTGGCAGAATCGTTTCCAACCGAAATCAAACTCACGTTTTTCGGTACGCCCGCAGAAAACGGATCACTGATCGGGTATAACCTTTATCGTACAATGTCCAAAGGTCAGTATGCTCTGGTGCCGATCAACCGTGAGGTGATATCCGCAACGGTCTATCCGGATAACCGTCTGCTTCGTGGAGTGCGATATTACTACAGTGCCAGAGCGCTGGTGAAACTGGGTTCAGGAGTAGTTGTGGAAAGTCTGGCGTCAAACGAAGTTGAAGGGAAACTGAAGGATGATGAATAGTTCGGTCTGAAAAAAATCAGACCGGTTTGACACGTCCGACTGGTAGGATGCTGAAGTTCACACAGAAAGGGCACCCGCTATGCGGATGCCCTTTCTGTGTGATCGCAGATAATGCTTTACATTACTTGGCTACAGTTTCAGCCAGTTTCAGAGCGATATCTTTGTAGGGGTTGGCGAACAGGATGATCAGGCAGACAACCAGAGCATAAATCGCCAGAGACTCGATCATCGCCAGACCGATCATCATGGTGGTCAGAATTTTGCCGGAAGCGCCGGGGTTACGGGAAACACCCTCAACGGCACGTGCAACTGCCATACCCTGACCAATGCCGGTACCCAGTGTACCAAGAGCCATACCAATACCTGCCGCCAGAACGCACATCGTGAAAAAAGTCATCTTTACTTCTCCTCTCTTCTTTTGGTTTATATCCTAAACAGTATAGGATCTGAAAAATGAAATATCTCTTGTGAATGTAAGATCAGTGCGCATGCTCCAGCGAACCCTGGATGTAGATCATGGCCAGAAGCATGAAGACAAATGCCTGAATAAAGGAAACCAGAACACCCATCAACATCATCGGCAGTGGTACAAGAAATGGTGCCAGACCAAAGAAAATCATCAGTACCAGCTCGTGGCCATTCATGTTGCCGAAAAGACGCAGTGTCAGTGAAACCGGACGGCTCAAATGGCCGATGACTTCGATGAAAAACATGACCGGTGCCAGCCAGGCAATGGGTCCGAGGAAGTGCTTGATGTAACCGAAACCGTGATGTTTGAGTCCGACGACATGAGTCGATACGAAAACGATAACAGCACAGGCGGCGGTCGTATTAATATTTGCTGTTGGTGGGAAAAAGCCGGGGATCAGTCCGATGAGGTTTGATACCAGTACAAAGATGGCGAGTGTTGCTATCAGAGGGAAGAAGGGACGTCCATGTTCTCCCATCGTGTCAACAATCATCCCTTCGATGCCGCCAATGACTGTCTCCATGAAATTCTGTATGCCGCTCGGCACAGATTTGAGTGCCGATGTAGCCATTAATGAAAGCACCAGCAGCAGAACAATGATCAGCCAGGTGTAGGAAATGGCGTCAGCGCTGGCACCGGAAATGTGAAGCGGAGCCAGGAGTTTACGGAAAAATTCAAGAAACAGCAGTGGGTGAACCATGGAACTAACCTCCTGCGCGTACTGCGCTGTAGAGTGAAATTACGATTATATTAACAACAATAACTGAGAGGCCAGCCAACAAGCCTGCCAGCGAAAACCAACCGGAAGTTATCAAAAAGTAAAGTGCGACACCCATCAGGGTCAGTCGGGCAATGAAACGCATTTGCGAATACAGCGCCGGACGTGAGGGCTGTAACCCGAGGATACGTTGCAAGACGCTACGTATCCAAAAAAAATTGATGATTGCAACAGTACCGCCGGCTAAAACCCCTAAACCGGTTTTTTGTGAAAAGAAGACGAAGCCTATCAGCATCATGGTCGCAAGAAGTGCCAGACTCCCTTTGATTATAGTGGCAAAGAGGGTGTCTTCATTGATTGTCATCATCGTTTCTGCGAATCTCTTTTCCGGCGATAACGTAAATATTTTTAAAGCCGGCAGCGATACCAATCAGCAAAAAAATATAAAAGAACCACGGCTTGGTACCCAGCCAACGATCAAGTGTCAATCCGAACCAGACTCCTATGGCTATAGCCAGAACAACGGAAATGCCCATACTGGAAACCATGGCCAGGTTCTGGAAAAGCTCACGTTTATCAGAACTCATCAGTGCCAGCCAAAATATCAGGCCTAAAACCGGTACTGCTTACCATAGCCGGAATAGTTTTGTCAAACGGAAACAGCAGCATCATCTAAACTAAACGTTTAAAGCATGTTGCGGCGGCAGCGATTGTCTTCTCAATATCGGCTTCCGAATGGGCTGCAGACACGAAAGCGGTCTCGAATTGAGATGGCGCCAGATAGATGCCCTCGTTCAGCATGGCCATAAAATAACGTGCAAAAGCTTTTGTATCGGATTGAGACGCTGTTGACCAATCGTAGACCGGACCTTTGGTGAAGAATGCACAGAACATGCTGCCGATACGGGTAGAATAGATAGGATATCCGGCATCTTTAGCGGCTTTGGCGATACCTTCAGCCACCATGCGCCCTTTTTCTTCGAGGCGTTCGTAGAAACCGGGCTGCTGTAGCAGGTTTAGAGTCGCGATACCGGCAGACATCGCCAGCGGGTTGCCGGAGAGCGTTCCAGCCTGGTAGACGCCGCCGGAGGGGGACAGCTTTTCCATAATCGCGCGTTTTCCGCCAAAGGCACCGACCGGTAAGCCGCCACCGATGATTTTCCCCAGCGTTGTCATGTCGGGGGTAACGCCGCACAGTTCCTGGACTCCACCGTAGGCAACACGAAAGCCAGACATGACTTCGTCAAAAATAAGTACGATGCCCTCGTTTGTACAGATCTCACGCAATCCCTCAAGGAAACCCTCCTGTGCCGGAACGGTTCCCATATTCCCAGCCAGTGGTTCGACAATGATGCAGGCAACGGAATCCTTATGAGCGGCCACCAGAGTACGAACCGAATCAAGTGAGTTGTATTCGGCTGTCAGGGTAAGGCGGGCAACTTCAGCCGGAACACCCGGAGAATCGGGTACTCCAAAGGTGGCGGCACCGGAACCGGCCTTGACGAGTAGAGAATCAGCGTGGCCGTGATAGCATCCGGAGAATTTCAGAATTTTATCGCGACCGGTATATCCACGTGCCAAGCGGATGGCGCTCATGGTAGCTTCCGTACCGGAGCTGACCATACGGACCATTTCAATTGAAGGGACCGCTTCAATCACCATGTTGGCCAGAATTGTTTCCCGTTCGGTAGGCGCGCCGAAACTGGCGCCGCTTTCCATCGTTCTTTGTACCGCTGCGATGATATCAGGGTGACAATGACCGACAATCATCGGACCCCAGGAACCGACATAATCGACAAAATCATTTCCGTCTTCGTCATACAGGTGACTGCCGGAGGCGCGTTTAATGAAGAGTGGATCGGTACCAACAGATTTAAATGCACGTACCGGGCTGTTGACGCCACCGGGAATGGCCTTTTGCGCCTGTTGAAACAGCAGACTGGAGCGGGAATGATTCATGGGATACTCCTTTAATAAGTAACTTTTGTAAGAGACAGTTCGTTTCGACTGGTAGTGGTTAGCATACCGTGGCGGATGTGTCAATCTTGGAGGAAAGATCTGATCCGCAATGCTGCTGCTCACGGTGCCAGGAGCTGTTTGTCTCATGAGGTGAAGCTATAAACAGCTAAAAATAAACGTTGTTTTATGTATAAGAAGAACAGGAAAAACGTGCAATCGGCAAAAATTACTTGACAAAAAGATCTGTTTACAATAGAAACGCAACGTTTGTATGCTGTATACCGCACGCAGTAAGGAGGCTTAATCAATGCTGGGAGCATATCTACCAATACTACTGCTGGTTATTGTCGCGATCGGGTTCGGACTCGTATCCCTTGTAATGTCGTCGTTGATTGGCCAGAAAAAACTTTCTAAACTTAAGCTACAGCCGTATGAAAGTGGATGCGATCCGGTCGGTACTGCACGTGAACGTTATTCGATCAAGTTTTATCTGATTGCCGTTCTGTTCATACTGTTCGATATCGAAGCCGTGTTTCTGTATCCATGGGCAATCCTCTACAAAAAGCTGGGTTTCTTTGGCTTGGTAGAGATGGGCGTTTTTATCGTTATACTATTTGTAGGTTATATCTATGTCTGGAAAAAAGGAGCGCTGGAATGGGAGTAGACAATCCGCTTGGCGATAATATTATCACCACGTCACTGGATCTTTTGGTCAACTGGTCCCGGAAGTCATCCATCTGGCCGATGACCTTTGGTTTGGCATGCTGCGCAATCGAGATGATGGCCACCGGTGCTTCCCATAATGACCTTGACCGATTCGGTATTATTTTCCGTGCATCACCCCGTCAGTCCGACTGCATCATAATTGCCGGGACGGTCACCAAAAAAATGTTGCCGGTAATCAAGACTGTTTATGAACAGATGCCAGAGCCGAAATGGGTAATCGCGATGGGAGCATGCGCATGTTCCGGTGGTATATTCGATACCTACAGTGTCGTCCAGGGTATTGATGAGGCGTTGCCGGTTGATGTCTACATTCCCGGTTGCCCGCCACGCCCTGAAGCACTGCTGTTCGGTCTAATGAAGCTACAGGACAAAATCATGAAGGAACGTAACTCGTTCGGCGCGGCTATCGGACTGGGTGAACGCTACATTCCCGAAGCAGCCTGACCTTCTGTACTATCGATAAACGCACATACAAATCCCACTAAAGGGTTGGAAATCATGGCAGAAAACAATCGTGCAGTACGTAAGCTAAAGGAAAAGTTTGCCGCGTCAATACTTGACGTGGCTGAGTTTAGAGGAGAGGTTACGGTAACGGTAGCCAAGGGTTCTATCTTAGAAATCCTTTCATTCCTCAAGCAGTCCCTGCAGTACAACCAGTTGACCGATCTGACCGCTGTCGATTATCTCGGCAAAAAAGCAGAACGTTTTATGGTGGTCTACCAACTGCTGTCTATCCCGAATAAAGACCGCTTGCGTATAAAAACGGCTGTAAGCGAGTCAGTCTGTTCTATTCCGACTGCCACCCAGGTATGGGCAACGGCCAACTGGCTGGAGCGAGAAGTATTCGACCTGTTTGGCATTACGTTTGACGGCCATCCTGACCTTCGCCGTATTCTCATGACTGATGACTGGGTGGGGCATCCGCTCCGCAAGGATTACCCGTTACAGGGACCTGATCGCGAACCGTATAAAGGGCGTTTGTCATAGTTTTACGTACATCGATTTTTGCAATTCGATCATAGAAGAGGCGATACATGGCTACTACTGAAACAATGACATTAAATATGGGTCCACAGCATCCCAGTACTCACGGGGTTCTGCGGCTTGTTCTCGAGCTTGACGGCGAAGTGATTGTCAAGGTCACCCCTCATATCGGCTTTCTGCATCGCGGTGTGGAAAAGCTGTCGGAACACCGCACTTACCACCAGATCCTGCCGCTAACTGATCGTCTCGATTATCTGGCGCCGATGAGCAACAATCTGGGATATATACTGGCCGTTGAAAAGCTGATGGCGGTCGAAGTGCCTGAACGCGCGGAGACAATCAGGATAATCATGGCAGAGTTGACCAGGCTTGAATCGCATCTGGTCTGGATTGCCTGTCACGCCCTCGATATCGGAGCTATGACCGTCTTTATCTATGCTTTCCGTGAACGTGAAACCGTTATGGAAATCTATGAACTGATCTCCGGTGCCCGCATGACGTCAAACTTCTTCCGTGTTGGCGGTCTCTCGCAGGATGTGCCGGATGAGTTTGTTAAAAAGGTAAGTGACTTCATTGATGTAATGCCCGGATACCTTGATCAGTATGAGGGGCTGCTGACTACGAATCCGATCTGGCTTAAACGTACCGTTGGTAATGGTGTTATCTCTGCAGAAGATGCAATAGATATAGGTCTGACAGGTCCAGCATTGCGTGGCTCCGGAGTTGATTGGGACCTGAGGCGTGACGTTACCTATGCAGGTTACGACAAGTATCAGTTCAAAGTTCCGGTAGGCGAAAAGTGCGATACGTTTGATCGTTATAAAGTGCGACTAGTCGAGATGCGCGAAGCCTGCAAGATAGTCCGTCAGGGACTTGACCGACTTAAACCGGGCCCCGTTCTGGCTGACAGTCCTCAGGTTTGTTATCCACCTAAAGAGAGTGTTTACAACAGTATCGAAGGCTTGATACATCATTTCAAAATTGCATCCGAAGGTTTCCCGGCACCGGAAGGTGAGGTATACCAGGGAATAGAAGCTCCCAAAGGTGAGCTCGGCTACTATATCGTCAGTGAAGGTGGCAACAAACCGGAACGACTGAGGATCAGGCCACCATCATTTGTGAACCTGCAAGCAATATCGCAGATGAGTGTCGGTTCAATGATCGCCGACCTGGTAGCTGTAATCGGTACTCTGGATATCGTACTTGGTGAAATTGACAGATAACTCCGCATGATTCAAAGGAGATGGGGCGCATGAGTAACGTTGTAGCGCAGCAGACAGAAGAAGTAGAACCGGAAGTTGACCTTGCAAAGGCCAATCAGGTTATTGATAAATATATTGACTTACCAGGTAATCTTATGCCGGTACTGCAGGGTGTTCAGGATGCCTACGGGTATGTCCCGCGTAAGGTTGCTGACCACGTAGCAGAACGACTGAATGTGTATCCAAGCCAGATTTACGGCGTATTGACCTTTTATGCCCAGTTCCACCTCAAACCGCGTGGACGCTTCATCATCCGCGTATGCGTTGGTACCGCCTGCCACGTTCAGGGGGCTCAGAGGATCAAGGAAACATTCTTTAACCTGCTGGGTATCGGACATACGGAAACAAGTGCCGACCTCCGCTTCACCTTTGAAGAAGTTGCGTGTCTGGGCGCCTGCGGTATGGCTCCACTGGCAATGGTCAACAATGATACGTATGGCAAAATGACCGTTCAGAAGGTTGACGAAATTGTTGCTAAATATTCAACAATCCCGCTTAATTAAGCGGACTCACGCTAGAGGACACAACGCATGAGCGATAATTCAGGTATTCAGATTCTTATCTGTCAGGGAACTGGTGGAATTTCAGCCGGAGCAAAAAACGTCGAACATGAGTTTATTCGAGTTATTGCCGAGCAGGGCTTGACCGCGACGATCGGTAAACGTTGCGACGTAATCAAGACCGGTTGTCGCGGGTTGTGCGCTAATGACGTTCTGGTGGACATTGTCACACCTGATCAAGGTCGAGTTACGTACGATTTTGTTCTCCCGGAAGAGGTTGAGAAAATTGTTAAAGAACATATTATGGTTGGCGCAGCGATTGAAAAAAGAAAGGCCAAGCCGTACTACAACACATTTCTTGAACGGCAGATGCGCGTTGTCATGGGGAACTGCGGCGAAATAGATCCTGATAGCCTTGACGCGTATCTGGGTAACTATTCCAAAGGCTTCCAAGCGATAGAAAAATGCGTTAAAAGTATGAAGCAGGAAGAAGTAATCGAAGAGGTCAAAAAATCCGGCCTTCGCGGTCGAGGAGGCGGTGGTTTTCCGACCGGTATGAAATGGTCATTCTGTAAAGCGTCGCCGGGCCATCACAAATATCTGATATGCAACGCCGATGAGGGTGACCCAGGTGCATTTATGGATAGGTCAATCCTCGAAGGTGACCCCTACTGTATCATTGAAGGCATGCAGATTGCCGGGTACGCAATCGGTGCTACCTATGGGTATGTCTACGTTCGAGCAGAATATCCTCTGGCTGTACAGCGTCTCCAGCATGCAATAGATGTCTGTTACGAGAAAGGTTATTTGGGCAAAAATATCCAGGGTTGGGGCCTTGACTTTGATATGCGTATCAAAATGGGCGCCGGCGCGTTCGTCTGCGGCGAAGAAACCGCACTAATGGCATCAATTGAGGGTGAACGCGGCATGAGTCGTCCACGTCCTCCATTTCCTGCGGTCAAAGGGTTATGGGGCCATCCAACCAACATCAACAACGTTGAGACTTTTGCCAACGTTCGCCATATAATCAACAACGGGGCTGATTGGTACGCGTCACTCGGAACGGAAACCACCAAGGGCACCAAAATCTTCGCTGTTACCGGAAAAGTAAAACATACCGGTCTCGTTGAAGTCCCTGCTGGTATGAAAGTCCGCGAAGTTCTTTTTGACGTCTGCGGCGGTATCGTTAACAACCGGAAATTTAAAGCTGTACAGGCCGGTGGCCCCTCCGGTGGTTGCATACCAGAAGCTGCTCTTGACACAATCGTCGATTATAATGCTCTGATTCAGGCCGGTGCCATGATGGGTTCCGGTGGCTTGGTTGTTATGGATGAAACCACCTGCATGGTTGATGTTGCCAAATTCTTCCTGACCTTTACTCGAACAGAATCGTGCGGAAAGTGTGTTCCCTGTCGTATCGGTCTCAAAGTCATGCTCGATATTCTGACAAAGATTACCGAAGGTCGCGGCGAGCCTTCCGATATTGAAGCATTACTGGATCTCGGCTCATCAATCAAGAAAGCCTCACTGTGTGGTTTGGGTCAGACGGCACCGAACCCGGTTCTCTCAACCATCAATTACTTCCGTCATGAGTACGAAGCGCACATTAATGATAAGCGCTGCCCATCCAACTGCTGCAAGGATCTGTTGCTCTGGGAAGTTTCACA
Source organism: Desulfuromonadales bacterium (assembly GCA_013349325.1). Lineage (GTDB taxonomy): Bacteria > Desulfobacterota > Desulfuromonadia > Geobacterales > Pseudopelobacteraceae > JACRCG01. Next base: position 46,226 of record DUZX01000021.1, read on the forward strand.
GGAAAAATGCGTTAAATGCGGCGCTTGCAAAAAAGCCTGTCCGGTTGATGCCATCATCTGGGAAAAGGGACAGCTTGCAGCTCTTGACAAAGAAAAATGTACCAAGTGTAAATCCTGTTACGACGCTTGTCGCTTTATGGCCCTCGAATAATCCTGTTCCGATTCGTTGGACGGAATGACTTAAACTTACAAACAGAGGTTTTAGATGGTTAATCTTATAATAAACGACAAGCCGGTTACCGCACCCAAAGACTCTACCATTTATGATGCTGCCAAAATAAATGGCATCAAAATTCCGATATTGTGCCACGATAAAAAATTAAAACCGTTTGGTGCCTGCCGCATGTGTCTGGTTGAAGTTGAACAGATGAAAGGACGCCAGATTCCGGCCTGTACGACCCCTATCACTGAAGGGATGATCATACAGACAGCTACGCCCGACATTATCAAAGCCCGTAAACTGGTACTTGAACTTTTGCTGCTCAACCACCCGCTCGACTGCCCGGTCTGTGACAAGGGTGGCGACTGTGACCTACAGAACCTGACCTACGAATACCAAGTCAACAGTAATCGTTTTGTTGACTCCAAATTCCAGCACAAGATTGATTATAACAACCCGCTCATAGAGCGTGACATGAACCGTTGCGTACTTTGTGGCAAATGTGTCCGCATCTGCGATCAGATTGTTGGATACGGTGCACTGACATTTATTGACCGCGGTATCGAAACCAAGATCGGCTGTGAATTTGAAGACGGACTAAACTGCGAATTCTGCGGTTCCTGCGTCTCTGTTTGCCCGGTTGGGTCGCTTCTGGCAAGACCATTTAAAAACAAAGCACGTTTTTGGGCTCTGACCAAGCACTCATCTGTTTGTGGTTACTGTGGTACCGGTTGTAATCTGACACTGGGAGTCAAAGACAATAAAGTATTAACAACTATCTATGATGAAAATCAGGGTTTCCATAAAGGCCAGTTATGTGCACGTGGTCGTTTTGGGTATCAGTTTATTAATTCAGAAAAACGTCTGATGACACCGCTGGTTCGTAAGAATGGAAACCTGGTTGAAGCCACCTGGGAAGAAGCACTTGAAATCGTCACTGCCCGCCTCAGGGGTGGCACATCCGTCGCTGCGCTGGCTACCGCGCGCTTGACTAATGAAGAGCTTTCGCTCTTCAAAAAGCTGATGATTGAAAATGTTGGTTCAAAAAACATCGATCATTCAGGGGGTTACGCACACTCAGCCCTGACGGAAGGTTTTACACGCAGTTTCGGTACCACTGCTGCTCCATCAACAATACTTGACATCCAGAAGAGTGATTACTTGCTCGTGGTTAAGACGGATGCCTATGAAACTCATCCGGTTATAGGTTTCGAGATCAACCTGGCCGTTAAAAATAACGGTGTGAAACTCACGATTCTGTCCGATAAACGCGGGAAACTCTCTAAACTGCCCGATGCGCGCACAGCGGTACATGTTCCGGGTAGTGAAGTTGCCGTCCTGAATGCGATTTGCAAATCGATACTTGATCAGAAACTGATCAGTGCTACAGCCGCATCAATTCCCGGTTTTGCTCAGCTCGAGTCTGCATTAGCCGCGTATACTCCGGAAGCGGTTGCATCTCAATCGGGACTGACCGCTGCTGAAATTAACCAAATTGCGATAGATTACGCTTCTGCTGCTAAAGCGCTGATATTATTCCCGACAGGCCTGGCGTATGCCGGACATAATGCAGAACTGGCTTCTGCTGTCGCTAACCTCGCCCTGCTTACCGGAAAAGTCGGTTCGGAAGGGTGCGGCGTACTCTGCATGAATGAAAAGAATAACAGCCAGGGCGCTGTTGATATGGGCTTCTACGCTCAGGAAGACGGATTAAACGCTCTCAAAATTCTGGATGCTTGCACTTCCGGAGCAGTAAAGACACTCTTTATTGCCGGCGAAAATCCCCTAGCATCCTATCCAAACAGCGCCAAAGTCAAATCTGCGCTGGATGCGGTAGAATGCCTGATCGTATCGGACCTCTTTCTGACCGAAACGGCGGCACGTGCTGATGTCGTTTTACCCGCCTGTTCGTATGCTGAAAAAGAAGGTACCTTTACCAGCACTGATCGCCGAGTTCAGTATATTAAGCCGGCCATTAAGAAAATCGGAAAATCACGTACTGACTTCGAAATATTCTCTTCATTGATAGTCGCTCTGGGTGGAGCTGCACCGGCTTCACCTGCTGCCGAATTTGCCGCAATTTCAGCAGTTACACCCGGCTATGCAGGTATGACGCATACGGGTCTTGGCGTTGAAGGGTGCTTTGCCCCTGTTGAAGTTAAGCCGGCTTTTGTTGTGCCTCAGTCGGCAGCTACTCCGGTGGAAGCCGGTAAACTCGCACTTGTGACAGGTAGTGTTCTCTATCATAACGGGACTTTGTCACAACATGGCGAAGGACCGATGTTTGTCTGTCCGGATGCATATATTGAAATGTCACGGGCAGATGCCCGCAACAAAACAATCATTGAAGATGATCTGGTTACCGTTTCTTCTCCGAGCGGGACGTTACAGCTGAAAGCAAAGATTACTCCGCGCATGCCGGAAGGGGTGGTCTTCATTCCGTATCATTTCCCGGCAGCACCGGTAAATAAAGTCTGGAGCGGATCAGCAGTTACCATGGTTACAGTCGCCAAGTAAATTATCTTTTGCAACCGCCGACATCATTCTTGCAAGAAAAGAGGGACAGATGGGAATTGAAATACTAGGTTTACCGATGATGTATTACATCGCCATGGTCGCAAAGGTTCTGATTGCTTTTGTCTTTGTGCTGTTGACCGTTGCATATGCGACCTACGCAGAACGTAAGATTATCGGTCACATGCAGGTTCGTCTCGGACCGATGCGTACCGGCTGGCACGGTCTGCTGCAGCCGATTGCAGACGGCGTAAAACTTTTCTTTAAGGAAGAGATTATTCCTTCACAGGCCAGCACATTTGCATTTCTGGTCGCCCCTCTGATTGCATTAATCCCTGCATTCATAACCTTTGCCGTTATTCCTTTCGGTGGAGTTATAGAAATAGCCGGGTATAAAATACCTCTTCAGATCGCTGCATACTACGACACGACGGCTGGCCAGATTTATGATGTCAATGTCGGTGTACTCTATATTCTTGCCATGTCTTCATTAGGAGTTTACGGAATCGTACTCGCCGGTTGGGCGTCTAACAGCAAATATTCACTGATGGGTGGTCTCCGTGCCTCAGCTCAGATGATTTCCTATGAGTTGGCTGCCGGACTGGCGATAGTATCTGTTTTTATGCTCTCAGGCACTCTCTCTCTGAGTAAAGTCGTTGAGCTTCAATCCGGATGGGGTGGTTTAGAGTGGTATATCTTTAAGCAGCCACTCGCAGCCTTTATCTTCTTCATCTGTTCACTGGCTGAAATTAATCGTACTCCATTCGACCTACCGGAGGCAGAGACCGAACTGGTATCCGGTTTTTGCACAGAATATTCTTCCATGAAATACGCCATGTTCTTCATGGCTGAATACGCTAACATGGTCACCGTCTGCGCATTGACGGTAACTATATTTCTGGGTGGCTGGAACGGGCCGCTGACAGCATCTCTTCCACTTCTTGGGCCGGTTTATTTTGTCGCGAAGGTCTATTTCCTGATGTTTGTCTGCATGTGGATTCGCGCTACATTGCCACGTTATCGCTATGACCAGTTGATGCATCTTGGCTGGAAAGTATTTATTCCCATAACACTCATTAACATTGTCGTTACTGGAATTATTGGCTACTTAGTGTGATTCACGCTGAATTGATTACCGTTATTTACGAGACGAGGATGACCATATGAATCCGATTGCACCAATTATAAACGGCCTGAGTATTACCTTAAAGCATATGTTCATGAAGCCGGTGACATTGCAGTACCCGAGCGAGCGTCCCAAAGTAGCGACCCGTTATCGCGGATTGCATGGTCTGAAAGTTTCTCATAGTCGTGCGAAATGCGTAGCCTGTTATCTTTGCCCGACGGTATGCCCAGCCAAGTGCATTACTGTTGAAGCCGGTGAGGATTCAAGCCACAACAAAATTGCAACCCGTTACGAAATTGATATGTTGCGCTGTATTTTCTGCGGCTACTGCGTAGAAGCCTGCCCGGTTGATGCTCTCAAGATGACAGGGGAATTCGAATTGGCAAACTACAGTCGGGAAGACTTTATTTATTCAAAAGAACGTCTCTTAGAAAAGTAATAAAGGAGCAGTGAATGGAAACCATTTTCTTCGCTATTGTATCACTAGTAGCCATTGTTTCAGCCATTCTGGTGGTCACATGCAAGAATCCGATAAACAGTGCCTTGTCACTGATCATGACGTTCTTTTGTCTTGCTACCTATTATGTCATGCTGGACGCACCGTTTATGGCAGCAGTTCAAGTTATGGTGTACGCCGGTGCTATCATGGTTTTGATGGTCTTTACCATCATGCTGCTGAACATTCGGGTTGACGCCAACAAGAAACAGTCACATTCCGTTATCCTTGGAAGTATAATTGGGCTTTTCACACTGTTAAATACCGTTATTATGCTGGTGAAGAGCCGTGCAGCAGCACCGACCGGTCCGTACAGTGGTGATATGATCAAGACGATCGGGCACACCGAACTGATCGGCAGAGAGATGTTTACGAACTTCCTGTTGCCATTCGAAATCACATCTATTCTGCTGCTCGTTGCTATCGTTGGGGCCGTTATCCTGGCGAAGAAAAAAATCTAAGAGGGAACTCTCCATGGCAAATTTAAACAGCTATCTTATCATCAGCGCAATTCTCTTTTCCATTGGCACGGTTGGAGTATTGACACGCAAAAACGCCATTGTAATCTTCATGTGTATTGAACTCATGTTGAATGCAGTCAATCTTACGTTCGTTGCGCTCTCCCGCCATCTTGGAAATCTTGACGGTCAGGTTTTTGTATTCTTCATCATGACCGTAGCTGCTGCTGAAGCAGCTGTCGGGTTAGCGCTGATGATTTCCTTTTACAACAATAAGGAATCAATTGACGTTGATGATGTCCATTTGATGAAGTGGTAAGCTGGTCTTTCGGTTCCAACTGATTACGTGTATTTGATTGTATAAAAGGAGTCTTTCATGTTCGATAACGTATGGCTAATTCCGATTCTACCGCTCATCGGTTTTTTGATTAACGGTTTGCTCGGGAAGAAAATCAAGAACGAAACTGTTATTGGCGGAATTGCTGCTGGTGCTGTTCTGGGCTCATTTGTCGTATCCTGCATGACCATCTTAAAGCTACTTTCGTTGCCGAGTACAGAACGCGTTGCTGAGGTGAAAATATTCTCCTGGATTACATCTGGCACATTCAATGCCGATGTAGCTTTCCTGATTGACCCACTGTCTTGTATCATGATTATGATTGTTTCCGGTGTTGGCTTCCTGATTCATCTGTACTCAATTGGCTATATGCACGGAGAAGAAGGCTTTTATCGATATTTTGCATATCTCAATCTTTTTACCTTTTCCATGTTCCTGCTCGTCCTTGGCAATAACCTGCTCCTCATGTTTGTAGGTTGGGAAGGTGTAGGCCTTTGTTCATATCTTCTGATCGGCTACTACTTCCACAAAAAATCTGCCGGTGATGCTGGTAAAAAAGCTTTTGTTATGAACCGAGTCGGCGACTTCGGTTTTCTTCTGGGTCTGTTTACACTGTTCTGGTACATGGGAAGCACTCACAATATCTGGACTATCAGATTTACCGAAATGGCCGCCAGTTCACATCTGCTCCCAACGGGCGGCATTGTTACCGTCATAACACTCTGCTTCTTTCTCGGTGCCACCGGGAAATCCGCACAGATTCCCCTCTATACCTGGCTCCCTGATGCCATGGAAGGTCCTACGCCGGTTTCCGCACTGATTCACGCTGCTACTATGGTTACAGCCGGTGTGTACATGATCGCCCGCATGAATTATCTGTTCATACGTTCACCGGAAACCTTGACCGTAATCGCCGTAATCGGCGCATGTACTGCTCTTTTTGCTGCAACCATCGGCACAGCCCAGAACGATATCAAGCGCGTACTGGCGTATTCAACAGTGTCTCAGCTCGGTTACATGTTCCTTGCGATGGGTGTTGGTGCCTTTGGTGCCGGGATTTTCCATCTCATGACTCACGCGTTCTTTAAAGCCTGCCTGTTCCTTGGGTCGGGTGCAGTTATACACTCCATGCATGGCGCTCTGCATCATGCCCATTCGCATGACGACGCCCAGGATATGCGTAACATGGGCGGACTCAAGTCGAAAATGCCGTTAACTTTTGCCACATTCCTGCTGGCAACGATCGCTATTGCCGGTATTCCTGGTTTCTCGGGTTTTTTCTCTAAAGACGAAATCCTCTGGCAGGCATTTTCCAATCCGCATCACGGCAATCTGAATCTTCTGTTATGGGGTATGGGTGCCGTAGCTGCCGGTTTAACAGCTTTCTACATGTTCCGTCTGGTCTTTATGACTTTCTTCGGCGAATGCCGCATTACACCCAAGGCCAAAGATCATCTGCATGAGTCGCCGATGGTTATCGTATTTCCTCTGATTGTTTTGGCCGGTTTGTCTGTTGTTGGCGGCTACATCGGAATTCCGAAAGTAATCGGTGAGGTTGTGGGTGGTATCCCCAACTATTTTGAACACTATCTGTCTCCTGTTTTCAAATATTCGGAAGAGTATATGGCCGAACACGCTTCAGCGCATGCCGGAGTTCATAATGTTGCGCTTGAATGGGGTCTGATGGGTACTTCGGTACTGATCGCACTTATCGGCATCACCATTGCCTATACGCTCTACGTCGCCAACACCGGCATTCCAGCCCGTTTTACAGCAGCTTTCCCTGCTCTGCATCGTGCTGTCTACAATAAATGGTACATCGATGAACTGTACGACTTTATCATTGTCAATCCTTGCAAAGCTTTCGGCCAGTTTCTCTGGAAAGGTTTTGACGTCGTTATTGTCGATGGAGCCGTTAACGGAGTAGCCAACACGGTCATGGCTTTTAGTGGACTCTTCCGGCTTATGCAGACAGGACTTCTCTCCAACTATGCCTGGTCTATGGCTTTTGGTGTCGTTGTTATGCTGAGCTATTTCATTCTTAAATAATAAACCGTTTGTACTTTGCATAAAGGAGCACGACTACATGAGTAACATACTGAGCCTGACGACATTCTTGCCTCTTCTTGGGGTACTGCTGCTGTTCTTCATTCCCAAGGAGAATAAAGCTGTACTGCGTGGCTTAACCCTGGCGGTGACTCTGGTTACCTTCATCGTGTCGTTGCTGATACTGACCGGATTCAAAACAAACGCTGAATTTCAGTTTGTTGAAAATGTACCTTGGATTGCTGCCGGACCCTTTGTTATGCGCTACAACATCGGTGTAGACGGCATCAGCCTCTGGCTGGTTATCTTAACAACCTTCATTATGCCGATATCTGTCCTTTCAACCTGGAAAGCTGTAGAAGAGAAGGTCAAGGAATACATGATCTGTCTTCTGATTCTTGAGACTTCTCTGATCGGTGCCTTCATATCAATCGACATGTTCCTCTTCTATATCTACTGGGAACTGATGCTGATCCCGATGTATTTCATGATCGGTATCTGGGGTGGTAAAAACAGGTTGTACGCAACCGTCAAATTCTTCATCTACACAATGGTCGGTTCCCTGTTGATGCTGGTAGCGTTTATCTACCTCTACATGCTCGGTACACAGGCGGGAGTTACTGATTTCAGCGTACTGCATTTCTACAACCTTAAAATTGATCCTGCTATCCAGGTCTGGATGTTTCTTGCCTTTGCTCTTGCCTTTGCAATCAAGGTCCCGATGTTTCCGCTTCACACCTGGTTACCTGATGCCCATACAGAAGCACCTACTGCCGGTTCTGTAATATTGGCAGCAATCATGCTGAAAATGGGTACCTACGGTTATGTGCGTTTTGCTATGCCGCTCTTTCCAGAAGCTGCCCATCGTTTTGCACCGCTGCTGGCAACTCTCGCTGTCATCGGTATAATTTACGCAGCACTGGTCGCCATGGTTCAGGAAGACGTAAAAAAACTGGTCGCCTATTCATCTGTTGCGCATCTCGGTTTTGTAATGCTGGGTCTGTTTGCTTTTAACGTTAACGGTATGACTGGTAGTATGCTGCAAATGCTTAACCATGGTATTTCTACCGGGGCGCTGTTCCTTATCGTCGGCTTCATCTATGAACGCCGGCATACACGCTTGATCACAGATTTCGGTGGACTTGCCAAACAGATGCCGATCTTTGCAACAATGTTTCTGATTGTTACCCTATCTTCAATCGGCGTACCGGGGACGAATGGATTTGCTGGTGAGTTTCTTGTTTTGCTGGGTGGCTATGAGAGTGAGTTGCGCTGGTGGACCGTTGTTGCAACCAGTGGCGTTATTTTTGCTGCGGTATACATGCTTTGGATGTTTCAGCGCGTCATGTTCGGAGAACTTACCAACCCAAAAAATCAGAGCCTGCTTGATCTGGATGCCCGTGAAATAGCGATAATGATTCCCTTGATAGTTCTTATCTTTGTGATGGGTGTCTATCCGAATCCTTTCATTGAAAAGATGGACCCTGCTATCAAAAAGCTTGTCGCTCAAATTCGTCCGGCTTCTATGGATGTCAAGAAAATTGACACCACCTCGCCAGCCGCTCATGGTGCCATCCAGTCACAGTCAGGTCTGCAGGCGCCAGCCGGTTATCAAGGTATGTCCGGGATGCCTGGTGCAGAACAACCTGCTGGTCATTCCGGTACGAATGGTCAAATGCCAGCCGGTCACCCTGGTATGAGTCAGGATGGCCAAACATCTGAACCGGCAATTAACCCGCACGAATCCAAGTAAACAACGAGTCAATCTGACCGGAGGAGTTTTTAGATGGACATGATTTCAATACCAGCTATTAATATGACACCCATTTTGCCGGAGATATTTCTCTCCTCGCTAGCCATGGTACTCCTGCTGATAACGGTATTCTCGCCAGGTGGCAGCAAATCTCTGCTCGGGAACATTAGTTTTATCGGTATAGCTGCTACGGCTGTACTGGTTGGCTCTGGTTGGGGTGCTAACATATCGAGTTTCAATGGATCTGTTATTCTCGATAACTTTGCTACTTTTTTTAAAATGGTTTTTTTACTTTCGGCCGGTCTCTCAATACTTATATCCGATAAGTACATGAATCGTGAAGGGTGCAATCATGGTGAGCTCTACCCGATAATTCTGTTCACGACAGTCGGCATGATGCTCATGGCTTCAGGCACAGATCTGATGGTTATCTTCCTGGGTCTTGAAGTTATGTCTGTTTCTCTCTATGTTCTTGCTGGTTTTAACCGCAACAACCTCAAATCGAATGAAGCCGGTCTCAAGTACTTCCTGCTGGGCGCTTTTTCTACAGGCTTCCTGCTGTACGGCATGGCTCTTATTTACGGTGCCACCGGTACGACTCGTATTGCAAAAATCGCTACGATTATCGGTCAGATGACGCTTCCTTCTGCAAACATTATGCTGGTAGCCGGTATGTTGCTGATGTTTACCGGGTTTGCATTCAAGGTTGCCGCTGCTCCGTTCCATATGTGGACCCCGGATGTTTATGAAGGTGCTCCGACACCGATGACAGCTTTTATGTCAACCGGTCCTAAAGCCGCCGCTTTTGCCGCTTCATTACGTATATTCCTCATCGCTCTGCCGACTCTGCAGGCCGAGTGGGGCCAGTTGTTATGGGTGCTGGCTGTCTTGACCATGACTGTTGGAAATATTACTGCTCTGCGTCAGGACAATATCAAGAGAATGCTGGCATATTCGTCAATTGCTCATGCCGGTTATTGTCTTGTGGGTTTTGCTGCCGGTAATGGTACCGGAACAGCTGGTATTCTTTTCTACATGTTGTCGTACGCTTTTATGAATATCGGTGCCTTTGCAATAATTATTCTTGTTGCCAAGAAGGGTGAGCCAAATGGTACCGTTATGGATCTGGCCGGCTTTGGTTTCAAGCACCCAATACTTGCCCTGGCCATGACAATCTTCATGTTCTCTTTGGCAGGTGTTCCGCCAACTGCTGGATTTATCGGAAAATTCTATCTCTTCTCCGGTGCAATTCAGAAAGGATACATCTGGCTCGCGATCCTTGGTGTTCTCAACAGCGCCGCTTCTGTCTACTACTACCTGCGTGTGATCGTATATATGTACATGAAAGAGCCTAACGAGGAATTCGAGTGGACCGTTGTTACCGCACCTGTTGCACTTGCACTTCTTATTGCTGTTGCCGGAACTTTAATTCCTGGTGTTGTTCCGTCGCTGTTGCTTGAACTGGCTCAGAATGCTATAAAGCTGATCTAACAGCTTTATTAGTTCACCGATTTTACACTACCTTATTCAGGGCGTTCTCTTTTGAGTGCGCCCTTTTCTTTTACAATATTCAACATATTATCTCGCTTTGTTCTTACGTATGCAGTATTGCTGTGAGAGGATTGTCTTCATTTAAGGAGCGCAGCATGCCGAAACATGAAGTCTGGACATCGGTAAAAATAGTGGCCTGGACAAAAGAGTATCTCTCAGCAAAAGGTATTGAAAACGCCCGCCTTGAAGCTGAATGGATGCTGTCGGCTGCCACGGGACTAAATCGCGTAGGTCTGTACCTCAATTATGATAAACCCTTGAGTGACTCAGAATTAGCCGTCTATCGTGACATGGTTTCCCGAAGAGCTCGACGAGAGCCACTGCAGCATATTCTCGGTACACAGGAATTCTGTGGTCTGGAATTCGAGGTTTCGCCAGATGTATTGATACCACGCCACGACACGGAGTTGCTTGTCACCCAAACATTACTACGCTCGCCTCCCCAGGCATCAATACTCGATATGGGTACCGGCAGTGGATGTATTGCCATTACACTCGCGAAACGACTTCCAGCGGCATTCGTATCCGCGTCTGACATTTCAAGCGACGCGCTCTCTGTAGCGCGACGTAACGCCATTCGTAATGAAGTAAACGTTGAATTTATTCAGGGGGCACTGCTCTCCTGCGTGCCGGATCGTAAATTCTCTCTGATTGTTTCAAACCCTCCCTACATACCGACAGCGGATATTGATCAGCTGGAACCGGAAGTCCGTGATTATGATCCATGGACTGCACTTGATGGTGGCGCGGATGGATTAGGGATATATCGCCAGCTTATTCCCGCTGCAGTTGATCACCTGCTACCGGGCGGGTGGTTACTGGTTGAGATCGGGATCGGGCAGGCGCACGATGTTGCGGAATGCTTTACGTCAATCGGCAGATATCAAGAACCTTTCGTATCGCTTGATGAACAGGGAATTGAACGGGTAGTAGGAGCACAGATAAAGGAGCGATTATGACACAATACGAAGCGCTGCACGTTATGGCTGAGGCCGAGCTTTTAATTGACGAAACGTCTGTCGTGGCTTCGATCGAGCGCCTGTCACGTGAGATTACAGTACAACTGAAAGATGCGAATCCGGTTGTTATAACAGTTATGAACGGCGGGCTTATTTTTGGAGGGCAGCTTTTAACAAAACTGAACTTTCCGCTTGAAACAGATTATGTCCATGCCACCCGATACGGTGATTCAGTCAAGGGATCTGGCTTAAACTGGATAGTTAAGCCGTCGAATGATCTACGGGGCAGGACAGTGCTGTTGCTCGATGATATTCTTGACGAAGGAGTAACTCTTGCGGCGATCGCCGACTACTGCCATCAGCAGGGCGCTTCAGAGATACTCATGGCGGTACTTGTAGAAAAACTGCATCTTCGTAAAGTAACGCCAGGAATGAGAGCGGACTTTACCGGTATAGAAATTGGTGACCGTTTCGTTTTCGGTTATGGCCTCGATTATAAAGGCTACTGGCGAAATGCACCCGGTATTTACGCAGTAAAGGGGAAGTAGCGCTGCACTGCTACCCCTCTGTCAGTACTCTCTCATCGTAGATCGCCTCAAGCCGACGGCGGTGTCCCAGTTCTACGTCGGCGAAATTCATGAGCAGTTTCTGAAGCTTCGGATCGTTAGTCATGCCGGCAGCCGCCTTGTAGAGCTGATAGGCGTTTTCCTCGGTTTTCAAGGCGCTGGCTATGATCGCGCTGTAACTCATATCCGGTAGAAACGGAACATCGGCCAGATACTTGGCGACGCTTGATTCCGGCAATGTACAGAGCTTGTGGCTTTCGGCTTTATCTTCGTCAATCTTGACAAAAATATCCTTATGTGTGGCCTCTTCCTGGGCAAGTTCTTCAAACATCTTTCGCGATGATACGCTTGTTGAAAGTTCGGCAGCCCGTTTATAGAGCTTATAAGCGGTCTCCTCGCGATCTACGGCAAACTTTATGACATCTTCCAGTGTGACAAATTCCATGTAGTTGCTCCTGAAGTAGAGTAAGCGGGATTAGCCCCGCAGATATGCCAGAACGTGCGCCGGGTGCAGCTCAGCCTTGGCCACCTTGGACCACTGTTTTTTTATAATTCCGTCCGGACCGATAATAACGGTTGAGCGGATCGTCCCCATGCTCTTTTTCCCGTAGAGCACTTTTTCTCCAAAAGCTTCATACGCCTGCATGGTTGTTGTATCAGGATCACTTAGCAGAACAAACGGTAGCGAGTTACTATCTCTGAACTTGGTATGAGCAGCGATGCTGTCCTTGCTGACACCCAGAATTACAATCCCGAGATCAGTCAGTTCCTGATAACTGTCGCGAAAACCGCAAGCTTCTTTCGTACATCCGGGGGTATTGTCTCTGGGATAAAAATAGAGAATCACCGATTTTCCGGCATACTCACTCAGCGAGTGCTGCCGTCCATCACAACCGTGCAGTGAAAACTCGGGTGCTTTCAAACCTTCTAATGACATTTCGTGCTCCACCTTTCTAATAAGACTAATAAAGTCCAATTTAGCACGGATAGAAAAAAGGTCAACCCCAAAGTGGTATGTATTCAAGTAAATGAATAAATTTATTTTTGACTTCAGTCAAAGATTTTTAAGGCACCATCTATAATAACAGAACAGGAAAGCGGAGTTTTGTACGTATGTAGAGATAACCAGACGAATCGCACATGTGGGGACAAATGTAAACGGTGAGAAAAGGGCACATGAACATGAATATAAGCCGCAAAGAGTTTTTAAAAAAGAGTCTCTCATCTCTAGGTAAGGCTGTTTTCTCTGTAAAAGACGCCTTGACTGCTCAGGCTGAGGTTCCGCTGGTGATCGCCGACGCAGCAGAATATACGCCGACTCCGCAGGAGGACCAGCAGGCAGTTGCTGATAACGAATACTGTCTTGCGAAGAACTGTGGCTGCTTTGCCTGCGTGGAGCGCTGTCAGTCACAGGCTATCAAGCTGATACCGGGGGTTGGCATCAGGATAAACGCACAGCTCTGCATCGGCTGCGGAAGTTGTGAATACGTCTGCCCGGTCACCCCCAAGGCGGTCAGGATGCAGGCCCGTGCGACTAAAATACCACCACAATCTGCGCTGTCAGCAGAACTACCACCGAAAGGAGAATCATCATGCTGAAAAAGAAACTGGCCCTTGCGGCCGCTGTGGCAGTGGCATCCGCTCTGTTGCTCTCCCTGCCGGCCAACACCACGGCGGTTAACAAGCCGGCAACAAAAGTTGCAAACGATGGCCGGGCTACCTGCTACGAGTGTCACGATCAGATCAAGGCCATGAAGGAGGGCTCCAAACATGCCAGGCTCTCCTGTAAAAGCTGCCATGACAAGCTGGAGGGCCACATCAGTGATCCGGAGAAGATTAAACCGGTGACGTTGATCGACCAGGCATTGTGCGGCAAATGCCACAAGGAGCAGTACGACAGTTTCTTCAAGATGAGTTACGAGGGGGCCGCCCGCAAAGAGAAGGGTATCCCGACCGGACGCTCACCGATGCAGGATAAGCTGCTGGAGCCGTACGGCTTCACTTTTGAGCATAATGAACCGCGCGGCCATGCTTTCATGGTTATCGATCAGTTTGCGGTAGATCGGTTTCAGGGGGGCAGATTCCAGTTCAAAGATGGCTGGAAGGGTGTTGATAAATCCGGCAAGACCTGGGATGTACTGGTCGACAAGGGCAAGGATTTCAAACTCAAGGAATCGGCCATGGCTGGTAACCCGACCTGCATCCAGTGCAAGACCTCCGACCATATCCTCACATGGAAATTCATGGGCGACAAGGATCCCAAAGCAAAATGGGACCGCACTTCCAATATCGTGGACGTTGCCAAAGATACCAATAATGCGGTCGGCTGCATTCATTGCCACGACCCGCACGGTACGCAGCCTCGCGTTGTTCGTGACGGCCTGATTCAAGCCATTGAGAAGGATCCTGCAGGCAATATCTTTTCAATAAACGGCAAGACGGATCTTAAGGTTGTCGACTTCCGTGGTTTTCGCAAGATCGGTGTCATGCAGAAAACCGACTCACGTATGATGTGCGCCCAGTGCCATGTTGAATATAACTGTGGTGGCGGCAGCCAGTGGAGTGATGGCGGCAAAGTAGGTTATACCGATCAGCGCACCAATCACTTTCCGCTCAAGAATGCCACGCAGCTACTGGCACACTACAAACAGCTCGACTTTTTTGATTTCAAGCACACTGTTACCGGTGCCCGTCTGATCAAGTTTCAGCACCCGGAAGCTGAAACCTATGCCGGCAGCGTTCATGACAAGGCCGGTGTTCAGTGTCACCAGTGCCATATGCCGAAGCAGAGTAACCGTCAACCTCAGACCATCTTGAATGTGTTTCGGATTTATGATTGTGATGAGATTTGCCTTGCGGCGAGCCAGTTATCCGGGAGGAGTTGATCGATCTGCTTTGCGGGATGGGACATG
>DUZX01000022.1 GCA_013349325.1 Desulfuromonadales bacterium
TCCGGGGTTCAACAGCAACAAGCCCTGAAAGGGCGACAGATTACAGCACGGGCCGTCAGCCACGTGTTCAAAAGCACCCCATGGCAGGCACTATTTTAAATGCGGCACCACCGCGCGGGGCATGCGGCCCGCGCTCCATCATGTC
Organism: Desulfuromonadales bacterium; assembly: GCA_013349325.1. Classification (GTDB taxonomy): domain Bacteria; phylum Desulfobacterota; class Desulfuromonadia; order Geobacterales; family Pseudopelobacteraceae; genus JACRCG01. The sequence continues at coordinate 146 of DUZX01000022.1, forward strand.
GCCCCGTTGGGGCTTAAAACATTTACACCTGTCTGGTTTCCCGTGGCTCACACCACGGGCTATAATCTGTCACCCCTCCGGGGTTCAACAGCAACAAGCCCTGAAAGGGCGACAGATTACAGCACGGGCCGTCAGCCACGTGTTCAAAAGGAGTTCTGCCGTGACCAACATTCTGCTATTCGCCGCACTGGCCCTGCTGCTCATACTCGTAACCCTGGTTGTCATGCTCCTGAAAAAAGTATCACAAACCGATACTTCCACAGCTCTGACCACGCGCCTTGTCGCCATGGAAAAAGGGCAGGAGCGCACCGAACGTGTCGTCAGGGAGGAAATAGCCACCAGCAGGGATGAAATGGGAAAAATGGCGCGCGAACAGCGCCAGGAACTTGCGGCGGCATTCACAAGTTTCGGCGACGCGGCAGCGCAACGAATTTCCGATAGCGCCATGCTGCAGAAAGTTCAACTGGAAGCCATGTCACTGACTATCGAAAAACTTTCCGGATCAAGTGAGAAAAAGCTGGAAGCGCTCAGGGAAACCGTTGAGACCAAGCTCCAGAGCATACAGAACGACAATGCCAAGCAACTTGAGCAGATGCGCCAGACCGTGGATGAAAAACTTCAAGGGACCTTGGAGAAGCGCCTCGGCGAATCGTTCAAACAGGTCAGCGAACGGCTGGAGCTGGTACACAAAGGGCTAGGCGAAATGCAGTCTCTGGCCACCGGCGTCGGCGATCTGAAAAAGGTGCTGACCAACGTCAAGACGCGCGGAACCTGGGGTGAGGTACAGCTGGGCACCCTGCTGGAGCAGGTGCTCAATCCGGATCAGTTCGCCGCAAATGTGGCCACCAAGGGGGGCGCTGAGCGGGTCGAATTTGCCGTAAAGCTGCCGGGCCAGAGTGTGGACAAGGATGAAATTGTCTGGTTGCCGATTGATGCCAAATTTCCGGTTGAAGATTATCAGCGCCTGATCGAGGCGCAGGAGAGAGCCGACATCGAGGGGGTGGAAGCGGCCGGAAAACAGCTGGAAATCCGCGTCAAAGCCTGCGCCAACGATATCTGCAAAAAATATTTAAACCCGCCCGACACCACCGATTTCGGCATTCTGTTCCTGCCGATTGAAGGGCTGTTTGCCGAAGTTATCCGCCGAACCGGTTTGACCGAGGTCATCCAGCGCGAATGCCGCGTGGTCATTGCCGGACCGACGACGCTCTGGTCAATCCTGAACAGCCTGCAGATGGGTTTTCGCACACTTGCCATTCAGAAGCGTTCCAGCGAGGTCTGGAACCTGCTCGCGGCGGTCAAAACCGAGTGGAGCAAGTATGGAGACGTCCTGGATGTCGTACAGAAAAAGCTGCACCAGGCCTCTGAAACGATCGAAAAAGCTAAAACGCGTTCACGGGCCATCGGCCGGAAGCTCAAGGATGTCCAGGAACTTCCCGTCGGGGAAGTAAGCGCCCTGCTTCCGGTTACGCTGCTTGGGGATGAAGAGGAGGCGGGGTACGTCGGCAGTGCAACGGAGGAATAAATGTTGTCGCCATACCAATTTGTGGTTGCATTTCACCCTTGAAATATTGAATAACCAAAAGAAAAAAGGAGACTGTCATGGAACTGATCGGAAACGCTTTAACGTTGAGTGAGCTGGTTGCATATAATGAGGGTTCGGTCGTCAGCAAGACCCTGATCGACAAAAAAGTCGGCACGGTGACAATGTTTTCGTTCGGAGCCGGGCAGGGTCTCTCAGAGCATACTGTCCCCTATGATGCCTTTGTCCAGATCGTTGATGGAGAAGCAGAAGTTACTATTGCCGGAGCGGTACATACGGTGACCGCCGGGCAGATTATCATCATGCCGGCCAATATTCCGCATGAGATGAAAGCTGTCAAGCAGTTCAAAATGCTGCTGATCATGATAAGGAGCTAAACCATGGGTGCTACGACCGCTGTACTGCTGCTACAGATGGGGGGGCCGGATTCACTGGAAGCGGTTGAGCCGTTTCTGCACAATCTCTTTGCCGACCGGGATATCATCAAGATCGGACCGGCTTTCCTGCAGCCGTTCATTGCTAAAAAAATCGTGAAAAAACGTGCTCCCAAAAGTGCAGACAACTACCGTCAGATCGGCGGAAAATCACCGCTACGCGAATTGACCGAACAGCAGGCCGTTGCGCTTGAGGCACTGCTGGGTGAATCGTTCCGCTGCCATGTGGCCATGCGCTACTGGCACCCCTTTGCACCCGAAGCGCTGGCAGCCATCGAAAAACAGGACATCAAAAAGATCATTGCGCTCTCACTCTATCCGCACTATTCACGCGCCACATCCGGATCAAGCTTCAACGATCTGGAACGCGCCCTGAAGGGGTGTTCAACAAAATTCGAGCTGCGCTGCGTGCGCCAGTTTTTTGACCACCCGCTGTATATCAAGGCCCTGACCGAAAAAATCGAGCAGGGGCTGGCACCGTTTTCCGACCGCTCCAAGGTGCAGCTCTTTTTCTCGGCGCATTCACTGCCGCAGTCATTCATCGCAGAAGGAGATCCCTACCTCGATCATATCCAAGCGACCGTGCGACTCGTGATGGAACAGTTCGCCAACCTGGCTCATCATTTGGCCTTCCAGTCACGAGCCGGTCCGGTCAAGTGGCTGGAACCCTCCACCGATGACAAGCTGAAAGAGTTGGCGGCGGCTGGGCATAAAGATGTCCTGATAGTGCCGCTCTCGTTTGTCTCCGACCATATCGAGACCCTGCATGAAATTGACATCGAGTACCGCGAAGTCGCCCATCATCTCGGTATCACCAATTTCCACCGCATGGAATCTCTTAACAGCTCACCGCTCTTTATCCAATGCCTGGCGGATCTGGTACAGCACGCGTGAGGGTCTGAGCGTTTCCCGCTCTTGCGTTCACAACGCCCCTGTCGTATAGTGCCGCATCAGCTACATCATTTTGCTTCGGAGGTTTGTATGTTGAAAAAACTGTTGTGTATCGTTGCCCTGATCGTCTTTACCGCCACACTGGCGTCGGCTGCCGGACATAAGAACCCGCGCGTCGAAATGGAAACCAGCCTCGGCAAAGTCACTATCGAACTGTTTGACAAAGAAGCCCCCATCAGCGTCAAAAACTTTGTCGCCTACGTGCAGAGCGGCTATTACAGCGGCACGACGTTTCACCGTGTTATCCCCGGCTTCATGATTCAGGGTGGCGGACTGACGGCCAACCTGACCCCAAAACCGGGTAACCTGCCGGCCATCAAAAACGAGGCCGATAACAACCTGAAAAATGATCGCGGCACACTTTCAATGGCCCGCTCCGGCGACCCGAACAGCGCCACGTCACAATTTTTCATTAACGTCGCCAACAACAGCTCACTCAATCGCCCCAACCCGGATGGTTTTGGCTATGCCGTATTCGGCAAGGTAACTGATGGCATGGATGTTGTTGATAAGATCGTATCAACGCCACAGGTCAGAAAAAATTCGGTATTCCAGAATGTCCCGGTCGAAGCGGTTACGATCAAATCCGTCAAACTGCTTAAATAGCCAATGATTAGCGTGCCTCGGACAGCCGACCGGTTACCTGAAATCTGTCGGCTGCCTGAGTAACACGCGATTGCACAGCATGAACCGCTTTGTTCGCTCCTGTTTTGATTTCCTCTTCCCGCCGCTCTGCCACATCTGCCACTCTTTTATACCGGATGCCACTGAACTGCATATCTGCGCTACCTGCCGTGAAAAGCTGACGTATGTCGTATCGCCGTTATGCCATCTCTGCGGAATTCCGTTTGCGGGTGTCGGCGCTGATCATATCTGCGGCGGCTGCCAGACCAGGGCACCGCATTTTGACTACGCCCGCGCTCACCTGCTCTATGAAGGGGCGGGACGTGATCTGATCCACGCCTTCAAATATTCGTACAAGACTCATCTGCGCCGTCCTTTGGGATTATTGCTGCTGGAAGGCCTGGAAGGTTTTCTGCGTGATCAGGCCGCCGACCTGCTGATACCGGTGCCGCTGCACCGCACACGACTGCGCAGTCGCGGCTTCAATCAGGCTCAGTTATTGTGCGCCATGGTATCGAAACGGCTGTCGATTCCGGTTCTGCCTGACGGACTGGCCAGAACCAGACCGACCCAGCCCCAGGTCGAGCTTTCCGCCATTGAGCGGAGAAACAACGTCAAGGGAGCCTTTGCCGTTCGGCATCCGGCGCAGGTTGCCGACAGGAGAATCCTGCTGCTGGATGATGTCATGACAACCGGAAGTACGGTCGATGAATGCGCCGGTGAACTGAAAAAATGCGGGGCATCGCTGGTTACCGTCGTTACGGTAGCCCGAACGGCCAGGTAATCGTTACATCCACTATAAAACCGTAATTCCTCGTTTTTTGGTGTGATTTCCGGATTTTACGTTTATTTTCTTGACAGTTATGGTGTATTTCAGTAATCATTTCAAAGTTTTATATTTCAAATCGGAGTACCACCATGCGCCTTTCCACGAAAAGCAGATACGGCCTGCGTGCCATGTTTGACATCGCCTATAATTGCGGCGCAGCACCTGCGCAGATCCAGGATATCTCACGCCGACAGCAGATTTCACCGCGCTACCTTGAACAGATCTTTCAGAACCTGAAAAAAGCCGGGCTTTTGAAAAGCAAACGCGGTCCACAGGGGGGCTATGCGCTTTCCCGTCCGCCCGAAGAGATCACCGTGCTGGAGATTTTGAATGCAACCGAGCAGGATGTCCTGCTGGTTGACTGTCACGGAGCAACACCCAAGAAACAGCGCCGCAAGACGGAATGCCCTTTCGAAGGACAGTGCGTCACCCAGACCGTCTGGGAAGAGGCCAATACACTGCTGAACACTCTTTTCAACGGCTTGAACCTGCAGACGCTCTGCCAGCGGGCACATGACATGGGGATGAAGAGCGAGATCGACCACCGCGTCATGTATTACATCTGAATAGTACGTAATAAAAAAGCCCCTCACGGGGCTTTTTTATTACGTACTACTTAATTCCCAAAAATTATAACTATGCCGTCCCAAGGATTGGAATATATGCCGCGACAAAAACCCGCTGATAGTCGCACTCCCTGTTAAACAAAGCATGAGGTAACATGACTAGAATCGGAAGAGTATCATTCGAGGCACTTCTGGCCTCATCACCAGTTATCCTTGGTGAAGGTGCGGTCATTGAACGCTTGCGACGCTCGTCAGAGATTCAACTTGACGAGCACGTCGTTAATTCCGCCTTGATCTATCAGGACGCAGGACGCTCCGCTCTGGAAAATATCTGCAGGCAATACCTGGATATCGGCTGGCACCACAACCTGCCGATGCTGTTATCAACACCCACCTGGAGAGCCGGAAAGGATCGCATTGCGGCGGCAGGTCTGGCCGGTTGCGACCTTAATGGAGATAACTTCCGATTCCTGGCTGAATTGCGCGATTCTTACGGTGACTATTCAAAAAAGGTAGCCATCTGCGGTCTTATGAGCTGCCGAGGTGATGCCTACAAACCGGAAGAAGCGATGACAGCAGATGCAGCAGCCTCATTTCATTGCTGGCAGGCGGAGGCGCTGGCCAAAGCCGGAGTTGATTTTCTGCTGGCAGCTACTCTTCCGGCTCTCAGTGAAGCCATCGGACTGGCCCGGGCTCAAGCAGCAACCGGATTAGCCTACATGATCAGTTTTGTAGCTCGACCAGAAGGAACTCTGCTGGATGGTACACCTCTTACAGAAGCCATTGCTGCCATCGATGCAGAGATAGATCCACGTCCGGTGGCCTATCTGATCAACTGCACCCATGCCTCGATTTTTCGTAGTGCGCTGCTGCATACACGCAATTCTTCAAACCTGGTCCGCGAGCGAGTGATCGGCTTACTGGCTAACACTGCCCCCCTTAGTCCGGAGGAATTGGACGCCAGCCTGGAGCTGGTTGAAGAAAATCCGGAACTATTCGGAAGGAGTGTGTCGGCGCTTCATACTGAACTGGGCATGAAGGTTCTTGGCGGCTGTTGCGGAACCGATAACCGCCATATCGGATGTCTGGCCCGAAATCTTTCCGATGAGAGAGTACCTGAGCACGTGCTATAATTCATGGCACCGCCACACACAAGGTCATTCATCGTGGCTAGATCGGTTTAAACAGAAAGATCCCCATAGTATCCAGTGATCCCGAACGGACCTGATAGGGGGGAAGAACCATTTCGCCGGTCTTGGCCTGGAAGATCGCGACCACGCTTGATCAACACAAAATCTCCAAAAGTTCGGCCGTTCCAATCAGAACTCATAGCCAACCCTCCCAGCTTCTGCCGGATCAGCCCGTTGGCATCAGAAATGTTGATGTTCAGTTATCACCGCAAGCAACAATGCCTGCTACTAAAGTCTCTTTCCAGTCCAGCTCGGTCGTGATGGCTATACCTGGTGTCAATGACCGGTACACAGGACATTTGGAGGCATGTACTTCGTACGCCCTGAGAACTTTATCTCTGAGATCAGGGGCTGTTGTCAGATGATAGACGATGTGAATCCGTTTGATGACGAGAACGTTATCGTCTTCCCGGTCAATCTCACCGCGAACATCGGCCGTCAAACCCTGCCCCCCCAAAGTAACGCCTCTACCCGCCAGTGCACCTCCGAAAGTTCCAGTCAAACAGCCGCCGGCAGAGGCGATAATGTAGTCAAGAGTTGCAGCATGCGGCTCAAATGTATCCGCTGCAATCTTGTAGTGCTCGGCTATTTCACCATGAACACCAAAAAGGACCGGCTCTTTTTCTACCGGCAGAAACGCTCTGTTGTTTGGGATTCCGAGATGCTCGATTGTAATAAGAGATGTATATGCAACTTTTGACATAATGCGCTCCTTTTCCCGTAACGATGTAAACAAGTATGCAATCAATAAACCCCAGAATGACGTGCTTTTTTTATAAATCGAGGATCATGGCATTCTCGTCACAATCCGGAAACTTGACGCACTTGATGCAATCTCCCCAGACCTTATGCGGCAGTTCCGCTTTATCGACCAGTCGGAAACCATGCTTGCCGAAGAACTCTGGTTTGTAGGTCAGGCAGAATACCCGCTTGAGCCCCAGCTGACGGGCGTCATCGATACAAGCCTGCACTAGTCGGCTGCCGACCCCCTTGCGCCCCGCAGATTCCGCGACAGCGACAGAGCGGACTTCCGCCAGATCATCCCAGACAATATGCAGGGCTGCCGTACCGATCAGCTCGCCATCTTCCACTTCAATATAAAAATCCCGCAGTGACTCATATAACTCGGAGAGTGACCGCGAGAGCATATCACCCCGATTGGCATAGCTGATCAGCAGCTTCTGGATTTCTTTAACATCCGCAATTTGTGCTTTCCGGATCATACGTCACGTCTCCTTTTCTATGAGATGCCGACTACGACTGCAACCGGCTTCAGTACTCTGATCAGCTCAGCCGGTGCCATTCCGACCAGATAGCCGCGCTTACCGCCATTGATATAAATTTTCTGCAGGTCTGCAATGCCGGCTTCCATGTAGACCGGCATCTGACGGCGCGTCCCGAACGGAGATGTGCCCCCTACCAGATAACCGCTATGCTTCTGGGCTACCTCCGGTGCGCAGGGTGAAATCTGTTTTACGGAAATTATGCGGGCCAGCTCTTTGGTCGATACCTGCCGATCGCCATGCATCAGAACCACCAGTGGCTGGCGGTTTTCATCCTCCATCACCAGAGTCTTGATGACGGCATGCTCGTCAACCCCCAGCTCACGGGACGAGGCAGCCGTGCCCCCCTTTTCTTCATACGGGTAGAGGTGATCGCTAAAATCGACCTTTTCAGCGCGTAAGACGCGCACAGCGGCCGTTATGGGCGTCTTCTCCTTCGCCATTTCAACAGATCCTCGGCAGCTGTTCTCCAGCCAGCATTTCGACCGAGCGCAAACCGCCGACGGTCGTCTCCATGCTGACCCGACCGGCCGGGGCCGCGCACACGGTACCGATGGCGGCGGCATGCATACCGAGAGGGTGCCGGCGGATGGCAGCCAGGGCAGCATCGGCGGAGTCGGGCGCTACAAAAGCCAGCAGCTTGCCTTCATTGGCAACAAACAGCGGGTCCAGCCCTAAAATAGAACAGACACCCCGCACACCCTGATTGACCGGCAGGGCAGATTCATGCAACGTAACCGCCACAGCCGATTGCTGGGCGATCTCTTTGATGGTGGTTGCAACACCGCCACGAGTTGGATCTCTGAGTACATGTACCCCTTCGCCGACCGCTGCAATAATATCGGCCACAAGCCCATGCAGCGCCGCAGAGTCACTGATGATGTCAGTGCCGACGGCCAAACCTTCGCGGCCGGCCATAACGGCAATGCCATGATCGCCGATCGTACCACTGACAATCACGGCGTCTCCTACCCTGGCGTTGGCGCCATGAATCGCCAGCGTATGCTCGACCGTGCCGATACCGGAGGTGGTGATGAATATCTTGTCGGCCTTGCCGCGCGGCACGACCTTGGTATCTCCGGTCACGATACGCACGCCGGCTGCGTCGGCAGCAGAGCGCATATCTTCAAGAATCCTCTTCAGATCCCGCTTGCTGAATCCCTCTTCGATGATCAGTCCGACACTCAGCCAGAGCGGTTTTGCTCCCATCATGGCCAGATCGTTAACCGTGCCATGCACCGCCAGACTGCCGATCGTGCCGCCCGGAAAAAAGATCGGATCGACGACAAAGGAATCCGTCGTATAGGCAAGCCGACCACTGACCGGCTCCAGCAGGGCAGCATCATTTTGTCCCGCAGCGGCAACTCCACTGACAATCGGAATGATCAGCTCATCGAGCAGTTGGTGCGAAAGCCGGCCGCCGCTGCCATGGCCGAGCAGAATAAGATCGTTATTCACGTAAAAGGTCTCCTTAAACAGGGTCGGACAATAGCATATATTTTACGATCTGTCACAGCAGCTTTTTTTGAGTTCCTGCCAGCGATAACACTCTACGATATGATCATTAACCATGCCGATCGCCTGCATATAGGCATAGCAGATCGTACTACCGACAAAGCGGAAGCCCCGTTTCTTCAGGTCTTTGCTCAGTTGGTCCGAAAGCGGTGTTGTTGCCGGCACTTCCGACTGGCTTCGCCAGGCATTCTGAAGCGCTTCGCCATCGGTGAAGCGCCACTGATACGCCGCAAACGAGCCAAACTCTTCCTGAACCTTCAAGAAAGCGCGCGCGTTGCTGATAGTGGATCCCACTTTCAGACGATTACGGACTATACCGGCATTGCTCAAAAGCTCTGCCTCTGTGGCCTTATCAAACTGAACCACCCGTTCGGGATCAAAACCGGCAAAAGCCTCGCGATAGGCAGCCCTTTTACGCAAGATTGTGATCCAGGAGAGACCGGCCTGAGCACCTTCAAGAGTTAAGAATTCAAACAGCAGCCGATCGTCATGAACCGGCACACCCCACTCCTGATCATGATATGCCTGGTAGAGCGGATCCTGACCGGCCCAACTGCAACGGATACGAGCTTCACCCTGTTTCATTTTTTCACCTGTGTACGAGAAATATTTCGTTTCTTCCTGCTGCTTGTGCAGCTATGATGCTTGTAAACTGAATCGGAGTTGGAGGCAAGATGACATACGACTATATCGTAATCGGAGCCGGGATAATAGGCATGTCCACAGCATGGCACCTTCAGCGGACATTTCCCGGAAAAACGGTGCTGGTTCTGGAAAAAGAGTCCGGCCCGGCGTTCCACCAGACCGGAAGGAACTCCGGCGTTATTCATGCCGGTGTCTACTATACACCCGGAAGCCTGAAAGCACGTTTCTGTAAAGAGGGTAATCTGGCGACCAAACGTTTCTGCAGGGAACAGGGCATCCGCTATGATGAATGCGGCAAGCTGCTGGTGGCGACCAACGCACGAGAACATCAACACATGAGGGAGCTTGTAGCGCGGTGCGCTGCCAACGATATTCCGATTGAGGAGTTGGACGCCGGGGAACTGAAACGGCGAGAACCGAATATCACCGGCGTCGGTGCACTACTGGTGCCGTCAACCGGGATTGTCAGTTATACCGAAATCACCAGGAAAATGGCGGATCTGGTACTGCAGGGGGGCGGTGAGGTGCGCTATTGCTGCACCGTGAGGGCAATTGATGAGCAACCCGACCGGATAACGGTACAGACCGACAACGGCAGTTTCAGCGGGCGTTGTCTGGTTGCCTGCGCCGGTGTCATGGCGGATCGGATTGTCACCATGCTTGGTATTCGGCCGCAGTTCAAAATCATTCCATTCCGAGGTGACTACTTTCTTTTATCGGCAGAACACAACCGCATCGTCAACCATCTGATTTACCCGATTCCAGACCCGGAACTCCCCTTTCTGGGAGTTCACCTGACCCGTATGATTGACGGGACCGTCACCGTCGGGCCAAATGCGGTACTGGCCTTCAAGCGCGAGGGATACGGCAAAACCGATTTCAGCCTGCGCGACAGTTTGGAGATGCTGACCTATCCGGGACTACTCAAAGTTCTGTATAATAATTTTGCCGTGAGTTTGATTGAGCTGAAGAACAGCATGTACAAAAAGGGGTATCTGGCGCTGGTGCAAAAATACTGCCCTGCGCTGTCACTTGCTGACCTGCATGACTATCCGGCCGGCATCCGCGCCCAGGCGGTCAGTAACGATGGGCATCTGGTGGGTGATTTCCTGTTCGTCACCACCAGGCGTGCCTTAGTCGTCTGCAACGCCCCCTCACCGGCTGCCACATCAGCCATTCCGATCGGTAACCATATCGTGGAGAAGGTGAAGGAATTGGCGGTATAGAAGTAACTGCCATGATAAACTGCGGTATTTTTTCTACGGGTGAGAGATCGTTGCGGTAAAAATCAGATGGAGTAATCGACTACATTTTGAATCTTGCTGCGCTCCGCCTCACTCCGGGAGATCATATCGGCCAGCGTTAATCCATCCATCACCGTCGCGAGGGCAACATTAACATCAGCCATAGTCAGCCGAATACCGCAGGTAGCTTCATCCTGACACTCTTCGCAGCGGGCATAATTGGTTGTACTGAGACATTGTACCGGAGCGATATCACCTTCCAGTATCCGGACAATTGAACCGACGGTTATCTTGTTGGCCGGAAGCGCCAGCGAGTAGCCCCCGCCTTTCCCGACTCGGCTTTGCAGTAAACCGCCTTTGCGCAGAGACAGAAGAATAAACTCAAGAAACTTCTTGGGTATACTGCCATCTTTGGCAAGGTCAGAAATCAAAACCGGCTGTCCACTGGGAGTTCCGGCAAGATGTATCAGCGCCTTAAAGGCGTATATAGTCTTTTTAGATATCATATCTATTAAGGCTATAGATAAGCAGAATTTATTCTGTTGTCAAGTTATTTTTCCCGATTTCTTTTTACAGAAATAAGCTGCCTGGAAATTGGGGCCGACAAAAAAGATACGTTAGATGCGACAAAGAATGGAATTAATGAAAAATAACGCTGCGACAGGGTGAGAATGCGGTGTTTCAGGCAACAGAGGCGGGAATATCGAACCTGGTACGTTTTTTCAGTCGTGGTGGCAATCAAACAGCTCAGTTTGATATTTTTTGTCGATTTTTTTTACACTGATGAGAGCTGTCTCTGAAAATCTGTCGGATTACTTTACAAGCGATGTTGCCGTTTATGAGCAAACAATGACAAAGACCGGCACTCAGAGAATTAACGATAAATTATAATGTAATTTCAGTTGATTACAATACGCTATCGCATCTAATAAATTTACAAATACCGGCTTACTGCCGTCTGGCATGTCTACTTGAAACTGCCAATTGGATGCATGATGAATGGTTGCCATGGCTATCGTCCCCCGTTATGCTCTACACCTAAGCAGCAATAATTCGACACAACATTACAGAAAGCAACAACCAGGCCAATTTTTATCTCTTTAAATTTATACATACATTTCAGAGGGGCGTAATGGAGTGTAAATTTTCCCGACAGATATGCAATCAAACATCAAAATGCTCGGCATTCTTGCATCGCGACATAAAAACTGATAGTTCTAAAGAACTGAAATCATCACAAAAAGGAGTTCCGTATGTCAATACAAGACCAGATCGAACTGTTCCTTGCGTCACCCGCCTTCGGAGTTGCGGGAGCCTCTACCAATCGCGACAAGTATGGCAATAAAGTTCTGCGTTGTTTCCTGCAGCACAATCGGCGCGCCATACCTGTTCACCCGACTGAGCCCGAAATTGAAGGTGCAGCCTGCGCAGCTACGATCAACGACCTGCCGGCGGAAGTTGTCAGCCTCTCAATGATCACCCCCCCGGCTGTCACAGCCAAGCTGGTGCCGCTGGCGATCGAGAAGGGAATTACGAATATCTGGATGCAACCGGGCGCCGAACACCCTGATGCAGTGGCATTGTGCCACGAGCGAGGAGTCAATGTCATTGCTGATGGCAGCTGCCTGCTGGTTGTGCTCGGATACGGAGAGCATTGAAGGTTGCCGAAATGAACGATTTTACGACTCGAACGTATAAACACTTGCCATATCAATGAAAACCTGACATAGTCTCCAATCTTCGGCGGGCAGCAATGCCCGCCGTTTTATTTTGCGTACATTGAGGAGTTTTACCCATGCAGGAACGAATCAGAAACATCGCCATTATTGCTCACGTTGACCACGGCAAGACGACACTCGTCGATGCCATGCTGAAACATGCCGGAGTATACCGCGCCAACGAAGCTATCACCGAACGGGTCATGGACTCGAACGACCTTGAAAAAGAGCGCGGCATCACTATTCTGGCCAAGAGCCTTTCCATCCATCATGGCCCATACAAGATCAACATCGTCGACACCCCCGGCCATGCCGATTTCGGTGGCGAAGTTGAACGAGTGCTCAAGATGGTAGACTCCGTGCTGCTTTTAGTTGACGCCCTTGACGGCCCAATGCCGCAGACACGCTTTGTTCTTAAAAAATCTCTCGACCTTAACCTGAAACCGATCGTTGTCATTAACAAGATCGACCGCCCCGGCAGTCGCCCGGACGAAGTCCTCAACATGGTTTTCGATCTTTTCTGCGAATTGAATGCATCTGACGATCAGCTTGACTTTCCGGTTGTCTATACCAGCGCCAAGATGGGCTACGCCAAAATTGATATCAACATTGAATCAAACAGCATGGAACCACTTTTTGCCGTGGTGGAAGCCAACGTGCGCCCACCCAAGGGTGATGCCAATGCGCCGTTCCAGATGTTGATCGCCAACATAGATTACAACGATTATATCGGCCGCATGGCGACCGGACGTATTTTTAACGGCAAAGTCAGTGCTGGTGAAACCGTTGCCATGATCAAGGCGGACGGATCAATCACGAAAGGGCGCATTACAAAACTGCTCGGCTATGAAGGGCTCAAACAGATTGACATTGAAGAAGCAGGAACAGGGGATATCGTCACCGTTGCCGGTTTTGAAGAAGTCAGCATCGGCGAGACACTGGCCTCGGCCGAAAATCCGATTGCCGTTCCTTACGTTTCCATTGATGAGCCGACTCTAGCAATGAACTTTATTGTCAATACATCACCTTTTGCCGGTCGTGAAGGCAAATGGGTCACATCGCGCAACATCCGCGAACGCCTGATCAAGGAGCTGCGTACCAACGTTTCCCTGCGGGTTGACGACACCGACAGCGCCGACACCTTCATGGTTTCCGGGCGTGGCGAACTGCATCTTTCGATTCTGATCGAAACCATGCGTCGTGAGGGGTTTGAGCTGGCTGTTTCCAAACCTGAAGTTATCGTCCGGGTCAAAGACGGCGTCAAAATGGAGCCGATGGAGTACCTGGTAGTTGACGTAGCTACTGAATTCCAGGGCGCTATTATCGAAAAAATGGGACCACGTAAAGGCGAGATGGTTGCCATGGCGCCGATGGGCGAAATGGTACGACTGGAGTTCATCATACCGGCGCGCGGCCTGATCGGCTTACGCGGCGAGGTGCTGACTGATACGCGTGGTACCGCCGTCATGACCCACACTTTCCATGAATACGCACCCTACAAGGGGGATATCGCCGGTCGCAAGAACGGCGCCCTGATGGCAATGGATCATGGCGAGACAACCGCGTACGCGCTGGATGCACTGCAACCGCGTGGCATTCTGTTTATCGGAGCTGGAGTTGAAGTGTACGGCGGGATGATTATCGGCCAGAACAACAAGGATAATGATCTTGATGTAAACCCATGCAAAGGAAAAAAACTGACCAACGTTCGTGCTTCCGGTACGGACGACGCCATTAAACTGACGCCGCCTAAAATAATGACACTCGAACAGGCGCTGGAATTTATTGAGGATGATGAGCTGGTGGAGGTTACCCCTAACTCCGTCCGACTGCGTAAAAAAGAACTTGATCCGACGCGCCGTAAGCGATCAAACAAATACTGATTCAAACCCGTATAATTCGTTACAAGAAGAGCCCTTGGCCGATAACCAAGGGCTCTTCTTGTAACACGTGAAGACCTGTGATCAGAATGGCAGGCTGGCAACCAGACTGATGCCGTTGATCGGTACGTTTTCTTCACGCTGGGGGGTGCGCGGCGGTTCAGATGGTTTCAGCGGGTCTACCGGTGAATTATACGCCACCGTAAAGCGAGCCCCTGCAAACTGAACCAGGAGATCACCTTTTTCATCAAGCTTAACCCTCGGAGAACGCTGGCGGGAACGGGAAGCAGGAATCGCCGGGGCGGCAGCTTCCGCAATCACCCTGCTGAACAGCATCACCGGTTCGGCCTGTACGGCAGTAGCTGAGATGCTCAATAACAAGGCCATCAGGAGCAGATGGCGGGACACGGCGCGGCATTTCGATACCTGGAATTTCATGATCTTCCCCTTTTCTCGGGCGTTGTCAGTAACAGCGCAACGTGCGACGACAAAAAAAACCGGGTCACCGTATCTCTGTGGATATTTCGGCGACCCGGCTGTCTCAGGGAGACCCGTGGGCTTTCCGTCCCACCCTCGCGGATGGTTTAGTATTATCGTGTATCTCGTTATTTAACGGGAGTTTCTTCAAACAGCACGTTTCATGCCGGCTGACTTTGTTTTATAACAACCTGATATCGTTCGCATAATATCTCTGACACATACATAAAATGCTTAACATTTCCGTTATTTGGCAATTGCATGGTCTGGGCTGACGACCTTTGTCACTGCACGTGCACATGACAATTGCTCTCACACGCTGTAAAACGTAGCCCGGCAATGCCAAAAGTAATCAGATGATTTTTTGCAGGTGGAATGCTATAGTCCCGCGCGGCAGACTGCACGAATTTCTCCACGGGGTAATGACAGATGGCACAGCAGAAGATCTATCTGGTAGGAGCCGGCATCACCGGCTGGGAAGGTTTCGGTTCGAAGGCGTTGGAGATTATTGCCAAGGCCGATATTTTGATCGGTCACCAGCGGCACCTGGCCATATTTCCGGACTTTGCCGGGCAGAAACGGGTTCTTGGCGATTTGTCCGAGTTGATGGATTTTTTAAAGCAAACCGGGCAGCGCGTCGTCCTGCTCGCTTCCGGCGACCCGACATTTTTCGGTGTCTCGCGCTTTCTGCTCCGCAATCTGCCTAAAGAACGCATTGAGATTTTCCCCAATGTCACCAGCATGCAGTACGCTTTTGCCCGCATCAAGGAACCGTGGGACGACGGCATCTTCGTCTCCGTGCATGGCCGTGGCATGCAGCAGGCGGTTGACAAGATAATTTCTGCCGAAAAAGCCTGCGTCCTGACCGACAAGACCAATACACCGGCTGCAATTGCGGCCGAATTGATTGAACGTGGCGCTGAAGGGTACGAAGCCTGGCTCTGTGAAGACTTGGGGATGCCGACCGAGAAGTTTACCAAGACGACCGTGCGCGGCCTGCTTGACATAACCGCTTCAGAGTTGAACATCCTGATCCTGATCAGGATGTATGAGCCGAATCTGGTTCATTACCCTTTGATCGGTATCCACGATGACGAGTTTCATACATCAAAAAAGCTGATTACCAAGCTGGAAGTGCGGGCGGTCACACTGGCCAAGCTTCAGCTTCAGGATGATCTGGTGCTGTGGGATATCGGTGCCGGCAGCTGTTCGGTCTCTATTGAAGCGGCCAACCTGATGCCGGATGGCCGTATTTTTGCTGTCGAGAAAAACCCGCAATGCATCAGCATTATCAATGAAAACCTGAAGAAGTTCTGCTCGCGCACTATCAAGCTGATCGAAGCCTACGCACCGGATGGCCTGGATGATCTGCCCGATCCCGACCGCGTTTTTATCGGTGGGGCCGGTGGCAGGCTGGATGAAATCATCGATATCGTCTCCCAGCGACTCAGGCCGGAAGGGGTGGTGGTTATTAATGCCGTAACGCTCGACACGCTGACCCAGGGAGTAGAATTCCTGGAAGATCACGGCTTCACTGTTGAAGCGACCTGCGTCAACATCTCCAAAACCCGCAAACTGACCGAATTCAAGATGTTTGAGGCCCAGAACCCGGTCTATGTCATTTCAGCAAAAAAAGGTGGCGAATAATGGCCACTGTCTATGCAGTCGGCGTCGGCCCCGGCGACCCCGAACTGATCACCCGCAAAGCCGAACGGATTCTGCGCCGGGCTGACGTAATTCTTGCGCCGGTATCCAACCCCAGCGAAGCCAGTGTTGCTCTTGATACGATCCGCGAATTCATCAATGAAGAGCGGCAGACTATCATTATCCACCAGTTTCCAATGACTTCCGATAAGAGTCGTCTGATCCCTGCCTGGCAGGAAGCAGCTACCATTATTGCCGGGCATGCGCTGACCGGTCGAGAGGTGGCCTTCATCACCATCGGCGATCCACTCTTCTACTCGACCTTCATCTACCTGCTGCGCCTGCTACGTGAGCAGTGGCCGCAGATTCCGATCGAAATCATCCCCGGCATTTCCAGTATCAACGCTGCCGCTGCCCAGGCAACCATCACACTGGCAGAGTCTGAAGAGAAAATGGCCGTTATACCGGCCACCGCCGGCATCGGTCAGATCGCCGCTGCTCTGGCTCAGTTTGAGACGGTCGTACTGCTGAAGGTCAGGCCGCGCTACGCCGATATTCTGGAACTCTTGTGCCGGACAGGTCGTACGGACAGCGTTGTGTTTGTCGAACGGGTCGGTTCCCCGCGCCAGAAGGTGCTGACCCTGTTCAGCGACATGGAAGCCCACTCCCCCGACTACCTGTCATTGATGATCATCAAGCAGCCTGCAGCCCTGAAGAACTGACCTGCTGCGCAAACGATCCGTCCAGTTCGGCCTGCAGTCGTAATTCCCTCCCCTTCGGGTCCGACAGTTTCATTTCGGCACAATGCAGCATCATCCGATCAGCTACGGCTCCGCCGTAGGTACTGTCACCGACAATCGACAGGCCGACTGACTCCAGATGCACGCGGATCTGGTGCGTACGACCGGTCAGCGGCCGTGCTTCAACCACTGAGAGTTCGCCGTTTGACGAGATTAGACGAAATTCCGTGCGAGACGCTTTGCCGGCACTGACTATTCCGTAGCGAGCCGAAGCAACTTTTCCGATTGGAGCGTCCACAACCCAGGTATCCTGGCATGGGCGACCACTGACCAGCGCCAGATACCGTTTTTCCACCAATCCGTCCTGAAAGCGTGCCGACAGCCAGGCGGCAGCTTGCCGCAGTTTTGGAAAGATCATGACTCCCGAAGTTCCACGATCCAGGCGGTGTACAACACGGGCCGGTTCACTGCTCCCCTCTGCCTTGAAATACTCCGTTACCCAGTATTCCAGTGTCCCTTTCAGTTGATAGGGGGTTCGCTGGCTGTTTATTCCGGCCGGTTTATTGACGGCGATCAGTTCGCTGTCTTCATAGATCAGTGCGTGAGGCGGCAGCACCAGGTCAGAAAAACGCCCCGCTTCCATGACGCCGATCTCAATCACATCGCCCGTTTTTACTGCACGTGATGCCACCCGCACCAGAGCGACGTTGACCGTGCAGCCGCCACGGTCGATAATGCGACGTGCCTCCGTTTTGCTGACACCTGTGCAGAGGGCGGCGATGGCATCGTCCAGGCGGTTCCCGTTCTGTTCTGCCGTAATAGTTTTTCTCAGTATCATTACTTCGTAGCCCCCGTTACCCGTCCAATTACAAACAAATTCTCTGTGGTGAAAATACTGCTATTCTGCTATTGTTCGCCGCCATGATTACACCAGTTGCTATAGAAAGACCCGCCCTGCGCGGACCGGTTCCGCTTTCGCATCTGCTCGTCCGCAGCTGCCTGAGACCAGGCGATACGGCCATCGACGCCACCTGCGGAAATGGCTATGATACGCTCTTCCTGGCAGAATCGGTCGGCCCGGACGGACAGGTCTGGGGATTTGATATTCAGCAGCAGGCCATTACAGAAACTGAGCGCAGAGTGACGGAAGCAGGTTTGTCCGCGCGAGTATCGCTGATCCATGACGGACACCAAAATCTGTTACGCCACGTTACGGCGCCGGTTCAGACTGTGCTCTTCAATCTGGGCTATCTGCCGGGCGGCGACCGCTCAATCATCACCCGTCCCGATACAACCACCCCTGCCATGGATCAATCACTGGCATTACTTGCCCCGACCGGAGTTCTGGCGATCACCATCTATCCCGGCCATAGCGGCGGAAGTGACGAGCAGCAGACCGTTGAGCGCTGGGCAAACGTGCTGAAACCACGTCACTACCATTCCTGGCGCATGGCGCAAAACAATGTCGCCGCCGACGCCCCCTATCTGCTGTTCGTACAGAAGGTGGCATGAATGCTGTACAACCTGCTCCCCTTTTTCGTAATTCTTCCGGCACTTGCGTATGCACTGATTTCCTTCGTCTGTGCCAGACTGTATTTTCAGCTCTCACCGCAAATTCCCGTAGCGCCTGAATCTCCCGGCATTTCAATCCTCAAGCCGGTCAAGGGGATCGATGCTGACAGCTACGCCAGTTTCGCTTCCTTCTGCAGACAGCGCTACGCCGGAGCTCAGCAGCTGATTTTCGCCGTGGCCTCGGCTGATGATCCGGCTATCCCGGTTATTCAACGTTTGATGGCCGATTTCCCCGGCCATGACATCTCGCTGACGATAAATCCGGCCATACACGGCCCCAATTACAAGGTTTCCAACCTGATCAATGCCTATCCTAAAGCCAGGCACGACATCATCATCGTCTGCGACAGCGATATCCGCGTTGCTCCCGAGTACCTGCAGTCGGTCACCGCTCACTTCCGTGAAGCACAGGTCGGTCTGGTGACATCTCTGTACCGCACCTCACAGGTGCATGGCATTGCCACCGCCCTTGAGGCGACCGGATTTACTGCCGAGATGATCCCCAACGTGCTGGTGGCGCTGCGTCTGGAGGGGCTATCCTTCGCCCTGGGTGCCTCGATGGCATTTCGCCGCGAGGCGCTGGCCTCAATCGGCGGCTTTCAGGCCCTGGTAAACTATCTGGCCGATGACTATCAGCTCGGCAACAAGATCCATCTGGCCGGGTGGCAGATCGCACTGGATGACTGCTTCGTCGAAAGTGTCGTCAAGGCGGAAAATCTGATGACAGTACTCTCACGGCAGCTGCGCTGGGCTCGCACCATGCGGGTCAGTCGTCCGGGGGGCTACCTGGCGTCAGGCATGACGCTCCCCTTTCCGGCGGCACTCCTGGCGACACTGCTGGCCCCTTCGCTGTTCACGGGACTGGCCGCCGTGGCGCTGCTGTACAGCGTACGAATGCTTGTCAGCACTGTTTTCAGCCGACGCTTCGTTCAGGACGGACTGCTGCCGCGCTGGCTCTGGCTGCTGCCACTGCGGGACATGCTGGCATTCTGCTGCTGGGCACTCTCGTTTCTGGGAAACCGCGTCGAATGGCGCGGCAGTAGGTTTGTGCTGAAACCGGGGGGCACGATCGAAGAGCTTGTCTAGAACCGGTCAGCCATTGCACTTGATCTGCATGCACAAAATTATGCTTCGATCCAGCCGCCACCGAGCACGGCATCTCCATCATACAGCACAGCCGCCTGCCCCGGAGTAACCGACGTCTGCGGCTGCTCAAAATGAACCTCGAAGCGCCCCGCTTCAAGCAGAACAACCCGGCAGGGGGCCGGAGTATGGCGATAGCGGATGCGGCAGGTGGCCGAAAATTCAGAGCTCTTCGGCTGCTGAATCCAGCTGGCTCCGCCTGCCGTCAGCTGCAGACGTTTCAGCTCGGATGCCTCGGCCACGACGACCCTGTTGTTACAACTGTCAATCTGCACGACATGCAGTGGGTGCTCCCAGGCGATACCAAGCCCCTTGCGCTGCCCGACCGTGTAGCGGTGAATACCACTGTGGTGGCCGATGATTCTGCCATCCAGCGTAACAATATCTCCCGCTGACGGCTGAACGCCGTTACGCTCCAGAAAGCCGGCGTAATCATTGTCCGGAATAAAGCAGATTTCCTGGCTTTCGTGCTTGTGCGCCACAGAAAGCCCGAAGCTGGCAGCCAGTTCCCGCACCTGTTTTTTTTCAAGCTCACCCACAGGAAAGAGCGTCTGCGACAACTGCTGCTGACTCAGCGTAAACAGAAAATAGGACTGATCCTTGCCCGGGTCCAGACCGGTTCTAAGCTGACAGAGCCCATCGTCTCCCTGGGTAACCCGCACGTAGTGGCCGGTTGCCAGTAATCCGGCACCCATCTCATGCGCTTTCTTCAGCAGCAGATCAAATTTGATCAGGTCGTTACAGCGGATGCAGGGGTTGGGCGTACGCCCGGCGGCATATTCGGCGATGAAATAGTCAATGACAATCTGCTTGAACTCAGCCCGCAGATCGAGAACCTCAAAGGGGATGCCCAGTTTTTTAGCCACCCGCCCGGCATCCAGCACATCATCCAGAGAACAGCAGGTTTTGCTGCGGCAGCCCTCCTCACGTGCAACCGGATCGTAGAGCTGAATTGAGACGCCGGTCACATCGTAGCCCTGCTCCTTCAGCAGGGCAGCGCTGACCGAAGAATCCACACCGCCGCTCATGGCAATCACCACGCGTCTGTTTCCCCTGTCGCTGGTTACCATAAATACCGTAAGCTCCCTGATTACAGAATGAAGTCCGTTGAAAGAAAGTGGGATTTCCGCTCTCGCACGATGCTGGTGATAATCTCGCGGTTGGAATCGGTTTCGCGCGCCGCCACAACGATGCGGATCGAAAAAATGCGCAGTGCGTCAGCCACCGACTGGGTTCCGTCGGCCGAATTCTTGCGCCCGTTAAAGGGGAAGCTGTCCGGGCTGCGCTGGCACTGGCTGTTGATATTGATCCGGCAGACCTGGTTGACCAGGGCATCGACCAGATTGGCGAGCAGGTCGCTGTTCTGCCCGAAAATACTGGCCTGCTGACCGTAGTTAGAGGCGACCACGTAGTCGATCGGCTCACGGATATCATCAAACGGGACAACCGGAATCACCGGCCCGAACTGTTCTTCGTGGTAGACCCGCATGGCGGACGTTACCGGATAGAGCAGTGCCGGATAGTAGAAGGATTTGCTGGATCTGCCGCCGTTGGGGTTCATGATGCGAGCGCCCATGTACAGGGCATCGTCAACCAGCTCCGTCAGATAGCCCGGTTTTTCCGGCTCCGGCAGCGGAGTAATCGTCACGCCCTCGACCCACGGCATGCCGCAGCTGACCGCATCGATAGCTGCGGCCATGCGCTGAAGAAATTCAGCCGCGATCGAGCGATGGACAAACATGATCTTCAGCGCCGTGCAACGTTGCCCGTTAAAGGCCAGGCTCCCCTGAATACACTCTTTGACCACCAGCTCCAGATCGGCATCCGGCAGAATAATGGCCGGATTTTTGGCATCCAGCCCCAGTACGCAGCGCAGGCGATGCGGGCGGGGATGCAGCGCCCGTAAGGCATCCGCAACCCGGTAGGTACCGATAAAACCGAGCACGTCCACCTGACCGGAAGCCATCAACGGAGGCACAACAACATCGCCATCGCCGTAGACCGTCGTGACGACCCCGGCCGGAAACGAATCCCGAAACGCCTCCAGCAGCGGCTGAAACAGCAGAACACCAAAGCGGGGCGGTTTCAGCAGGATGGTATTGCCCATTACCAGTGCCGGAATCAGCGTGGTAAAGGTTTCGTAGAGCGGGAAATTATAGGGCCCCATGCAGAGGACCACCCCCAAAGGAGCGCGGCGGATCTGGCCGATAATCCCCTGCTGGATGACAAAGCGCGACGACTGCCGGTCCAGCTCTTTGAGCGCGTCGAGGGTGTCGCGGATATAAGCCAGGGCGCGATCAAACTCGGCGCTAGCTTCCCTGACCGACTTGCCGATCTCCCACATCAACAGCCGGACGACGAGTTCCTTCTTTTCCCGGACAGCAGAAGCAAAACGCTGCACAGCGCGGATGCGCTCACCGACCGGCATGGTCGGCCATTCGCCGCGCCCGTTCTGATATGAGCGAACTGCAACCGCAAGCGCTTCCCGCACGGCAGCTTCGTCAAGCAGTGGTACCTGCCCGATCAGACAGGGCTTCCCACCGGCGGCCTGGCTGGTGAAAACAGGCGAAAAGACATCCTGCAGCGGGCCGCCCCACGCACGCAACACGCCGTCGATCAGGTAATAAACCTGCCTGATCGGAGTATCAATACGGTACTGTTCCGGGATCTGATCGGTATCAGGAAAAAGTGCTGCGAGTGATTTTTCCCCGGGGAGAAGAGTTTTACTCATTTCTGGTGCGCCTCTACAGCTACAGCGTTAAATCTGATAATCGTCCACAAAGACACGCACCTGACGCGGCCGGACAAAAACGGATTCCCCGTGACGCAGGGCCAGTGACTGGAACACATCCCTGGTCAATTCGGCATCAATAAAATCGCCACTGCCATCGATCGAGAGCGATACCCGGACTGCGGGGCCCAGCTTGAGAATATGTCTGATTTCGGCCTTGATCGAGGTTTCATCACGCCACACACGATCAATTTCGATGTCGTGTGAACGCACATAGGCCACTGCCGGCGTATCATCGGCGCCGGCATAGCCGTTGGAATCGACCTTCAATCCGCCCAACTGCCCCTGCCCCTGAGAAATCCGGCCATGGAACAGATTGACATTTCCCAGAAAGCTGAGCACGAAGGCTGAAGCGGGACTTTCGTAAACCTGGTCAGGAGTACCGGCCTGCTCGATCTTGCCTTTGTTCATAACCACGATCCGGTCGGCAACTTCCAGTGCCTCTTCCTGATCGTGCGTAACAAAAACACTGGTGACATGTATTTCATCGTGCAGCTTGCGCAGCCAGCGGCGCAGTTCGGCACGGACCTGAGCATCCAGAGCACCAAACGGCTCGTCCAGCAGCAGCACCTGCGGCTCGACCGCCAGCGCACGCGCCAGTGCAATACGTTGACGCTGACCGCCGGAAAGCTGGGCCGGATAGCGGTTGGCCATATTTTCCATCTGCACCAGATGCAGGAGGTTCATGACCTTTTCGCTGATCTGCTGTTTGGTTGGACGCGTCTCTTTCGGGCGCACCGTCAGTCCGAAGGCAACATTGTCGAAGACGGTCATATGCCTGAAGAGCGCATAGTGCTGAAAGACGAAGCCGACCTTGCGCTCACGCACGTGGCTCTTGGTCGTATCTTCACCATTAAACAGAATCCGTCCGCTATCGGCATACTCCAATCCGGCAATAATACGCAGCAGAGTTGTCTTGCCGCATCCGGATGGTCCCAGAAGCGCGACCAGTTCGCCGGACGGAATGGTAAGGCTGACGTTGCTGAGTGCATTAAAGGTACTGAACTTCTTGGTTATATTTTCTATTTCAATGCTCATGAAATTTTCCCGTCGCTTAGTTTTTCTGTAACTGCTGCTGAACCTTCCACTCGGCAATCGTCTTGATAACCAGGGTGATCAAGGCCAAAAAAGCCAGGAGTGAAGCTACCGCAAAAGCGGCCGTATAATTGTATTCGTTGTACAGAATTTCCACATGCAGCGGCACCGTGTTGGTCATACCCCTGATATGGCCGGAAACAACCGAGACAGCGCCGAATTCACCCATGGCGCGGGCATTACAGAGAATAACTCCGTAAATGATACCCCATTTGACGTTGGGGAGCGTCACCCGCCAAAAGGTCTGCAGACCACTGGCGCCCAGTACCAGAGCAGCTTCCTCCTCTTCGCGCCCCTGAGCCTCCATCAGTGGAATCAGCTCACGCGCCACAAACGGGAAGGTAACAAAGATAGTTGCCAGAATTATTCCCGGCACGGCAAAGACGATTCTGATGTCGTGGTCCTGTAGCCAGGGGCCGATCCACCCCTGCAGCCCGAAGATCAGGACGTAGATCAAGCCGGAGATAACCGGTGAGACTGAAAACGGGAGATCAATCAGTGTAATCAGAAGGTTCTTGCCGGGAAAGCTGAACTTGGCGATGGCCCAGGCGGCGGTTACGCCGAAAAAAAGATTCAGCGGTACGCAGAAGGCGGCCGTGAGAACAGTCAACTTGATCGATGACAGCGTATCCGCTTCGCGCAGCGCATCCAGATAGACCGTAAAGCCCTTATCGAAGGCCTGACTGAAAACTGCCGCCAGCGGCAGAATCAGGAACAGCATCAGAAACGTTACGGCTATGGCAATCAGAAGCCAGCGAACCACGGTCGGTTCGGTCTGGGAGCGATCTTTTGATGTTCGTGGCGATGCGGACATTGTTACCCTCTCTGATTCCTGCGTATATCTGCGCTACTCTGCGTACCGTCTGCTCCACTTCTGCAGAAGATTGATGACCAGCAGCATCAGAAATGACGCCAGCAGCATGACGCAGGCGATAGCCGTGGCTCCCTGATAGTCAAACTGTTCGAGTTTGGTAATGATCAGGAGCGGCGTGATCTCGGAAACCATCGGCATGTTGCCGGCAATAAAGATGATCGAACCATATTCGCCGACGGCCCGGGCGAACGCGAGTGCAAAACCGGTCAGAATTGACGGCAGCAGCATCGGGAATATGACCCGCTGTATGGTCTGCCAGCGACTGGCCCCCAGACAGAGAGCAGCCTCTTCAAGCTCTACCTCAATCTCCTCCACCACCGGCTGAACCGTGCGTACGACGAAGGGAAGCCCGATAAAGGTCATCGCCAGCGTGATGCCGAGCGGCGTGAAAGCGACCTTGATGCCGAGCGGCTCCAGGAAACGCCCTACCCAGCCGTTGGGTGAGTAGATTGTCGCCAGCGTGATACCGGCTACCGCCGTCGGCAGAGCGAAAGGGAGATCCACCAGCGCATCGGCTATTTTGCGTCCGGGGAATTTGTAGCGCACCAGCACCCAGGCGACCAGCACGCCGAAAACAGCATTAATGGAAGCCGCAACAAGTGCTGCTCCAAAAGTCACTTTGTAGGAGGCCATAACCCGTGGCGCCGTTACGGTACTGACAAACTCACCCCAGGTCAGACCGGCTGTTCTGAAAACCAGTGCCGAGAGCGGAATCAGTACGATCAGACTGAGATAAAAAATGGTGAAGCCCAAAGTTGGACCAAATCCGGGCAGCACGTTGTTTTGACGCTTGAATAATTTCATGATGATTTCCGAAAAACCGGTTAAAGCTTTGGATGTAAACGCGAGAAGCTATCACAATCGGGGAGAAATTTCATCCCTTTTAGCTCAAGCCACCCACATTGCTGAAAATATGAACCATTGATGGAAGCAGGAACAAAGGCGGGGAGGCGGGGTGACCTGCGTCACCCCGCTCGAGGTCATTTCTTGGGTGCGTAAATCTGGTCAAACGTCCCGCCATCTGAAAAGTGGGTTTTCTGTGCCTTCTGCCAGCCACCAAAAGCGCCGTCTATCGTGTACAGTTTCTTTATTTTGGCGAGCTTGGTCGGAATCTTTGTATTAATCGGGCGATAGTAATGTTTTGCGGCAATCTTCTGTCCTTCGTCCGTGTAGAGGTACTTCAGGTACTCTGCGGCCACTTTGCGAGTACCGTGTCTGTCGACTACTTTGTCGATGACCGTAACCGGCGGTTCTGCCAAAATGCTTTCCGGCGGGGTTACGATATCGAACTTGTCCGGCCCCAGTTCGTTAACCGCCAGAAATGCTTCGTTTTCCCAGGCCAGCAACACATCGCCCAGACCGCGCTGAACGAATGTGTTGGTTGATCCACGCGCTCCGGAATCAAGCACCGGTACATTTTTGAGAAGTTTTGTGACGAATTCTTTAGCCTTGGCATCGTTGCCACCCGGCTGATGAGCGGCATATGCCCAGGCAGCAAGATAATTCCAGCGTGCACCGCCGGAGGTTTTAGGATTCGGAGTGATGACCGCTATGCCCGGCTTGATCAGGTCATCCCAGTTTTTGATTTTTTTTGGATTTCCTTTGCGTACCAGAAAAACGATGGTCGAAGTGTACGGTGAGCTGTTATGCGGCAGCTCTTTCTGCCAACCCTGCTTGATGAAACCCTTTTCGGCAATGGCGTCAATATCGTAGGCCAGTGCCAGCGTAACCACATCCGCCTCCAGACCATCGATAACGGCACGGGCCTGCTTGGATGAGCCACCGTGGGACTGCTTGACGGTAACGGTGTCGCCGCTTTTCCCCTTCCAGTAGGCGGCAAAGGATTTGTTGAAGTCGGCATACAGTTCACGAGTCGGGTCATAAGAAACGTTCAGCAGCGTGATAGTGGCCGCGAAAGCAGTGACAGAGGTGGAAAGTGCCAATGCTAGGGTTGCCAGGGTGACAGTCATTTTTTTAATGTCCATGCAAGTTCTCCTCAATTTTTCTATAGTTTTTATAGACTGTAGGGCTAAAAAAATATCTACTCCTCCTGCTTTACCAGCTCCAGAAGATAGTGACCATCCTCCGTCTGTTTCAAGCCGATCAGCTTATGCCCATCGGCCTTGAGACTGCGGGGCACATTTTTTACCGGTTCACCATCATCCAGAAGAATCTGGACCGTAGTGCCATTTTCCAGATCTTCCAGCGCCAGTTTGGCCTTGACGAAGTTCGTCGGACAACTGACGCCACGCAGGTCTATTGACTGCATGAGCTTCCTCCCTTCTCTTTAATTTCCTACCTGTGTCAGTATAACCTGCGGCGGTATGGTGCTGCTGACCACGTTTTCCGGAAATGTTACGCGGAGGTGATCAAGAAAGGCCTGCGAGCCTTCACGAATGATGATATCACCAAGTCTTACCCGACCGTGCGCTTCTGCCTTTTCCTTGTACCACGCCAAAACGACCTCAATGAACTCGCAGACCCGTTCTTCCGGCAGGAAGGTGGCGAAAAGTGTGCCAACCAGCGGATTACGCCCCCACTTACCGCCGATACGGACCGTGTAGCCCTGCTTTTTGACACTCCAGGCGGATACGGGGCAGACTTTAACGCAGTCACCGCACCAGATACATGCTGCCGGAGTCAGTTCCGGCTTGTTGTCAGCTCCCATGACAATAGCCTTGGGAACACAGCTTTTAGCGCACAGTCCACAACTGATGCAGGCTGCTTTATCCAGGACCGGCTCAATTGCCCCCTGAAAACCGACATCGTTGGTAGCCGATTTGGGACAATCAAACGGACAGCCGGCAAAAGCAACTTTGAACTTGTGATGACCGGTCGGGGTACCAAACAGTTTCTGATCTACCTCAAGAGCACTCTTCTGGGTATCCACCAAGCCGTTAGGGTTGTATTCACAGCCACCGCAGGCCACCGGTACACGAACACGGGCTCCGCACGAGGCGACTTTCTGATCTTTTTCACCCAGCGCTTCGACGACAGCATCAAAATTTTTGTAGTTAATATTGATCAACTCAATTGACTGACGCACGGAGAGATGGACAAATTCCCCGCCGAATTTGTCAGCTACGTCGGCAATTTTTTTGAGACGCGGAATCGACATTCTTCCGCCCGGCACTCGTAGCCGGATAGTAAAGAGATCCTTGCCACGCTCTTTGATAAAACCGCCGGCTTTAAGGTTACTCAGATCAAGTTTGGGCTGCTTTGTTTCAGACATTTCTGTAACTCCAGGTTCATGTGGTCTGGATCATGCCAGAACAATCACATGCTGTCAAGTATAATTTTATAATATCTATCGACAAACTATACAATAACTTCCAACTCTTCGCTTTCTACATATCCATTACTGATTTTAAAGGGTTTTACCACAGGACCGGCAGCGTCGGCCAGCGAGACGATGATGTAGGAAACATCCGGAGTCAGTGCCAGCCTGATGTCCTCCTCTGAAGGGCGGGCCGGAGATTCGGGGTGCGAGTGATAGACCGACAGCATGGACAACCCCTTGGCTCGCAGATCTTTTACGACCGCAAACTGCTCTTTGGGCTCCATCATGAAATGTTCGTTACTGGCATCGGTATTGGTCATGCGATAGATCGTGGAAACCGTCTCACCGCTGCCCCCCAGAATACCGCACACTTCCAAAGGAAAACCTTCCCTGGCGTGGGAAACCATCTCATCATGAACAGCCTGAGGAATCCGGATCATGTCAGGCCCCCTTCAGATCACAGACAGTCATGGCATCCACTTCGTCCTTCAGTTCAGTAATAGCGGGGTGTTCGCCGCAGATAGGGCAATTGGGATTACGTTTGATATCAACTCCGCGAAATTTCATGCCAAGAGCGTCGTACATCAGAATCCTTCCGGCCAGCAGATCCCCTTTTCCAAGCAGAAACTTGATCGCTTCTGTCGCCTGAATAGAGCCGATCACACCCGGCAACACACCGATCACGCCGGCCTGCGAACAGGTGGGGATGGCGTCCTTGGGGGGCGGCTGCGGAAAGAGGCAGCGATAGCAAGGAGACTGACCGGGAAGAATCGTAATGGTCTGACCGACAAACTGCAGGATACCGCCATGTGAATACGGCTTGCCCGCCAGCACGCAGGCGTCATTGATCAAAAACTTGGCGGCGAAATTGTCGGTACCGTCAATAACAAAGTCATAATCGGCAATGACACTGTTGATGTTGGCCGCCGTGACCCACTCTTTATACGTGACGACCTTGACGTCCGGATTGATGGCCTGCATCTTCTCACGGGCCGATTCCACCTTCGGCTTGCCGATGTCGGCCGTGAAATGGATCACCTGTCGTTGCAGGTTGGAAAGATCAACATCGTCGGCATCAACAATCCCGATCGTTCCGACTCCGGCAGCCGCCAGATAGAGAGCTACCGGCGCCCCCAGACCACCGGCGCCGATAATCAGCACCTTGCCGTCAAACAGCTTCTGCTGTCCCTTGCCACCGACCTCTTTCAGGATAATGTGACGTGAATAGCGTTCAATCTGCTGATCATTCACCGAGCGCCTCCACCCATAAAGTACAAGAATTCTATGACGTCGCCTTCGTTGACCACCGACGTTTCATACGCCGCCCGGTCCAGTATTTCGCCGTTTAATTCGACGGTGACGTACAGGCGCTGGGAAACATCCAGTTCCTCCAACAGCGAATCAATAGTTCGAGCCCGATTTTCTGCAAGCTCAGTTTCTTTTCCGTTTATCGTTATCTTCATTCTGCTGCTCCTTAAAATATAATTATACCAAAGCGTACTTCAGAACATCGCCGGCTCTTACGGTCACAGAGCCAAACTCATGACACTGAACCGGTTCTCCGTTAAGTGAAACGGACGGCACGCCCACTTCGAGGACCCTCAGTATAACATCCAGAAAAACCGAGGTGCGACACCCGACGTGCAACTTTTCCACGCGACCGTTGACTTTAATTGTCATCATTGACGTATCTCCTTTTCAGAGCGCAGCCAGCGCCTGTTTGAAATCCTCGATTATGTCACGCGGATCCTCAATACCGACCGAAACTCGCACGAGATCCTCCGTGACCCCCATCAACCCTTTTTCCTCGGCGCTGTAATCGGCGCAGATGGTGCTGGCCGGATGAATGACCAGTGTTTTGGCATCACCGATGTTAGCCAGGTTGCGGGCCAGCTTGAGCGCATTGATAACCTTAAAGGCAGAGGGCTTGTCGCCGGTGCCGAAGATCAGAAGCCCACCGTAGCGACCGCCATATAGCCGCGATGCAACAACATGATGCGGAGAATCCTCCAGACCGGGGTAGCTGACCCAGGCAACTTTGGGATGAACCTTAAGAAAACGGGCCAGTTCCAGTGCATTGGAGCAGTGGCGTTCCATACGCAGCGCCAGGGTCTGAATCCCCTCCGTCAGAAGAAACGAGTTGAACGGCGCAGCGCAGGCGCCCACATCCTTATGCACCAGTTTACGGGCACGGGCGCTGAAAGCAAAGGCGCGGTATTTTTTATAAAATGGTGCAAAATGGGGAAACTTGGGGCTGTCCCAGTTGAAAACACCCCGATCGATAATGGCTCCGCCGATAGTGGTGCCGGTGCCGTTTATATATTTGCTGGTGGAGTAGGCCAGGATATCTGCCTGCAGTTCTGCTCCGGTGGCAAGATAAGGGCTGCTTACCGTCGAGTCAACAATGATCGGAATCCCGGCCTCATGTGCAATGCGAGCCAGGGCCGGGATGTCGGGCACATCCAGCTTGGGATTGCCGATCGTTTCAACAAACAGAAGGCGGGTACGCTCATTGACGGCATTGCGGAATCCGTCAAGATCAAGCGGATCAACAAAGCAGGTTGTGATACCGTAATTGGAAAGCGTATCCCGAAACAGCGAGAAGGTCCCTCCGAACAGTGAGGAGGAAGCCAGGATTTCATCACCGGCACGCACTATTGTCAGAACAGCCGTTGTAATGGCTGCCATCCCGGACGCTGTGGCAATCGCTGCCACACCACCGTCCAGCTGTGCAAGCCGCTTTTCCAGCGCCTCCGTGGTCGGATTGCCGATACGGGTATAGACCTGTCCGACCGCCCGTCCGCGAAAAACATCCTCAAGCCCCTCTGCCGTCTGGTAGGCAAAAGAGCTGGACTGTACAATCGGCACCGCCGTCGCTCCTGCAGGCCCTGGTTCCAGGCCACCATGTGCCAGTAATGTATCGAAATGAAGCGTTTGTCCCATGGATGTCTCTCCAAAAATAAATACCCACCGGAATATGAGAAGATAGGTAGTTATATCGAATAACAAAACCGCACAAGTTATGTCAAATACTTTTTATATTTGAACACTGATTTGATAGCTTTAGTCAGCCATACGGATATATCACCCTGAATCCGCCCTCATCCTCGCGACGCTTCAGACTCATCACGCGTGGCTTGGCAGGCTGACAGCACCTTTTTCTGTTCACATGACAGGGTGGATCGTGCTAAACAGGGTGATAGTTTGTAAAAAATGCAGGGGGATGGGATGACTGAATATACACCACTACAGCAGCTGCCTGAAAAAGCCGGTTACAAAGCCGGTGATGTACTGGTCCTGGTGGGCGAACTCTTTGGACGGGGCTATGCCAACGGCCTGATCGAGGAAGCCAAGCGGATCGGAATGACCATAATCGGCACTACGGTCGGTCGCCGTGACAGCGATGGATCTCTCCGAAAGTTGACTGACGAAGAGCTGGCTGAAGCTGAAATAGTACTGGGTGGTTCCATCATCAACATCCCGCTGGAAGCCGGATTTGACATGGAAGCGGTTGACGGGCAGCCTTCCGTGGCGGAACAGCTTAAAAAAGTCCGCCCCGATGATTTTGATACATTCAGCTTTAGCGAAGGTTTTGTAGAAAAAGCTCTTCAGGCTGGAACGTCGCGCTTTTGCAACGCACTGGAGCTCCTGGCACATGAACTGGAATCACGAATTCCTGCCGGTGCCAATATTCTGCTGGCCCACTCCATGGCTGGCGGTATCCCCAGGGCGCGGGTATTCATGCCGCTGCTGAACCGGGTATTCAAGGGCACCGGAGATAAATACCTCTCGTCGGAAACCTTCTGGAACAGCAACCTGGGTCAGCTCTGCGATACCAGCTTCAACGAAGTCACCGCCGATACGTTTCACTACCTGATCGAGAAAACGGAGCGGTTGCGCCGACGGGCTGCGGCCAACGGCGCCAGAATCTGTTACTCGGCGTATGGCTATCATGGCACTGCCGTACTGGTAGAAGGGGAATATCGCTGGCAGTCCTACACACCCTACGTGCAGGGTTACGCAAAAATGCGACTGGAGGATCACGCCGCCAAAGCCTCTGCAGAGGGTATCACCGCCACCGTTTTTAACTGCCCCGAGATTCAGACCAACTCCAGCGCTCTCTTTCTGGGTGTTGAGATTTCGCTCTACCCGCTCCTGACCGCCATCCGCCGGGAAGCTGGCGAACTGCAGGCCGGAAAGCTTGAAGCCCGTTGCCAGACAATGCTCAAGGAGGGGGAGACTCTGTCAGGCTTGCTGGAAAGGGCAGAAACCTATCTGGCGTCACCTCTGTTGCAGCAAATAGTCAATTACGATACCTGGCCGCAACACAATACCCGCGAACAGGCAGAGCTGATGCTGGCCGCTTCGGCCGAACTGATGGGAATGCACACCGATCAGAAACAGCTGATCTGCGCAGAGTTATCCCGGATCGTATTCCTTTCGACCGGCCGCCTGATGCTGCACGCAGCCTGGAATCCGGCCGCTCCTTCACTATGGCTGAATCACGACAGCATTGCCCGCCTGCTGGCTGATGATCGCGGCAACGGCATTGCCTGACCGGACACGACTCCACTACACAAGAGACTGAGGAAGCCAGATGATTCCATCTACACGAAAATATACCGTACTGTTCCTGTTCATAGCTGCTCTGCTGCAAGGGTGCGCTACCACGCAGACGCCCAAAACGTCTGACGCCCTCTACAAAGAGGGTGAACAACTTTTCCAGAAGGGCAACTACAGCGAAGCCATCACACAGTGGAAAAAGGTCAAGGAGAGCTATCAATCTCCGGAGCTGTCCACGCAGGCTGAAATAGGTATCGCCAATGCATATTTCCTGAACAAGGAATACATCGAGTCGGCGGTGGCTTATGAGGACTTCCGCAAACTGCACCCCAAACATCCGCAGGCCGGTCTGGCTCTTTTTCGCCAGGGCATGAGCTATTTTAATCAGTTTACCGGTATCGATACCGACCAGACTCCGACCAAAAATGCACTCGCCATGTTTGACTCCTATCAGAAACTGTACCCGACCGGCGACCTGCTGGTTGATGCGCAGATAAAAATCATCGAATGTCGCGAAAAGCTGTTGCAGTATGAGCTGTATGTCGGCAACTTCTACCTGAAGACAAAAGCCTATAAAGCAGCAATCGGGCGATTCGAAGATGCCCTCAAAAGTTACACCGGCACAACACGCCGCGACGAAATTCTGTATCTGCTGGGGAGATCCTATATCGAAGACGGTCAGACCGCCAAAGGTCGTGAAATTTTGACCCAGTTGACGCGTGAGTTTCCGGGCAGCACCTACACCTCCCCGGCCAGGAAGGTCATGAATTAGCCGTGGGAAATTCAGCCTTCATACTGACACTACTCGTTGCCGCTGCGTATCTGCTGGGCTCTATTCCAACCGGTCTTCTGCTCGGCAAGGCATATGGAATCGACGTGCGCAAAGAGGGGAGCGGCAATATCGGCGCTACCAACCTGTACCGAACCGTTGGCCGCAAGGTCGGCCTTTTGACGCTGGTCGGCGATTGCCTGAAAGGTTTGATTCCGGTCGTTGTCGTCCATACGATGGGATTTCCGCCTGAGTATGCTGCCTGGGTGGGACTGGCCGCATTCAGCGGTCATGTTTTTTCAGTTTTTTTGAAGTTTAAAGGAGGCAAAGGGGTTGCCACCGCACTGGGGGTGTTTCTGGCGCTGGCGCCACTGGCGCTGGCAGGAGCTGTAGCTGTCTTTGCATTGCTCATGCTGGTCTGGCGCTATGTTTCACTCGGATCGATCGGTGCGGCAGTGGTCATGCCGGTTGCGGTTGCGTTGCTGGGAGGTACGCGGAGTGTCATCGTAGTGACACTGTTGATCGCCGTCATAGTAGTTGCCCGGCACCGCGATAACATCACACGCCTTTTGGCCGGAACGGAAAACAGGTTTAAAGCTTAATCTTTTTCACCAACATAGATGGTCGCGATGCCGAAGGTTAATTCGTGGAGATGAATGTTACGGAATCCCGCATCTGAAATCATGCGGGAAAACTCTTCCTGCGAGGGAAATTCCAAGACCGAGTCAGGCAGATATTTGTAGGCGTTGTAGCGCGAGAAAAGACCTCCGACAACCGGTAGCAGGCGCCGGAAATAAAAGTAGTAGATCTGCCGAAAAAATGCCGAACGCGGTGTAGAAAATTCAAGGATCAGCATTCTTCCGCCGGGCCGCAGTACCCGCCACATTTCTGCCAGCCCCAATTTCCTGTCTACGACGTTTCTGATGCCGAAGGCGATCGTAATCGAATCAAAGGTATCGCTGGCGAACGGCAGGTCCTCACAGGGGGCCACCTTGAAGTCAATCCTGTCGGCGTAGGGGGAAGCCGCCACTTTGTCCCTGCCCCGGTCAACCATCTCCTTGCAGAAGTCCGCTCCGGTAATTTTAACGGTAGTCGGCGTCGTGCGGGCAATTTCAAGAGCAACGTCGCCGGTTCCGGTGGCCACGTCCAAAATGCGTGCATCGGGGCGATATTTGAGCAGCCGCACCGCTTTTTTACGCCAGCGGCGATCAATGCCGAAGCTTAAAAGACGGTTCAGAAAGTCGTAGCGAGGCGCAATTGCACCGAACATCTGCTGGATTTTTTCACCTTTATCGGAAAGTCTGAACATTGATTCTGCTACCTTCTCGGGGGTAGTTAGTATAAACTGCCCGTTCTTGTATCACAATGCAATAGCTGGAAACCAGAAAAAATCGAATCTGACACAGGAGCTCTCCCGGCGTGCCATTTACCATTCGTATCCAGGATATAGCCGACATACTGATTATGACGTTTCTGCTCTACCAGCTGTACACCTGGTTTCGAGGGACACGCGCCGTCCAGGTTCTGTTTGGACTGGGGGTGGTGACGCTGATTTATTTCGCCACCCGCTATCTGGAGCTGTATATGACCAGCTGGGTTCTGCAGGAGCTCGGCACGGTACTAATAATTCTGATCATCGTTGTTTTTCAGGCGGAGATCCGCCAGGCGCTCTACCGCTTCAGCCTGTTGCGCCATCTGCTGGACAGTCCCCGAAATACGCAACAGAGTCAATTTCAGGAAATTGCGGAAACGCTCTTCGGCATGGCCGCCAAGCGAACCGGGGCGCTGCTCGTTTTCCAGCGCGGCGAGACTCTCAGAGACCTGATGACGAATGGGGTCTCACTTGACTGCGAAATTTCCGCTCCGATGATAGAATCAATTTTTTATGATGGAGCTCCGTTCCATGATGGTGCGGTACTGATTAAGGATGGTCGAATTGCCCTGGCAGCCTGCCATCTGCCCCTGTCAGTCAACCCTGAAATACCTCAATATCTGGGCACCCGCCACCGTGCGGCAGTGGGACTTTCCGAGCGCAGTGACGCAGTTATCATAACTATTTCGGAAGAACGCGGCGAGGTATCCCTGGTCACGGATGGGCAGTTACGGAAAATCGCAAATGCCGCCGAACTCATCTCTGCGCTCGACCAGCTTCTTACGTCCGATACGGAAAGCCGGAAGCTTCCCGTACGGCAGCGCCTGTTTGCAAACATGCTCCCTAAAACAGCACTGCTGCTCTGTGTTTGTGCATTCTGGGCACTTGTGACCATGCGACAGGGTCAAATCACCACGGTAACAGCACCTGTGCGGCTGCATGGGATTCCAGAAGGAATCGTTCTGATCCGCACTGTTCCGGAAGAGATAAATGTCCAGGTCAAGGCACTTTCCAGCTTGACACCGCCACCGTCAAAACTTGATCTGACGGCAGACATCGACGCATCCGCTATAAAAGAGGGACAAACCGTCATTCGGATTAAGAATTCTGATATTTCGGTACCATCCGGCATGACCATCACGGCACTTTCGCCCCCCTCACTGCGTATTTCTGCGGAACGAAAACTACGCAAGAACGTGCCGGTTAAAGCCGCGTTGCGGGGTTTTCTACCTGCTGACATTGCCGCGTGGCAGGTACTCTGTGATCCGGCAATCGTTGCAATCGAAGGACCGGCCAGCCAGGTCGCTGCCATTGAAACGCTGTACACCGATGACATCGATGCCCAGCACCTCGAAAAGGGGAAGGAATACCTTAAGAGCATCCGCACTCCGCATAAACAGGTCACCATACTGCGAGAAGCGCCGGTTGTCCTTAAACTGGTGAATCGTAAAAAGCGCTGAAATCTGTTTTTGGCATGCTGTATGCTTACATTTCGCGCATACCAGTCGGGCAATCAAGGTTGACTTTTGAGAATGTTTGTTATATAAAGCCGAGACATTTTTATAAAATTAAAACGATCCGGAGGAAACATGGCCCATATGCCCCACATGCGTATTGTAGCTGTAACCGCCTGTCTCATTCTCCTTGCATTACCTCAACTGGTTCTTGCATCTAAAGCTCATGTTGTCCGAAAAAGTGAGTCTCTCCATTCAATAGCCCGCAAATATAACGTATCCGTAGACGAAATCAAGTCCGTCAATAACCTTACGGCAACTCACGTTGACAAAGGTATGCGGCTGATCATCCCGTCCAACACTGACAGCATTCACAAAAAAACCGGATCTGTTGCCCGGCATGACACATATAAAGCCGTAAAAGGCGATACGCTGCCCCGCATTGCTAAAAAAACCGGCGTGAAAGTCACGGATATCCGGCGCATCAACGGCCTTAAAGGTAACCGCGTAAAACCAGGTCAGATCCTGGCACTCACCTCAACAGCATCAAAATCCGACCGCCTGACAGCTTCAGCACATACCGATCGACTTCAGCTGATAAACAAAGACCTGCTCAATGAGCAGGAACTTACCGATACCCTGGCCGAGCTTACCGATATCAATGCAGACAGTCCGGTTGACCTTGCCAAAAACCTGAAAGCCAGCCAGGCTGACAGCAGCCTCAAACAGTCTGCCTACAGCTTCCTGGGAGCCCGCTATCGTTTTGGCGGCACCAACAGAAGCGCCCTTGACTGCTCCAGCTTTACGCAGCAGGTTTTCCGGGAGCAGAACGTGAAGCTCCCCCGCACCGCTCGTGAGCAGTTTTACGTCGGCAATGAGGTTACCCGAGGCGACCTGAAAAAAGGGGATCTTGTTTTCTTTCAGACCTATGCCAATTTCCCGTCACACGTCGGCATCTATCTCGGCAATCGCAAGATGATCCACGCCTCATCACGTGAACACCGTGTCGTAATTTCAACCATGGACACCCCCTATTATCTGTCCCGTTATCTCGGGGCACGCCGCATGACCAACTCCTCGATGGATACGATTGATTTCAATGAGCTTTTCATCGGCGCAGAGGAAGAAAACGACAACGACGTACTCGCAAACGACATGCTCGGCGTTACCCTCAACCGCAGCAATTAATGAGCTTGCCTGATTTCGCCTCCATATCCGGGTCAATTGACCCGGATTTTTTTTCGCCATGAAAATCCTCCTGGCCTATCAATCCGGGGCCGCCAACCGAAAAGATCCATATATAAACCTCCTGCCTACCGGCCTGTGCTACCTGCATGCCACACTTTTAGAAGCCGGCTACGACTCACTGCTGGCTAATTTTTCAGCATGGCCACCTCGCGCCATCAATGCAGAACTGGCGCTTTTCAAGCCGGACATGATCGGCATTTCCCAATGGACGCACAACCGGCACACTTCAATGGAACTGGCCGCGCACTGTCGGCGATTATTTCCGCATGCTGTCATAGTCATGGGGGGCGGACATGCGACGTTCTGCCATAAAGAGATTCTTTTCAGCGGCTCGCCGGTAGATGTTGTCATCCGGGGAGAAGCAGAGACGACACTACTCGAATTGACAGAACGGGCATCGGATCGAGCGCGGTGGCCTGACATCCCCGGCATTGCCTTCCTTCATGACACGGACATCATTGAAACAAGCCAGCGGACACCGCTCGCGGAACTGGACCGTCTCCCGCTTCCCGCCCGCTACCTGAACATCTCCATCGGGGTTGACCTGGAGCTGCAGTCGGAGTTTATTGTGACAACACGCGGCTGCCCCTCGGCCTGTCACTTTTGCAGTTCACCGGCTTTCTGGGGGCGCAAGGTACGCTTCCGCTCACCGCACTCCATCGTAGAAGAGATCGCCTATATTCGTCAGAAGTTTGGTGTAATCTATTTTTCAATCCGGGACGACACCTTTACCGCCGATCGTGCACGGGTTATGGAATTCTGTTCTCTGCTCATGCAGCAGCCCCCCATACTCTGGAACTGTCAGTCACGCGTCACGGCAATCGACGAAGAGCTGATTATCGCCATGAAGCGCGCCGGATGCGAATGCATCCAGCTGGGAGTTGAGTCGGGAGCTCCTCGAATTCTGCAGCAGCTGGGCAAAAAGATCGTACCGACCCAGATAGAACGAGCCTGCAGCCTGATCAGACAGATCGGGATCAGTCTCTCAATTTATCTGATCAGCGATATTCCGGGTGAGACCTCCGAAGACATTCAGCAGACGCTCAATCTGGTTCAGAAACTTCACGCAGACGACGGTTATGTATCGCCATTGGCCTACTATCCCGGCACGCAGCTATTTCAGCAGGCGGTTGCTTCTGGCGAGATCAGCGCCGATATTTTTTCAGGAAGCCGGGATAGCGCCAGATACGCTAAGGACAGGCCTCATGCGTCAGCTCGCCTTCTCAGGGTGATTTCGCAGAGCAGACAGGATCAACCCGAGCGCTTTGCCCGCCAGAAAGAGCAGTTAGGGTATTGCTTCACAACCAATGTCATTGCTTCGGAATCGTATCGCCAGAACGGAGACTACAAAGCGGCTGAACAGGAGCTGCTTGAAATAGCCGCACAGCAACCTGATAACCCCTGGGGATGGTTCTTGCGAGGTGAGTTGTATCGGGAATTGGGAAAGCGCTCCAAAGCAGCGAAGTGCTTTGAAACAGTATTGAAGCTGGTCCCGCAGCACGGTCCGTCAAAAGCTGCGTTGACGCAATAAAAAACGGGGCCTGATAAAATCAGGCCCCGTCCGGTCAGATGGTAAGAAAAAACTACTTCACGATCCTGATACCAGGAATGAAAGAGATCTTTTCAAATGTTTTGTTCAGAGTTTTGCTCTGAAAGTTCGCCAACGGCGGAGTTTCAGGGTACTCAATGCTGTCCCCGACTGCTACCTTGATTTCTGGCAGAGCTAACCATGACTTCTGACCTTTGTCGTCGGTAGCTTCCACGTAAGTGTAACCGCCGGAGTTCATGGTCTGGGTAACTTTTGCTTTTTTACCGGCACCAGCAGGAATTTCCTGGGCTTTCATACCGGCATGTGGGTCTCCACCTGGAGCTGGTGCTGCACCGGGCTGACCGGCAGGTGCCTGACTCTGCTGTGGTGCTGCGGCCGGGGCTTCAGTTTTGGGTTTGTCCTTGCAGCCTGCAACGGCAAGAGCGACGATAACGAGAAGTGTTAATGCTGTTTTTTTCACCTGCAACCTCCTGATTTTTAGATTACCTTACCTTCTATCACAGATACCCAAATCATTCCAAGCTAAATATTCTAAGCGCCGACAATATAACAGCATTATTGTAATTTCGCTTCGGGATCGCTTGATTCATTCAATGCGTCGTAGGCGGCTATCTGTTCACTCAGCGAGAGCTTGCGCCGACAGCAGTCCGTGTCATTTCGGCACAGGCGGCAGCGATCATCGGAGCACCACTGGCAAAACGTACAATCCGGACAGGGGTGTTTTTTCTCAGCCTGAGGCGACATCAGTAGGCAACATTCCGCTTGACTGCGTTGCCTTGAAGCAACTGCACAAAGGCCTTGCCACTGTCAGCGTTCACCAGAAGATACCGGGGCAACTTCATAACTGAATCTGCCTGGGTGGCATGACGGCGCTCAATAGTAAACGTGGCCTGATAACCGGCGGCGGATGCTTTTTTGAGAAGGTAGTCATCATAGATGCCAAACGGCCAGGCCAGCATATCGACAGAAGTCCCCAGTTCGGTTTCCAGGCGGCTTTTTGATTTTTTCAACTGCGTCATGACGAGATCATCAAGCGCAGCCGGACTCAGCTTACGGCGTTCACGCTTGAAATTTGGATGCCAGTAGGTATGAGACTGAATCTCGAACAGGCCGCTTTTCTTGAGGGTACGCAACTGGTCCCAGGTCATGGCGTACTTGGCGTTGGATATCGCGGACGGATACGTAAATATGGTTACCGGATAGCCGTACTTGCGGACAATCGGCAGCATATCGCTGTAGACCGATTTATGCGCATCATCCTCAACGATGACAACCGTTTTCAGCCCCGGAGCCGGAGCTTTGCCGCGATAATAATCAATCAGCTGACGTAGTGCGATGACTTTATAGCCGTTATCATGCAGATAGCGCATCTGCGCCTCAAAAACCGGCGTCGTAATTGTCATGCCATCAGCGACCGTCGGGCCGAAGCGGTGGTACAAAAGTATGGGAACCTGAAATGATTCGGCAGCCGATGCGGGTAAGGGAAGCAGCAGTAACAATGCTGCACAGAAAGAGAAAAGCGTACGTTGAATCAGCACTACCATGAAAAAAGACCTCCAAGAATGAGAACGCCAACGAAAAAAACCTCTGTGAATCCAGAAAAAAAAGCGAAGACGATTGTAACTATTATGATATATAATGCATCTTTTCATGCTTGACAATTGTAAAACAATATTTTAGTATTTGGCAAATTCTAGCAAAGCTTGCGTTTTTTCTCCGCAATTTTAATTACTATAGTTAATTTAGTTTGTTACGTACATCATTTTTACATCAAAAGGAAAGTTTATCATGGCAAAAAAAGAAAAATCAGAATACCTCATCCAGGCTGTTTCACATGCTCTGGATCTGCTTGAACAATTCCATGGCGAGGTTGACGAACTGGGAGTCACCGAGCTCAGTAAGCGCCTTAAACTCCACAAAAACAACGTCTTTCGCTTGTTGGCCACGCTTGAATCCCGCAGTTATATTGAACAGAATAAGGTCACGGAAAATTATCGCCTCGGCCTGAAAACACTTGAACTGGGACAAACCTTCATCAAGCAGATGGGCCTGTTACGCCAGTCGAAACCGGTGCTGGAAGCGCTGGTCGGTAACTGCAACGAAACCACTTACGTTTCGATTTTAAAGGATTTCAATATCGTATATCTTGATGTAGTTGAAACCGGCATGACAGTCAGAGTCGTACCGCGTGTCGGTTCCCGGCTGCCGGCCTATTGCACCGCTGCCGGAAAAGTGCAGATCGCCTTCATGAGCGATGAAGAACTTGAGAGCTATCTCCCCGGCAAAGAGCTGACACGCTATACTCCACATACCATTGTTGATCGTGACGCCCTTAAAAAACAGCTGCAGCTAATTGCAGAGCAGGGATATGCACTGGACGATGAAGAGCTGGACATCGGCGTAAAATGTGTCAGCGCACCGATTCGTGACTACACCCGTCGCATCATTGGTGCGGTCAGTATCTCCGGGCCTTCGATGCGCTTTTCGGATGAGCGCATCAAGAGTGAGCTGATACCTCTGGTTTTAAAGGCGGGCGATGAAATTTCCGCCAAACTTGGTTTCCAGAAATAATCCGGAAACCATTAAAAGCATTCAAGGCGACTCTCGAGTCGCCTTTTTTTGTATTGATAAAGGAATTGACGTAAAAGAAACATTTTAATTTTAACGTTACGATTCCTTTACATTAGTCGCTTATTAGGCTACACCATTGCAACATTGCAGTCCTTTTATCTCACTGCACTATTCCCCAAGATCGGATCACCAGAAGCTCAACTCATATTCCCAAAGGTTTCTCATGCTAATCGGTCGCTATGATTTCGGTTGTACATTGCGGGATGATGCACTTCTTCCACCGTATAAAGGGTCTACATTTCGTGGTGCCTTTGGAGGCGCCCTTAAACGTGCTGTATGCGTAGCGAGGCAGCAGGAATGTCCCACCTGCCTGCTCAGTGCCCGCTGCGTCTATGCTCAGACGTTTGAATCAAGCGGCCAAACAACTGACTACACCCACGCAAAAGCCTCAGCGCCTGTCCCCTACATCATCGAGCCTCCCCTAAACACAACTACTCATTTTAAAGCCGGAAGTCTCTTCGATTTTTCTCTTCTTCTGTTTGGAAGTGCAAATGACTCGCTGCCGTACTTTGTCTACGCATTCGAGATAATGGGCGAATCCGGCATCGGGAAAAAAATACAGGGCCACCGGGGGCGTTTTATCCTTAACCACGTTAAAAATGCCGGAACGATCATCTATGATCAAGCCTCAAAAAAGCTGAAGGCACCGGTAAAGGAGGATGTGACGCTGAGCCCGGTCATCCAGGACATTGATTGCTCAACAGTACGCATTAACCTCCTGACGCCGTTACGGCTCAAACATAACAACTCATTCAGTTCCGCACTTCCTTTCCACATGCTTGTCCGTGCAATGCTCCGGCGGATATCAGGCCTGTTCGAACATTTTGGAGATGGAGAACCGGCCCTTGATTATCGCGGTCTGGTAGCACGGGCACAGGATGTGACTCTTGAATCTTCAAGCCTGCGCTGGCACGACTGGGAACGCTATTCCAACCGTCAGGAACAGGCCATGATGATGGGCGGCCTGATCGGCTCTGTGACGTACCGGGGTGCTCTGGCGCCATATCTCCCCCTTCTGGAACTCTGTAAAGACCTTCACCTCGGAAAACAGAGCAGCTTCGGCCTCGGTCTGTTCGACTTCGAAGCAAACAATGCCGGAGCCACCCTGTGAAGCGTTGCCTGCTGGCCGTCTCCGGCTTGAATCCCCAGGTTATAACCGAAACCTTCTATGCCCTGCATCAGCAGGAACGAACTCCCGATGCCATCCGAATACTCACAACCCGCGAAGGGAAAGCGGTTATTCATGCCAACCTCCTCAGCCCGGTTGATGGTCATTACTACAGGCTGCTGAACGATTACGGGATTTCAGCTGAGTCGATCGATTTTTCAACAAGACACCTCTCTGTCGCCTCAGACCAGTTCGGTACCGAATACGACGATATTGCCGGCGAGGAAGAAAACGAACGATTTCTGGTTCTCTGCATGGAACACGCCTTTGAGTTGACCCGCGATCCTGACACAGAGGTCTACTTCTCCATTGCCGGTGGCCGGAAGACCATGGGGGCCTGTCTGGCCATTGCGGCCCAATGCTACGCCCGACCGCAGGACCGGATTTTCCATGTGCTTGTCACACCTGAGTTTGAGAGCTGCAGAGACTTTTATTATCCACCCCCTGTTTCGGTTCCCCTTGTCCTTCTGGATCACAAAACCAGGACTCCCTACACCAAGGAAACCAGGTATGCCGAGGTAACGCTGATTCCCTTGCCGTTCATTTCCATCAGAGACAGACTTACCGGTAATCACCTGAAACAGGCCGAATCACCCGCCTCACTGATGCTGTCACTGGTACGTGAAAAA
Organism: Desulfuromonadales bacterium; assembly: GCA_013349325.1. Taxonomy (GTDB): domain Bacteria; phylum Desulfobacterota; class Desulfuromonadia; order Geobacterales; family Pseudopelobacteraceae; genus JACRCG01. The sequence goes on from DUZX01000022.1 coordinate 43,567, forward strand.
CGTGGAGAGCTGACTCTGGATCTGAAAAACAGGAAGATTACCTGGAAAGGGTGCGAACGGGACATGATGCCGGCACGCATGGCGATATACTCCTTCTTCGCTTTTTTAAAAAAGGAGGCCGAGTGTCACGAACGTGCCTGTCCCGGCTGTGAGAAGTGTGCATTTACTATCAATTCTATCCTGGAAATGGACTGCAACATTGCAGGGCTGTACAGAAAACATGTTGCACCCTATCGTGACCACGACGGAATGAGTGATTCGGGAATACAGGGACTGACAGTTGAGAACTTCAATTCCTATCGAAACAAGATTAACCGGGATCTCGAAAATGCATTCGGGCCGTCTGAAGCCCGTCATCTAAAAATATCCTCCCATGGTAAGCGGCCTGGGGTGAGATATGGAATACCGCTTGAGAGTGCACGGATCAGAATTGTCATTTGAAGGGGTGATGCATGAGCGATATGGTGTACACGGTAGCCCTGGCGGGGTTGCTGCATGATGTGGGGAAGTTTGCCGAACGTGCCGGGATGGAAATCAGCAAACAGTATGAACAGGACAATGCCGGACTTTATCAACGGTACAACGAGGTGCAGAAAAGACACACCCACAAGCATGCTCTCTACACGGCAGCTTTCATTGAGCGCTTCATCAATCTTATACCTGCGCTCGATGAGTGGAATGCTGGCAGAACGGGAAATTCGCTGATCAATCTGGCGGCCATGCACCACAAACCGGAAACGCCGCTCCAATGGATTATAACACAAGCCGATCGGCTCAGTAGCGGTATGGATCGACAGGTTTTTGACGGTGATGAAACCGGAACCGCTTTTCGCGATTTCCGCAAAACCCGCCTGATTCCACTGGCGGAAGAGATGAGGCCTGACGGCAAATACGAAAATAGCGACACTCTGGACAGTTACAGGCATCGCTACCACCTGCGCGCTCTTTCCCCTGCTCAAGTTTTTCCGGCGTTTAAAGAGGCAGCCGAACCGGTTGATAATGCCGCAGCCTCTAAGGAATACGCGGCGCTGTTTGCCGCTTTTCTGACAGACTTGGAAAACCTTTCGCACCGGAATCAGCCTCCACTTTGGCTGGATCATTTTACCAGCTTGTGGGAGCGCTTCACATCCGCCATACCGGCCGCCACGGTCGGCACGGTCATTCCGGATGTCTCACTGTATGACCATTCAAGGGCGACCGCAGCATTGGCAATATCGATGTATCGCTACCACCTGGCAACCGACACCTTTAACGAAACAGCTATAAAAGCATCAACTGCTGAGAAATTTCTACTGATTACCGGAGACTTCTACGGCATTCAAAACTTCATCTTCAGCTCTGGAGGAAGCACTAACAAGGCGGCAGCAAAGCTGTTACGGGGGCGCTCCTTTGCCGTGTCAATCCTTTCGGAACTGGCTTCAGACAGACTCTGCCGTAAGCTCTTACTGCCACCCACCTCCGTTTTACTTGATGCAGCCGGGAAATTCACACTGATAGCTCCCAATCTGCCGGAGACAATAGCCGGGCTGGCGGAAGTAGAGGTTGAGCTGAATAGCTGGCTGCTGCGGCATTACTATGGCGAAGTTACTATCGGATTTTCGTCGCTGTCTGCCAAACCGGCCGATTTTGAAAAGGGCAGTTTTCTCGGACTCTGGGAAAAACTCGGCAAAGCTGCAGATTTGAAAAAATACCGTAAATTTGATCTGGCAAAAGCTGGCGTGGTTGCCGGATACCTGGACTCATTTGATAACACACTTTCAATCTGTCCGTTTTGCGGCAAGCGCCCTGCCGACCTCAAAACAAAAGATGATCAATACCTGGGTGACAACGAGGCATCCTGCCTGATCTGCCGGGATCATATTCACATGGGCGCCAAGCTGATCAAATCGAAGTCAATGGCGGTTATTAGCGCGGGTGTCACTTTTGCCGGAAACCGATTGAAGGAACAGCTCTTTGGCTGCTATCAGCTCTCGTTTGATCTTGACAAGGCAACTTCAACTGAACTGGCGAAAAGCGGGCATCTTCTGCATATGATCTCTTTGGCCCGTGCCGGAGAATCACCGGACGGCTCGCTGGCTGCCCGGTATATCAGTGGTTATGTGCCTGTATATTCTGACGGTGATCGCCACGACAAACGCTTTTGCAAGGAAGTTTTGGGTGAAAGTGGTGACGCAAAGACATTCTCTCACATTGCAATACATGCATTGAATCATCGCTCTGACAGCGATGACAAATTCAGCGGAGTTGAGGCACTTGGAATATTAAAAGCCGACGTGGACAACCTGGGTAAACTGTTTGCCTGCGGCCTGCCTGAAGAGCGGCTGAATCTCTCGCGTCTGGCAACATTCAGCCGTCAGTTGAACAGTTTTTTTGCCCTTTATCTGCCGAATCTGCTGACGACGGATATTCGTTTTCAGAATATCTATACTGTTTTTGCCGGTGGCGATGACCTTTTTCTGATCGGGCCCTGGAACCGGATTATTGAATTCGCTGATGAACTGCAAGCACAGTTTGCCCGCTTCGCCTGCGGAAACGGGGGCATAACCATCTCGGCCGGCATCACCGTCGACAAACCGGGTGTTCCCGTACCAACAGTAGCCGATCAAGCCGAGCAGGCACTGGAATCGTCAAAGCATGGTGGCAAGAACAGTCTGACGCTGTTTGGGGAGACGGTAACGTGGGCTGAGTTCCGCGACCTTCTGACCAAGCGGGACAAAATGAATGAATGGCAACAGAGCGGTGCGATGGGCAAAGCACTGCTGTACCGCCTGAACGAACTGATCGGAATGGCAAAAAAAGAGCGAGAAATACGTGAATCAAAACGCCCGATCGACATACGGGACATGGCCTGTCTTGGGTGGCGTTCACGACTTACGTACACTGCCACCCGCAATGTCGGCAAAGGGATGGACAAAACTTCAAGAACGGCAGCTTTGGATGAAATTTTGGAAGAGTTGCCGGCCTGGCTGCTCAGACTGGATGGAAAACTGACCATCGCCTTATGGCAGGTACTTTATAACCAGAGATAGGAGGAAAAAATGGAAATCAGATTTTACGAAGACCCAATCAAGAAGGTCATCAACATGGATTTGATGTCGGATGATGCCCAAAAATGGGCGCTAAAAGTATCAAAAGCGGGTCTCAACGCTAAGGGTGACAAATTGGAAAAGAACAAAATAAGCCAATTGCGTAAGTTTTATGATGAAGCGATCAGACTTTCCGCATTTATCAAAGATGGGGAGGACTATAGAAATATCATCCCATACATAAAAATGCTGAAGGCTAAAGCCGCATATGCAGAAGGTCGTAAACTTGTTACCACTGAATTCAATGACTTCATAACTCGGGCAATTGCTGAGGTTAAAGTTGATGATACAGCATCATTTGAATTGTTCCTCAGTTTTTTTGAAGCGTTTATGGGGTTTTATAAATTTGAGGAATCGAAATACAAATAAAAGACCATTGTAGGTTGGGTTAGGCGGCTGTTTGCCGTAACCCAACATGACCACCTCGGCAACATATAAAGCTGTTGGGTTACGCATGAAACCGCTAACCCAATCTACAAAAACACAAGAAACCCATCGGGAGGCTTTTCACTATGAAATTGATAAAAATATGCGAATACAAAGGAAGCATCGTCCTTAAAAGCGGCCTGCACATCGGTTCCGGCAACATGGAAATGCATATCGGCGGCACTGACAGTCCGGTCATCATGCACCCACATACCAGAGAACCGTATATCCCCGGATCATCGATCAAGGGCAAGGCCCGCTCACTGCTGGAAATGGAAAGCGGCTTCATGGCATTTACCAAAGGGAGTCCGTTATCACCAAAAGCCCTGCAACAGGCGGTTGACAGTGCTATGGAAGCGAAAGGAATGGCTATCATTAAATTTTTCGGAGCCGGCGGCTCAGAGCAGGATGATTCCGGAACATTCGGGCCGACCAGGGTTTCTTTTGCAGACTGTTATTTAAACGGTGCCTGGAAGGAAAAAGCCAAAGCCAATCGTTGGCCGCTTACCGAAGTAAAATCAGAGAACAGCATAAATCGTGTTACCGGCACAGCCCAAAACCCCCGTTTTATCGAGCGGGTGCCGGAAGGCACCGAGTTTGATTTTACTGTCAGCTTCAAGGTACTCCATGAAGGTGAAGAAGAGCTGTTTGAAGGGCTTTTGTTCAAAGGGCTGAAGTTGATAGAAATGGATGCTCTGGGTGGCAGCGGCAGTCGTGGTTATGGCCGGGTAGAGTTTATCTTTGCCGATACCGGAGTACAGGAGCGGTTTACTGTGTGCAATCCGTTCTGAGGGGGCTTTTGTGAAAACCTACTGCATAACCATTGAACCACGTTCTTCATTCGGAACGCCGCTCAAGGGAGATACCCTCTTCGGCCAGTTTTGCTGGCAAGCGGCATACGCACCCGACCTTTTAACGGTGTCACTTGATGAAGTAATCCGGATGTATCCTGAAAAACCCTTCGCGGTATTTTCCAGCGCATACCCATCGTTACCTGATGGGCGCGTCGCTCTTAAACGTCCTGACGCCCCCCTGGACCTGTTGTTTGACTTTTCCGGCAAAAGCCGGGAAGAGATCATTGGAGGTCGGAAGGCATTTAAAAAATTGAAATGGATGCTCTACGATAAGCCTGGGGCACTGGCTGATTTTCGCACCTGTCGTTATCTGGATGATCAAGAGTTGGCGCTTATTGCCGGCCTTGCTGCTGAAAAACATTCCAGTGTTGAGGAAACCAGTCACAACAGCATCAACCGACTGACCGGCACAACCGGTGACGGTTTTGCTCCGTTTACCCAAGAGAATACCGTCTATGCCGTAGGTTGCCGACTGACCTTATTTGTTGGGATCGACGAGACGCTGTTGACGATGGAAGCGCTTAAAACCGGGCTTGAGCGAATCGGCACAAGCGGTTTCGGTCGTGATGCTTCCACCGGTTTGGGTAAATTTGCCGTTATCGAGTGCAGTGCGGTTGAACTGGCCACGTTCGGATCGTTACAGCCCACTGCTCTTTATACGCTGTCACCCAGCGTACCGGGCATTACAGGTTATAAAGATGCACTTTTTACGCCTTTTACCCGCTTTGGGCGGCATGGCGACCGTTTGGCAATCAGTGGCAAACCATTCAAAAACCCGGTCATCATGGCTGATGAAGGGGCCCTGTATTTCCCAGCAGATATAGATGATGCTTTACAACGTCCCTATCTGGGGACCGCTTTGACCGGACTATCAAAAATCCAGGAAACCGCTGTGGCACAGGGATACAGCCTCTACATCCCTGTCAGGCTGGAGGTAGCGTAATGGCGAAACAGATACCGTACAAAGTACGTCTGCACATTATTTCACCGGTGCATATCGGCTGCGATGATGTCTATGAGCCGACCGGATTCGTGGTTGATAAAACCGCAAAAAAATTGATCGCTTTTGATCAGCTTGATTTCGTACGCTCACTCACTCCGACTGATCGCAGCAAGTTCATGGCGTTGTGTGAGAAAGGTACGCTGGAGTCAATTCTCGACATTTATAAATTCATGTGGAATCTGCCTACAGCACCTCCAGGACATGCCGTCGATGTATCCAAAGGATTTCTGGAGACATATGAGCGAGTTGCCACCAAACTTAACCCTCGTGACGCCAAACAAGAGCTGAATAAATTTCAGATTGGCCGCACCAGCTACCTTCCCAGCGATCAGGCTCCGTATATTCCGGGTTCTGCCCTCAAAGGGGCGTTGCGTACCGGTTGGCTGAATCATCTGAACTGCGGGAAAAATAATCACCCCCGTGGCTTGGAAGAACTGTTACTGGGTGGTACGTTTGCAAATGATCCTTTCCGTCTGGTTAAAATTTCCGATTTACTACCGGTTGGAAACCTGGAAACCCGTATCTGCTTTGCCGTCAATAAAAAGAAAAAAACGTCAAAGTACGAACCCCGAGGTCCACAGCAAATACTGGAAGTCATCCGTCACGATTGTGAGACGGTTTTTGAAGGAATGATTACGCTTCATACACAGGAACAGGGTGGCGGTATTACCAAGCCTGTCCCGGTCGGCGCAGAATTCTTTGCAAAAGCAACCGGCTTTTTTGGCAGTGAAATGGATGCTGAAGAGATCGGCTTGAAGGGTATCAGTCTGCCGGCGACTATTCGGTTAAAGATGGTAAATACATTTGGAGACCGTTATATGAAGAGCGTTTTTCCGGTACGTATTGGTCGCCACAGCGGGGCAGAGTGTCTTACGGTTGATGGTGTACGCACTATTAAAATCATGGGAAAAAAGGGTGATCACCCCACATACAGTCCTCACTCGACCACCGTCTGGTTAGCCGGTGATTCCAACAAGGCCACCACCGGTCTGTTGCCCTTTGGCTGGGTAGCGCTAGAGGTACTTGATGTCGATCCAGCAGCACCTCTCTGGCCTGAAAGAACGGTATCAGTTCAGATAAAGAATGCTCCAGCCGCGCCGCCAGTAAAAGCTCCCCCTCCACCGCCTGCACAGATTGTCTGGTGCAAAGCTACCATCACCTGGAATCCGGGCAGCCAAACCTTGACTGCTCAAAATGATGGTAAAAAAGCTGAAACAAAGCTTTCAACGGATAGGTCATTAGTACCTGAAGCTCTTCATAAGAAACTGTTTGTCAAAAAAGATGCGATAAAGGCGGATGTCACAGTTGAACAGCAGGGTAATGCCTGGCGGATTGTTGGAATGAGTATATAAGCTAACCAATTTCAAACAGCCTGCTATCCAACAGCCGCGCAGCATGAATGATTCGCAGGATAATGACTGTCTGAGCGGAGATACGGAAGATGGTGCGATAGTGACCGTAGATGAGATGCCGGTAGGAAGTGCCTAAAATCCGGTTTTCAGCAATCAGCTGGCAGCGTTCGGGGAAATTTTCCAGCGTCTCAAACTGCTCCGTTAATTTCCAAATGAACGACTCGGCGTAGCCGGGGCTGTCCTGGGCGATATAGTCCCAGATTTCGGCAATGTCCGACTCGGCGCTGGGTGTTATATCAACTCTGTATGGTGCGGGCACTTTTGAACTCTTTCAGGAAATCCTGTGCAGAACGGGTTTGGCCAGCGGTAACTTCTGCTTCGGCAGGGGCCAGCAGACGGGTAAGATTGGCAGCCTGGAGCTGTTTTTCATAGACAGCTGCATCCATTAGCACAGAGTCAGCTCGGCCATTTACCGTAAGAATCATCGGACGTCCGGTTTGATGAACATGGTCAAGCAGTTCGCGTGTGTGGCGCTTTAAATCGGTAACTGAGCGGATATCATCTGCAAGGCTTAATGACATGATATGTTCCTTTATGCACATAATAATACATTCAATAGAGTGCTAAAATAGCACTCTATACATAACCTGTCAATGTTTGCAGCGTATCAATAATTTCCGAAATGACTATACTATTGTGGGGTTATGCCACAAATGCACAGAAATAAAAATACAGCTCACCTCATTCTGATATCAGGCCAACCGATACCTAATCTGATTCCTGCCATTGCCTGGCATCCTGATGTTGTGCACCTGCTGGTATCGGCTAAAATGGAACGGCAGGCGGCACGGATTGCACAGTTTTTGGAGTCACGCGGTATTGAGTGCCGTAAACACCAGATCGACGCATATGACATGCGGCAGGTAGAAGCGGTATGCACAAAGCTCCTCGAAGGTGCTGCGCATGGCGCTGTCATCCTGAATGCGACCGGCGGCACCAAAGTGGCGGCATTCGGAGCGTTTGCCGCTTTTCGCGAACGCGGTTTTCCGATTGTGTATTTCGATCCGGAAAAGTGGCGTATTACCTGGCTTGACGGCAGCGGTACACCGCCGGTTGCCGCTGCCGCTGAATTGTCGGTTCGCGAATATCTGGCCGCACACGGTCTCAACGTAATCGAAGATGCAGGTTCTGATGAAGCCGTTACAAAGAGGCTCGCGCTTACCGCGTGGCTGGCGAAAGAACTTCCGCAGTCCGGATTTATCAGAGTGTTGAATAAGCTTGCCACAGAAGCGCAACAGACAGGAATTTATCCGGCGCATAAAATCATCAAACCTTTTGATCCCTCCTTCACACCTTTTCTCAAAAAACTTGAAAGCGAAAAACTGATCAGCTGGGACAGCAGGAGCCGTACGCTGACGTTTCCGGATGCTGCTGCGGCACGTTATCTGGGTGGTTTCTGGCTTGAAGAGTACGTTTTTGACGTTGTGTCAAGCCTTGATGTGCATGACGTCCGCCGTAACGTCAGGGTTGCCTGGGACGGATCGGGAACAAAACCGGTCACTAACGAGTTTGATGTCGTCTTTACTGATAAATGCCGTCTGTACATGATCTCCTGTAAAACATCAAAACTTGGCAGCGAGTCGCACTATAAGGACAAAAACCCGGTTTATGAACTTGATTCGCTCAAAGACGCTGCCGCCGGTCTGTTTGGCCAGGGGATTCTGGTCTCGGCGACACCGCTCGGGGTAGAGCTTCAGAAACGTGCGGACACCCTGAAACTCCTCACCATCAGCGGCCGTGATCTCCCCTGGCTGAAAACAAAACTGCAGGCGGCTCTCAACTTCAGATGACATATAAAGGAAACAGTATGAAAAAAGCATTGCTTGTATCAGTCGGCGGTTCTCCCGCCCCGGTTATTTTCACCATCAACGCCCAGCAGCCGGAATTTCTGTTTCTGTTTGTTTCGCGCGGATCGGCCGCTTCGGCACGGGAAGACGTTATTCCGGCGCTGCTGCATAAACCATCAATCTATGAATTTATTCTGACTCCTGATGAGCAGGATATTGAACAGTCCGTTGGAATACTTCTGACTGAAATTCCGAAAAAACTGGCGTTGTGGGGACTTTCATACCGTGACCTTGCGGTCGATTATACCGGTGGCACAAAAACCATGTCCGCTGCGCTGGTGCTGGCATTGTCGCGCGATGTGGATGCTTTCAGCTATGTCGGTGGGACTGTTCGCGACAAGAATAATCTTGGTGTCGTTGTTGATGGCAATGAGCTGAGACTTTCCATGAAAAACCCGTGGAATGAGCTGGCTATCCAGTCGTTAAATGATATTCAAATTCTATTTAATGCCTGCCTTTTTACCTCTGCGGCAAAAGTTGCAGACGCTGCACGCGAAAAGTCGCCCCTGCGCAAACAGCTGTTCGAAGGTATTTTTCATGCGTCGAACGCCTGCAACAACTGGGATAGTTTCAAATATGTTCGTGCATTGAGTGATCTAAAACGCTGCGAGAGTCAGTTTCGGCAGATTGCAGCTGAAACGGATAAAAAATGGATCACGCTTTTTTATAAACAGATTCAGGCATCACTGCCATTGCTCGAAAAAATCTGCATCGAGCAGGACGCCCTGATCAAATCATCACCCAAAGCGGGCATGAGCAGTAAAGTTGATGGCATGGCGATGATCACCGATCTGCTGGTAAATGCCATACGTCGCGGTGAAATTGAATACAAATATGATGACGCCGTTGCGCGTCTCTACAGCGCCATTGAAAAAATGGCAAAGATGAAGCTCAAGGTAGCGTACGGCATTGACAACTCCGACCTTACAGCGGAGCAGATCCCGGAAGAGTTGCGTCAGGAACTGCTGACGGAGTGTACGAACGGGCGTGAGGGAAAAATTCAGATTCCGCTTCACAAAAGCTATCAGCTCCTGCACGCGCTGGGAGACCCGCTCGGAGCCGCCTATACTGCCGCATCTGCAGAGCTGGGGAAAATACTCACCATACGTAATATGTCGCTGCTGGCGCATGGCTATGAGCCGGTAAAACAGGAAACATTTACCAAAATGCTTGCCATAGCGCTGGATTTTATCGGGATCAAAAAAGAAAATCTTCCCACCTTCCCCCAATTAGAGTGCGGATTCGGCGGGCTGTGACTGCCGGTGACTGGAAAAGGCGGCTTGAGGAATGGCTGACAGAAGGTACCATTGCCACTATCATCCCCGAAGTAGCTGCGCTGCGCGGAGTACCGCAACCGCCAGAATTTCACCCCGAAGGAGACGCCCTGACACATACGCTTCAGGCTGTGGCTGAAGTAGATGACCTTGACGATGAGCGGGTATTCTGGGCGGTTCTGCTGCATGATATCGGTAAGAAAAGTACAACCCGTTTTTTCAACGGCAGATGGCGGGCGCATGGGCACGCTGATGTCGGCGCTGAAATGGCCAGGGACATTTTAAACAGGAATGGGCTTGAACACCTTGCCGGTGATGTTTATTGGATTATAAAAAATCACCACTACAAACAGTCATGGAACCTGAAGGCTGACCAGCTACTCAGCAGGAACCAACGACGATTTTTGGAACACCCACTCTTTACGCTGCTGGAAAAAGTCTGCGCTGCAGATTCCGCCGGACGTAAGATCAACGGCACATCCCCCTGAATCCCTTTATGCAGGGTGACTCACAAAACTCCTCCCGATGCAAACTGCAACATTGCAGTTCTCCCGATTACCTGCATTCTGATCCATGATGCCCTCCATTCAGATACTTCAGGAGGGCATCATGCCACTAAGAAAAACCATCACCACCTTGTTCGTCGCAGCACTCATGTTTTCTCAAAGCGGTTGCGCCTCAATCGTGTCGGGCGGGGCCAAAACACTGCCGATCATGTCCACTCCGGATGGCGCAGAGCTGGAAGTCAAAAATCTCCGCAGCGGGGAGACCATCCTCAAGGCCAAAACACCCTTTACCGCTTTGCTGGAGCGGAGTTCCGGTTTCTTTCAGAGCGCAAAGTACGAGGTGCGCATCAACAAAGAAGGCTATCTGCCGCATCAGACCGTTATTGAGGCCGGCATAAACGGCTGGTACTTCGGCAACATCATCTTTGGCGGACTGGTCGGCTTGTTGATCGTCGATCCGGCCACCGGCGCCATGTGGCGTATCAATGAAGAGAGTGTCATGGCCAAACTCTATCCGGATACGACCCAAGGGCGAGCAGATTTCCAGAAGGATGAGGAGATCAGAATTGCCGCCGAAAAAGCTGCGGAGGCGGTTTTGAAAGCGGGGCCGCGATGATCGTCTACATCTCGACGCAAGGCGCCCGCATCGTTCGGGAAGGACGTCATCTGATAGTCAAAAAAGAAAATGACACCTATCACACCCTGTTCATCTACAAGCTGGAACAACTGGTCATCATGGGTAATGTGGTTATCACTCCCCAGGCGCTGAAGCTGCTGATGCGGGAGAATATCGATACCGTTTTTATGCGTCTGGACGGGCGTTATGTCGGCAGGTTGGCGGGCGGTGAACAAAAAAACGTCTTCCTGCGCAAGCGCCAGTTCCTTCTGACGGATGACGCCGGTTTTTGTCTGTCTACGGCACAGAGCATTGTCGGCGGCAAGATGGCCAACATGGCAACCGTTCTGCAACGAATCCAGCGAACGCGAGACAATCGCCATGCCGGTGAGGCCGCAGACAGCATCAGGCGCATGGCCCGCAAGCTGTCTGAAACCGAATCTGTTGATGTAGTCCGCGGCGTGGAGGGGAGAGCGTCTGCGCTCTACTTTAGCGGACTGCGACATGGCTTTGATCAGGACCACGGCTTTTACAAACGTGTGCGGAGGCCACCGACTGACCCGATCAATTCTGTGTTGTCACTGCTCTACACCTTTATCACGAACCGTGCGTACTCCGCCGTCAGGATTGCCGGACTGGATCCGTATCCCGGCATGCTGCACACCCTGGAGTATGGCCGCCATTCTTTGCCGCTGGATCTGGTGGAAGAGTTTCGTTCGATGATTGCAGATACGCTGACGTTGTCGCTGTTCAATCTGGGGATTCTTAAAGCGCCTGATTTCTATCAGGTTCAGCCGCCACCTGTAGCGGAGTATGACGATACGGAAGACCAGATAACGGTTGCCTGTAACGATCCGATCGGTCAGATGTCGGTGGTTGAAGAGGAAGATGTTTTTGATATGCCGGAGCAATCGTTTGAAGCTGACGACCAGGAGAGTGCCACCGGTGAAGGAAAACTGGCGATACGGGCATATCCCGCTGCATTTGCCAGGATAGTCAAAGCTTTTGAAAAGAAGATGACAACGGAATTTTATCATCCCGTGGCCCAGAAGCAGATGACCTATGCCGAGGCGATGATTTTTCAGGCACGGCAGTTGCGGCGGGTAATTGAGGGTGAGTCAACGCGCTATCAGCCACTTTTGTTGAAGTAAGGATTTTTATGAACGTCCTGATCTCATATGACATAACCTCAAACAAGCGACGCGGCAGATTGCATCGCTTTCTGAAAGAATTTGGGCTCAATACCCAGAAATCGGTGTTCGAGTGCGATCTTGATACGGAAGGTCTCTCCAGAATTGTATCGTATTGCCGGGGAAATATTGATCCTCGTACTGACTCGGTGCGGATGTATAAAATCTGCTCACGCTGTTTGCGTAAGGTACGCATATCCGGTTTGGGCATCAAAATAACGCAACTGGATTTTATGATTATATGAACATGATTATTGCCTATGACATAGCCGATCCCAAGCGGCTCAACAGAATCGCCCGCATCATGAAGGATTATGGTCGCCGGGTGCAAAAGTCTATTTTTGAGGCTGATATTGATGAGCGCAGGTTTGCCGAGATGCGCAGGCGTGTTGAATGTACGATGGTTAAGGTGGATGACGGAGTGAAGTATTTTCCGTTGTGCGATCGCTGCGCAGATACGCTGGTTGCTTTGGGTGTCTGTAAAGTAATTCCGGTGGATGAAGATTATCTGTTGCTGTGAAATTGCCCGCCTCTCGCTGATTTTATCCGGACTCGGCAGAGTTTGAAATGGATGGTTAGAGTTGTCTTGACACCTGTGGTTGTAATCGTTTATCAGTTAAACCGGTTGCGGTAGCGTATGTACTGCGCAGACCTGTGGCGACAAAAGCGTTTTATCGCTAACGCACTGAAATCAATAACTTTTTATAAATTTGTTGTTTTTGGGTCTGCGGACTTTTTATGTTGTTCAATTTCAATACGTTAGAAAGGTGGTGATAGAAAATGCGAGATACTGCAAGCAAACTGCTGCGAGGTCTGCGGAAAAGGGGTGCTAACATACTGATCAAAAAAGGAAATACGGGAGGGTAGACCAAACCGACCTGATTTACGAAGGGATTGAGACTTACTCACAAGGGCGTTTTTGTTTTACCATAAAACCCCGCATAGACCAAACCGACCTGATTTACGAAGGGATTGAGACTTAGATCTTTCGTGATTACTCTTGTGAGTCTTTGGACCAAACCGACCTGATTTACGAAGGGATTGAGACTCTTGGCGACGGGAGTGATTATCTCGACCGGCTCCTGCTCGACCAAACCGACCTGATTTACGAAGGGATTGAGACAGGTGATCGTTCGTCTTTACAATAGTGCCTTTACCGTTGTCTGGACCAAACCGACCTGATTTACGAAGGGATTGAGACACTAAATTTTTCGCTTTTTTCGCGCCGTGGCGCGCGGACCAAACCGACCTGATTTACGAAGGGATTGAGACCGACAAGCTCGAGCTCGTACACTTCTAAAAACTCCAGGAGTCCGACCAAACCGACCTGATTTACGAAGGGATTGAGACCCTCGAATACGACCGAGGATTTCCATGACTTCAGTTTGGACCAAACCGACCTGATTTACGAAGGGATTGAGACGATCAGTTCAGGGTTAGTTATGAGCACGTCACAATCAGTCGACCAAACCGACCTGATTTACGAAGGGATTGAGACCTTCATCTATACACTTGATAAGTGCAGAAATTCGGTGACCAAACCGACCTGATTTACGAAGGGATTGAGACGTTCCGATCGTATTGCCGGCGTTAACATCACGAAATGGACCAAACCGACCTGATTTACGAAGGGATTGAGACGTGAGTCTTTGGTTCTGTCCCTTTATGGTTATGGTGTTGGTTGGACCAAACCGACCTGATTTACGAAGGGATTGAGACATTTTCTTGCTGGAGGCATTTACAAACATCTCCCCCAATGACCAAACCGACCTGATTTACGAAGGGATTGAGACAGGAGTGCCCGAGCATGTCGTTTATTCGGGCTTTTGCCCTCAGACCAAACCGACCTGATTTACGAAGGGATTGAGACCTTATTGACGTGATCGTTTGGACTTGATAACAGGCTTCGACCAAACCGACCTGATTTACGAAGGGATTGAGACAACCTTCACTCGGACCTTCACTTCTGCCAGCTGATCACCAGTGACCAAACCGACCTGATTTACGAAGGGATTGAGACTACTCCTCGTCAGAAATTACTACTACCAGCCCGCTGTTTTGACCAAACCGACCTGATTTACGAAGGGATTGAGACGTCGTTACATGATCCCTATTCGCCGTTGGGAATTCAAAAAGACCAAACCGACCTGATTTACGAAGGGATTGAGACGTTTTTCCTAGTTGTTCCAATATTTTAAAAAAAACAGCGTATCCGACCAAACCGACCTGATTTACGAAGGGATTGAGACATATAATGGCCGACCCAGCTTCGTCGAAAAAAAGGGACCAAACCGACCTGATTTACGAAGGGATTGAGACTCTGTCTATCCCGGCTGTTTCAGCGATTCGCAACAGAAGACCAAACCGACCTGATTTACGAAGGGATTGAGACGCCTACCCCCGCTTGCACGAATGCATTATTATTAATTGACCAAACCGACCTGATTTACGAAGGGATTGAGACTTGCTATTCCGGCCAGACCAATCAGCATCATCCTCATTGTAAAGACCAAACCGACCTGATTTACGAAGGGATTGAGACCTTCTTCTTCTCCTGTATCATTATCCAACTTACATGAGATGGACCAAACCGACCTGATTTACGAAGGGATTGAGACGCACCGTCTGCCAACTCATTCAGGTTTGCCCGTGCCTCCGACCAAACCGACCTGATTTACGAAGGGATTGAGACGGGCGGGGATTATTTCCTTTGCTTTCGCTATTCGGCTTGACCAAACCGACCTGATTTACGAAGGGATTGAGACTTTGCCCCGTATGCCGTTCGATCGGCTGCGGGGTTTTGTTTTTGACCAAACCGACCTGATTTACGAAGGGATTGAGACTGGAGTGGTCGCACATGCTACAGCATCCGCAGGTGAAAAGACCAAACCGACCTGATTTACGAAGGGATTGAGACGGTTTTTAAACATAGTATCATTTACAGTAACAGCAGGTTTGACCAAACCGACCTGATTTACGAAGGGATTGAGACCTCTGATGCCTCCGGTGTTCCAGAGGAACTTAACGATGACCAAACCGACCTGATTTACGAAGGGATTGAGACCAGTGTAACCACCTTTAAGAGACCCATCATCGTCAAAGAAGACCAAACCGACCTGATTTACGAAGGGATTGAGACTCATTTTGTTACGAAGCCGTTTTAACTCCTGACATGCGAGACCAAACCGACCTGATTTACGAAGGGATTGAGACGCATCCGAACTCGGACGATGTGCCCATAGTCCGGCGGACCAAACCGACCTGATTTACGAAGGGATTGAGACCCCAAAATGCAGGTGGACCGTTTGTTCATACAAATCATGGTGACCAAACCGACCTGATTTACGAAGGGATTGAGACCGTTGTGCAGATGCTCCCTCTTCATGACCTTGTCATACTCGACCAAACCGACCTGATTTACGAAGGGAGTAACTATTCCGTACTTTCAACATATTAGTACCATGGAACATTTATTATTTCGAAACGTTTCCCCCTCCCCTTGCGGGAGGGGGGCAGGGCGTGGGGGAAGCTGCAACGGAGTACTTTCATGGCAACCTCCCCCCCACCCTAACCCTCCCCCGCCAGGGGGGAGGGAGCTTTTTGTACGATTATTTAAGTGTTACTTGGTACTAGAAAAAAAGCCTGTCATCCCCGAGTGATTCTATCGGGGATCCACGAAGTCAAAGTCTGGATTCCCGATTAAACCCTCGGGAATGACGAGCTTTTTAAAATATGTGCTGAATAGTTACCACGTAATTTAATTGTAAAGAGGGCCTGACATGTGCTAATAAAACTGCTCATACCAGTGTGTGAAACTAGAAAACTTGAGTGCGTTAACTTATTGATATTTAAGTACTGTTATAAACTCAAACGGCGGCTCTCAAGTCGCCTTTTTTTATTTCTGCACACAGGGCAACCCACGTGCCGCTACAATTCTGCCCTTTCACGAAAGGACCGTTGCCATGTTAACCTACAAGGTCATTGAGCTGACGACTGTTACCGAAGATAGTATCGAGGAAGTCCTCAACACCTGGAGCGCCAAGGGGTGGGATTTTGATGCCCTGCAATTTGCCATGCGTGAGTCCAGTAAGCGGCCAGCCATGGCTTTTGCACTGTTTACGCGTACAGTCCCCGACGGAGAACAAGCATGAACTCGAACGAAACACTCTATCTGGTTGACGGCTCATCCTACATCTACCGGGCCTACTTCGCTATCCGGCATCTGTCATCGCCCAGTGGTTTCCCGACCAACGCCATCTATGGCTTTATCCAGATGCTGCTCAAACTGCTGAAAGATTATGATCCCCGGCATGTAGCGGTTGTCTTCGATGCCGGGCGGATCACCTTTCGTACCGACTTATACCCGCAGTATAAAGCCAACCGCGCTGCCATGCCGGATGATCTCCGGATTCAGATGGAGCCGATTCGCGAAGTTGTACGGGCGTTCAATATTCCGACGCTGGAACTGCAGGGATTTGAGGCCGATGACATAATCGGCACACTGGCCGGGCGTTTTGCCGCCAGCGGAGGCCGGGTGGTGGTAGTCACCGGTGACAAGGATCTGATGCAGATTGTAACTGAACGCGTTACGCTGCTGGATACCATGAAGATGAAGGAATCCGGAATCGCCGATGTAGTCGAGCGCTTCGGCGTCAAGCCCGAACTGGTGATTGATATTCTGGGACTGGCAGGTGACACATCCGACAACATCCCCGGTGTACCTGGAATTGGCGAAAAAACGGCCGCAAAGCTGATTGCGGAGTTCAAGTCTCTTGATGAGCTGCTTGATCGGGCAACGGAGGTCAAGGGGA
This sequence comes from Desulfuromonadales bacterium, assembly GCA_013349325.1. Taxonomy (GTDB): domain Bacteria; phylum Desulfobacterota; class Desulfuromonadia; order Geobacterales; family Pseudopelobacteraceae; genus JACRCG01. The sequence goes on from DUZX01000022.1 coordinate 60,592, forward strand.
AAAACGGCGAGAAGCTGCGCGAATTCCGCGAGCAGGCACTGCTGTCACGAAGGCTCGCAACCATCGATTGTAACGTCCCGCTGGATGTCGCGCCGGAATCACTGCACGCACAGCAGCCGGATCAGGAAGCCCTGAACAGCTTCTTCAAACGCTATGGTTTCACGTCGCTGATCAAGGAGCTGACTGCGACAGCAACGCTTGCAACCGAGGAATACCACACTATCACCACAGCGGAGGTGCTGGAAACCGTGGCAACAGCGCTGGAGCAGGCCGCTGAATTCGCTTTCGATCTGGAGACGACCAGCCTCGACCCACGCCTGGCAGAGATTGTCGGGCTATCCTTTTCGTACCGCGATCATCAGGCCTTTTATATTCCGGTCGGCCATCTGCAGACCGGCGAGCCAACTTCCAGCAGCTGCACTCAGGAAACAATAAACCAGAACGAAGCTGTTCACCGTCAGACCGGTTTTGACTTTGAGCAGCCGGCACCGCCAATCAGCCAA